>NZ_JAKRFD010000006.1 GCF_022348185.1 Epibacterium sp. Ofav1-8
TCACCCCAAAAACAAAAAACTCTCTAAACAAAACACAAAAACAAACACCGCGGGATGGAGCAGCCAGGTAGCTCGTCAGGCTCATAACCTGAAGGTCGTAGGTTCAAATCCTACTCCCGCAACCAAATTACATATAAATATAAAGACGTTACAGCCGCCAAATGGGCGGCTTCTTTAGTTCGCAACAGCCTCAACCTCCAAAACACAGTGACCATCGTTGATCGGACCCTTTCGAGATCGTCATGGGGGTCCTCGTTCCAGTCGCGCGTTTTCGGCCGCCTCGCTTGCGCACAGTCAGCCCCTCTTCGCTGTAGATTCGGTAGACCAACACCTAATTCAGATGCAACCTGCTTGCTTGTTAGCCCGCTTGCCAACGCGATCCGCACCGCATCAACGCGGAATGCGCCCGTCCGTTTCGTTCCCATCGCTCGTCTCCTTGGCTGCTATAAATGCAATCGAAGGAGCAGCATGACATCGCGACACGTCCAGCGGAGGTCCACTTCAGTGCGGCTGACCTTCCCCCCCGGTATCCGGGCCATTGCGAACTGGAGATTTCCACCTTTGAATGGATGAAGGAGGAAGCTCCCTGAAGCCGGTGCAGAACGCCTTCGTGGAGAGTTTCAACGGCAAGTTCCGAGGTGAGTGCCTGAACTTGCATTGGTTCCGATCCCTGCGCCATGCCCGCGATGAAATCGGACGATGGCGAAATCACTACAACACCAAGCGCCCACATTCGGCGCTCGGATACCTATCCCCAACGGAGTTCCTGATGAAAACCGCCGCGCCAGCGCTTGCGACTCTTGCGGTTTCCACGCTGCCGCTAAACACTCAAACCCAACCGGAAGATTCCAGGTCAAACCGGCCCTAACCTCGGGGAAAGGTCACGGGAAGGTCCGGTCTCCGTCACGCTTGAGGCTGAGAGGAGACGGCCAACGCGCTGAATACGGATTTTAACTGCGACGACAATCCGACCATCCAACAAAGGTAAAAAGCCGGCATTAGGAGCGGACCTAAGCTGGGATTTTCTGCGCCGCCGCAAGGCCCCTCCAAGCCCTTTTTCGACGATGGGTCGACAGATCAGGCGGCTTGATTTGCAAGAATGTCCCTTAAGTGCCAGTGCGGCCAGCGAGCAGCGCATCGGTGGTGCAGCCTCGGATTAAGTCAAACGACGGCGTCATCTTCTGGTGACCCGAAGCACACCTCCATGAACGCATGTCATGATCTTGCCGAGCGCAGCCGGTCGATCAAAAGCCGTAGAGCCGAGCTAAGATTTCGCCGCCCCATGTAGCACAGGTGGTAGCCGTCGAAGGGCGGGCAGAAGTTGGCGAGGACACGGTGGACACGTCCGGTGTCGAGGTCCGCGCGGACTTCCGGCAGCGGCAGGTAGCCAACCCCGTGACCCGCCCGCACCGCTTCCATCACGAGGCCGGGGTCGTTCAGGATGAAAGGACCGGTCAACTTTTTCACCACCTCAACGCCCGCGAGCTCAAATTCCCAGTCATAGACTGGCCCATCGGAGCGGTGCCGCATCAGGATGCAGTCATGGGCATCGAGATCGTCGGGGTGGCGTGGGGTGCCACGCCGCGCGAGGTAGTCGATACTGGCAACCGCTGCCATTTCCAACTGTGGCCCGACGGGGACCGCGATCATGTCGGGGCTGAGATGCTCTCCGAGCCGGATCGCGCAGTCAAAACGGTCTTCGGCGAGGTCAGAAAGGCGACCCTCGCTGCTGATCTCGATGCGGACGTCGGGATAGTCGCGCACCAGCTGCGAGGCCACCGGCCAGAGGATATCGCGCGTGGCTGGCACGCTGGAGGTCACCCGCACCAGCCCCGAGGGGCGTTCGCCCAGGGTGCGGATTTCCTCGATCCTGTTGTCAAGGTGCCGGAAGCTTGGGCGCAGCGTTTCGAGAAGCCGCTCACCCGCGTCGGTGGGGGTCACCTTGCGCGCGCTGCGGTTCAGCAATCGCACGCCGATCTTGTCCTCCAGCCGCCGGATCGTGTGACTGACGGCGGATTGGGACACGCCGAGGCGGTGTCCGGCGCGGGTGAAATTGCCCTCTTCGGTGACGGCGAGAAGAGTCGACAGATCGCCGAGCATTTCACGGTCCATGGCGCGCTCCTGCTGTAGTTCGCGGTTGTCTGGGGCAAAGAATAGCGCGGTGCAAAGGAAAAACACCGCTCTAGCATGAATTCAGTTCATGGAACCGATAAGGCAGGGTGACCTTATCCAGCTCCGGATGCAGGTCCAGATTGGGGGCAGACGACACATTCGAACCGGAGTTTCCGACATGACCACCCCAATCTCCCCGACCGATCCCCAAGACCCCGCCCGCCGAGAGCTGCTGCTGACTGCCGGAGCAGGCGCTGCCGCGCTTAGCATGGCATCGCTGAGCGCCGAGGCCGCACTGGCGCAGGCGAGCACCGAGTGGGATAAAACTTTCCCGCAGAGCGACCGCGTCGACCACCGCAAAGTGAGCTTCACCAACCGCTACGGCATCGCGCTGGTGGGCGATCTCTATCTGCCGAAAGACCGTGGCGAGGCGCCCCTTCCCGCGCTTGCTGTCGCCGGCCCCTTTGGCGCCGTCAAGGAGCAGGCCGCGGGCCTCTATGCCCAGGAAATGGCCGAGCGCGGCTTTGCCGCCGTGGCGTTCGATCCCTCCTACATCGGCGAAAGCGGCGGAGCCCCGCGCTACGTTGCATCGCCCGACATCAACACCGAGGACTTCATGGCGGCAGTCGATTTCCTCGGGTTGCAGGACGTGGTGGACCGCGACCGTATCGGTATGATCGGCATCTGTGGCTTTGGCGGCATGGCGCTGAACGCAGCCGCCCCCGACAAGCGGGTCAGGGCGGTGGCGGTGACCTCGATGTACGACATGAGCCGGGTGAACGCCCGCGGCTATTTCGATGCGATGACCGAGGAGGATCGCACCGAGGCGCTGACGGCCATGAGCCTGCAACGCTGGGAAGACGCCGCCTCGGAGGGGGCTCCGAAGCTGGCCGGTGGTCTGCCGGACACGCTGGACGGCATCGATAACCCGGTGATCGCCATGTATCACGCCTATTACAAGACGGACCGCGGCTATCACGCGCGTTCCCTGAATTCGAACGGCGGCTGGAACGTCACCTCGGCCATGTCCTTCATGAACATGCCGCAGCTCACCTACATCCATGAGATCTCGCCGCGCCCGGCACTGATCATCGCCGGGTCCGAGGCGCATTCCCGCTACTTCAGCGAAGACGCCTACGCGGCGGCGCGCGACCCCAAAGAGCTGGTGATCATCGACGGCGCGGATCACTGCGATCTCTACGACCAGAAGGACATCATCCCCTTCGACCGCCTTCAGGCGTTCTTCGAAGGTCACCTCACCTAAGGCCCCGGACCTGCCCTCGCGCGCGGGGGCAGGTCTCGTTGTTTTTGCACCGATTATGGAGACACCCCAATGAAGACGACATTTGCAGCACTTGCCCTGAGCCTCGCCGCGCCCGCGGTCCTCGCCCAGCAGATGACACAGTCCACGGCCCTGGAGCGAGGCGGCCAGATGGGCAGTCCGGACACCTTCACCGGAACAGTTTTTGTCGCACCGGTGTTCGCCCCCGACATGAACGATGTCAGCGCAGGTGAAGTGACCTTCCTGCCCGGTGCGCGTTCGGCCTGGCACAGGCATCCGGTGGGGCAATACCTCGTCGTGACGGCGGGGACCGGGTGGTATCAGGAAGAAGGTCACGCCAAACAGGTGATGCGCACCGGCGATGTGGTGTTCGCCCCAGCGGGCGTAAACCACTGGCATGGCGCGACGAAAAGCACCTCGGTCACCCATTACGCGATTCAGGCGGTTCAGGACGGCTCTGCCGTAACCTGGGGGGAGTTGGTTTCCGACGAGGACTACGGAAGCTGAATCCGAACGCCTGCAACTGGAGACCGGTGTGACCGGTCCCCGCCTGATCGCCAAATCACCGATATTAAGGATGCTCCCATGAAGACCCAGATCATTGCCTCCGCCTTCGCTCTCGCCAGTACCGCCGCCTCGGCACAGGACCTGGCCCGAACCCTTCCTGCCGCCGCCGATGCGGTGGCTCCGGCGCTCGCCGCCTATGCCACCGAAGACCTCTTCGGCTCGGTCTGGACCGACGAGGCGCTCTCGATACGCGACCGCGCGCTTGTCACCTTTGCGGCGCTGGTCACACGCCACGAGGCGGATACGCTTGGACGTCACACCGAACTGGCGCTTGACGCGGGCGTGACCCCGGCGGAGCTGTCGGAAACCATCACGCATCTCGCGTTTTACACCGGCTGGGGCAACGCCACCGCAGCAGCCGAGGCCATGGCCCCGGTCTATGACGCGCGCGGCGTGACCGCCGAAGACCTGCCTGCTCTCGCGCCCGATCTCCTGCCGCTGGACGAAGAGGCCGAAGCTGCGCGGGAAGAGGCGGTTCAGTCCAATTTCGCCCATGTCAGCCCCGGCGTCGTCGATACCACGCGCGAGCTGCTGTTCAACGACCTCTGGCTGCGCCCGGCCCTTGCGCCCCGCGACCGTAGCCTGGTCACCGTTGCGGCGCTGATCACCGCCGGCCAGCCCGAGCAGATGACCTTTCACCTGAACCGCGCAATGGACAACGGGCTGACGCAGGAAGAGGCAGGCGCGATGCTCTCGCATCTTGCCTTTTATGCGGGCTGGCCCAAGGTGTTCTCGGCGATGCCCGTGGCGCGGCAGGTGTTCGAGAGCCGCGCAGACTGAAATCCTGCGGCGCGGCCACGGCCCCGCCGCCTCACCAACGGAGACATTCCATGAAGATCATCCGAGCTGGCAGCACGCCCTCCGCCCCCGGTCCCGAAGACTATTTCACCGGAACCGTGCGGATCGACCCCCTGTTCCAAGCCGACGCCCCCGGCCGCACCAGCGGTGCCCATGTGACCTTCGAACCCGGCGCCCGCACCGCCTGGCACACCCATCCGGCGGGACAGACGATCATCATCACCTTCGGCCGCGGCAGGGTGCAACGCGAAGGCGGCCCGATCGAAGAGGTGTCGACGGGCGATGTAATCTTCTTCCCCGCGGACGAGAAGCACTGGCATGGCGCCGCCCCCGAGACCGCCATGTCACATATCGCCATTCAGGAGAGCATCGACGGCACGCCGGTAACCTGGCTGGAAAAGGTCTCCGACGCGGACTACACTGGCTGAAGGCAACCGCATTGCCACCTGTTGTGGTGGCCGCGCGGCGATGGCTGTTCGCCGAGGTCCGGCGCTCCGAGGCCGGGCCCTGAGCAACGGTTTGCTTTGGGGCGCTAACGACGAACGTCCAGAAATTCCAAGCACAAGTTTGCCCGTGCCTCGGTCTTGCAACCACGGCGAACAGCCGGTCCGCTGAAGCTGCACCGCAGCAAAGGCATCTTTGATGAACGGCAGGAGTGGGCCGTTCAAACTACGTCATACAGGATCTCAGCGCTCTCGACGGCTTCATCGGACACCTTAGATGGGTCAACATCACTGCATAAAGGTAAATTATGTGCCCGACAGGCAGAATACCTCTGCAATCGACACCTTGTTTTATTGGTCGGAGCGAGAGGATTCGAACCTCCGGCCCCTGCCTCCCGAAGACAGTGCTCTACCAGGCTGAGCTACGCTCCGACCGTGGCGCGTGAAGTATACCCAGATCCGGGAGTTTGCAAGCACTATTCGCTACGATCATCCGAGGAATTTCGCTTAAGAAAGAACGATACGTTCAAGCCACCTGTGGTAACCGCTCGGCTGCGTGTTTGCAGCACCGGGGTGTTGGAGGAGCGGCCTCCGCGGGCCTCTCTCAGAACGATGAAGACACCGCTTGCGATGATGAGCGCCGCGCCCACCAGCGTCAGGAGATCGACGCTTTCGTCAAATAGCAGAGCGCCAAAGATGGTCGCCCAGATGATCTGCGAATACTGCATCGGTGCCACGACGGCGGCTTCACCAAAGGAGTAGGCCGTGACCAGAAGAAGCGTGGCGCAGAACCCGAAGGCGGCGATAATGGCAAGCCCGCCCAGCTCCGGTCCGGTCAGCGGAACATAGACAAAGGGGAGGGTCAGCCCCATGACCACGACGGTGGTCAGCATCGGAAACAGCATGAGGACGACTCGCCGCTCGACATGGCTCAGCTTGCGGAGAATGACGGACTGAAACGCATTGCCAAAGGCGGCAAGCAAGGCGGCAGCGTGGCCGGGGCCCAATGTGGTCTGACCGGGGCGCAGGACCACCAGAACCCCCACAAAGCCCAGGAGCACGGCCGCCATGCGGGGCAGGCCGACCTTCTCTCCCAGGATCGGGATGGACAGAAGCGTAATCAGCAGCGGTGTGGCAAACAGGAGCGCATAGGTCTGCGCCAATGGCAGCACCGAAAACGCATAAAACGCGCTGGCGGGGACCACCGACATCGACAACGATCTGAGCGCCATCCAGCCGGGGTGCTGTGGCCGCAGCGTGCCGGGGGTCGAATCCCGCACCATCATCATCGTCAGCAACGGAAAGGAGAGCAGGCTGGAGAAGAACACGATCTGAAAGGCCGAGACCTCGGCGCTGACATATTTCACCACCACGTCGTGGGTGGAAAAAATCACATAGGCCAGCAGGGCCAACAGGGCTGCTTTGATATTCATCCGGTCACCGAACTGTCTGTAAGCGGCGACACCTGGCGCCTCCCCTATAGCGCTAACGCTGCCGGGGGGCGACTTGCAAGGGGGGAATGGCGATGTTGCCCCGCTTTTGCGGTGGCCCAAAAGCAAACAGGCCGAGGGATCCCCGGCCTGTCATCGATACAACAGATGAGTTCTGACTCAGAGGCTGGCGTCAAGCGCGCCCAGAATCGCATCCCCCATTTCAGACGTGGTGACCGGAGTGACGCCTTCTTCGCCCAGGAGGTCAGCGGTCCGCACCCCGTCGGCAAGCACTTTCTCAACGGCCTGTTCGAGCCGGTCCGCCTCTGCGCCCATGTCAAAGCTGTAGCGCAGGGCCATGGCAAAGGACAGCACGCAGGCGATCGGGTTGGCTTTGCCCTGACCGGCGATATCCGGAGCGGAGCCATGGACGGGCTCGTAGAGCGCCTTGGGGCGGCCATTGTTCATGGGCGCTCCGAGCGAGGCGGAGGGCAGCATGCCAAGGGAACCGGTCAGCATGGCGGCCGCATCCGACAGCAGGTCGCCAAAGAGGTTGTCGGTGACGATGACGTCGAATTGCTTGGGCCAGCGGCACAGCTGCATGGCGCCAGCGTCGGCATACATATGCGACAACTCCACCTCGGGGTAGTCCTTGGCAACTTCGGTCACGACTTCGCGCCACAGGATGCCGCTCTCCATCACGTTGGCCTTTTCCATGGAGCAGAGCTTCTTGCCGCGCCGCATGGCCAGCTCGAACGCCGAACGCGCAACGCGGTCGATCTCGCTTTCGGTATAGCGCTGGGTGTTGATACCGACGCGCTCATTGCCTTCTTCGATGATGCCGCGAGGCTCGCCGAAGTAGATGCCGGAGGTCAGCTCGCGCACGATCATGATGTCGAGGCCGGCAACGACGTCTTTCTTCAGCGACGAGAAATCCGCGAGCGCGTCAAAGCACTGCGCGGGGCGCAGGTTGGAGTAGAGATCCATTTCCTTGCGCAGGCGCAGCAGGCCGCGTTCGGGTTTCACCGAGAAATCGAGGCTGTCGTATTTGGGCCCGCCGACAGCGCCAAGCAGAACCGCATCGACCTCTTGCGCGCGCGCCATGGTGTCGTCGTGCAGCGGTGTGCCATGGGCATCATAGGCGGCGCCGCCGACGAGGTCCTCGCTCACATCGAACTGCAGGTCACGCTTGTCGCCGAACCAGGAAATGACTTTTTTGACTTCGGCCATGACCTCGGGGCCGATCCCGTCGCCAGGCAAAATCAGAATCGATGGATTGGACATCTCGCAAACTCCTTTGACGTGTTGGAAAAGGGCGTAGCGGGCTGCTGTCGCGGGGTCAATAATGGCGGCGCAGTTATGCTGCGCTGGTGGTGCTTTCAGCGACGAATGTCGACCCAGACAAGCCCGTGGCGGCTGCCGTCGCTGCGCAGGATGCCGGACGCGGTGACCTGAAGCCCTGCGGAGGGGAGCACGTAGTCCACCCGCATCGGGCCGGTGCTCTTCCAGGTGACGGTGTGGCTGGCCGCGTTGGCGTCGTTTGGCAGCGGGTCCTGGAGACGTGGATCGCGCAGCAGCCGGGTGATGGCGTCCTTGTGCCCCTCACCGCGATGCGGATCATTGTTTGCATCCCCAAGCAGCACAAAAGGCGGGGCCGGAGCCGGTCCGAGAGAGCCGTCCAGAAGATGCAGCCAGAGCAGGATTTCATCCGCGTTGCGGCGGCCGTTGCGGTCTTCGGGGCCATCAAAGACCGGCGGCGCGGCGTGAAAACTCATGACCTGCAGAAGGGTGCCATCGGGCAGACGCACGGGCACGATCCAGTGGTTGGTGGATGACAGGCGCAGCAGGGCGGCGACATCGGCATCCGGAAAGGGGCCACCGTCCTGGGTCCGCGGCATGCGGTGATCCGGCAGATCCTGCCACAACAGGCCGGTGAAACTCCGGGCGCGATCTGCAAGGATCGGGTATCTCGACAGGAGGGCGACGCCACTTTGTCCGGTAAAGCGCCCCCAGCCCCAGGCATCCTCTGGCTCGCCCAAGCGCTGGTCCCCGTCCAGGTCGAGGCCGGATGCAATCCCAGCGTTGGGTTTCAGGGCAAAGGCATGCGGGTAGGTCATTCCCGCCTCGGAGAGCAGGGCCTGGAAGGCGCGCAGCGTCTCCTGATCGTGATCCCAATCCAGGCTCTGCACTGCGAGGATATCTGCCTCGGCGCGCCGGATCGTGTCGACCACCGCCGCCACCTGAGCATTATCCCGGCGCAGGTCGCGCAACAGCAGTCCCGGCCCCTTGCGGCTGAGTTCGGTGTTGAAGGTTGCGATCCGCAGGGGTTCGGCCCGGAGGGTGCTGGCCAGCAACAGGAAAACAAGAACGGCTGTTACGCCCCTCATACCGTTTGCAGGTCGTGGGCAAAGGCGCGGCGTTTCTGCGCGATCAGATCCGCGACGCGCAGGCGGGCCATGCCGCGCATGATCATGCTGGCGGGCACCATGGCCCAGCCGGTGACACACCAGATCAGCAATTGCGGGCTGCCCAGCAGCGCCGGATCGAACAGGCTGCCCCCCATCTGGACCAGCGCCGGCAGCAGGAAGGGCAGCAGGACACCGGCAATGATATGAAGCTTGGCATCGCGCTGAAGGCGCGCCACCACATCCCCGCCGGTGGTGGGATCAAACAGGGGAAGGTTGACCCAGACGTTGAACGCGCCATTGGCCAGCGGCCAGTTGCGCAGCCGGATCAGGAGCGCGAAATAGGCGATGGACATGAGCGAGAGCAAATAGGCAAGTCCCGCCGCCGCACGCACCAGATCCACCGTATACTGCGGCACATGCTCGGGCATCATGAGGCGGCTCAACTGCACGGGCGAGTAGGCAAAATCCAGTGTGTCGCCGATGGTATAGGCCAGTTTGTGAACCAAGGCGGAAAAGCCGGTCGGCTGGAAGGGATGGCCCGCCAGCAGGCTGAGCAGGATCATGCACAGGGAGGCAAAAACGAAGCGGCTGCGATTGAGAGGGGGAGCGTCCCGGAATTCAACGAAGCTTGGGAAATGCGTAAAGTACTCGGCAAAAATCAACCCGCCGGCCAGAAGGGCGGTGAAGGCCACGATCTCAGGGGATTGCGTCGCCGCGACTGGCAACAATAGCGATGGCAGCACCACCAACAGTGCCACCAATAGCCCGCGAATTGCCGCGCTTGTCATGCGTGCAAGCACTCTATGTTCCCTTTGCCCTGGGGTCTTCCGGTTTTTTTGGTGGAATGACCCGGTATGATGCACCCCGGGTTTGCCCAGACTGCGCTGCCTCATTTTTGCCCCAATCCTGCACGGGGGCATCAGATTTCTCAAGTATCGGGTTAAGGAAATGCGTCAAATTTGATGGACTGGCAGGTAAGTGGTGCTGACATGCATCAATCTTAATCCGTCAAATCATCATCTTATCGCCCGTTTGCCTGTCTCCCGTGGTCCGGGCACGCGCAACGCGCCGGGACAGGGCGGCGTTAGGTATTGGGGCAGAATTGTGCGGATCGCGTCCGGTGATATGAAAAAAGGCCGCCCGGGGGCGGCCTTCTTCGCGATTGTGGTCAAGGCTCTTATACCCAGGGACGTTCCTGCGCGGCCTTGGCCTCAAAAGACTGGATCGAGTCCGCCTTTTCCAGGGTCAGGCCGATGTCATCAAGACCGTTCAGCAGGCAATGCTTGCGGAACGGGTCGACATCGAACGTGATGACCTCGCCATCGGAGGTGGTGATTTGCTGGGTTTCCAGATCGACGGTCATGCGGGCGTTTTCGCCCTTTTCCGCATCCGACATCAACAGATCGACCTGCTCCTGCGGCAGCACGATGGGCAGCATGCCATTCTTGAAGCAGTTGTTGAAGAAGATGTCGGCAAAGGAGGTGGAGACCACCACCTTGATGCCGAAATCCGCCAGAGCCCAGGGCGCGTGTTCGCGCGAGGAGCCACAGCCGAAGTTGTCGCCCGCAATCAGGATCGAAGTGTCCCGATACTGCGGCTTGTTCAGCACGAAATCGGGGACTTCGTTGCCCTGCCGATCATAGCGCATCTCGTCAAAGGCGTGCACGCCGAGGCCGGAACGCTTGATGGTCTTCAGGAACTGCTTGGGGATGATCATATCGGTGTCGATATTGACCAGCGGCATCGGCGCCGCAATCCCGGTGAAGGTTTCGAACTTGTTCATGGGTTTCTTCCTTCAGAGCTCGCGGACGTCGGTCAGCTTGCCGGTGACGGCGGCAGCGGCAGCCATGGCAGGGGAGACAAGGTGGGTGCGCCCCTTGAAGCCCTGGCGGCCCTCGAAGTTCCGGTTGGAGGTCGAGGCGCAGCGTTCGCCTTCGCTCAGCTGGTCGGGGTTCATCGCCAGGCACATGGAGCAGCCCGCCAGACGCCATTCAAAACCGGCCGAGGTAAAGATCTCGGCGAGCCCTTCCTCTTCGGCCTGTGCGCGGACAAGGCCGGAGCCCGGAACCACCATGGCGCGCATGCCATCCTTGATCTTCTTGCCTTTGACCACCTCGGCAGCGGCGCGCAGATCTTCGATCCGCCCGTTGGTGCAGGAGCCAATAAAGACCGTGTCGATCTCGATGTCGGTCAGCTTCATGCCCGGGGTGAGGCCCATGTAGTCCAGCGCGCGTTTTGCGGCCTCGACCTTGCCGCCGGAGAAGTCTTCCGGTGCGGGGACGGTCGCGGTGATCGGCAATGCGTCCTCCGGCGAGGTGCCCCAGGTGACTGTGGGGGCGATGTCCTCGCCACGGATGGTGACAACCTTGTCCCAATGCGCGTCGTCATCGGAATAGAGCGTCTTCCACCAGTTCACGGCGGCCTCCCACTGCGCGCCTTTGGGGGCGTGGGTGCGGCCCTTGACGTAGTCGAAGGTGGTCTCATCAGGTGCGATCAGACCGGCACGTGCGCCGCCTTCGATCGCCATGTTGCAGATGGTCATGCGACCTTCCATCGACAGGTTGCGGATCGCCTCACCGCAATATTCGATGACATAGCCGGTGCCGCCGCCGGTGCCGGTCTCGCCGATGATGGTCAGAACCACGTCTTTGGCGGTGACACCGGGCGCAAGCGTGCCGGTGATTTCCACCTTCATGTTCTTGGACTTCTTCTGGATCAGCGTCTGGGTCGCCAGAACATGCTCCACCTCGGAGGTGCCGATGCCATGGGCCAGCGAGCCGAACGCGCCATGGGTCGCGGTGTGGCTGTCGCCACAGACCACGGTCATGCCGGGCAGGGTCCAGCCGTTTTCAGGGCCGACGATGTGCACGATGCCCTGGCGGATGTCGCTGACCGGGTAGTAATGCACGCCGAACTCGCGGGCGTTGGTGTCCAGCGCGGCCACCTGGATGCGGCTGTCCTCGGGCATCTGTTCGGGATCGTCGCGCCCGGCAGTGGTCGGCACGTTGTGATCGGGAACCGCGATCGTCTTGTCCGGTGCGTGGACCTTGCGACCGGCCATGCGCAGGCCCTCGAACGCCTGCGGGCTGGTCACCTCGTGAACGAGGTGGCGATCAATGTACAGAAGGCAAGTGCCATCCTCCGCCTCATGGGCGACATGGGCATCCCAGATCTTGTCATAGAGTGTTTTGGGGGACATCGGTCCTCTCCCGTATATGGGTAAAAGTGCTGGCGTAACTGGTCTGGCGGCACGACCTTATAGGCGTGCGAGAACCGTGCGGGCGGCACCAAAGAACCGTTCACGCAAGCGCGCGCGGTCCTGAAGGGCAATCGTCTGAGCCAATACGTGAGTCATGCCCTGTGGCATATATCCACACCTCCCGACAATCAAGATTCGTTCTCTGGCATGTGATCACGCCCGCCCCGGTGTTTCCCTTGCCTTGGTCCCCCGGTGCAGGACATGCTGGCGGGAAGGAGGACCGGAATGGAGCAAGACATTCTGCCCGAGGCGGTACAGGGCACCCTGCACTATCTGATGACGCAGGCGCAGATCTATTGGGATATGGCACTGACGCCCGGCTGGCGTCAGTATCAGGTGCTGATCGTGCTGGCCTTGATTGCGGTCTCGATCCTGATGCGACACCTCACGCATGCCCGGTGGGAGCATTGGGCCCGCGCCCGGGAGGGCTGGCCGAAATGGCGCCTGCGGCTGTTGGTGCAAGTGCTGAGGCGGTTGTCGCTGATCTACTTCACGGTGTTTGCCTGGACAGTCTATGCCATCATGCGAGAGGTCACCTGGCCCTCGCGCAGCTACCTGATCGGGGCGGTGGCGAAACTGGCGGCGGCGTGGCTGGCGATCGCGCTGATCTCCCGGTTCATCGCCAACCCGACCCTGCGCAAGCTCGCCGCCTGGCTGTTGTGGATCTATGCGACGCTCGCGGTGTTCAACCTCGTCGACGACGCGGCGCAGATCCTTGATTCCATTGCCTTTGACATCGGGTCACTGCATCTGTCGCTGCTTGTGGTGCTGAAGGCGGTGGTGCTGGCGACGGCCATGCTGACGCTGGCGCGCATGGGGTCGGGCCTTGCAGAGCGGGGGCTGAAGGGAAACGAGGACCTCTCGCCCTCGATGAAGGTGCTGGCGGGCAAGGCGGTGCAGGTGCTCCTGTACGGGATCGCCTTTGTGATCGTGATCCGCTCCATCGGGTTCGACCTGACCGGGCTTGCGGTGTTGTCCGGTGCTGTCGGCGTTGGGATCGGTTTTGGCCTGCAAAAGGTGGTCTCGAACCTTGTGTCGGGCATCATCATCCTGATGGACCGGTCCATCAAGCCGGGCGATGTGATCTCCCTTGGGGAAACCTTCGGCTGGATCAATGCGCTGGGCGCGCGCTACGTGTCGGTGGTGACGCGGGACGGCAAGGAATACCTGATCCCGAACGAGGACCTGATCACCTCGCAGGTGGTGAACTGGTCGCATTCCAACCGGTTTGTCCGGCTCGATATCAATTTCGGCACCAGCTATGACGACGACCCGCATCTGGTCCGCAAGGTGGCGATTGCGGCGACCATGACCGTTGATCGGGTGTTGGAGCGCGAGGGGATGAAGCCCGTGTGCCATATCGTTGGGTTTGGCGACAGCAGCGTGGACTATATCCTGCGCTTCTGGATCACCGACCCGACGGGGGGGCTGACGAACATCCGCGGCAATGTCTTTCTGGCGCTCTGGGATGCGTTCAAGGCCGAGGGGATTTCCATTCCCTTCCCGCAGCGGGAGTTGCGCCTTTTGAATGATCGACTGGCTGTGCAGATGGCAGAGGGACAGAGCACGCCGGAGGACGGCGATGACCTTGGGTCACAGTCACGCGGCGGTGCGGCGCAGCTTGATTGAAAAGGGGGCGTTCTGTTGCTACATTTGAGGTATCCCCAGCGCCGGGGGTCCGTCGGCGCGCAGCAAGGAGGACAATGTCCTGGCACCCCAACCTCAGGCGGCGATTGCCGCCCCGTCCGGAGCAGCCGTGATGGCCGCTTCTGCACCGCAATTCTCCAGCGAGGACCTGCTGGAGCGCATCCTTTCCTCTCTCGATGACGACAAGGCCGAAGATGTCACGCGGATCGATCTGCGCGGCAAGACGTCCATTGGCGACTATATGGTCGTGGCCTCTGGCCGTTCGACCCGTCAGGTCGCGGCGATGTCCGAGAAACTGACCGAGAAGCTGAAGCATGAATTCGGCATCTCTTGCAAAGTTGAAGGCAAGGACGCAGGTGACTGGGTTCTGATCGATACCGGTGATGTGATCGTGCATATCTTCCGTCCCGAAGTGCGCGAGTTCTACCAGATCGAGAAGATGTGGCTGCCCGCAGGCGCAGTCGCCAGCTAAAAGACGGTTGTACCCGAGGCCCGTCGCGGGTCGGGCGTTGCCTGACCCGAAAGGCCTTTGTTATATCCCGGCATTGCAGTCTTGGTCCTGCCAAGCACGCATGCAACCGCCGGGCCTTCCCTTCTGACATCAGGAATCCTTCATGCGCGTGCATATCTGCGCGGTCGGGCGGTTGCGCGCCGGGCCGGAAAAGACATTGATCAATGACTATTTGCAGCGATTTGATCGCAGCGGTCGAGCACTCGGTCTTGGCCCGGCCAAGGTTATCGAGGTTGAGGACAAGAAAAACGCCGGTATGGGCGCGGAGGCGGATCTGTTGCGCAAGGCGCTGCCCAAGGGGGCCTTGATCTGCACGCTGGATGAACGTGGCAAAGTGATCTCTTCACCGGATTTTGCGGATCGGCTTGCAGGGTGGCGCGACATGGGGCGACAGGATCTGGCGCTGATTATCGGCGGTGCAGACGGGATCGATCCCTCACTGCGGGCCGAGGCGGACTATTCGATCTCCTTCGGCAAAATGGTCTGGCCGCATATGATGGTGCGCCTGATGCTGGCGGAACAGATCTATCGGGCCGCGACCATCCTGTCCGGCAGCCCTTATCACCGGGTCTGATCGGCTTCAGGGCAGGTCGATCACCGTGGTGTTCTGCGCCCAGCCGTCGACACTGCACCGCGCCTGTATCTGCACTTTCCTGACGCCTTCGGGCACCTGAACGCCACCAAGCGAACGCGTGAAGGGTTGTTCATTTACATGCGGATGCGCCAACACGCGCAGACCAAGTTCGTTGCCCTCCATATCCAGAACCCGCCACCCGTCGGCATAGTGATCCCAGCCCGTGTCCGGGTGGGACAGCGTGACGGAAAAGCTCCAGCTGTCGCCACGCTTCACTGCGGTTGCATTTTCGACAACGGGATCTGCCGCCAGGGCCATCTGTGGTGCGACGAGAAATAGCAGCGATAGGAGGACATGTTTCAACATGCACTCAGGCTATCCAATTCCCCGAGGGCGTGCGGTCACATTTTGGTGGGGGCGACAATTTTGGGTTCTGACTGCATCAGAATGCGGCGGGACCGCGAGATGAACTCGCGACGATACAGCACCGCAAGGGTGATCACGGTGGCGAGGATGAGCGCCTCGGCGCCCACCAGCCACGCCAGCCCGGCAAGCGAGAAATAAGTGGCCCGCAGACCGCGATTGAAACTGCGTGCTGCCGTGATGTTGATTTCAGCGGCCTGCTGCGCCCGCGGATAGGCGCGGGGGTCGCTGGGCTCATTCGGGACTGCGGCCATCAGAACCGAGCAGTAGCCAAACAGCCGGTGCGACCAGACAAAGGCAAGAAACGCGTTGGTGAGCGCGGCCAACACCAACAGGATCTTGATCTCCCAGACAAAATCCGGGGTTTGCCCCAGCGCCAGATCTTGCGCCACGCCGGCGAGCTGTTCTGTATTGCCGATTAGCGCCAGCCCGGCCCCAAGCGCCAGCATGGTGGCCGATGCAAAAAAGGCGGTGGCCTGCCGCAATGAGGAAATTACCTGCGAATCAAAGATGCGCGGAGACCGGGTCACCATCTCTTTCATCCACTCGCGCCTGAAATCCGCCATCAGAAGCGAGACCGAGGGCCGTGATTTGCTGGGGTTCTCAATGCGCCAGCCGATCCATAGCCAGCCCAGTATGTAACAGGCCAGGCTTATGAAATCCCACATAGAAAACAGGGTCAGTCGGTCAATCCACATCATGGCCCGACCCTAGCCCAGTCAGTTCGTCCTTGCCAGTAGGGATGAATTGGTAATAATACTTTACCAAATAGGAGAGCCCGCATGGAGATGCCCCCCCCCAATGCCGCCATCCTGGCCCGAAAGGCCGAGTTGCTGAAACGATTGCAGCAGGTGTTGCCCGATGATGCGTTGATCTCGGATGAAGCGGAGACGCGCGCCTATGAGTGTGATGCGCTGACGGCCTACAAATGCCCGCCGATGCTGGCTGTGTTGCCACGCTCGACCCAAGAGGTGTCGGACGTGCTGCGGATCTGTCACGACATGAATGTGCCGGTGGTGCCGCGCGGGGCAGGGACGTCTCTTGCCGGTGGGGCATTGCCAACCGCCGATTGTGTGATCCTTGGTGTGGCACGCATGAACGAGGTTCTGGAAACCGATTACGCCAATCGCATCATCCGGGTGCAGACCGGACGCACGAACCTCTCGGTCTCTGGCGCGGTGGAAGAAGAGGATTTCTTTTACGCGCCCGACCCGTCCTCGCAGTTGGCCTGCGCGATCGCGGGCAATATCGCGATGAACTCTGGCGGGGCGCATTGCCTCAAATACGGTGTGACCACCAACAACCTCCTTGGGGTGACGATGGTGATGATGGATGGCACCGTGGTCGAGATTGGTGGCGCGCATCTGGACGCAGGTGGGCTGGATCTGCTGGGTGTGATCTGTGGCAGCGAGGGGCAGCTGGGCGTGGTGACCGAGGCGACCTTGCGTATCCTGCGCAAACCCGAAGGCGCGCGCCCCGTGCTCATCGCCTTTGACAGCAATGAGGTCGCGGGGGCCTGCGTGTCGGACATCATCAAGGCCGGCGTGTTGCCAGTTGCGATCGAGTTCATGGACCGCCCCTGTATCGAGGCCTGCGAAGCCTTTGCCAAGGCGGGGTATCCGATGTGCGAGGCGCTGCTCATCATCGAGGTCGAGGGGGCCGAGGCGGAAATTGCGCATCAGTTGGGGCTGATCGTCGAGATCGCGCAACAGCATAGCCCGGTGGAGCTGCGCGAAGCGGGCGATGCCGATGAGGCCGCGCGGATCTGGCTGGGGCGAAAATCGGCCTTTGGGGCCATGGGTCAAATCAACGACTATATGTGTCTGGACGGAACCATCCCGGTGTCTGCCCTGCCGCAGGTTTTGCGCCGTATCGAGGAGATGAGTGCAGACTTTGGCCTGAAAGTTGCAAATGTCTTTCATGCGGGGGACGGCAATATGCATCCGCTCATCCTGTTCGACGCCAACAAACCCGGCGATCTGGAACGGTGCGAAGCCTTTGGAGCCGAAATTCTGAAGCTGTGTGTCGAGGTGGGAGGCTGCCTGACCGGAGAGCACGGTGTGGGGATCGAGAAACGCGATCTGATGCTGCATCAGTATGAGGCTGCGGACATCGAGGCGCAGGTGCGTGTGAAGGATGTGTTCGATCCGAAGTGGCTGCTCAACCCGGCGAAGGTTTTTCCTCTGTCGAGCACAGAGAGCCGCCGCACCGTTTGTCTTGCCGCAGAGTGACACGCCATGGGGGCTTTGCCCCCAGACCCCCAAGGATATTTGGAAGAAGATGAAATGATGACACCGCACAGTGAGGCTGAACTGGCCGACATCATTGCTGGGGCAAATGGGCCTCTTTGCATCGAGGGAGGCGGTACACGGGGTATTGAGGTGCCTGGTGAGCGGCTGAGTACAAGCGGTCTGTCAGGCGTGACGCTCTATGAGCCGGGGGCTCTGACGCTGGTGGTACAGGCGGGCACGCCGGTGGCCGAGATCGAGGCGCTGCTGGCGACGGAAAACCAGCGTCTCGCGTTCGAGCCTGTGGATTTCCGTCCTGTGCTGGGGACCGAAGGGGAGCCGACAATCGGTGGCGTTGTTGCCACCAATGCCTCCGGCCCGCGGCGCATTCAGGGGGGGGCTGCGCGGGACTTTCTGCTTGGCGTGCGGTTTGTCGATGGGCGCGGCGAGGTGCTGCGCAATGGTGGCCGGGTAATGAAAAACGTCACCGGCTATGATCTGGTCAAGCTGATGGCGGGATCACATGGCACGCTTGGGGTTTTGACGGAGGTCGCTCTCAAGGTGCTGCCACGTTCCGAGACGGAGGCCACTCTGGCGATTGAAGAGATTGATCTTGCCGCCGGGATTGCCTGTTTGTCGGCAGCCCTAGGCTCGCCGTTTGATGTGACCGGGGCCGCATATGACCCGGATGCGCAACGGGCCTATGTGCGGCTCGAGGGGTTTGAGGCGTCTGTGGCCTATCGCGTCAAGGCATTGCGAGAGCAGCTTGGGCGCTATGGCGCGGTGACAGAGGTGTCTGGCTCGGGCGAGCTGTGGCGCGGTCTCCGCGATCTGCATGATTTTGCAGGGTTGAAGGGCGATATCTGGCGGGTGTCTGTCAAACCGACGGACGCGGTTGAGTTGATCCCGACATTGGGGGCAACGAGATGTCTCTGTGATTGGGGTGGCGGTCTGGTCTGGGCCTTGATGCCCGAAGGCGTGGACTTGCGGCAGCGCATGACGGTGCACGGTCATGCAACATTGATCCGGTCCCGCGCGGGCACATCGGTGCCGCGCCACCATCCGGAGCCCGCACCGCTGGCGGCAATTTCCGCGGGATTGCGTCGGCAATTTGATCCGCGACATATTTTGAATGCAGGATTGATGGGGTAGCGATGGATGTGATCTTTATCTTTGTGGCGGGCGTTCCTGTCTTTGTGGGGCTGTCGGTGATCCCGGCGGCAAGACTGGGCCTCGCCGCCAGCCTCATCGTCGGGGCCGGGATCATTGCCTACAGCTTTGGTCTGGCGCCGATCACGGGCAGCGATCCGGCAGGGAACGCGATGTCCAATGGCTACCGGGGGATATTGCATATCTCGGCAGCCGGTGGGGCAGGGGTAGCCGCGCTCTTTCATCTGACCCGCATGTATATCCCGAGCTTTCCCGAACCCGCGCTCAATATCCTGCGGTACATTGTGTTCCTGCTGCTGAGCTTGCCCGGCGGGATGATGGGAGCTTGGATCGTGGCAGAGGCGTTGGTGTAGGACGATGCAGACCAGTTTTACCGATGAACAACTTCAGAACCCCGGAACGCAACGCGCGAATGAGATCCTGCGCACATGCGTGCATTGCGGTTTCTGCACCGCCACCTGTCCGACCTATCAGGTGCTGGGCGATGAGCTCGACAGCCCGCGCGGGCGGATCTACCTGATCAAGGACATGCTGGAAAACGAGCGCATTCCGGATGAGAAAACCGTCAAACATATCGACCGCTGCCTGTCTTGTCTGGCCTGCATGACCACTTGCCCGTCTGGTGTGCATTACATGCATCTGGTGGATCATGCGCGCGCGTATATCGACAAGCACTACAAACGGCCCTTTGGCGACCGCGCACTGCGCTGGATTCTGGCGCGTGTGTTGCCCTATCCGACCCGTTTCCGGCTGGCACTTCTGGGGGCGAAGATTGCGCGTCCCGTCCGGGGATGGATGCCGGATGCGCGGCTGCGGGCGATGCTGGAGATGGCACCCGAAGTAATCCCTCCGGTGAGCCGCAATGACGACCCGCAGAGCTTTGCGCCGGAAGTTGCGCAGGTAAAGCGCGTCGCGTTGATGACGGGGTGTGCGCAAAAGGCGCTGAACACCGATATCAATGACGCCACCATTCGCCTGCTGCGGCGTTTGGGCTGCGAGGTCGTGGTGGCCGAAGGCGCAGGCTGCTGCGGTGCGCTTACGCACCACATGGGACGCGAGGATGAGAGCCACGGGGCGGCGGCAAAGAATATCCGCGCTTGGATGGCAGAGAAAAATGGCAAAGGTCTGGACGCGATTGTCATCAACACATCCGGCTGCGGCACCACCGTCAAGGACTACGGTCACATGTTCCGCAACGATGCCTTGGCGGAGGATGCGGCAACGGTCTCGGGTCTTGCGATGGATGTCTCTGAATTGCTGATGCAGCTTGACCTGCCTGAGGGCGCGGACAAGGGACTGACCATCGCCTATCATGCCGCCTGTTCCTTGCAGCACGGGCAACAGATCAAGACCCACCCGAAGACCTTGCTGAAACGTGCCGGGTTTAAAGTGGTGGAGCCAGCGGACAGCCATTTGTGTTGCGGCTCTGCCGGGACTTATAATCTGTTGCAGCCGGAAATTTCTGCGCAACTGAAGGCGCGAAAACTGCGCACGCTGGAGGCAAGGAACCCGGATATTATTGCGGCAGGCAACATTGGGTGCATGATGCAGATCGGGTCTGGGACCAACATCCCTATTGTGCATACGGTTGAGCTGTTGGACTGGGCAACCGGGGGACCCAAACCGCCTGCGCTGGAGGCGGAGCGCAGCCGATCCGATGTTCCCATCTTGCGTTGAACCTGCGCAAACGGCATCACCAAGGGATGCGCGGAATCGCCCACGCGCGCCCAATTTTTGCCCGAAGCGTTGGCTAGGCTGCCGCATGAGGGATGTGGAGAGTGTCTGTGCTGCCGATGAAGCGTTTGATTTTGAGCGGTATTTTATGCGTCGTGTCTGTTGCCGCGGTCGCGGGCACGACCCTGGGCGGGGAGAATACCCGGCTCAAGAGCCTGGAGACCACCGACGCGGGGCGTGATTGGGAAGCGGTTGGCCGTCTGGATCGTAAGGGCGAGGGGTTTTGCACAGGCGCGTTGATTGCGCCCGACATTGTTTTGACGGCTGCGCATTGCCTTTATGATCGTGATACGATGGAGCAGATCGACCCGACCTCCATCGAGTTTCTGGCGGGGTGGCGCAATGGGCGTGCCTCGGCCTATCGCGCGGTAAAACGTGCGGTGCTGCATCCGTCTTATGTCTATGATGGCACGCTGTCGGCAAAACGGGTGCGCAACGACATTGCCTTGCTGCAATTGCAACGCCCCATTCGCAATACCACCGTCACACCGTTTGAAACGGACGCCCGCCCGCGCAAGGGCGCACGGGTCGGTGTGGTGTCATACGCGCAGGATCGGTCCGAAGCCCCGTCGCTGCAGGAAGTCTGCATGGTAATCGCCCGTCAGGATGGCGTGCTGGTGATGTCCTGCGATGTGGATTTCGGCGCGTCCGGCGCGCCGGTGTTTTCCTTTGAGGGGGAGCGTCCCCGGATTGTTTCCGTGGTATCGGCCAAGGCGCGGGTGGAGGGATCTGCAGTTTCGCTTGGCGCGTCACTTGCAGAAGAGCTGGCGCTGTTGGAAGCCCAACTGACCGGTGCCCACGTCGGCAGCCGCATGCCGCAAGGCGTGAGCCGGGTGCAGGTCGGCGAGCCGCGGCGCAATGATCTCGGCGCAAAATTCATCTCCAACTGAGCATGAACCTCTTGAAACTGCGATGACCCTTCATAAATCGGAGGGTGTTCAGGGCGCCAATGATCGGGCTCTGAACGAAAACCGCCCGTCCCGTGTTGGGAGGGCTTCATAGCAGTTATCGCTCAAAGATGAGGATGAACCATGCGTACGTTTGATTTTGCTCCGCTGCACCGTGCAACTGTCGGGTTCGACCAGATTGCAGACCTGATGGACCGGGTCATGAGCTCGGATATCCAGCAGCCCAGCTACCCCCCTTATAACATCGAAAAAACCTCGGACGATGCCTATCGCATCTCGATCGCCGTTGCCGGATTTTCCGAAGACGAGCTGAATGTCGAGGTGAAGGAACACGCGCTGGTCGTGTCCGCGCGCAAGGCCGAGGATGCCGGCGAACGCACCTATCTGCATCGCGGCATCGCCACCCGCGCGTTTGAGCGCCGCTTTACGCTGGCGGATCACGTGCGGGTCGAAGGCGCAAGCCACGCCGACGGTATGCTCCATATCGATCTGGTGCGCGAAGTGCCCGAAGCGCTGAAACCGCGCCGGATTGAAATCGCATCCGCCGCAGGATCGAAGCCCAAGGAAATCGCGGGCTCGACCGTGAACTGATCCCTCCCCGGGGTGCATCCGCATCCTGTTTGCAGCGCCCCCGGTCTTACGGCTGGGGGCGATTTTATTTGTGGATTTGCGCACTCCTACCAATCGGTAGGTTGCCGGCCACGCGATCACCTGTGTTAATGGCGCAATGACATTACGTGTTGCGCCATCCAATACCCGCACCCAACTCATTGAAAGCGCGTGCCGCCTGTTTGCGGCGCATGGCTATGCCGGGGCTTCGATCTCAAGCATCGCCAGAGAGCTGGGCCTGAGCAAGCAGGCGCTGTTGCACCACTTTGGCAGCAAAGGCGCGCTCTATTCATTGGCGGTCGAGCAGGCGGCGGCAGCGGTGCTGCAATTGCTGTTTGATGCGATGGATGAGGACCATTCCCCCGAAGACCAACTGGAGGCCTTCTTTGCCTCCTATCAACTGCTCTTGAGCGCAAGGCCCACCGCCGGGCAGCTCGTGTTGCGTGAACTGCTGGATAATGCACTGACCACGCAGGAGGGGGGCGCCTTTGCCACCTTGCTGGAAAGCCTGGTCGCAACAGTGCAGGCAACCGAGCGCTGGCAGGGGGCTGGCGCTGCCGGGGCGCTGGGCGTGGTGACGCAACTCATTGGCGCTGCGTCACTCCCGCCATCTGCGGAAGCGACGCTGCTCGCACGATTTGGCGGTGCAACCGTGGAGACGGCTCGATCTCAGTGCGCAGCGATTTCTGCCGCGTTGGTCTCAGGCCTGTTGCGGCGGTGAGGCCGGGCGGGTGCGGGACTCCCGGTTCAACAGATAGACGCTGGCCACAAGGATCAGCAGGGTGCCGAGCCACATATTGCCATCGGGCAAAAAGCCAAAGACCATCGCGCCAAGACCGACGTTAAACACCAGTTTAAGGTGGTCAAAGGGCTGCAGGAACGCCGCATCGGCAAGCGTATAGGCGCGCACCAACGTGTGCTGCGCCAGTGCGGTCAAAAGCCCGGCTCCGATCACCAGCCAAAGCGTGGCTTGTGGCAGGGTAAAGCCGGTGCTGACCGTGAGCAACGCATTGGCGGGACTCAGCAGCAGCAGCAGGTAAATGGTGACGGTCTCGGTGTTGTCGCGGCGCGTGAGCTGTTTGGTCACGACGGAACTCGCTGCCCAGAAGGCAGCAGCAGCCACCGGGAGCAGTGCCGCCAGTTGAAACCGGTCCGACCACGGCGCAAGGATCACCATGCCGCCGATGATGCCCACGACAACCGCGCCCCAGCGATGCAAGGAGACCTCTTCGCGCAGGAACAGCCCCGCCCCGATGGTGACAAAAAAGGGCGACAACAGGATCAGCGCAATCGCCTGCCAGATCGGCACATGGGCAAGCCCCAGTGTCCAGAGCTGCACGCCGCCCACGGCCAGCGCGACACGCAGCACATGGGAGACGATCTGTCGGGTCGACAGCACAGCCGACCGGTTGCGCCAGATCCATGGAATATAAAACAAAAGCGCGATCAGATACTGCCAGAAGGTCACCGTCGGAGCGGAGGCCCCATGAAGCATGGTGGCCGATTGCAGTGCGGTGTTGACCAGCGCGAAACAGGCTCCGGCGATGACCATGAGGCCAGCCGCCTTGAGCGGGGTGGGGAGCGTTTGAGCCATCTGCGTGTCGTCCTTTCCTCGGTACGCATGTGACCCAAGGCAGACGAACAGACCCGGTACCGCCTCCGGATTGGGGGCGGTGCGGGGCTCTCCATTCTCTTCCATCCGGACTATGACCGTCGGCCCCGGAATTGCGCCGGGTCTGCTGACACCTTTGCGCAGGCAAAGGCCGCTCGTGGGCTGTGACCACCGGTAGGGACTTTCACCCTGCCCTGAGAATATCACCTCACTTTCATGAGGTGAAAAAGACATAGCCAAGCTGACCGGCAAAGAAAAGCGCCCTGTGCACAACGTGAAAGAGGCCCCCGGTTGGGAGGCCTCTTTGCGTGGTCGGAATGTCGGCTGAATGGGCGAGCGGGTTACTCGACCTTGAAGGACCAGAACATGGTCTCGCCGGAGCTGTCATCGACGCCGTCGTTGTCGGTGGCAACCCATGCGATGCCATCTGCCATGATAGCCAGCCCTTCGACTTTATCGAGGACATAACCGCCGGTGGATTTCAGATCGGGCAGCAGGTCGCGGACTTCTTCCTTGGTCACGACTGGCAACTCGCCACCAAGCGGAGCCGGGGTCATTTCAGACAGGGCGATGCGGTAGATCTTCTTGGTGACTGCGCGATCATCGTGCTGGTTGTCACGCTCGATGACATAGACATGGTCGCCATGTGCCACGATCTCGGACAGGCCGACCCAGCCGGTTGCAGGCTCTGCCTTGGGATAGTGCACGGCGCCCCATTCCTTGGTCTCCAGGTTGTAGGACACCAGTTTCACGAGGTGCTTGGGGTCGTCTTTCCACTCGCGCTGCACCGCCATCCACAGGGTGTCGCCGACCTTGGTGATGCCTTCAAAGCCAAAGCGCTTTTCCACCGCTTGCAGTTCTGCCGGGATGGTGATCTCGCCCTTGTTGGTCTTGATCAGACCATCAGCGGTGACGTGATAGATCGCATGCGGAATGGCACGCTCGGTACGGCCTTCGGAGGCCACGTAGAAGCCGCCCTTGCCGTCCAGTGTGATGCCTTCGAGGTCGAGCTTCTGCGCGGCATCGCCATTGGCGCGGTGAATGCGGATCACATCGGTGATGCGCGCCGGGGTCTGCGACGGGTCGATTTTGAAGATGGAGGGCTGGAAGCCATAGAAGCTGTCGTTGACAGCCCAGATCATCCCGTCTTCATCGGCGACCATACCGGAGATTGCACCCCAGCCGATCAGGTCATCCGCGCCTTCGGAAGTCAGATGCGGATAGACCGGCGCGCCATCCTGCTGTTCGAACAGCATCACATGCGCCCGCGCGCCGCCGTCCTCGATCAGGTCTGCCTCGTTGGCGGAGACCAGCAGGCCGCGCTCCGGAATGGTGACATAGCCCTCTGGGCCGGTGCCCGAAGGCAGCAGCTGGGTCAGAACCGGGTTGGCCGGTTCGGTCACGTCATAGACCCCCACGACCGAGGCCCGCTCCGCCCCGACAAAGACATAGGGCGTGCCGTCGAATTCGGCGAAGGTCACGGATTCAGGTTCCACGCCTTTGGCATCGGACCGTTTGTCCGGATAGTGGCCGATCTGGATGATGGCATGTTCAAAATCGACGCCGGAATCGTAAACCACGGTTCCGTCTTTGTTGAAGATCGTCCAACCGCGCGAGCCACCATTGTAGTCGCCTTCGTTGGCGGTGGCGAAGTGAGTGTCATCAATCCACGTCACGGCGTCAGGCTCGCGCAGGCGGCCCTGCTGGCTCTCGGTGAAGATCAGCGCGCCGCGCTCGTCCGTGGCGTCGATCCCGTCGAGATCAACAGACCCGGCTGAGAAATGGCTGACGACCTCGCCGTCCTTGGAGACGACAACCATGTGGTTGTTTTCCTGCAAGGTCACAACGGTTTCGCCAAGGCCGTTGATCGACACATACTCGGGTTCGGGGTCGGAACCGGCGATGTCGGCCAGCCCGGTCAGGTCGACCATCTTCATGCTGGCGCAATCAAGGCCACCTTCGGTGGTGTTGACCATCACCAGATTGCCCGCCGGCATCTGCGGGATAACGCCGTCGTTCAGGTCCTCGTCGCGCTCATTCTCGATCGCGATGGACAGGAAGGACCCGTCTTTGGCCTTGGCAACGGAGTCCGGCTGACCGCCGAGATCGCAGGAGGCAAGCTCTTCGCCAGTGGTCGTGTCAAAGGCCATGAACTGGCCGGAGGGCTGGGTGTAGCTCTCGGAAGTATTGACGCCGACGTAGGCGATGGTGCCGATGACGGCGACCGAGGTCGGCTCACCCGGCAGTGCGATGTTGCCCTTTGGGGCCGGGTTGGCGGCGTCGGTAATGTCGATCATGCCGAGTACCCCGAGCGGGCTGTCGGTGTAGACCAGTGTCATGCCATCGGCGGTGACGTCGATGATCTCTGGCGAGCTTTCACGGGTTTGGTCTTCGCCTTCGGCCATGTTCTTGATGACGGGGAAGGACGCGATCCGGTTAAAGGATTTCTCAGCCTGCGCAAAACCAGCGGTCAGCGCGAGGGCGGAAGTCAGGCACACAAGGCGCAAGGACATCGGCAGCTCCTGTTGGTTGAATATCAGTGCCTTGGCATTGCCGACGGGACGCAAAACAATTGTGACAACTTTTTGTAGATTTGGTGATGGCAGGGTAAGGCCGCATTCACCAATTCTGACTACTCTTGAGCCTACGGATCACGTTATCGTTGTGCTGATAAGGGGGTGCAGGAATGGGCATGGCCATTCTGCATGAGATTGATGCCCGACTTGTGCGGGGCAGTATCGGCAAGGTGTTTGCGCGCAAGGCCGCTCTGACGGACAGGTTTTATGACTACTTGTTTCTGGAGCTGCCCGAAACGCGTGACCTGTTCACGCAGGACTTCTCGCATCAGAAAGAGATGTTTGCCCAGGTCCTGGTCAGCGGTGTGAAAAGCCTTGGTCAAGAGGGCCAGCTGGCTGCATTGGTGGAGCGTATTCTGCTCCAGCATCAGCATCTGGGTTTGACCGCGATGCATATGTATGTGGCGCAGCGCGCGTTGTTGTTGGCCTTTGATGAGGTGCTGCGGGACGATCTGACAGCAGCCGAGGCCTCTGCCTGGAATGACGCACTGCGTCGCGTGTGTCAGAGTCTGGCGGCGGGGATCGAGTCCGCCGCCACCTGATCTGCTGAGGTGTTACACCGACATGCAGAGATATTTCATCTCCAGATAGTCTTCGATGCCATGGTGGCTGCCTTCCCGACCGAGGCCCGATTGCTTGACGCCGCCGAAGGGGGCCAGCTCGGTTGAAATGATGCCGGTGTTGATCCCGACGATGCCGTACTCCAGCGCTTCGGCCACTTTGTAGACCCGGCTCAGGTCCTTGGCATAGAAATACGAGGCAAGGCCAAAGATGGTGTCATTGGCCATGTCGATCACCTCGTCTTCGGTCTCGAACTTGAACAATGGCGCCAGCGGCCCGAAGGTTTCATCCTGGGCAAAGGCCATATCCGGCGTTGCTCCGGTGACGATCGTGGGCTGGAAGAACGTGCCACCCAGTTCCGACGGGTTGCCGCCCAGGATCACCTCGGCGCCCTTGTCGCGTGCGTCCGCGATATGGTCCTCGACCTTTTTCACGGCGGCGTCAGAGATCAACGGACCGAAGTGGATGCCGTCTTCGAGGCCGTCGCCGACCTTCATGGCCTCGACTTTCTCTTTCAGCTTCGCGGCAAAGGCATCATAGATTCCGGCCTGCACGTAGATCCGGTTGGCGCAGACGCAGGTCTGGCCGTTGTTGCGGAACTTGCACATGATCGCGCCGTCGACGGCGGCGTCGAGATCGGCATCGTCAAAGACGATGAAGGGGGCGTTGCCGCCAAGCTCCATGGAGCATTTCATCACTTGATCCGCGGCTTGGCGCAGCAGGATGCGACCGACGTTGGTGGACCCGGTAAAGGTGAGCTTTTTCACGATCGGGTTTTCGCAGAATTCCTTGCCGATGCCCGCAGCATCCGCGGCGGGAATGACACTGAACACGCCGGCGGGGAGGCCCGCGCGCTCTGCCAGTACAGCCAGCGCGGTCGCCGACAGCGGCGTTTCAGAGGCCGGGCGGGCGACAAAGGCGCAGCCCGCAGCCAGCGCCGGGCCGGCCTTGCGGGTAATCATCGCGTTGGGAAAGTTCCACGGCGTAATCGAGGCCGCGACGCCGATGGGCTGCTTGATGACCGTGATGCGCTTGTCACGCTGGTGGCCGGGGATGGTTTCCCCGTAGACGCGCTTGGCCTCTTCGGCAAAGAACTCGATGAAGGACGCGCCATAGGCAATCTCGCCGCGCGCTTCTGCCAGCGGCTTGCCCATTTCCGCGGTCAAGATCACAGCGAGGTCTTCCTGGTGTTCCATCATCAGGTCGAACCATTTGCGCAGCACGCCCGCGCGTTCCTTGCCGGTCCACTTCGCCCAGTCTTTTTGCGCGGTGTTGGCCGCGGCAATGGCGTCGCGCGCCTGCATCCGGCTGACGTCGGCCACATTGGCAATGACGTCGCCGCGCGCCGGGTTGGTCACCTCGAAGGTGCCTTCGCCCGTCACAAAGGCCCCGCCGATATAGGCGCGCTCCTCCAGAAGGCTGGGATCCTTCAGAAGGGATTTCAGGTCGGTTGTCGCGTCTAGCATGGTGTCCTCCGCAAATTCGAGTCTCGCAAATCAAAAGCAGTTGGGCCTAATGTTGTCCAGTGACAGCGATAAGTCCAGATACTTAACACATTAAGGGAATAAGATGGAACTTGACGACGCCTATGCCAACGGAGCCTATATCGAGGGCGCCGCAGACTATCCGCCGCGCTGGATGGCCTCGGCCGAAGATTTCCGTAACAGCCTGCATGATCGTGCCCGTCTCGACATCCCTTATGGGGCAGGAACGCGTCATCGGTATGATCTGTTCCTGCCCGAATCCGCGCCCTTGGGGGTGCTTGTCTTTGTCCATGGCGGCTACTGGCTGAACTTCGACAAATCCACGTGGTCGCATCTTGCGGTGGGCGCTTTGGCCAGGGGCTGGGCCGTGGCGATGCCCTCCTATGATCTTTGCCCTGCGGTGACGATTGCGGACATCACGCAGCAGGTGGCGCAGGCGGTGCAGGCGATCGCCGGCGAAGTCGATGGCCCGATCGCGCTTGCGGGGCATTCGGCCGGGGGCCATCTGGTCGCGCGCATGCTCGACAAGGCCGTGCTGCCGGCCGAGGTGGGCAAGCGCATTCGAACCGTCGTGCCGATTTCGCCGCTGTCCGATCTGCGCCCCTTGTTGCGGACCAGCATGAATCAAAAGTTCAACATGACCGCAGAGGACGCCGCCGCCGAAAGCCCCGTCGAGATGCAGAACCGCTATGATGCGGATGTGACGGTCTGGGTCGGTGGGGCCGAGCGCCCGGCCTTTCTCGATCAGGCGATCTGGCTGGTGGAGGCCTGGGACGCGGATCACGTCATCGCCTTTGAAAAGCACCATTTCAACGTGATCGAGCCGCTGGCGGACCCGGAGAGCGATCTGGTTGCGGTGCTGACGGCCTGAGCGGACCGGGCTGCGGGCACCGAAAAAAACCTTGCCGCGTGGAACATTCTCGAACAGTATCCACGCGGAACCGGCGATGGCGTCGCGCGTGGAAGCACCACGGGTTCCACATTCCCAAAACACATCCTGTACGCCGGGATCTTCTTGTCAAAAGGAGAGTCCAGCATGACTGCTCGTCCTGAAATGTATCGCTTTCACAATGGTGAGAAAGCGCCGTTGCAGTTCCCTGTGGCGGAGTATGAAACCAGAGTCGCCAAACTGCGCAGCACCATGGCAGAGCTTGGGGTCGAGGCGGCCGTCTTCACCTCGATGCACAACATCTCTTATTACTCCGGCTTTACCTACTGTGCCTTCGGGCGGCCCTATGGTCTGGTAGTGACGGCGGATCAGGCGGTGACCATCAGCGCCGGCATCGATGCGGGGCAGCCCTGGCGGCGTTCGTTCTGCGACAACATCACCTATACGGATTGGCAACGGGACAACTTCTGGCGCGCGATCCTTTCTGTGACCGGTCCCTCACGCGTGGTGGGGTGCGAAAGCGATCACCTGACGCTGTTGCAGCGGGGCAAGCTGGATCATTTCCTCACGCCGACGCAGGTGGTGGACCTCTATGAGGCGACCATGATGCAGCGCATGCATAAATCCGCTGCGGAGTTGGACATGATCCGTGCCGGTGCCGCGGTGGCGGATGTGGGCGGCTACGCCATTCGGGATGCGGTCCGGGTCGGCGCGCGCGAGATCGACGTGGCAATGGCCGGGCGTGATGCGATGGAGCTGGAAATCGCCCGGCGCTTCCCGGATGCCGAGTACCGCGACACCTGGGTCTGGTTCCAGTCCGGGATCAACACCGATGGCGCGCATAATCCCGTCACCGCACGGCAGCTTCAGCACGGCGATATCCTGTCGCTCAATACCTTTCCGATGATCTCCGGCTACTACACGGCGCTGGAACGCACGATGTTTGTCCGGGAAGTTGACGCGGACAGTCTGCGGATCTGGGAGGCCAACGTTGCCGCTCATGAATATGGAATGTCACTGCTGAAACCGGGCGCCAGCTGCGCCGAGATCACCCAGAAGATCAACCGCTTCTTCGAGGAGCGCGACCTGCTGCAGTATAGGACCTTTGGGTACGGGCATTCCTTTGGGGTGCTGTCGCATTACTATGGTCGTGAAGCCGGGTTGGAGCTGCGCGAGGACATCGACACGGTGCTGGAGCCCGGCATGGTGATCTCGATGGAGCCGATGCTGACCCTCGCAGAGGGGCAGCCCGGTGCCGGTGGATACCGCGAACATGACATCCTCATCATCACCGATGAAGGCAATGAGAACATCACCAAATACCCCTATGGACCTGAGTTCAATGTCGTTGGGTGACACCGCATTCCTCTGAAAGACCTTGACCGGCACGCGCGAGACCTGCATCCAGCGTGTGCCGGTGCTGACCTGGACCAAGCCTGCCAGGCACTCCGGCTATATGTGGCCCATGACATTGTTTCGCGGCGCAATTCGCCCGACAATGCGCAGAGCGGTTCGGATTGCGAGAGGGGCGATATGGCCTATGTGAAGTGGATATTCATTCTGACCTTCTGGCTCCTGCTCGGAGGCTTCCTGCATTATACGTTGCCGCAATACGACGTGGTGCGCATCGTCAACACCTATGAGGAGCGTCGTGAGCTTGGCGACTGGACCCGTGTCTTCTGGTCCAAACCCGACACCCAAAGCGCGACGCTGGACAATCGCGATGTCCAGTTCATCCAGGCCGTGCGTCCGAATGGCAAAGCGATCGTCTATCGCAACGAGGATACCGGCTGGAGCTGGCCGCCGTATTTCAAGTTCGACACTGCGAACCTCTATACCGAAGCCAACGACTCGGTCTCGACCAAGGACAATCCCGAATGGGTGCGTATCCTGCACTATGGCTGGCGCAACGAATTCCTGTCGGCGTTTCCGAACGCGGTTTCGATCTCGGCCGCTGCCGGGCCGGATGACAAGCCGGTGAACTGGATTTCTATTTCCATTCTGGTGCTGCTCGCCGCCGTCTTCTGGGCAATTTTCGTGCGGTTGCGTCGGTTCAAGCGCCGTCGCTTGGACCCGCTGTTCGATGACGTCGAAGACGGCTTCTACGCCGCGGGTGACGCCATTGATGACCGTACAAGAGGCCTGCGCCGTTGGTTCCGCCGCAAGCCCTGAGGGGCGGCCCGGCCGCAGCGCGTTTGCCGGTTTGATTTGAAAGTCCTATTTGGTTTTATTGCCGAATTTACGGCTCGCCCCCGGGCGCGCATAAGTCGATGGTAACGACGGACTGCTACTCCCTGCTGATGTGACTTAGACCTCATCACGGAGAGATATCATGAAAACGCTGCTCGCGACGCTCGGCCTTGCGACCCTGTCCTGGGTTCCCATGGCGCATTCCGCAGAGACCCTGGTCGTCGGTGTGGAAAACATCGAATACCTCCCGCATTATCACTGGGATGGGGAAAACTATTCCGGGTTTGGGGCGGATGTGCTCAACCGGTTTGCCGAGGACGAAGGCTATACGCTGACCTTTCGGGCGCTGCCGATCTCCAGGCTCATGCAGGCGCTGGTGAACGGCGACGTGGACCTGAAATATCCGGACAATTCCTTTTGGTCTGCCGACCTCAAGGAGGGCAAGAGCGTGACCTATTCCGAGCCTGTGGTCGAGGCGATCGACGGTGTGATGGTGCTGCCCGAAAATCTGGGTCAGCCGGTGGACACGATCAAGCGTCTGGGCACGGTGTTGGGTTTCACCGCGTTTGCCTGGATGGACCGGATCGAAAGCGGCGCGGTTGCATTGACCGAGAATTCCAACTTCTCGGGCATGGTCCGTCAGGCGCTGGCCGGTCGTATCGACGGGGCATATGCCAACCAGGATGTTGTGCGCCGCGTTCTGACAGATCTTGGCAAGGATGCGGACGCCCTGGTTTTTGACGAAGGCCTGCCACATTCCGTGTCCAACTACCACGTTTCGTCCGCCACGCACCCGGATGTGGTGGAAAAATTCGATGCATGGATGGCGGCAAATCCGGATGTGATCGCCGAGTTGAAGGCCAAACACGGGCTCTGATCCGGGCTTGGCGCCCACATGGTCGCGGTGGCGTCTGTCGTGAGGCCGGCGTCGGCTGTGCGCAGATGGCCGGAGCGACCAGTTGGCGAATAAATCAGTCGGCGAACAGATAGGGTGTGCGCGCCACTTCCAGGGCCGTGTCCTGCGTCACGTCGAGGAACTGGGCAATGGCGCGGGCATTGTCCAGTTCCGTGGCGCGCTCCTGCACCGCCCAGTGGCGTTCAAACCCAGCGTCGCGGATCTGGTCGACCTCGCTGGCGATGTCGTTGCGGATCGTGGGCAGCAGACGTTCCAGGGTTGCGGGCGGGGTATGCTCGCCCGCAAGGCCGACGCGGTGGGCGTGCCCGATCAGATATTCATCTGAAAACTCGCAATCAATCCGCAACAGGCGGGTATGCGACCGGTCGGAATAGAAGTCGTGCATCAGGTCGAGTGCTGACGGATCGAGGCAGATCATCAGCCTGTCGGTTTCGTAATAGTCGAACAGCATCCGCATCAACGCCCGCCGATGGCGTGTGCGTTTTTCGAGGGTGCGTTGAATGCCGCCAAGATCCGGCAGTGGCGTACCTTCCTCATTGAACAGGTATTCGATCACAGGCGTGTTGGTCAGCGCACGCATCTGGTCCAGCATCCGCTTGGCGACGTGCCATTTCTTGCAGGTCAGAATCAGCAATTCCCGTTCCCGTCCGAGGCTGCTTTCGGTTTCCCAGAACCGGGGCGCAAACCGCTGCCCGGTACGACCGCGTTCGGTCAGGAAGGTGTAGAGATTGCGCCCCTCGTTGGAGATCTGAAACTCGACGTCATGCGCGGCATAAAGCCGGCCCAAGCGGGTCTTGAGCTCCCGCGCATCGGGGCTGATCTTGCGGGCGAACAGGAAATCCTGGCTCAGCAGCAGATCATAGTGATCGTTGTAGAACGTCACGGGCATGCCGTAGTCGCTGAACAACAGGAAGGTCAACGTCCGGCATTCGATTTCCTCTTCCGGTATCAAGTGCCGTACGAGGGTCTGAAAAAACGTCTCATCCGGGATCCAGGTCGATGCGAAAAAACGCATCACGTCGCGCCGTTGGCGGGACATGGTCAGGATCGCCTCGACCGTGCGCCGGCGCAGACACCACCACTGGCTGCCGATCTGGACCTGGATGTCGGCGGGAATGGCCCGTGTCAGACCCAAAGATTTCTGCACCTGATAAGAGCCGTAGAACAGTCGCTTCTGCGTGCGTTCATTGAAGTAATGCCGGTAGATCAGCCGGTCGTCCTTCATGCCGGTCTTGATCCAGTTGCTGTCGAAGAAATCGAAACTTTCGATATAGTCCTTGTCCTGCCGGTCGAGGAAGGCATGGGCATATTCGGCGGTTTTGATCGCCATGCAATCGCCGGACAACATGTAGAAATGGGTGGCGCGGGGAAACTCCGCGACGGCGGTCTGAAGCGTGTTCAGGGTTGCGCGGACCAAAGACCACTCGCCCCAACCGCATTTCACCCGCCGCTTGGCGAAGGTCACATTGGGATTGTCGTCCAGCGCGTCACGCAGGGCGCGATAGTCCCGTGCCTTTGCACGCGCATCAAAGTGGATCGCCATGCAGTCTCCGGTCGCGGTGAGCCGCTCGGCCTGCTGAATGATAGCCTCCGGATCCTTGTGGCAGAGCAGAATATAGGCGATTTTTGCCATGTCCGGGACGCAATACCCTGTTTTGTCGGATTGTTTCCTTGATAAAGAGGAACAAGGGCTGAATAAACCAGATTGTTTTGCAAATGCGATCACCTGGGGCATTCTTGCCGGAAGAGTGACGCGGGGAGCGACTGAAAGATGGGATTTCCAGGCACCTGGATGACAGAAAGCGAAAGCGTGGTGTACCGCGTGGTGCCGAAATGTGCGTGTTCCACGATCGGTCAGATCATGTTCTACTCCGATCACGGCCGGTTCTTTGACGGGGACATCCATGACGCGACCGCCGGGCTGCACAAATGGGCGCAGGACGCCAGCAAGCCGCGGATCGAGACGAATGTGAAGGGGCACGCAACTTATGCCTTCACCTGCGTGCGCAATCCCTACACCCGCATACTGAGTTCTTTCTTCGACAAGATCTGTGGCATCCAGCGCAATGGCAAACGCTATCGGGGAAATCTGGTGCCGAAACTGATGTTCGAATACGGCATCGAAGTCGGTGGCGAGGACGGCAAAGAGGAGTTCGACCAGATCAAGAGCTTTCGGCGCTTTCTGCTGTTTGCGCGCGATACCATCCGCTGGCGCCGTCCGATGGATCCGGACATCCACTGGTCAGCGGCGTCGGGTCATGTGTCCACCTTCATCGTGAATGGCGGGCGCTACGACAAGGTGATCTGGACCGAGAGGTTCAACGACGGCATGCAGGATGTGCTCGACGCGGTTGAGACACCGCATGCGGTGGATCTGGCGTCGATCCCGCGCTTCAACGAGAGTGAAGGTCACGGCCCCAAGCGCGCTCATCCGGTCGAGGAGTACTTCGACGACCTGTCGATGCATCTGGTTTACGAGATCTACAAGCGCGACTTTGAGGCTTTCAAATATGATTTTGAGAACCCGGCCAATAAAATGCCCATCGGTGAGATCGACCTTGATGAGCTGCACGCCAAACTGGGCGACTGATAAAGGGGGCAGGGGGAGCTCCCGCCCGTCCTGCGATCATTGAAATGATATGGTCCCGTTGGGCCCGGCGCCGGGCTGACGCCCGGCGTGCGCTTTGTTGCGAGGTGACATTTTAGCAGATCAAGCGGGGTGTTGATCACGCACCTGCGTCGCAGGGGAAGCAGTCCAATCAAAAAGGCCCCTACACGCAGATCGCGAGGGGCCTTTTGTGTTGCATCAAAGGAGCGCCTTACTCGTCTTCGGGCACCTGGCGTACCGCACCTTTGGCGGCTGAGGTGGCAAGCATCGCATAGGCTTTGAGCGCCGTGGAAACCTTGCGCTTGCGTTTTGCTGCGGGCTTCCAGCCTTTTTCATCCTGCGCGGCACGACGCGCGGCCAGAGTGGCCTCATCCACCGCCAGATGGATCGAACGGTTGGGGATGTCGATTTCAATGGTGTCGCCATGCTCGACCAGACCGATGGTGCCGCCTTCGGCAGCTTCTGGCGAGACATGTCCGATCGAGAGGCCAGAGGTGCCGCCGGAGAAACGCCCGTCCGTGAGCAACGCGCATTCTTTGCCGAGCCCTTTGGATTTCAGGTAGGACGTCGGGTAGAGCATTTCCTGCATGCCCGGCCCGCCGCGCGGACCCTCGTAGCGGATCACCACCACGTCGCCTGCGCTGACCTTGCCGGTCAAAATGTCATTGACCGCCTGATCCTGGCTTTCGCAAACATAGGCGGTGCCGGTGAATTTCAGGATTGAGGCATCCACACCGGCGGTTTTTACGATACAGCCATCCAGCGCGATGTTGCCGAACAGCACGGCAAGACCACCGTCCTGACTGAAGGCATGTTCTTTGGCGCGGATGACGCCGCCTTTGCGGTCGGTGTCGAGATCCTTGAACCGGTTGGCCTGACTGAAGGCTTGTGTGGTGCGCACACCACCGGGAGCGGCCTTGAACAGCTCTTCGGCCTCGGCGTTGTTGGCGACGGCAATGTCCCATTTGGCGATGGCGCTGCCCATGGTGGGGCTGTGCACGGTCGAGACGTCGTTGTGCAGCAGATCGGCGCGGCTCAATTCGCCAAGGATCGAGAAGATCCCACCGGCGCGGTGAACGTCCTCCATATGGACGTTTTCAGTATTGGGAGCGACCTTGCACAGGCACGGCACCTTGCGGCTGAGGCGGTCGATGTCCTGCATTGTAAAGTCCACCTTGCCCTCGTGGGCAATCGCGAGGAGGTGCAGCACCGTATTGGTGGAGCCGCCCATGGCGATATCGAGGCTCATGGCGTTCTCGAAGGCCTCAAAGGTGGCGATCTCGCGTGGCAGCAAGCCCTTTTCGTCCTGCTCATAGTGGCGCTTGGTGATCTCGACGATCTTGCGCCCGGCCTCAAGGAACAAATGCTTGCGGTCCGCGTGGGTTGCCAGTGTGGAGCCATTGCCCGGCAGTGCCAGACCCAGCGCCTCCGCCAGGCAGTTCATCGAGTTTGCGGTGAACATGCCGGAACACGACCCGCATGTGGGGCAGGCGTTTTCCTCGATATGCAGCACCTCTTCGTCGGTGAGCTTGTCACTGGCCGCGGCTACCATCGCATCGACCAGATCGACCTTTTTCGCATCGAGGGATTCGATGTCGATCTTGCCCGCTTCCATCGGGCCACCGGAGACGAAGATCACCGGAATGTTGAGGCGCATGGCTGCCATCATCATGCCCGGCGTGATCTTGTCGCAGTTGGAGATGCAGACCATGGCGTCGGCGCAATGGGCGTTGACCATATACTCCACGCTGTCGGCAATCACCTCGCGCGAGGGCAGGGAGTAGAGCATGCCGTCATGGCCCATGGCGATGCCGTCATCGACCGCGATGGTGTTGAATTCCTTGGCCACACCGCCTGCGGATTCGACTTCACGGGCCACCATCTGGCCGAGATCCTTGAGGTGGACGTGGCCGGGCACAAACTGGGTGAAGGAGTTCACGATCGCGATGATCGGCTTGCCAAAGTCGCTCTCGGTCATGCCGGTGGCGCGCCAGAGGCCGCGTGCGCCCGCCATATTGCGACCGTGGGTGGAGGTTCTTGATCGGTACATCGGCATAATGCTGGTTCCCTATATTTTTGCCCACAGGGACACTATTCGCGCAGTAAAGGCAACATGTCGGGGCGGGTTGTGGTCACGAAATTGCTCTTGAGGCTGGGATTTCGTGGATTTGCGAAAGATGGTCAGGGTGCCGGTCAGGCGCGTACGGGGTGAGGTTTCGATGGATTGAACAGGTGATTCACCGCAAGCCCCATCAGCAAGGCCCAGAACGGAGCACCAATTCCAAAGAAACTGACACCCGAGACGGTCATCATGAAGGTGATCAGAGCCGCCTCGCGTCCCCGGCTGTCTGACAGCGCAGCGGAGAGGCTGTTGCCGATGGTGGACAAGAGCGCAAGCCCTGCCACCGTGGCGATCAACGCCTTGGGCGCAATCAGGAACAGGCTGATGACCGTCGCGCCGCCGAGACCCACGAGGCAGTATAGCACACCTGCAACCACGCTGGAGAGATAGCGGCTCTTGGGGTCATCATCCGCCTCCGGTCCGGCACAGATCGCGGCGGTGATGGCGGCGAGGTTGAAAGCAAAGCCGCCAAAGGGTGCAAGGAGCAGCGAGGCCAGTCCGGTGACGGTCAGACTGGCGGAAACCGGTGGCGTGTAGCCTGCGCCGCGCAAGGTCACCACGCCGGGCATGTTCTGCGAGCACATGGTGACAATATAGAGAGGCAGCCCAACGCCGATAAGAACAGGGAGCGAAAACGCGGGTGCGACGAATTCCGGCATGCTGATGCTGAGATCAAGGGCCTCCAGATCGCCAAACGACCCCGAGAAACCGGCCCAGAGGCAGCCAGCCACCAGCACGGCGGGAATGGTGTAGCGGGGAAACATGACCCGCCCAGCGAGGAAGGTCGCCCCCATGACGCCCACCAGGGCCGCATCCTCGCCAAGCGCTGCAAAGGCCGAAAGCCCAAATTGGAACAGGATTCCGGCCAGAAGGGCATTGGCCAGCGCGTCCGGGATCAGTCGGGCCAGGCGCTCGAACCAACCGGTGAGGCCAGTGAGTGTCAGCAACGCGCCGCAAAACAGAAACGCTCCCACCGCTTCGGAGATCGGAACGCCGTTTAAGCCAGTGGCCAAGAGCGCGGCACCGGGTGTCGACCAGGCGGTGAGGATCGGCATCCGAAACCACAGCGATAGGATCAGGCTGGTCAGCCCCATTCCAAGCCCCAGTACCACCAGCCAGCTATTGGCTTGTGCCTGTGTCGCGCCCACCGCCTCGATGGCCTGAAAGATGATCGCGACAGAACTCGTATAGCCCACCAGCACCACGATCGCTCCCGCAGCGAGATGGGAGAGTTTTAATCTGCTCAGCATGCGGGTTTTCCTCGGGCGATGGCTGGGGTAGGTATTGTGCGTTATAGCGCACACTACAGTTCGTGCGCTATAACGCACAAGCCTTTTTTGGAGTGGCTTTCGAGCGGTGGAATATTGGCCACTCGAACCAGAGGGAGTGGCATGAGCGACGAAAGCATCACGTTGAACTTGCGGGATATTCGCGCATCCGCGGGGTTGAGCCTGTCACGTGCCGCCGAGATTACCGGCGTCAGCAAGGCCATGCTGGGGCAGATCGAGCGTGGCGAATCAAGCCCGACGATCGCCACGCTCTGGAAGATCGCCAAAGGGTTTCACCTGCCCCTGACGGCCCTGATCGAAGAGAGTACGCGCCCCTCGGGGATGAGCGGCGAGGTCTATCGCACGGTGCAGTTTCCCGGCAGTATCTCGGTCAAGATCGTCTTTCCCTTTGATCCACAGCTTGGGGCGGAGACGTTTCATGTCAGCCTGAAACCCGGCCAAAGCCATGACTCGCAGCCCCACGACAGCGGCGTCACCGAAGAGGTTTTTGTGCTGGAGGGCAGGATGGAGGTGCTGCGGGGCGGCGATTGGGTCGCGTTGGAGCCGGGGCAGGGGCTGAGGTTTGCCGCTGACCAACCGCATGGGTACCGCAGCCTTGAGACCGGTGCGGCCTTCCTGAACATGCATCACTACCGGAACGCGGGTCTGTTCCGCGCGGCAGATTGACGCCGCGGGCTTGTTCTTTGCCTGCTCCAGCGCGTACCATTGTAGATAAGGTCATTCAATTTCGGGATTTTTTATGGATCGGGACACCCTGCGTGGCAGCCTTTTGATGGCGCTGGCGATGGCGGCTTTTGCAGTCGAGGATATGATCATCAAATCGGTAGCAGGCGCGATGCCCACGGGGCAGGTGCTGATTGTCTTTGGTCTGGGCGGCATGGCGATCTTTGCCGCCATGGCGCGTGCGCAGGGGGCTTCCTTGTGGCACCCGGGCTTTTGCACGCGCCCGCTGTTGTGGCGCTGTGTGGCCGAGGTTTCGGGACGGCTGTTTTTCACGCTGGCGATCGTGCTCGCGCCGTTGTCGTTGGCCTCGGCCATTTTGCAGGCCACGCCACTTGTGGTCACCGCCGGTGCGGTTGTCTTTTTTGGCGAGACGGTGGGCTGGCGGCGCTGGCTTGCAATCTGTCTTGGATTTGTCGGTGTTTTGATGATCCTGCGTCCGGGAATGAGCGGCTTTGAAGCGACCTCATTGTTGGCGGTCGCAGGCATGCTTGGGTTTGCGGGGCGCGATCTGGCCACGAGGGCAGCGCCAAAGACCATGAGCAACGCACAACTGGGCATTTTTGGCTTTGCGATGCTGGTGATTGCCGGGGCGATCCTGTTGATCTGGACCGGTGGCGCGGTCTGGCCCACCGTGGGGCAGAGCGGCGCGCTTGCCGCGGCGGTGAGTGTGGGCGTGTTGGCCTATATGGCGCTCACTGGCGCGATGCGGACGGGGGAAATTTCCGTGGTGGCGCCGTTTCGCTACACACGTCTGGTGTTTGCCATGGCGCTGGGCGTCATGGTCTTTGGCGAGCGTCCGGATCTGATGACGATCCTTGGCTCTGTCGTCGTTGTGGCGAGTGGTGTTTTCACGTTGCTGAGAAGTCATAAGCAACCGTGACCGCGGGCTCAGGCCGCTCTTTGCGGCACCGCGGGCCTGCTTTGTGCCTCAGTTGATCTTGCGTGTGACGACAGGGCGACTTACATCTGCGCCCCATGGCGAAGCAAAAGACAGACCCGAACTACAAAGTCATAGCGGAAAACCGTCGCGCGCGGTTCGACTATGCCATCGAGCAGGATCTCGAATGCGGCATCGTGCTCGAAGGGTCCGAGGTCAAATCCCTGCGTGCAGGTGGCTCCAATATCGCGGAGTCCTATGCTGCGGTCGAGGAGGGAGAGCTGTGGCTGGTGAACTCCTACATAGCGCCCTATGAGCAGGCGAAGGTCTTCAAGCATGACGAACGCCGCCGCCGCAAGCTATTGGTGTCGCGCAAGGAAATGGCGAACCTTTGGAATGCGACGCAGCGCAAAGGCATGACGCTTGTACCGCTGGTTCTGTATTTCAACCATCGCGGCATGGCGAAGATCAAGATCGGCATCGCCAAAGGGAAGAAGAACCACGACAAACGCGAGGCGCAAGCCAAGCGAGACTGGTCCCGGCAAAAGCAGCGCTTGCTGAAAGACCACGGCTGATACACCCGGCGCTACCGGTGCCGGGACGCCGATACAGAAGAGCCCCGAAAGATCTCTCTTCCGGGGCTCCGCCATTTGAAAACTGATGGGGTCAGCTCAGTTTCTTCAGATCCGCGATCATCTTGTCGATGTCGCCGCCGTTGCGGTCGATCATCGCACCAATTTCGGTGCGTTCCGTCAGCAGGAGGTTCACACCCTCGATGAACATGTTGAAGAACAGATCCTTGCCGGAGCGGTCGGAGACGTGGAACGTGACCTCGAACGGGGACTGACCGCGCAGGTACGCCACGCAGGAAACCTCGTACCACCTCTTGACCTTCTTGACGCCGGAAACTTCCAGCCGGCCGCCGATGAATTCGCGAAAGCGGCTGCCGTATTTGCGGGCGATATAGCCTTGGAACGCGTTGGAAAACGCCCGTTTCTGCGCATTGGTGGCCCGCCGCGCGTCGACACCCATCGCGTAGGCGGCGATATAGGAGGTGTCGCTGTAGCGCTGGAAAATACGCTCGAAATCGCCGTACATCGCCCGCTCCGACTTGCCGGAGGCGATCACGTTGTTGATGTCGCCCACCAGGCTGTTGATGAGGGCCGAGGCGGAGTTTTCGTTCAGGGCAAGAACGGGCTGCGGCGCAGCAAAGGCAGCACCCGCAGCGCCGAGAGCTGCTAGGAAGTGGCGGCGAAGCATGGTTAGAACCCTCCGGTGTCTAGTTCGAACGGATCGATTTCCGAGTTGACGTCCTCTTGGCCGAGCTCGAAGCGGCGATTCTGCAGGTAGATCTGGCGGCTCTGCGCGTAGCTGTCCGCACTGTCATAAAGAATCGAGTCGATCGTGTCCGAATATGTACCGCGATTGCCAAGCTGGTCCACGATCTCTGCCGGGACCTGAAGGTCCTCGGCGGGATTGTTCTCAAGCTGGCTGAGCGGATTGGTGAAGAAATCGACGACAATGCCAACGGCGTCGCGCGTGGTCGACGGCCCATAGGCCGGCAGTTCCACATACGCGCCTTCGCCTGCGCCCCAGACATGCAGGGTCTCGCCGAAATCCGTGCGCGCTTCGGGAATCTTGAATTCGGAGGCCGGGTCGCCGAGCCCGCCGATGCCAAAGACGGTATTCACGGCAAAACGCCCCAGGGCCTGGCCGGCGCCTTTCAGGTTGCCTTGCAGCAGGAAATTGACCGCATCACCGGGTTTGGACAGGTTTTCGGCAAAATTGCCAAAGGCAGTGACCATATCCGGCGGTACCACCGCCACATACCCCTTGGAGGCCGGACGGAACGCATAGCGGTCCAGGCCCTTGTTGAACTGGTGGATCGATCTGTTGGTGTTTTCATACGGATCGAATATCTCTCCCGCAGCCTTGGCTGCCGGATCCTGTGTGGCACAGGCGGAGGTCAGAACCGCCGCGGACAGGGCCAGCGCGGTCAAGGGTTTTTTCAACAGTGCAATCATGCCTACCAATTTCCAGTTGCGACCGGCGCCGGGCCACATGAGTCCTAGAGGTCAATTAGCGATCCCTGAGCCTGATCCCAGACCAAACCTCAGCAAAGCTTCTATATGTGACAGATTTGGAACAGATACCAGTCACTCTTTGAAAACGAAACCGAGACTCTATAACGGGTATGAACGCGCGCTCTACTGGGACGATATGAACAATACACTTACAAACGCGGGGCGAGAGGAACTTCTGGCCGCACGCCGCCAGAGCCGGGGCCTGTTTTGGGCGGTCGCCGGTCTGAGTGCATTTGTGAACCTGCTGATGCTGACCGGACCGCTCTATATGATGCAGGTCTACGACCGCGTGCTGGGAAGCCGGTCCGAGGCGACGCTGGTGGCCTTGTCATTGCTGGTGGTGTTTCTCTACGGGATGATGGGGCTGCTGGATGCGGTGCGCGGGCGCGTGATGCGCCGGGTGGCGGCGCGGTTTCAGGCGGTACTTGATCGCCGGGTGTTTGATGCCATGATCCGGCGCTCGGCGGTTGCTGCCGATCCGGAGGCGCAGACCGGGTTGAGCGATCTTGAGAGCATTCAGAAACTGATCGCCTCGCCGGTTCTGATGGCGGCATTTGATCTGCCGTGGACCCCGATCTTTCTGGCCGGCATTGCGCTGTTTCACCCTTGGCTTGGGTTGCTGGCACTGGGCGGAGGCGGCGTGCTCATTGCGATCGCTGTCCTGAATCAGTTTCTGAGCACCGCACCAGGACGGGCTGCAATGACCAGTGGCCATCGGGCGATGCTGCAATCCGAAGAAATTCGCAACGAGGCCGAGATGATACAGGCCATGGGCATGCGAGAGGCGGCGTTTCGACGTTGGCAAACGGCCCGAGGGAAGGCGCTGGCGGACAGTGTCACCGCGTCGGATGTGACCGGTGGCTTTGGCACGCTGACAAAGACGCTGCGGTTGTTCCTGCAATCCGCCATGCTGGGGTTGGGGGCCTATCTGACCCTTCAGGGTGAGGTCAGCCCGGGGGCGATGATCGCAGGGTCCATTCTTCTGGGGCGCGCCCTGTCGCCGATCGAGCTTGGCCTGGGGCAATGGCCGTTGGTCCAGCGCGCGCGCAAAGGGTGGCAGAACCTCGAAACCCTGCTGGGCAAAACGCCCCCCGAGCCTGCGCGCACCGCATTGCCGCAGCCTCGTGCTCTGCTGGATGTGGAAGCGATCGCCGCGACCGCACCGGGAGAGACCCGACCCCTGCTGCGCAATGTGACCTTTCGGGTGGAGCCCGGCGAGGCGATCGGCGTCATCGGCCCCTCCGGGTCCGGCAAGTCGACGTTGGCCCGTGTGCTGACGGGAGCCTGGCGGGCGGCAGCGGGGACGGTTCGGCTCGATGGGGCGGCGTTGTCCCAATATGATCCGGCAGTGTTGGGCGCGCACATCGGCTATCTGCCGCAGCGCGTGCAGCTTTTTGACGGCACGATCGCCCAGAATATTGCGCGGTTGGCGTCTGAACCGGATGCAGAGGCCGTGGTGGCCGCCGCAAAGGCGGCTGCGGCGCATGATATGATCGTAAAACTGCCAGAAGGCTATGACACGCCGGTCCGTGCCGGCGGTGGGCGTCTGTCGGGTGGCCAGATGCAGCGTATCGGCCTGGCGCGTGCGCTGTATGGAAGCCCGGTGATCGTCATCCTTGATGAACCCAATTCCAACCTCGACAATGACGGGTCCATCGCGTTGAACAACGCCATCAAAAATCTGAAATCGCAGGGTAAATCGGTTCTCATCATGGCGCATCGGCCGGCCGCGATCCAGGAATGCGACAAACTCCTGGTCATCGAGCAGGGGCAGATGTCGGCCTTTGGACCCAAGGAGGAAGTCCTGCGCAAGATGGTCTCCAACCACCGAGACATTCAACAGGCACGCGCACCGCGCGGCAGCGCAGCCGGCAAGGGGGGCGCGCAATGAGTGGGCGCGAGGCACATGACTGGTCCGTGCGCGGGTCGTTGATCGCCGGTGTGATTGGGGTTCTTGTCCTGTTGGGGGGCTTCGGGTCGTGGGCGGTGTTTTCCAACATCGCGGGGGCCGTCGTTGCTTCCGGACAGATCGAGGTCGACCGCAATCGGCAGGTTGTCCAGCATATTGACGGGGGCGTGGTGGCCGACATTCTGGTGGACGAAGGCGATCTGGTCACCGAAGGGCAGACCCTGTTGCGACTGGACGCCGCGGATCTGCGCTCGCAACTCACGATCACCGAAGGCCAGCTGTTCGAGATGATGGCCCGGCGCGCACGTCTGGAAGCGGAGCGGGACGAGGCAGAAGAGATCTCCTTTGATGAGGAGCTGCTGGCATTGGCCAGGGAGCGCCCCGAGGTGGCTGAGCTGGTCGCAGGTCAGGACCGGCTGTTCAGGGCCCGGCGCGAGTCCGTGCGCCGGGAGGTGGAGCAGCTGGAAAAGCGTGCCGCCCAGACCGAGGATCAGATCACAGGGGTGCTGGCCCAGCAGGCGGCCACGCGTGAGCAGCTTGTCCTGATCGAGGAAGAGTTGGGCAACCAGCAATCGCTGTTGGATCGCGGGCTTGCGCAGGCATCTGTGGTGCTGAACCTGCGGCGCAATCAGGCCAACCTCCAGGGCACGCTGGGCGAATTGATCGCCTCCGAAGCCCAGGCCCGGGGCCGGATCACCGAACTGGAAATCGAAACCCTGAAGCTGCGCACGCAGCGGCGGGAGCAGGCGATCAGCCGTCTGCGTGACCTGCGGTATCAGGAACTGGAACTGATCGAGACGCGACGGTCGTTGATTGACCGGCTCGGACGGCTGGACATCACGGCGCCCGTCTCCGGCGTTGTCTATGGGATGAGCGTGCGCACCCCCCGCTCGGTGATCCGACCGGCGGATCCGGTGCTCTACCTCGTACCACAGGATCGCCCGCTGGTGATCGCGGCACGGGTTGCGCCCACCGACATCGACCAGATCCATGTCGGCCAGGCGGTATCGATTCGACTGCCCGCCTTGGATCAACGCCAGACGCCGGAGCTCTTTGGGACCGTAACGCTGTTCTCGGCCGATGCGTTTCAGGATGACACCACCGGGATGTCCTACTACCGCGCCGAGATCGAGCTGGACGACGGCGAGATGGATCGTTTGCCGGAGGGCACGGTCCTCATCCCGGGCATGCCGGTGGAAAGCTTTATTCGCACGGCGGATCGCTCGCCATTGGCCTATCTGGTGAAGCCGCTCGCAGACTATTTTGTGAAGGCCTTCCGCGAGAGTTGAACGGTTCGCGGAAAGCTGAATGAAGGGGTCGCATTTGTCCCTTTCCCGGTGCTGCCTTCCGCTGTAGCGTCCGCGCCAATGACTGCTGAATTCTGATAAAGGAGCCCGCCCCATGAGCGTTGACGCCAAAATCCAATCTCTTGGTCTGACCCTGCCCGATGCCCCGGCGCCGGCGGCCAACTATGTGCCCTTCGTGGTGTCCGGCAACATGGTCTATGTTTCCGGCCAGATCTCTGCCGACGAAAATGGGCTGATCACCGGTACCCTCGGGGATGACCTCGATGTTGCCGCAGGGCAGGCGGCTGCCAAGCGCTGCGCGCTGTCGCTGCTGGCGCAGGTCAAAGCGGCGTGTGGTGGCGATCTGGGCAAGCTGAAACGCGTGGTCAAGCTGGGGGCCTTTGTGAACTCCACCGCCGATTTCACCCAACAGCCGCAGGTCGTGAATGGCGCCTCTGACCTGCTGGTCGAAATCCTCGGCGACGCCGGGCGGCATGCGCGCTCTGCGGTCAGCTCGCCGTCGCTTCCCCTTGGTGTGGCGGTCGAAATCGACGGCGTATTCGAAATCGAGGTCTGACCCCGGTCATGTCTGCCCCATGCCTGCCTGCGGCCTTTTTGCGCCAGCCGATCGCCCACCGCGCCTTGCATGGGCTGCAAGATCACTGTCCCGAGAACAGCCGCGCAGCAATCTGCGCGGCCATCGCGGCTGGGTATGGGATTGAAATCGACCTGCAAGTGTCATCGGACGGGCGGGCAATGGTCTTTCACGACCATATGCTCAACCGCCTGACCGCCGAGGATGGCCCGGTGAGAGACCGCAGCGCACAAGCCCTGTCCAGGATCAGGCTGAACCACAGTCGTGACGAGACCATTCCGACCTTTGCCGAAGTGTTGCAGCTGGTTTCGGGGCGGGTGCCGCTGCTTGTCGAGGTGAAGGACGTCGGCGGTGAGATGGGACCCGATGTCGGAGAGCTCGAGGCGGCTGCGATCGCGGATCTCCGGGACTACCCCGGGCCCGTGGCGCTGATGTCCTTCAACCCGCACAGCATGGCTGAAGTGGCGCGCCTGGCGCCGGATATGCCGCGCGGTCTCACCACCAGCGCCTTTGATCCGACGGACTGGGCCCCCCTGGCGCCCGCCCGATGTCTGGAGTTGCGGGGCATTCCCGATTTTGACCGCGTGGGCGCATGCTTCGTCAGCCATGAGGCCAAAGATGTTCGCCGCCCCCGGGTGCAGGAGCTGCGGGCGTCGGGCGTGCCGGTGCTGTGCTGGACAATTGGCGCGCCCGTGCAGGAGGCAGACGTATCAGGCTACGTGGACAACGTGACGTTTGAAAATTATCTTTCTGCTTTCGGTGCTTGATCAGCTCGATCCTGCGCCCAAATAGGGGAGAGGCAGTGTGAGGCGGAATGGATCAGGCGCGCGTGGAAATTCAGGTATTGAGCAGCCTGTCGCAGATCGATGCGTCAGACTGGGACGCCTGCGCCTGCCCCGAAGCCGCGCGCGGTGGCCGTCCTTATGATCCGTTCACAACCCACCGTTTCCTGAGTGCGCTGGAACAGAGCGGCTCTGTCGGTCGGGAAACCGGGTGGCAGCCGCAGTATTTGGCCTGTTATCTCGAAGGTGACCTGATCGCCTGCGCGCCACTCTATGCCAAGGGGCATAGTCAGGGTGAATATGTCTTCGATCACAATTGGGCACATGCCTACGAGCAGGCCGGTGGTCGATATTATCCGAAGTTGCAGATTGCAGTGCCGTTTACGCCGGCGACGGGGCGGCGGTTTCTCGTGCGTCCGGAGTATGAGGAGATCGGAACCTCCGCGCTGGTGCAGGGGGCGGTGCAGCTTGCCTCTGACAATCAGCTATCGTCGCTGCATGTGACCTTTTGCACCGAGCGCGAAGTCAAAAACGGATCCGATATCGGGCTACTGAGTCGCAGCACCCAGCAATTTCATTGGCTGAACAACGGGTATGAGACGTTTGACGATTTCCTTGCCGCATTGTCTTCCCGCAAACGCAAGAACATCCGCAAGGAACGGCGGCAGGCGCAAGGGTTTGGCGGTATCATCGAGACCTACACGGGCGCTGATTTGCGACCGGAACACTGGGACGCCTTCTGGGAGTTCTATCAGGATACCGGCAGCCGCAAATGGGGCAGCCCATATCTGACGCGGGCCTTCTTCGACATCGTGCATGAGACGATGGCGGATGATATGGCGCTGGTGCTGGCCGAACGGGACGGGGTGCCGGTTGCAGGGGCGCTGAACTTCATCGGGTCGGACGTGCTGTATGGCCGCTACTGGGGCTGCGCCGAGCATCATCCCTGTCTGCATTTCGAACTGTGTTACTATCAGGCCATCGATCTCGCCATCGAGATGGGGCTGGCGCGGGTCGAGGCAGGCGCGCAGGGCGAACACAAACTGGCGCGGGGCTACCTTCCTGCGGAGACGCACAGCCTGCACTGGATTGCGGATCCGGGCTTTCGGGCTGCGGTCGAACAATATCTCGAGGCGGAACGGGCAGCGGTGGACGAGGAGATCGAGATCCTCACCCGGTATGGTCCGTTCAAAAGAACATATGTGGAGGAACAGGAATGACCGAGAAACTCTCCGAGGAGACCCGAGGTCCCTTGCTGAAGCCGCTGTTTGATACCGGCTGGCAACTGGAAGACGGACGGGATGCGATCCGCAAGACTTTCAAGTTCGACGATTTTGTCGATGCATTTGCATTCATGACAAAAGCTGCGATCTGGGCTGAGAAATGGAACCACCACCCGGAATGGAGCAATGTCTACAACCGCGTCACGGTGGTGTTGACGACACATGACGTCGAGGGGCTCAGCGCGCTGGACGCGAAACTTGCCCGCAAGATGGATGGTCTGGTCTGAGACAAATGGCGCTGGCCGCATCCCAATCCGCGGTGCCTGGACGCGGCAAGAGGTATTGCGCTGCGCTTTGCGCATCGCGGGGGGGCGGGGGCCGCGCCTTTGGCGCGGCCCCCGCCGGGCCCAACGCTTTTGCAGCAGCCTCCGGCTGATGAGGAAAGGGGCGGGAGCGCGCCCCTCGCTGCCTTTTGTGGCGCTTCGCAGGAGGGATAACCCGCAGCGGCATGTGCGGGCAGATCTCGTACCGTGGCGCGGACAGCCCCGACGGTGCTAGTGAAGCGGGAGCCCCACCGTTGCGCGCCACATCTTTTGCAGGCGTTTGTGGTCGAGACCAACGCCTGCCTCTTTCGCCTTGATCAGCTCCTGTGCGATATGGCGTTCGCCAGAGCCCTCGTCCATATCGTCCATCAGTTCTTCAAGCCGATCCCGAACTGCACTGGCATCGCGGGCTGCCACCATGGAGTCCAGAAGCTTCTTCAGTTGTTTCAGGAACGCCTTTGTTTTCTTGGAGGCAAACAGCGCCTGGGTAAACTCTGCCGTAGCGCGCAGTTTGCGCAGGCTCTTGCGAAAGCTGTCACGGGCCTGGCTGTCCAGACGTTTCAGCGTTTCGCCATGCTTCATGGCCTGATTGAGCCGCAACTCCAGCGTTTCCAGGCACAGGGTCTCCAGTTTCTCACGGCTCTCCGCCGCCGGGCGCCAGAAGGCGGGATCGCGCATGTCGCTGCCGCGGGCGATCAGGTCACGCACGCGGCTCTCGTCGAGCAAGGCGCGCAAGGCCGTGCGTTCTGCGTCGATCCGGCCGAGCACCCGTTCTTCCAGAGCCTGCAGGGCGCTGTTGTCGGGCAACGCAACCCGCGCCGGGGTCAGGGTGTCCTGCCAGAGCAGATAGAGGTCCCGCAGCCGGGTGACCTCGGCCGCCAACCATCTGGCCTCCTCCAGAAGTGCCTTGTTGTGATCGGGCGGGAGCAGCGGACGGAACAGGGTCAGCCCGCTGCGCAGGCGTCGCAACGCCACCCGTAGCGCTTGCGCACTGTCAAAGGAATCATCCCGCGCCACGAAGGCGCGGGCGGCGTCGATCTCATCCATAACCTCCGCCATGATTGTGGCGGGGTGGATCGCAGGCTTTTGCGCGTCGGTCATTCGTCTTCGTTCAAGGCCTTAGGTCTGCTGGCGTATTCGTGATCTGATGTGATTACAACGCATCCAGCAGTGCTTCGCCAGCAGACACTTCACAAGTGCCCGGACTTTCTTCGAGGTGCAGGATTTTTACCTCACCATCGGTGACGATCATGGCATAGCGCTTCGATCTGGCGATCAATCCGGCGGGCGGCGCGTCGAACCGCATGCCAAGCGCTTCGGTCAGGCTGCACTCGGCATCGGCCAGCATGGTGATTCCCGCAGCGGTCGCGCCGGTGGCGTCGCCCCAGGCCTGCATCACGAAGGGATCGTTGCCCGCGACGCAGATGATCTCGTCGATGCCTTTGGCGGCGAATTGATCCTTGGTGCGGATGAAGCTCGGCACATGGGCCGAGTGGCAGGTGGGGGTAAAGGCGCCGGGGACCGCAAAGATCGCCAGGGTGCGTCCTTTGGCGAGGTCGGCAATCTCGACCTGTTCGGGACCGTTATCCCCCAACCGGGTCAGGGTGGCGGCGGGCAGCTTGTCTCCAACGGCAATCATCAGGTCCATCCTCTGTGCTCATTTCAAATGCGTCACGACGTCTTTGCGCAATTGCGTCGCAACCGGCCCTGCATGTAGGGTCCTGCGCAGACGGTACTGGAACTGCATCAGGAGACAAGAGGGCAGATGACGCATATCGCAGTGATTGGCGCAGGGCAGGCAGGCGCATCTTTGGTGGCCAAGCTGCGCAATAGCGGGTTTGACGGTGACATCACCCTGATTGGCGCCGAGGAGGCCCTGCCGTATCAGCGCCCACCTCTGTCAAAGGCGTATCTGCTGGGGGAGATGGAGCTGGAACGGCTGTTTCTGCGCCCCGAGAGCTTCTACGCCGAGCAGAACATCACCCTGCGTCTGGGCACCCGGGTGGATGCGATCGACACGGCAAGCAAAGAAATCCACATCGGCAACGAGGTCATCGCCTATGACCAGCTGGCGCTGACCACCGGGTCGCATCCGCGTCGTCTGCCAGCCTCGATCGGCGGGGATCTCGACGGTGTTTTTGTTGTGCGCGACCTCAAGGATGTCGATGCCATGGCGCCGCATGTCCGGGAAGGGGCGCGGGCGCTGATCGTCGGCGGGGGCTACATCGGCCTCGAAGCGGCGGCGGTCTGCGCCAAGCGCGGGGTCTCCGTGACACTGGTGGAGATGGCGGATCGGATTCTCCAGCGGGTGGCCGCGCCGGAGACCTCGGAGTATTTCCGCCAGCTTCATGGCGATCACGGTGTGGCAATCCGCGAAGGTATCGGCCTCAACCATCTGGAAGGCGAGGCGGGCAAAGTCACCCGCGCGGTGCTGAGCGATGGCAGCACGTTGGATGTGGACTTTGTCGTGGTCGGGGTTGGGATCGCGCCTGCCGCCGAGCTGGCGGAGGCTGCGGGGATCGAGATCGAGAACGGTATCCGCACCGATGAATTCGGGCGCACCTCTGATCCGTCCGTCTGGGCGGCGGGGGATTGCGCCTCCTTCCCCTACAAGGGCCAGCGCATTCGGCTGGAAAGCGTGCCCAATGCGATCGACCAGGCCGAAGTGGTGGCGCAGAACATGCTTGGCGCGGAGAAAACCTATGTGGCGACGCCGTGGTTCTGGTCCGACCAATATGACGTGAAACTGCAAATCGCCGGGCTGAATTCAGGGTACGATACCGTCGTCACGCGGCAGGGCGAGGGCCGCCAGGTCTCGTTCTGGTATTATCAGGGTGACCAGCTGGTGGCGGTGGATGCGATGAACGATCCGCGTGCCTATATGGTGGCCAAACGCTTGATCGAGGCGGGCAAGACCGCGGACAAGGCGACGGTGTCCAACCCGGAGGCGGATCTGAAGCCGCTCCTGAAGGCGTGAGGATCATCGCGGGCGACTTTCGCGGCCGGGCCCTGGCGAGCGTCGGCAAGGGGGATGCGGGGGCGCATCTGCGGCCCACGACGGATCGGGTGCGGGAAAGCCTGTTCAACGTCCTCACTCACAAGATCGACTTCGATGGCGCGCGGGCGCTTGACCTTTTTGCGGGCACCGGTGCGCTGGGGCTGGAGGCGCTGTCGCGCGGCGCCGAGTCCGTCACCTTTGTCGATGACGGGCGGGTCGCACAGGGGCTCATCACCAAGAATATCGACCTCTGCCGCGCCCGCGATCGCGCGCGGCTTATCCGTCGGTCCGCGTTGAAACTGGGCGAAAACCCGGATGCCCCCTATAGTCTGATCTTTCTGGATCCGCCTTACGGCAAGGCGCTGGGCGAGGCGGCGATCGACGTGGCGCGGGCCGGCGGCTGGGTGGCCGAGGACGCATTGATCGTCTGGGAGGAAAACACTCCGATGCCACCTCCCGAAGGCTATGAGCTTGAAGACAGTCGCAAATATGGCGACACCCATATTACACTCCTCTGGGCCGCCGCGCCCGTGTCACCGCACTGATCCAGTCAGCCCACCCCGGAAAGAACCCGCCGATGCCCAAGACCTATCCGCGCCCCGATCTTGTGATCTTTGACTGTGACGGGGTCCTGGTCGACAGCGAGCGGGTGTTCAACGCGGTATTGGCCGAGGATCTCACGTCGCGCGGGCTGGCGATGACCACCGAGGTCAGCCTGCCCACCTTTGCGGGGCTTGCGATGCCGGAAGTTGCCAAGAAGGCAACCGAGATGGGGGCAACCCTGCCGGAGACCTGGATCGCGGAGGTTTACGAAATCGCCTATGCGACCCTGCGGCAGGGCGTGCCGCTGATCCCGGGCGTCATGACGGTCCTGCACCGTCTGGATGCTGCCGGCATTCCGACCTGCGTGGTGTCAAACGGCAGCGAGGAAAAGATGCGGATCACCCTCGGTCCACATGGGCTTTGGGATCGGTTTCATCCGAACGCGATGTTTTCCGCCCATACAATGAAGGTTGCAAAACCGGACCCCGGCATCTTCCTCGCAGCGGCGGCGCATTTCGACGTGGAAGCCCGGCAGTGCGTGGTGATCGAGGACAGCGCGACTGGCGCGCGGGGCGCGTATCGCGCGGGCATGCAGTGTTTCGGCTATGCGGCCCACGACGCCGGTGATCTGCTTGCGGCCGAAGGGGCCGAGGTTTTTCACGACATGGCCGATCTGCCGCTGCGGCTTGGGCTGGATTGACCCACGGGCGCGTCTGCGCACAACCCGCCGGGGCAGGGATCAGTCCGTGTCGTATGTCGGATGGAACCGGCCGCTGGGCGACAGGGTAAAGATGTCGACCCCATCTGAGGTGACCCCCACCGAGTGCTCAAACTGTGCCGACAGGGATTTGTCACGGGTGACGGCGGTCCAGTCGTCTGCCAGCACCTTGGTTTCGGCGCGGCCGAGGTTCAGCATCGGTTCGATGGTGAAGAACATGCCCTCTTCCAGAACCGGACCCGTGCCGGGGCGACCATAGTGCAGGACGTTGGGCGGGGCGTGAAAGACCTGTCCGAGACCATGGCCGCAGAAATCGCGCACCACGCTCACGCGCTGGCTTTCGGCATAGGACTGGATCGCGTGGCCAATGTCGCCAAAGGTGTTGCCGGGTTTGACCACTTCGATGCCCTTCATCAGGGCGTCATGGGTGATCTGGATCAGACGCTCGGCCTTGCGGGGCAATTTTCCGGCCACATACATGCGGCTGGTGTCACCGAACCAGCCATCGACGATGACGGTGACGTCGATATTCAGAATATCGCCATCCTTCAGTTTCTTGTCGCCGGGGATGCCATGGCACACCACATGGTTGATCGAAATGCAGCTGGCGTGCTGGTAGCCCTTGTAGCCGATGGTCGCGGAGGTCGCACCGGCGTCCTCCACCATCTGGGTGATGATCCGGTCGATCTCGCCGGTGGTCTGACCGGGAAACACATGCGCGGCGATGTCGTCCAGAATCCGCGCCGCCAGGGCACCGGCTGCGTGCATGCCGGCAAAGTCGGCCTGCTCGTAGATGCGGATGCCATCCTTGGTGGTGCGGCCGTTCTTGGATCTCATCGGGGCATGCTCCGTCGCGTGTTCACAGGTCTCTCTGCCGCTATGTAAGCGTTTCTGACCCAAAGGGCCAGAGGGGGCGCTTCTGTCTGCGGGTGGGTTTTGGGGAACTTTCCCTTCTGACCGGCGTTTTCACGCTGAAAAGACGTGAATAGCAGGGATCAAGGAGCACCGCATGGAAAGCCTCGACAGTGTAATGCAGACCGAAATTTACAGCGGCAGGACGCTCGCCGATCTGGTGACGCTGGAGTTTCTTGCCAGCGTGTTGGGCAGCGTGGTCGCCGCTGCGCTCATCCTCTTTGTGGGGTTCATCCTGGGATCCTGGGCCAAGCGCCGTATCGTAGCCCTGAGCGACAGCCATGCGCGGTTGGACAAGACCCTGTTCCACTTCCTCGGAAACGTGGTGCGCTACTGCATTCTCGGCTTTGCGGTTCTGATTGTCCTGAACACCTTTGGCGTGCAGACCACCTCGATCATTGCGGCGATCGGTGCTGCGGGGCTGGCGATCGGTCTGGCGATGCAGGGTGCGCTGTCGAATGTGGCGGCAGGGGTGATGATCATCCTGTTCCGCCCGTTCAAATTGGGTGATTTCATTGACGTCAACGGCACCATGGGCACGGTCAAGGAAATTACCCTCAACAACACCGTCCTCGCCGACCTGTCGAACGTGAAGGTCATCATTCCCAATGCCGAGGTCTGGGGCAATACCATCTCCAACTATTCCGAATACCCCACCCGGCGCGCCGAATGGAGCTTTGGTGTCGGCTATGGCGCGAACCTCGCGGTGGCCGAGCGCACCATCCGCGACACCATCATGGCCGACGCACGCTCGCACAGCGATCCGGAGCCGTTCATTCAGGTCAGCACCCTCAATGACAGTTCGGTGGATTTCCTGGTGCGGGTCTGGGTCGATGCCGGTGACTATTTTCAGTACAAGGCCGACATGACCCGCAAGGTGAAAGAGGCACTGGATGCCGAAGGTGTGGATATCCCCTTCCCGACCCGCACCCTCATCCAGCCCGCGGCACCGGAGCCGGAGCCGGAGCCGCAGCAGGACGCAGCCTGAGACACGTGGTCAGCCCGCGAAGGGCTGGCCGACGTCCACGCCTTCGGGTGTGATGCGGGTGCCAATCACCAACCGTTCGACGCCGCGCTCGCGCGCCTCCTCAAAAGCGGCGGCATAGGTCGGGTCGATATCACCAGCCAGTGCGAAGCGATCACAATCCGTGCGCTGCACGAGATAGAGCATCACCGCCCGATGCCCGGCCGCCGCCATGTCGCCCAGTTCCCGCAGATGTTTCGCGCCGCGTGCGGTGACGCTGTCGGGAAACTCGGCCAGACCGGGCTGGCGCGACAGGGTCACGCTTTTGACCTCGACATAGCAATCAGGCAGGCCCTCGCCCGTCAGCAGGAAATCGATGCGGCTGTTCTGGCCGTATTTCACCTCTGCCCGCACGGTGGAATAGTCTGCAAGTGCGGCGATCTGACCTGCCTCCAGCGCCGCCTTCAGCGCCCGGTTCGGCACAGAGGTATCAACGCCGGTGAAATCGCCGCTGCCGTGTTCCACCAGGCGCCAGCCGAACTTCAGCTTTTTCTTCGGGTCGTCATTGGGCTCCAGCCAGATCCGCATCCCAGGCTCCGCCAGCCCCATCATGGAGCCCGGATTGGCGCAATGGGCCGTCACCTCGCGCCCGTCCTCCAGCCGGCAATCGGCGAGAAAGCGTTTGTAGCGTTTGATCAGTGTCGCGGGGATCAGGGGCGTGGCAAATCTCATGAGGCCAGCTGATGAGCCATAAACTGCCACCTGTCAAAGCCTGATCCGCAGGGAACTGCTTGCACCGGCCACGGGGGTGGCTATCCTTTTGCCAGACCCCGGAAATCCCACAGGAGACACGCCATGCCCAATCCCACCGCTGCCATGCTTGTGATCGGGGATGAAATCCTTTCGGGCCGCACGCGCGATGCCAATATGCACTACCTCGCGGGCGAGCTGACCAAGCATGGTGTTGACCTCAAAGAAGTGCGCGTGGTCAGCGATGACGCCCCTGCCATCGTCGCGGCGGTGCGTATTCTGTCCGAAAGCTACGACCATGTGTTCACTTCTGGCGGGATCGGGCCGACCCATGATGATATTACCGCCGATTGCATCGCCGAGGCCTTTGGCGCAGAAATCGACGTGCGTGCAGATGCCCGGGCGATCCTCGAGGAGCATTATGCCCGCACCGGTGCCGAGTTGAACGACGCCCGATTGCGCATGGCGCGTATCCCCGAAGGTGCTGAGCTGATCGACAACCCGGTGTCGCGGGCCCCGGGCTTCAGCCTGCGCAATGTCCATGTCATGGCGGGTGTGCCCGCAGTGTTTCAGGCCATGGTGGCGACAGTGCTGGCCACGCTGACCGGCGGCCAGCCCTTGCTGAGCCAGACCCTTCGGGTGGATCGGGGCGAAGGCGAGATTGCCGCCACACTCTCTGCCCTGGCAGAGAAATACGGCGACCTTTCCATCGGGTGCTACCCGTTTCAGAAAGACGGGGCGTTTGGCGCCAACGTGGTGGTGCGCGGCACGGACGGTATGCGCATCGATGCCGCCGTCACCGAATTGGCACGGGAGCTTGGTCTGTGAACCACAGCCCAACGGATCCGAAATACTACGACGTCGTGGAGGCCACCTGGCCTGCTTTGCGGCGGCGGCAGCTTGGGCCGGTCACCCTGCGTGAGGGCGGCGGTGGCGGCAGCCGTGTCTCTGCGGCTACCGTGGACGGATCGGTGACAGAGGCTCAGATCGCCAAAGCCGAAGCGGAGATGCAGGCCCTCGGCCAGTCGCGCCTGTTCATGATCCGCGATGGTCAGACCGATCTGGACACCCAACTCGCGGCGCTTGGATATGAGGTGATGGATCCGGTCAACCTCTGGTCCTGCGCGCCTGAGATCCTCACGGATGTGGAGATTCCGCGTGTCACCACGTTTTGTGTCTGGGAACCCTTGGCGATTCAGAACGAGATCTGGGACGCGGGTGGCATCGGCCCCGAGCGCCGCGCGGTGATGGAGCGTGCGACCTGCACCAAGACCAGCCTGCTCGGTCGGTGGGACGACAAACCTGCGGCGACCGCCTATGTCGGTTGCCACGACAGGACAGCAATGTTGCACGCGCTGGAGGTTCTGCCGCACCAGCGGCGCAAGGGGGTCGGGGTCTGGATGATGCGGCAAGCCGCCTATTGGGCCGCCGACCAGGGCGCAGAGGAATTGGTGGTCATTTGCACCCGTGCCAATGCCGGCGCCAACGCGCTCTATGCCAGCCTTGGTATGCGCGAGGTCGGCCAATACCACTATCGTATCAAACGCTGACGCCGGAGGAGGGCGCTGACGATGACCAAACTCAAGGAGCCGACCGCGCTCGACCTGCCGATGGCAGACCCGCTGCCGCCCGAGACGCAGAAGTATTTCGACATCTGCCAGGACAAGCTTGGCATGGTGCCAAACGTGCTCAAGGCCTATGCCTTCAACATCGAGAAGCTCAACGCCTTTACCGCGATGTACAATGATCTGATGCTGGGCGAGAGCAAGCTGTCAAAGCTGGAACGCGAAATGATCGCGGTGGTCGTCTCCTCGATCAACAAGTGTTTCTATTGCCTGGTGGCCCATGGTGCGGCGGTGCGGCAGTTGTCGGGCGATCCTGTGCTGGGGGAAATGCTGGTGATGAACTACCGTGTTGCGCCCGTTGATGCGCGTCAGCGCGCAATGCTGGATTTCGCCGCCAAGATGACCCGATCCAGCGCCGAGATCGAAGAAGCTGACCGTGAGGCTCTGCGGCACCACGGTTTTGATGACCGGGATATCTGGGACATCGCCAATGTGGCGGGGTTCTTCAATATGACCAACCGGGTCGCAAGCGCTACGGCCATGGCGCCCAACGCGGAGTATCACGGGCAGTGCCGGTGATCTTGTCACAGATGGCCTGGGTCGCGCGGCTCTTCCCGCGGGCGGTGCTGCTGCTGTGTGCGATCAGCGCAACCAGCGCCACGGCTGCTCCGATCACGGTCCCGTTGCCAGCGGGAGAGGAGTTGCTGCGAGAGCAGGAAACCCAGCTTGACACGCTGTTGTTGCCGGTTGGTCCGGTGGCGGGCGACGACGTGCCCGTCCGGGCACTGGAAGGGCGCATTTACAGACGCAGCTGGCGCTTGAACGGAGACTGGAGCGCGCTTCAGGTGCTGGCCCCGATCCGGAAAGCCTTGACGGAGCGCGGCTTCGAAGAGGTCTTTGCCTGCACCGCGGCGGCCTGCGGCGGTTTTGGCTTTCGGTTCGGGATCGAAGTGATCCCGGCACCGGATATGGCGGTGAACCTGTCGGACTATGAATTCCTGGCGGCGCAGCACCCGGAGAGCGGCGTGGCGGTTTCGCTTCTGGTGTCGCGCTCCGCGGGGTCGATTTATGTGCAGCTGCTGGAGCGTCACGACCCGGAGCAGTTGCTGCGACCATTGGCGCCGCCGGAGGGCGTTGGGGCGCCTTCCGGCACCGACGAGGCGGCAACGCCCACCAGCCTCGGGGAGGAAACCGCAACGCCATCGGGTCCGCAGGCGCTGCTGGCAGATGCGATCGCAAAGGGGGGGCGTCTGTCGACCGGAGCGATTGCCGACCTGATTGTTCTGCAAGGACATGTGCCGCTGCTCGATCTGGAATTTGCCTCCGGTTCGACCCGTATGGGAGAGGGGCCCTTCGACAGCCTGCGCCAGTTGGCGGCCTTCATGACGGAGCGTGAAAACGCCACCATTCTGCTCGTAGGGCATACGGATACGGTGGGTGGTCTCGACAGCAATATTGCCTTGTCCCGGCGGCGGGCGGCCAGCGTGCGTGAGCGGCTGATCTCGCGCTACGACATCGCGGGGGATCGCATCCAGGTGGCGGGCGCGGGCTATATGGCCCCCTTGGCGCCGAACACGACCGAAGCCGGGCGCGAGACCAATCGTCGGGTCGAGGCGGTTCTGGTCAGACCCTGAACCTTGCTCAATCCAGCAGCATCCAGAGCCCGACGCCCGCAAGCGTGACGGCAAAGCCGGTGTTGAGACAGCGCGCCTGGGCGGGGCTGGAAAACACGCGGGCAAGCCGATCCCCTGCCAAGGTCCAGATGGTAAAGGCCAAGAGGTTGTTCAACGTGAAGACTGTTGTAATCAAAAGCACCTGCCCGATGTGACCAGGGCCGACGGCCGGAAGCCGGGCAGGGTCGAGGAACTGGCTGAACATCAAGGCGATGATGACATAGGCCTTGGGGTTGAACAGCAGCAGGACCACACCATCCACAAAGCGGACGTCGGTCGCCGTATGCCTGTGACGCAACCGACTGCTGCGTGCGAACCGCCATGCGATCCAAAGAATGTACCCCCCGCCCAACAGCTTGACTGCGGCAAAGATGGCGGGATGTTGCGCAAGCGTTGCGAGGCTGCCCAGACCGATGGCGAGCGTCACGCCCCAGGTGGCGAGGTGGTAGCCCACCGAGGCCGCAACGGTTGCTCTGGCACCAAACTGCGCCCCCGCGGCCGCAAAATACAGGTTTCCAGGGCCCGGGCTATAGGCCAGTGGCAGAAGAAACATCAGCAAGGCAAAGATCATCGGCGTGTCCATCGAGGCGGTTCTGCACCGGAGATGTGTCAGGCACAGCGCCTTGCAGCGACCCGAATGTTGCGCATTGGCGTGTCGGGCTGAACAAAAGCCCCCTGCAGAATATGCAAGGGGCAGTCGAGGGAAGTGTGGATCGCCTTGAAACGAAGGTAGAGCCGGGTGCCGAGCGGGGGCACCCTTGGCAAAGCGCCTACCAGGTTTCCATGCCCTTTTCCGCAAAGGCATGGGCGAGAAAATCAATGAAGGCGCGGACCTTGGGTTGCGTAAACCGTCCCGGTGGATAGACGGCATAGACGCCGAGCGTCTCGACCGGGAGGGAGGGCATCACGTCCTCGACCAGACCTTCGGCCTTGGCCTCGGCGTAGAGGTAGCTCGGCAGATAGGCGATCCCGAGCCCCGATATGGCGGCGTTCAGCAGGGATTGCCCGTCATTGACCGAGAGCCAGCCGGTCGAGCGCACCTGGCGTTTTTCGCCCGAGGGCGCGGTCAGTTTCCAGACGTTGCCGCTGGACTGGTTGGAATAATGCAGCAGTTTGTGCGCATTGAGGTCGTCGATCTTTTGCGGGCGGCCGAATTTCTCCAGGTAGCCGGGCGACGCGACCATGCGTTTGGTGGTCTCGGTCAGTTTGCGGGCCCGAAGGCTGCTGTCCTCCAGTTCGCCAATACGCACGGCCATGTCGAACCCTTCGGAAATCAACTCCACGAAGCGGTTGTTGAGCACCATATTGACGGTGATATCGGGAAAATCGCGCAGGAAATCGGACAGGACCGGCGACAGGTGGTTGACGCCGAAATCCGTCGCAACCGAGATCCGCAACAGGCCGGATGGGGCCGTTTGCATCGATGTCACCAATGCGTCGGCCTCGCCAGCGTCGTTCAGCACCCGTCGTGCGCGGTCGTAGTAGGCCAGGCCGATTTCCGTCGGCGACACCCGGCGCGTGGTGCGGTTCAACAATCGCGCACCCAGGCGGGCTTCGAGGCTGGAGACATGTTTGGAAACGGCAGATTTGGAGATGCCCATCTTCTTGGCTGCGTCCGTGAACCCGCCTTGATCCACCACATTGGCGAAGGCTTCCATCTCGGTCAGTCGGTCCATTTCGCATTCCTCATCGCACGTTCTGTCTCTTGCCCTTCCTGCGGGGCAAATCGGGCAAGATCGGGGCGGGCTTGGGATAATTGCGGGGTTTTCGCCGGATCGTTCGTGGTCAGGAAACAGGGGCGCGCGGGATATTTCGATGCGCGCCGAAGCATCGCCGCGGCGGGACGTGTCAGGACGGGCAAGCACTGAACACAAAGGACCCTGCGATGTTGACCTGCATCATCCGGTATCAGATCGATCCGACGAAACATGCCCAATTCCGCCAATATGCCCAGACCTGGGGGCAGGCCATTCCGCGCAATGGTGCCGATCTGTTCGGCTATTTCGCGCCGCATGAAGGCTCTTCGACACTGGCCTATGGGATTTATTCCATCCCGTCTTTGGCGGCATATGAGGCCTATCGCGCCCGTTTGGCGGCGGATCCGCTGGGACGTCAGAACTATGAATTTGCCCAGAAGGAGAAGTTCATCCTGCGTGAGGACCGCACCTGGCTTACACTGGCCTCGACACCGCATGGGCCCGGAGGGAGGGAGGAACGATGATCGCTGTAATCTTTGAGGTGACACCCGCACAGGGGATGAAAGAGGCCTATCTGGACCACGCGGCCACGCTGCGCCCATTGTTCGAAGGGATCGAAGGTTTCATATCGGTGGAGCGGTTTGAAAGCCTGACAACGCCGGGCAAGCTGTTGTCACTGTCCTTCTGGACGGATGAAGCGGCGTTGAGCCGATGGCGGCAGATGGAGAAGCACCGCATTGCGCAGGCACAAGGCCGCAATGGCTATTTTGAGGATTATCGCCTGCGCGTGGCCGGCGTGATCCGCGACTACGGAATGTCGGAGCGTGAGGAGGCCCCGGACGACAGCCGCGCGCGACACGATTGAACCTCGCAAATGCGCGCGCGGAAGCGCTGTGGTGCGTTTGGGGCGGTTGCGGTGCTGGGGGAGGGGGCAGCATCTGCGGGGGCGGTGTGTCCCACCCCCGCAGCAGGCTGATGACGGCGTTACGCGGCTTTGCGCTGGTGACGGCCTTCCTCGATCTCTTCGACGATTTTTGCAACAAAGGCCTCAAGGTCGTCAGGCTGGCGGCTGGTGACGATACCCTGGTCCGCCACTGCCTCAGCATCGACCCAATTGGCGCCTGCATTGATGATGTCGGTCCTGATGGAGCCGTAAGAGGTCATGTCGCGATCCTTCACGATCCCCGCCTCGGCCAGCACCCACGGCGCGTGGCACACGGCTGCGATCACCTTGCCCTCGTTGTGGAAATCCTTGACGAGGGAGATCACGTTCTCCTCAACCCTCAGCAGGTCCGGGTTGATCTGACCGCCGGGAATGACCAGCGCGTCATAGTCGAAGGCGTTGACGTCTGCGACCTTCCGATCCGCTTCGGCCTCGCCGTTCCAGTCCGGGCCTTCCCAGCCGCGGATCTTTTGCCCGTCGAGCGTGGCCACATGCACGGTTGCGCCCTTGGCGCGCAACGCGTCGCGCGGGACTTCGAGTTCGGATTTTTCGTAGCCGTGGGTTGAGATGATGAGGACTTTTGCGTCGGAAATCTTCGGCATCTTCTGTCCTTTCCTGTCTGTTGCCTTGAATGATCGCCTTGTGGCGACCGGCTCAAACAGGAAACGAAAACCCCGCCACGGATGTTCCGGACGGGGTTTTCGCAGCCAGGGTCACGTCGCGTCAGGTCAGAGTGTTGCCGCCAGCCGTGTGCCCTGATTGATGGCGCGTTTGGCGTCCAGTTCCGCAGCCACATCTGCTCCGCCAATTACATGGGCGGTGATCCCGGCCTCGGCCAGTTGGTCGGCCAGGGACCGTTCGCTGACCTGCCCGGCACAGAGAACAATGGTGTCGGCCTCGATCACGGTGGGGGTGTCGCGCGCCTCGCCAAAGCTGACATGCAGCCCCGCGTCGTCGATCCGCTCGTAGTTCACGCCGCCGACAAACTCCACGTCCTTCATCTTTAGCGTGGCACGATGAATCCACCCTGTCGTCTTGCCCAGCCGCTTGCCGTGGCGCTCGGCCTTGCGCTGCAAGAGCGTCACCTGCCGCGCCGGTGCTTCGGGTTGCGGCCCTTCGGGCGCCAGGCCCGCGCGATGTTCGCCCGGATCGGTCACGCCCCATTCGCGCATCCACAGGGGCAGGCTTTCGGTCGGGCTGTCACCTTCGTGCAGGAGGTATTCCGCGACATCAAATCCGATACCCCCGGCACCGATCACGGCGACCTTGTCCCCCACCTGCACCTTGTGACGCAGCACATCGATGTAGCTGACGACAGAGCCGTGATCCTGCCCCGGAATGCCGGGATCGCGGGGCACGACGCCGGTGGCAACAATGACCTCGTCAAAACCCGCGAGATCCGCAACGCCCACGCGGCGGCCCAATTGCACCGAGATGCCCGCCTTGGCAATCATGGTACGATACCAGTCGACGAGACCCCAGAATTCCTCCTTGCCGGGGATCTGCTTGGCCATGTTGAGCTGGCCGCCAATTTCCTCTGCAGCGTCGAACAGCGTCACGGCGTGGCCGCGTTCCGCAGCAGCCAGCGCGGTCGACAGGCCCGCGGGGCCGGCCCCGACGATCGCCACGGTCTTTGTGTGGTCTGCCGGGGAGAGCACCAGTTCGGTTTCGTGACAGGCGCGCGGGTTCACCAGGCAGGAGGTCAGCTTGCCGCCGAATGTATGATCAAGGCAGGCCTGGTTGCAGGCGATACACGGGGCGATTTCTGCCGCGCGCCCCTCTGCGGCCTTGGCGACGAACTCTGCGTCCGCCAGCATCGGGCGCGCCATCGACACCATATCGGCACAGCCCTGCGCCAGAACAGCTTCGGCGACCTCGGGAGTGTTGATCCGATTCGAGGTGATGACGGGGATCGAAACATGCCCCATCAATTTTTGCGTGACCCAGGCAAAGGCTGCACGCGGCACCGAAGTGGCGATGGTGGGAATGCGGGCCTCGTGCCAGCCGATGCCGGTATTGATAATCGTCGCCCCTGCGGTTTCGACCGCCTTGGCCAGTTGTACCACCTCGTCAAAGGTCGATCCGTCGGGCACCAGGTCGATCATCGACAGACGGTAGATCAGGATGAACTCCTCCCCCACGGCCTCCCGCACCCGGCGTACCACTTCGACCGGCAGGCGCATGCGGTTTTCGTAGGTGCCGCCCCATCGGTCGGTGCGCTTGTTGGTGTGGGTGACGAGGAACTGGTTCAGGAAGTAACCTTCCGAGCCCATGATCTCGACCCCGTCGTAGCCAGCCTCTTGTGCCAGACGCGCGGCGGTCACGATGTCGGAAATCTGTTTCTCGATGCCCTCTTCGTCCAGTTCCGTCGGCGGAAACGGAGAAATCGGGGATTTGATCGGGCTGGGGGCGACGCATTTCGGCCCATAGGCATAGCGGCCCGCGTGCAGGATCTGCATCGCGATCTTGCCGCCGGCCTCATGCACGGCCTTGGTCACGACGGAATGGTTGGTGACGTCCTGTTCCGTCGTCATCATCGCCGCGCCCGGCAGCACGGAACCTTCGAGGTTCGGACCAATGCCGCCTGTCACCATCAGCGCCACACCGCCCCGGGCGCGGGCGGCATAGAATTCGCCTACCCGGTCCCAGTCACGGGTCTCTTCCAGGCCCGTATGCATGGAGCCCATCAGTACCCGGTTCTTCAAGGTGGTGAAGCCCAGATCTAGCGGGGCCAGCAGATGTGGGTACGCAGCCATGACACTCTCCCTCCATGTCCTTCGTCGCGTCCCCGTGCGGGGCGCTCTTGCGGCGCAGGATCGCCCGGCGGCTCGGGATTGTCACCTCCATACGCGGCGTCACCCCCTTGCGTGCCCCCGCGGCACGCGGTCTAAGAGAGGGCAGACGGTTAGGCACAGGCGTGAGGCCACAGGAACAGCATGAGCAAAAAGACCAAGAAGCCCGCTCCAAAGGCAATGACCCCTGACGAAATCGCGGGTTTGCCCTATCGCCCCAACGTGGGGGTGATGATGATAAACGGGGACGGGGCGGTCTGGGTTGGCCAGCGGATGGATCGGCACAAGGACGCGTGGCAGATGCCGCAGGGCGGGATCGACAAAGGGGAGGATGCCCGCCTCGCCGCGCTCCGTGAACTGGAAGAGGAAACCGGCGTTACCCCGGATCTGGTCGAGATCATCGCAGAAAGCGACGGCTGGCTGCCCTATGATCTGCCGCATGAGGTGGTGCCTCATTTCTGGGGTGGCAAATACCGCGGGCAGGAACAGAAGTGGTTTCTGCTGCGGTTCACCGGACGCGACGACCAGATCAATATCGCAACCAAGGATCCCGAGTTCTCTGCCTGGTGCTGGCAGCCGGTGGAGGAACTGGTGGACAAGGTTGTCCCCTTCAAGAAGGAGGTCTATGCGCGTGTCGTCGAGGAATTCAAAGCCTATTTGTAATGCCGTCTTTGTCGCAGGGCTGACGCTGGCGATGGCGACCCAGGCCTCTGCGCTCAGTTGCTTGCCGATGGGACCGGGGGATGTCTATCGGATCGTATCCGAAAGCGAGGACCCCTTTGTCGTGATCGAGGGGCGTGTGAGCTTTGATGAAGCACTCCTGCCGCGCTACTCTGAAGCTGCGCCGCGCGCGACCGAACAGCCGACCGAGATCCCGGCACAGGTCACGGGGCTGATGCTGGGAGAACGGATCTTCGACCAGTCCGTCGACGGGCAAATCACGCTGGAAGTCCATTGTTTGGGGTCATGGTGCGGAAGCCTGGTGTCCGGCACACGCTATTTGTTCTTTGCCCGGCAGACCGACGAGCGGGTCGTGGCGGTTGTCGAACCCTGTGGCGGCTTCTTCTTTGCGGCAGAGGATGGAAGCGCCGGGGATACGGTCCTGCAATGCCACCGGGGTGGGGTCTGCCCCTCGCAGCTGCCCGAGAGCCTGGACGGGGCGGTGTCACCTCTGGCCGACGACTGACGCCAGAGGTTTGCCGACAGGGCCCTTTGCGCCCTACTCCGCTGCGACCCTTGCGTTCGTCTTGACCGCAAGGGGTTTTGTGCCCTGTTGCCCCAGCCAGACGGAGAACAAGGCCACCACAGCCCCCAGCGCTTGCAGCGCGGAGAAACTCTCGCCTGCAAAAAGCGCCCCCAGGATCACTGCTGTCAGCGGGCTGAAGACCCCGAGGAGCGAGATCTGGGCTGGAGCGATGCGGCCGATGCCGCGAAACCACAGGATATAGGTGAACGCGCCGCCAATCAGACTCATGTAGCCGAGGCCGATGAGGTTGTTGGTCGTGAGGTTCGGCCAGTCAGGCAGGGCAATCACGGCCACGGGGATCAGCAACAGTCCCCCGGCGGTGAGCTGCCAGGCAGTGAAGGTCAATGCCGGCACACCGGGTTGCCATTTGCGGGTGAGAACCACGCCCGTGGCCATCGAAAGCGCCCCGCCGAGCCCGGCCGCGACGCCGCCGAGGTCAAGGCTGGCCTCCGGCCCGAGCACCAGCAGCCCGACCCCCAGAATGCCCAGGACCGCCGCCAGTATGCCCTTGCCGTGGAGGTGTGTGCCAAGGAGAACCCCCGACAACCCCATCACGAACAGTGGCTGTACAGCGCCCAACGTGGCGGCGACGCCGCCGGGCAAACGGTAAGCCGACAAGAACAGCAGCGCCCAGAATACCGAAAAGTTCAACGCACCAAGCGCAAAGATCTTTGGCAGGAGGGCGATGGGCGGCAGCTGGCGCACGATCAGAAGCAGGAGCAGGCCGGCAGGCAAAGCCCGCAGCAGAGCCACCAAATAGGGCGATTCTCCGGGCAGGAACGTTGTCGTCACAATATAGCTGCTGCCCCAAATGGCCGGCGCAAGTGCGGTCAGGGCAAGGTCTTTGTTATTCGTCATGGTGGGACTCCCCATATATCTCGATGTCGAGATAGTGATGCAAAGTCTCGACGTCAAGATATGCGCATCGCATTGACCTCCTTCGCGTCGCGGCACATTACTGACGCATGGATCATGTGGATTTCATTCTGGAGCAATGGCGCCGCGAGCGGCCCGACCTCGACGTGACCGCGATGGGGGTGATCGGGCGTGTCGGGCGGCTCTATCTGGCCTACCTGAAACCGATGGAACGGACCTTTGCCCGCTATGGTCTCAATGCGGCGAAATTCGATGTGCTGGCCACTTTACGCCGGGCAGGCGCGCCGTATCGCCTGTCGGCGGGGGCGTTGATGAAGGCGACGATGGTGGCATCCGGAACCATGACGAACCGGATTGATCGGCTGGAGGCGGATGGCCTGGTCAGCCGCACGACGAATCCGGAAGACAGCCGCAGTTTCCTGATCGCCCTGACGGTTGAGGGGCTGACCCTGATCGATGAAGTCGTGGAGGCCCATGTCGCCACACAATCCGGCCTGATCGAGGGGCTGTCCCCCGAAGAGGTCGACCAGTTGGCCGAGCTGCTGAGCAAGGCGCTGACGGCATTGGACCGCACCTGATGGTACGGTCCAATGTGTCGGTCCTCGTCAGGGAGCCCCGGCGCCGGCCGGGGGTGTGGCGCGGCACAACGGAGCGCTTCTAGAAATCCTCGTAGAAGTTGAGCGCGGCATTGCCGTCGGTGCCATGCGCCGTCGGCGCGGGCGGTGTCGCGTCATCGTGATCGGCGGACACGTCCCACTCTTCGCGCTGGAGGGTGCGGGCAGGGCGACCAGAGCTGGCGGGGGCGGCCTGTTGATCCTGGCCTGCCGCACCGGACAGTTTGAAGTTTGCCACGACGCTGCCCAGTTGAGAGGCGTCGCTGTCGAGCATCTGGCACGCGGCGGAGGCTTCTTCCACCATGGCGGCGTTCTGTTGCGTCACCTGATCGAGCTGCACCATGCCGGTGTTGATTTCCTCGATACCATTCGACTGCTCGGATGCGCCTTCTGCGATTCCCGACACCAGTTGAGAGATGTGGTTCACGCGTTGAACAATCATCTGGAGCGCTTCACCGGCCTTGCCGACGAGGTCGACACCCGATTCCACCTGTTTGGAGCTTTCGCCAATCAGGGATTTGATCTCCATCGCGGCCTCGGAGGAGCGTTGCGCCAGAGCGCGCACCTCGCTTGCCACCACCGCAAAGCCGCGTCCAGCTTCGCCTGCGCGTGCAGCCTCGACGCCAGCGTTCAGTGCCAGCAGGTTGGTCTGGAAGGCGATATCGTCAATCACCGAGATGATCTGTTCGATCTTCTTCGATGACTGTTCGATCTCGGTCATTGCGGTCACGGCGTTCTGTACCACGCCGCCGCTGGTTTCGGCCTCTTGTTTGGCCTCGCCGGTGATCTGCTCGACGCTGCGGGCGCTTTCGGCGGCGGATTTCACACTTGCTGTCATCTCTTCCAGCGCGGCGGCGGTTTCCTCCAGCGTTGCGGCCTGGCTCTCGGTGCGATGGGACAGATCGTCGGACGACTGGTTGATCTCGGCGGCACCGTTGCGGATGCGTTCGACCGCGCTCACCACATGGCCGAGCGTCTGATTAAGCGTGCTCACCGTCGTGTTGAAATCGGCACGCAGCTTTTCATGCTCGCCCGAGAATGGCGTGTCGATGGTGGCAGAGAAATCCCCCTGCGACAGACGCAGCAGTCCGGCGCTGAGGTGTTCCACCACAATCTGCTGTTCCTGCTGCTGTTGCGCGCGGGCTTCCTCGGCTTCACGCGCCAGACGGAGGTCGTCCTGAAGCGACACCAGCGCCTTGCCGATATCCCCGATCTCATCGCCGCGGCTTGCGTCAGCGACGTCGGTATCCAGATTGCCGTCCGCAACCTCGGTCATGCCGGTGCGAATACGGTTGAGGGGATGCGTGAAGGAGCAGGCGATCCGCCAGCCAAGAAAGGACATGGTCAAGCCAACGGCAATGGCGATCAGACCGAGCATCCAGGCCTTGCTGAGCAGCGGTGCCATGACATCGCGCACATCTTGTTCGATGACCAGAACCCAATTGGCAATCCCGAGGTCCAGCGGCCGGGAGTAGGCATAGATCGGGTCGCCATCCAGCCCATCCGCGCCCTTGAAGAAGTGCGTTTCACCGTCGAGCGCCCGCATGGTGTGTTCGTTCTCCGGCAGTGTATCGAGCACCCGGAACCCGTCTTCGAAGCGGGAATTGGTACGCGCCATGAGGTCTGCGCCCACCAGGTAGACTTGTGCGGTTTCGCCAAGACCATCGGTGTTGTTGGTAATCTGACCCAGCAGATCCACGGGAACCTGGATCGCGATTACGCCCAGGCGAGTGCCGTCTCCGTCAACGACCGGCGATGCGAGGAACGCGGCGGCAGCGCCATTGCTGGGGGCATAGGGTTCCATGTCCGCAAAGACCACGGTTCCAGTCTTGGCGGACTGTGCATCGCGAAAGGCTGCTCCAAGCCCGGAGTCCTTGTAGGCACCGTTGGTGAGGCTGGTGGCGTAGTCCATTTCCTTGAAGACGGAATAGACGATGTCGCCTGCTGGGTTGATCAGAAAGGCATCGTAATAGCCTTTGCTTTCGATCAGCGTCCGCAGGCCATGATGATAGGTTTCGTGGATCTCGTGATAGGCGGCGTCACCGTCTGCCCTGTGCAGCTTGTGCTTTTCGCCGACGGGATGGCGATTGTCCTTGATGTAGGCAGTGCGCAGCGTGTCCGCGGCCTCTCCCCCAAGATCCTCCCACGTGGTCGCAAATGATCCCAGGGCGTTGACGGTGGCCGGCGAGGCGGCAAGCGACGTCAGATCCGCTCGGATCGTGGACATCATATTGCGTACCGATGCGCTGCGATCAGCGGTGATTGTCTCCATCCGGTTCTCGACGGCGCGTTCGGCATACCCGTGAAAGGCAAAGAGCGCGGCGGCGATGAGGATGGCGCTGATGGACGCGCTGAAAGCTGCGAAATAGAGCGGCAGCTTCTGGGAAACTCGAAGGGCATTCATACGAAACATGGTGAGGTCCTATCGGATAGATGTGATCCACATTCTAGACCTCGCGTGGCAAACTTAAGAATTGGCAAATCTGGGTGGCAATACCTCTCTTTCGCGAATTACTATACTTTTGCGCGAAGTTTGCGACCTATATGGCGCCAAGCGGCGGCATCAAAGGTGAAGGCTTGTATTCATTGAGGAAAGTGTGATTCGCGAACCAAGAGCGCAAATGACGCATTTCGTTTTTGGATTTGGGTTCGATTTTGGTCGGTCTGGTAGTATTTCATTTATCAAATACTACCCTGGGGCGCATGCCCTGAGCCTCTCGATGTCGGCGATTGGCTCAAGGCGTATGTTGTCTGCGAGCACGGGCGTTTAGGCCGCCAGCAAGCCCGCTGCTTGCAGAAGTGCGCGCATGTCGGTCTGTGGGCGCGGGCCGATGTGGCTGATGACTTCGGCCGCACAGGCGTTCCCCATCCGGGCGCAGGTTTCCAGATCCTGATCGTGGGCGAGGCCAAACAGGAAACCGGCGGCGAACTGATCGCCGGCGCCGGTGGCATCCACGGGAACGACCCGGGTCACGGGAACGTCGATGCGGCCTGCAGGGCTGACCACGGTGACGCCCTCGCCGGAGCGGGTGCAGACCACCAGCGGACAGATCGCCGCCGTCTTTGCCAGCGCCTCTTCCAGATCATCGGTTTCAAACAGAGAACGGATCTCGGCCTCATTGCCGATGACAAACTCCAGCTCGGTCTCGATCAGCTTCAGAAAATCGGCGCGGTGACGTTCGACACAGAAGGGATCGGAGATCGCGATGCCCGGCTTGCCGCCGCCTGCGCGGCAGTCACGCGCCGCTTCCATAAAGGCGGTTTTGCCTTTGTCCTTGTCGAACAGATACCCCTCAAGGAACATGATCTGCGCCTGACCTGCGACCGCGTTCGGCACGTCGTCAGAGCTGAGTTCAGACGAAATCCCCAGATAGGTGTTCATCGAGCGCTCGCCATCGGGCGAGACAAAAATCATCGAACGCGAGGTGGGAAGTTCGCCGCCCGCGACGGGCGGGTTCACAAAATCAACGCCATCGTCCTGCATGGCTTGCGCGTAAAACCGCCCCAGAGCGTCGTCGTGCACGCGGCCGATGAAAGCCGAGGACAGCCCCAGCGCACCAGCACCCGCAATGGTATTGGCGACAGAGCCACCGGGCGTCTGCACCCGTTCCTTCATCGCGGCATAGAGCACTTCACCCCGCTCACGCTCGATCAGCTGCATGATGCCCTTCTCGATCCCCATATGGTCGAGAAAACTGTCGTCGCACTGGGAAATCACGTCGACAACCGCGTTGCCGATACCGACGAGCTGGTAGGTTTTGGTCATAGTGTTTTATCCTCGTAGAGGCAGAGATCTCGGATGATGCAGGTGGAGCACAAGGGTTTGCGCGCCTTGCAGTGATAGCGGCCGTGCAGGATCAGCCAGTGATGCGCATGCAGTTGGAAATCGACCGGGATATTGTCCTCGATCGCCCGTTCAACCGCGTTCACATCCTTGCCGGGGCAGATGCCAGACCGGTTACCGACGCGAAAGATATGCGTGTCCACCGCCTGTGCCGGGTAGCGCCACCACATATTCAAAACCACATTGGCGGTCTTGCGCCCCACACCGGGCAGGCTTTCCAGCGCTGCACGAGAACAGGGAACCTCGCCACCGTATTGTTCGACAAGGATGCGGGAGAGCTTGATGACGTTCTTGGCCTTGTTGCGATAAAGGCCAATCGTCTTGATGTGTTCGATCACACCCTCTTCGCCAAGGGCGAGCATCTTCTGGGGGGTGTCGGCAATCTTGAACAAATCCTTGGTGGCTTTGTTCACGCCTGCGTCGGTTGCCTGGGCGGACAGGGCGACGGCCACGACCAACGTGTAGACGTTGACATGGTCGAGTTCGCCCTTGGGTTCGGCCTCGGCGTCCTGGAACCGCGTGAAGATCTCGCGGAGCGTATGATAATCGAGTTGCTTGGCCATCGGGCGTTCTTTTGCCCGCTGCAGACAGAGGGCGCAAATCAAAAACGTGCAGCATTCGCAGGGGATCGGGCGATGCGGTGCAAAAGTCGCGGTTTTTGCGCGGATGGCGTGGCTGATTGGCAAACCGCAGGTTCCGGGTCGCCCCTGGCACCGGCTGGCGGTACTATCGCTCTGAACCATCAAGACGACGGCTAGGGGCACGCGCCATGCAACGGGACGAACAGGCTTATCACTACGGGGTCATCCGCCGGGCGATCGAGGTAATCGATGCGGATGGCGCGGATCTGTCTCTCGAAGAACTGGCGGCCCGCATGGACATGAGCTCGGCACATTTTCAGCGCATATTTTCCGCCTGGGTTGGTGTTTCGCCCAAACGCTATCAGCAGTACCTGCGTTTGGGGCATGCAAAGTCGCTGTTGCGCGAGGATTTGCCCCTGCTGGAGACCGCCCATGCCGTTGGGCTTTCCGGGTCTGGCCGCTTGCATGATTTGTTCGTGCGTTGGGAGGCCATGAGCCCCGGTGAATATGCCCGCCGGGGCGAGGGGTTGACCGTGCGTTGGGGCTGGTTTGACAGCCCCTTTGGTCTGGCGCTCGCCATGGGCACTGAAAAAGGCCTGTGTGGTCTGGCCTTCGCGGCCGAGGTCGGGGCAGAAACGGCCTTGAGCGATATGCGTGCCCGCTGGCCCAAGGCCGCGTTTGTCGAGGATGCAGATGCGTTGCGCCCACAGGTCGAAGCGGCCTTTGCCCGCAAAGGCGATACTGCGCTGCATCTGATGGGGGCCCCTTTGCAGATCAAGGTCTGGGAGGCGCTCCTGCAGATCCCCGAGGGCGAGGCCACCACCTATGGCGAGATTGCCGAAGCTATCGACAACCCTCGTGCTGTGCGTGCCGTGGGAACGGCGGTGGGGAAGAACCCGCTGAGCTGGCTCATCCCCTGTCACCGGGTGTTGCGCAAGGGCGGCGAGATGGGCGGCTACCACTGGGGCGTGCCGGTCAAACGCGCGATGCTGGCTTTTGAGGCCGCCCGCGCGGAGGTCGCGCAAGAGAGCGCCGCGTGAACATGCGCGTGAGACCCCTCTTTATGCTCTGCAAAAGCGCCTTGCGGCGTGCGCGGCGTTTTGCAGCCAGATGTGCTTCGACCTTGTCCCAAGCCTCTTTGCGCTCAATCTCGTAAGCGGTGCGCGGTGGGGCAGGTTCGTTCCAGCGATCCAAGCCGAGGGTGACAAGAGCGATCCAATCATAAGACGACATGAGCAGACTCCATTGGGGGTGATGTGACCCTCTGAGAAAAGCAAATCGCTGCTGACACCCTGTTGTCAGTGGGGCATGCTAGGATGGCAGCAGGGTGTCACGGTATGTGTCCGCCCATCTGCATCACCGGAGGTGTCATGACCCGCAGCAATCGGATGTTTGAGTTGATCCAGATCCTGCGCGCGGCCCCTGCGCCGGTTCGGGCCGAGGATCTTGCCGCTCAGCTTGAGGTCTCAAAGCGCACGATCTACCGAGATATTGCCGCGCTTCAGGCGATGCGCACGCCCGTCGAAGGAGAGGCGGGGATCGGCTATATGCTGCGCAAGGGGTATGATCTGCCGCCGCTCAACTTCGATGAAGAAGAAATCGAGGCGCTGCATGTCGGGCTTGCGATGTTGATGCGCACGGGGGATGGCGCGCTACAGCAGGCGGCGGCGCGGGTTGGGCGCAAGATATGCGATGTCCACGCCAGCGCCGAGTGGTTGCAGGTTGCCCCTTATGGCGCGCCGCTTGATGACCCCGACAATGGCTGTGTGTCCAAGGCGATCTTGCGCCAGGCGGTCCGCAGCGCCCAGAAACTGCAACTGGTCTATGTGAATGAGGCCGGAGAGCAGAGCGAGCGCATCCTGCGCCCCTTGGCGTTGATCTATCACATCGACTGCACGCTGCTTGCGGCGTGGTGCGAGCTGCGCAGCGGCTTTCGCCATTTCCGCACGGACCGAATGATGTCTGCGGACTTGCTGGACGCGCATTTCAGTGATGAAGCCGCGTTGTTGCGCAAGCTGTGGCGGGAACAAGAACGCGACACGTTTGTTTACAAGGCGTAACCTGGCCCGCAGGTTCGCGAGTGGGGGTGCGCGGCAATCCGCCGAACGCGATGCCTGCACGCTTGCTGCGCGCGGCGATGCGCACAATATCTACACACAACGTCTCCGCCCGCGAACAGAAAATGCGGGCGATAAAAGACAGGTTTGAGGAAGAAAAGGTAGACTACAAATGTCTTTTGCAAAAATCCCCGCCCTTGGCGTGCTGGCCGCTGCCGTGGCGCTGAGCGCGTGTGACGATCCTGCCTCCTATGGTGCGCCCGGCGGTATCAACCGCTCTCAGAACGGGGCCATCATCGGTGGCCTGATTGGTGCAGGCATCGGTGCGGCGACCTCGGATGACGACAAGGCCGAGACCATCATCGGCACCGCTGCTGTCGGCGCACTGGCGGGCGGCCTGATTGGGCGAGAGTTGGACAAGCAAGAGGCTGAGCTGCGTCAAAGCCTCGATAACGACTCGATTTCCATTGTGAACACCGGTGATCGTCTGATCGTCTCGCTGCCCAATGACCTGACCTTTGCCACCGACAGCGCTGCGATTTCCTCGGTGGTGCGGAGCGATCTGCGCAAGGTTGCTGGCAGCTTGCAGCGCTATCCGGGCAGTGTGGTTCAAGTGATCGGGCACACCGACAGCGATGGCGCGGCCTCCTATAACTACTCCCTGTCCGAACGTCGGGCCAATGCGGTCGCTGATGAGATGGCCGCCGGCGGCGTCTCTTACAATCGTATGCGCATCATCGGCCGTGGCGAGGATCAGCCCGTGGCGAGCAACCTGACCGTTGAGGGTAAGGCGCGCAACCGGCGCGTGGAAATCGTCATCATCCCACAGGCGAGCTAAGCTCGAACGGATGAGCAGACCCCAAAGGCCGCGCCCCCGAGCGCGGCCTTTTTCGTTCATTGCGCCAGCTGTGTAAGGGTGCACAGCCCGTCTGCGGTGGTCGGGCTTTGTTTGCGTGTTGAGGCGACCTAGCTTTCACAGCGAGATACATGATTTGAAAGGACCAAATGATGGCTGATCCAGTATTGCTTATTATTTCCGGCTCTCTCCGCAAGGAGGCGACCAACCGTAAACTGGCCAGAGAGGCCGCTCGGCTCTTTGGTCCTGCGGAGGTCATCGAGGGCGATCTGAACCTGCCGCTGTATGATGGCGACGCGGAAGAGGCCGACGGTATACCCACCGCTGTTCAGGCGCTGGCCGATCAGATTGCAGGGGCGGATGCCGTGGTCATTTCAACACCAGAGTACAACAAAGGCCCATCCGGCGTGCTCAAGAACGCGCTGGATTGGGTAAGCCGCACCGAGGGCAACCCCTGGGCTGACAAGCCCGTAGCCGTGATGTCTGCCGCAGCGGGGCGTGCGGGCGGGGAGCGCGCGCAGATGATCCTGCGCAGTTTCCTGGTGCCGTTTCGCCCGCGTGTTCTGCCCGGGCCGGAGGTACACCTGGCCGGGTCGAGCAAGGAATTCGACGCGGCCGGACGTCTGACCAGCGAGCTCTATACCAAGACACTGACCGACTTGATGACCCAGCTTCGCGCGGCTGCAACTGGGTGACAGCATCGGGCAGGCCGCGGGGGCCGCACCCAACGGGTGCGGCCCCCGCGTTCGGCGATGCGCCTAGCGCAGCGCAATCCCTCTCTTGAACGCCGGGACCGCGGCACACTCAGAGATTGTCCGAGACACGAAACCCTTCGGGAATGGTGTCGTTTCCGTCCAGCATCAGGGTTGCCATCACCTCGGCGACCTTGGGGGCCATGCCAAAGCCGATCTTGAAGCCACCGTTGGCGATGAAATGCCCGGGGCGGTCGGGGTATTCTCCCAGCATAGGCGCGCGGGTGCGGGCGCGGGGGCGTACACCGGCCCAACGCTCCAGAACCTCGGCACCGGCAAGTTGTGGCACTGCGGCGATGGCACGTGCAATCACCTGATCAAGCTGCGCATCAGGTTCGTCCGGGCGGATGAAGTCACGCTCGCTGGTGGAGCCGATGGCCAAGGTGCCATCCGCATGTGGGATGATGTGCAGCCCATCCGCATAAAGCTGTGGCACCGCACCCGCATCGTAGGCCAGCAGTGCGGCCTGTCCCTTGACGCCCGTGCCAACCAGACGCGGGGACAGGGCGTTCAGATCCAACAACCCCTGATACCCGGTGGCATGAACCACGTGCCCTTTGTCACGCCCGTCACCAGCGACCTCGACACCGCCAGCGCGCAGGGCCGCGACCAATGCAGCACAGGCACGGCGCGGATGCATGCGCGCGGAGAGCGTGTCGTGGATCACCATTCCGGTTGCGCTGGGCGGGCACCAGTCACCGAAATCGGAGGCCGGGCGCACGTCCCAGATCGCATGGTCTTGCCACAGCTCGGCTGCGGTCTCGCGGCGTGCGTGGGCCAGCTCCAGCGTGCGCTCATCCGCGATGGGTTGCAGACGGCCAAGGCGTCCATAGCCCGGCGACACACCCCCGGTATCTTCGACCTCGGCCCAGAACCCTTCGGCCATCAAAAGGCTCTCAAGCTGAAACGCCTTCTTTGGGTTCCAGTTTTCCGGCACATGCGGGGCGAGCGCGCCGACCAGCCCGCCGCTTGATCCAGCGCCCGGCCCGGCGGGGTCGATCACCTGCACCTTGGCCCCGCGTTGGTGGCAGGCCCATGCGATCGACAGCCCAAAGATACCAGCGCCGCGCACGGTGATTTCAGCAGTTGCCATTTCCATGACCTTTCGTCAGGTTCGCCCTCGTGTCACGTCTCACCTAAAGGAATTCGCGATGGCAGACCAGCAGGCACGGCTGAGCTGGCGAGAGGGCGATTTGCCCGTCTCCGATCAGTTCGACGACCCTTATTTTTCGCTGCAAAACGGCCTGTTGGAGACCGAGCATGTCTTTCTGGCCGGCAATGATCTGCCCGCCCGGTTTCAGCCCGGTTTTCACATCGCAGAACTGGGGTTTGGCACCGGTCTCAACATGCTGGCCGCGTGGCGCGCGTGGGAAGAGAGCGGACAAGGCACGCCGCTGCGGTTCACCAGTTTCGAGGCCTTCCCGATGGCCCCAACCGATATGGCACGCGCGCTGGAGGCCTTTCCCGCGATCACGCCATGGGCGGAGCGGTTCCTGGCGCACTGGACCGGCGGTGGATGCTGTGATCTGGGCAGCTTGCAGTTGGAGGTTGTCATCGGCGACGCGTGCAGGTCGCTGCCAGAGTGGACAGGACAGGCGAACGCCTGGTTTCTGGACGGGTTTTCACCCGCCAAGAACCCGGAACTGTGGCAAGAGGATCTGATGCAGGCCGTCGCGGATCATACTGCATCAAACGGTACCGCAGCGACTTACACAGCGGCCGGGTTTGTCCGTCGTGGGCTGGAGACGGCAGGTTTCAAAGTAGAGCGCACCCCCGGTTTTGGGCGCAAGCGGCATATGACGCGGGCAATTTTGACTGATGAATTGAAAGGCTGAACCATGGAACAGGTCATGGCCAAGAACGACACCAGACTGGGCATCTTGCTGATGATCGGCGCAACGATTGTCTTTGCCCTGCAAGACGGGATTTCGCGGCATTTGGCGAGTGAATACAACGTCTTTATGGTGATCACTATTCGCTACTGGTTCTTTGCGGCCTTTGTGATCACGCTGGCACTGAAACAAAGTGGCAGCGTAAGGGCTGCCGCACAGACCAGCCAGCGGTGGGTGCAGATCTTTCGCGCCTTTGTGCTCGTGGCAGAGATTTGCGTCATGGTTCTGGCTTTTACCGTGCTTGGCCTTGTCGAGAGCCACGCGGTCTTTGTCTGTTATCCTCTGCTCATTGCGGCGCTCTCGGGGCCGATCCTTGGTGAACAAGTGGGCTGGCGGCGGTGGGCGGCGATTGGCGTGGGTTTCATCGGTGTGCTGATCATCCTGCAACCGGGATCAGGCGTGTTTCAGGTGGCGGCACTGATCCCGCTGCTGGCGGCGCTGATGTTTGCACTCTATGGCCTGCTTACCCGCTATGTGGCGCGCCGCGACACCACCGCGACCAGCTTTTTCTACACCGGCGTTTACGGCATGATTTTTGTGACGCCCCTGGGGCTTTGGTGGTGGGAGCCGATGACCGCACCGGATTGGGGCTGGATGGCGACCCTCTGCGTCACGGGCGCACTTGGGCATTGGCTCCTGATCAAATGCTACGAGATGGCAGAGGCCAGCGCCGTGCAGCCGTTTGCGTATATGCAGCTGCCGTGGGCCGCGATGATTGGTCTGCTGGTGTTTGGCGAGGATATGCGCACCAATGTGATCATTGGTGCGGCCATCGTTGTGGCGGCGGGGCTATTCACCTTTTGGCGCGAAAACCTGAAGCGTGCGGCCCGCTAGCTCGCGCGAGAACGGCTGGGGCAGCGGTGTCTGCCCCAGTCGCGCGCGATAAACGGGCAGGCTCTCGGTGACGCGCATCACGTAGTTGCGAGTCTCGTTAAACGGGATGTGTTCGATCCAGTCGACCACATCCACCTCCGGGTCGCGCGGGTCACCGTAGCGTTCCATCCATGCAATGGGGCGATGGGGGCCTGCGTTATAGCCTGCCGCCATCAGGACCACGTTGCCGTCGAACTCTCCTGCGAGCCCCGCCAGATAGGCGGCGCCGAGCTTGACGTTATACTGCCAGTCTTCGGTCAGGCGCGAGACCTTGTGATCGTCGAGGATGCCGAGGTCCTTGGCCACCAGTTCCGCCGTTCCGGGCATCACCTGCATCAACCCGCGTGCGCCCACGTGGCTGATGACCACCGGGTCAAATTCGCTTTCGCGCCGCGCGATTGCCAAGACCATCTCAGACGCCATCGGCAGGCTCATCTGGGTGACAGGGTGCAAGGGATAATAAGCGCCTGCCAGTTCCAGCCCGTCCTGGGCAGCACGTTTGGAGATCATCACCGCCAAGTGGGGCTGTTTCATATCCACCGCCATCTGCCCCAGTTGCAGCGCCTGATCCGGGGGGAGGCTTTCGACCAGATGGGTCAGGAACCGCTCACCCAGCGACAGATCGCCTGCCTCCAGCAAAGCGATGCCAGCCTTGTAGACCGACGATTGCAGGAACGGCGCGCCCTTCCAGTCGGGCGCTTCGGGTGTGGTCAGGCGCGGATCAAACCCGCGCCCCAACGCCTGTGCGGAGAGTAGCCCGTAATAGGAACTCTGGAATTTTGCACCAAGCCTGTAGGCCGCGTGGGCCTTGTCGATCTCGCCCATCTGGGCATAGGCGCGCCCCAGCCAATACCCCGCGCGGCCAACTGAGATCGGGCTTTCCACGGCGGCGAGGAAACGGGTGAAATGATAGACCGCAAGCTCGGCATCATCCAGTTTGCGCAGGGCGACATAGCCTGCGATCCACTCGTTGTCGGCGTAGCCATAGCCCGCCTCGGGTTCAGAAAAATGGTAAGCGGCGAGTTTATAGGCGCGGGTGTTGTCATTGTCGCGCATCAGTTGGCGCGCGAAATCCGCGCGCCGGCGCAGCCATTTGTCCGGTTCTCCCAACGCCTCGGCAGAGGTGGAGCGCTCAAACATCATGGCAATAGCATCGTCCTGGCGCCGTTTGGCATCGCGCCACGCAAACCTGTCATAGGCCAGCCCCGCATCATCTTGCAGGTTTGCAGGCACCGCAGCGATCGCCGCATCAACGCCATTGGCCTGTTCCTGCAAGGCAATCCGGGCTTCTGCCAGTTTGCGCGCCCCGTCGCTGACCAGATCCAGCATCCGGCGCGAGGACACTTTGTGGCCATCCCACAAAAGCCGGTTCAGGCGCGCTTCGTGATGTTGGGCGAGCAGGGATTTATGGCGTGCAAGATAGGCGTTCTGTACCGCCTCCGGCATTGCCATGCTGCGCCACGCGCGCACGATCTCTGTCTCGCCTTCGGTCTTGCGGCCCGCACCAATCAGCGCTTCGCCAAGGCTGAGCGCGCCTTCGGGGGTCTGTGCCTCAGATGTATCGCGGTAAAAGGCAAGAACCGTCGCCTGTCCTGCGGAGGCGATGGCCTCTTCGCTCTGGCGGCGCAGGTATTGCATGCCGGGCCAATCCGGGCGGCGGTCGATAAAGGACATGACATCGCGGGCAGTGCCTTTGCCGGCGCGCAGGCGGTGCCATTCGATCACATCGCGGGCAATTGATCCCTCTTCGCCGGCGTCGATCAGGGCCTCTTGCCACTGGCCATCGCGCATCAGAGGGAGGGCGGTATCAAGTCCGCTCGCGTACACGGGCGCGCCAAACAGGGTCGCGCAAATCAGCAATGAACAGGCGAGTCTGCGTGTCATCTCTTGCATTTTCCAGCAATCCGGGGATAGAGGCTGTGACGATAGTGCGTGTGTCGCGGGGTGCAACTCAATTTCCCGCCAGCGCGCCCGTCCGGGCAAGGATTTGCCCGCATCAAAACCACTAACTGGAGCGTTCCCATGTTCAAAGGCTCTATGCCAGCCCTCGTCACCCCGTTTCGCAATGGTGAGTTGGATCTGGATACGCTCAAACACTTGGTGGAATGGCATATTGCCGAAGGTTCGACCGGTCTGGTTCCCGTGGGCACCACTGGCGAAAGCCCGACGCTGACCCACGAAGAACACGAACTGGTCATCAAAGTGGTGGTGGAAACCGCTGCTGGCCGTGTGCCGGTGATCGCCGGCGCCGGGTCCAACAACACCGTCGAGGCGATTCGCTTTGTGGAATACGCCCATCGGGTTGGTGCCGACGCGGCGCTGGTTGTGACGCCTTACTACAACAAGCCGACCCAACGCGGCATGATCGCACATTTCAGCGCGTTGCATGACTGCGCCGACATTCCGATCATCATCTACAACATCCCGCCGCGCTCGGTTGTGGATATGACCCCGGCCACCATGGGCGAGCTGGCAAAACTGCCGCGCATCGTCGGTGTCAAGGATGCCACTGGCAAGCTGGAGCGCGTCAGCCAGCAGCGTGCTTCTTGTGGTCCGGAGTTCATTCAGCTCTCGGGCGAGGACGCCACCGCGCTGGGCTTTAACGCGCATGGCGGTGTGGGTTGTATTTCCGTCACCGCAAACGTCGCGCCAAAACTCTGCGCAGAATTTCAGGCGGCGACATTGGCGGGCGACTACAAGACCGCGCTGGAGTATCAGGACCGCCTGATGCCATTGCATGAGGCGATCTTTATCGAGCCCGGTCTGGTGGGGGCAAAATACGGCATGTCAAAGCTGGGCCTGTGCTCTGAGGAAGTGCGCTCGCCGCTTACAGGGCTTGAGGACAGCACCAAGGCCAAAATCGACGCGGCCATGGTGCACGCCGGCCTGCTCTGATCGATTTCAGGTACCACTGAATGCAACAGCCTCGGTTTTGCCGGGGCTGTTTGCGTTTGGCGAATTGTCTTGTGGTGGGCGCTGGTTCTACAGAACCTTGGCCAGATGCGCGGTCTTTTCGGGATTGCGGATCACATAGACCTTGGCGATCTGCCCGTCGCGGATTTCCAGCGCCGTGGCTTGCACCAGACCCTCTGGCTCCAGACTGAGGATCGCGGGCAATCCATTCAGCATCGCAAATCGCCAGCGTGGCGGCAGATGAGCGCCGGACTTGCGCGCCAGCCCCTCGGCCAGCCGCATCACCTTGTCGCGGCCATAAATCGGGTTCAGTGTCGCCAGGACCTTGCCGCCGCCATCGCTGACCAGCTCCACATCCTGTGCCAGAAGCTGTGTCAGCGCCGCCATGTCGCCGGTCTTGGAGGCGCGAAAGAAGGCTTCGGTCAGGGCGCGCCCCTCGTCGGGTGCGACACGGGCACGGGGGCGTTCGGCTTGGACATGGCGACGCGCCCGGGACACCAGCTGGCGGCAGGCGGTTGGGCTGCGGTCCAGTGCTTCGGCCACCTCTTCATGGGTGTTGCCGAAGACGTCGTGCAGCAGAAAGGCGGCACGCTCCAGCGGCGTCAGCCGCTCCAGCGCCAACAGCAACGCCACAGAGACATCGTGGTCCAGCGCATCCACCGGATCTTCGGTCAGCAGCGGCTCCGGCAGCCATTCGCCCACGTAGGTCTCGCGTTTTACACGGGCCGATTTCAACTGGTCCAGACAGAGCCGTGTGACCACGCGCACCAGATAGCCGGTTGCGTCGCGCACCTCGGCCTGAGACACCGATTGCCAGCGCAGATACGCCTCTTGCAGGATATCCTCGGCATCCGCGACGCTGCCCAGCATCCGGTAGGCGACCGCAAAGAGGCGCGGCCGCACCGAAAGGAACACAAGGGTTCCGGTATCCTGTGGCTGCTGGCTCACGCGGCGCTGGCCTCCTCGGACGCAGGATGAGGCGTGCGAAATCCGATGGCAAGCCGGTTCCAGCTGTTGATGGCCCCGATCATCAGGGTCAGCGCAACCTGCTGGCGGGGTGAGAACTGCTCTGCCACCAGCGCGTAGTCTTCATCCGGGGCGGCCGTATCAGCCACGCGGGTCAGGGCTTCGGTCCATGCAAGCGCCGCGCGCTCCTGCGCCGTGTAGAGCGGGCTTTCGCGCCAGGCCGGCAGCAGGTGCATGCGATCTTCGCTCTCGCCCATCTTGCGCATGTCATGGGTGTGCATGTGCAGGCAATAGGCGCATTTGTTGATCTGCGAGGCCCGCAGCTTGACCAGTTCGATGATCGTCAGGCTGAGGCCGGATGCTTTGAGGACCTCCTCCTGCTCCAGCATCGGCTTGAAGAGGTCGCCAGCCTCGGCAAAGGCGTTGAGGCGTTCGGTCATGGGGCTGTTCCTTTCACGGTGTGACGGTGATGGAAACAGGACGAAGCAGCCCCCCACTGTGTGACACAGGGGGGGCAGATTTTTTTAACGTTTGCCGTAATAAAGCCCGACCACATGCTCGGCTTCTGCAAAGAACAGCCAGCGCGTGCACGCGACGCCTGCGATATGCAGAACCACCGCCAGCGCGGCGAGGAGATGCTTTGCCATCAGCCCCTGAACCGGGAGCAGCAGGCACAGGAGCGGCAGGGCAATCGCAAGTGCAAAGCCGATCACTCGCAGGCGCGTCGCATGTTTGCGTCCGACCACATAGGCAAATTCCCGCAACAGGTAGTTGGTGCCGGTATGGGGCGGTTCAAAGGCGCGGACGTCCCCGCGTGCCCCCAACCCCGTTGCCGTGGCTAGCGAGGTGCCGGAGAGGGCGAAGGCGCGGTCGCCCTGATGCCAATAGGCCAGCAGCGTCAGGCCCGCCAGCGTCAGCAGCCCCATCGCCTGTCCCTCTTGCCCGGCAAGGAGGGCGCCGCCCGCGAGGCTGAGGGTCAGGAACAGCGCCGGGGTCAGGGGGACCATGTTCCAGCGCGGCACGGTCTTCAGCTGTGCGTAGATCATCGAGGTGGTAAAGACGGTGCCAAGGCTGAGCGCCGCCCCAAGTGCGCCCACAAGCGTCCAATGGCTCTGCAGGAACACCGCACCCGTGGCGTAGACGCCCATGGTCAGGAGCGCTGCGACGGCACAGCATCCCTCCCGCGAGAGCCAGCTGCTGCGCCATTGCGAGAAGGCCTTCCACGCACGCTCGGGGTGGCCGAGGTGAAAGGTCGAAGCCAGCAAGCCCCCGACGGCCAGCGCGTAGGCGATGAGGTAAAAGACAAAGGCTACCATGCCGGTGACTTCGGGCATGCCGAGGCCGAGAAAGAACAACAGGCCGAAGCCGAGGCCCGAGAGGGTGGTGAAGACGATGACGGAGGGTGCGGGATGCATCAGTTCGACCCTCCGGGCAGTTTGTCCAACGCACGGTCAAGCCAGCCCAGGAAGCCGCCAGTATCCTCTGCCACCGGGGCGAGGAAAGGGGCAAGCACGTCGATCTGCTCGTGCGTCTGTGAGAGCGTGTCCTTGGGGCGCGGCGGCAGGTATTTGTTGACAGGCTTCGTGCCCATCTCCGGCATCAGGTCCATGCCACCGCGCGCGGCCACCAGTTGCGAGACGTCGGAACCGGGATCGCCCAGATCGCCGAAATGCCGCGCGCCGGCCGGGCAGGTCCGCACGCAGGCGGGTTGGCGGTCTTCTTCGGGAAGGTTCTCATTGTAGATCCGGTCCACGCAGAGGGTGCATTTCTTCATCACCCCCGCCGCCAGGTCGAGCTCGCGCGCGCCATAGGGACAGGACCACGCACAAAGGCCGCAGCCGATGCAGTCCTCCTCGTTCACCAGCACGATGCCGTCCTCGACCCGTTTGTAGCTGGCACCGGTGGGGCAGACGGTGACGCAAGGCGCGTCCTCGCAGTGCAGGCAGGATTTCGGGAAGTGAATCAGCTGGGCATGTCCTTGCTCCGGCTGCACCTCGTAGGAATGCACGCGGTTGAGGAAGGTGCCGGACGGATCGGCGCCGTAGGCGTCCTGATCCGAGAGCGGCGCGCCGTAGTTTTCGGTGTTCCAGCCCTTGCAGGAAATCACGCAGGCATGGCAGCCCACGCAGGTGTCGAGGTCGATCACCAAGCCCATCTTGCGGCTGGTGGTGTGCGGGAGGTCGGTCATGTCTGCGGGCCTCCGTTTGAGTTGAGAGGGTGGAGCCGGGGCTCTGCCCCGGACCCCGAGATATTTTTAAGAAGGTGAAGGGGGGAGGGGCTCATTTTCCGACCTTCCACGTTAGGGTTTTCGGGCCTTCTCCGATGGGGGAGGTTTGCGCCGGGGTTGCGGGCTGGCTTTCGCTCAGGCCGTCGGGCGGGGCGGCCTTTTCGATCTTGACCTTGAGATCGAACCAGGCGGCCTGGCCGGTGATCGGGTCGGAATTGGCCCAGCGGAGGCCGTCCCCCCTGGGCGGGAGCAATTCGTGGATCAGGTGATTGAGCAGGAAGCCTTTGGTGGCTTCGGGGGCGTCGTGGGACAGGGCCCAGGCACCCTTGCGTTTGCCGATGGCGTTCCAGGTCCAGACTGTGTTGTCGTTGAGGGCCGCCATCTCCAGCACCGGCACGGTGATTTCGCCATGTGGAGAGGTGACGCGGGCCCAGTCGCCGTCCTTGAGGCCCGCCGCGCGCATCAGTCTGGTCGGGACATAGAGCGGGTTGTGACCGTGCAGCTGCCGCAGCCAGGCATTCTGGCTGCCCCAACTGTGGTACATCGCCATGGGCCGCTGGGTGAGGGCGGAGACGGTGAAGCCGTCGTTGCCCTGCTGGTCGGTCTGATACCAGATCGGCAGCGGGTCCATGGTCTGCTTCAGGCGCGCGCGCAAATGGTCGGGGGGCTGACGCTCGCCCTTACCCTCGGCGGCGGCCTGGAATTTGCGCAGGGGTTCCACATAGAGCTGGAACAAATAGGGCTGCGGCGCGTCAAACAGGCCCATGCCCACCGCCCAGTCCTGATAGGCGCGGTTCCAGGGTTTGTAATATTGCGCCTCCTCGGGGATGTGGTTGAGGAAAAAACCGCCGTTTTTGATGTAGCTGTCCAGCTGATCCGGGTTTGGCGCTCCACGTCCGGTCTCGGTTCCATCACCGCGAAACCCTGCCAGCGGGCCGATGCCCGGTTTGCGTTCGTGGTTGACGATATAGTCGGCATAATCCTGATATTTGGCGCTGCCATCCTCTGCCGTGAAGCCGGGCAGTTTCATTCGGTTGGCGAGCTGTACAAGTACGGTCTGAAAGCCGCGCACGTCGCGGTCAGGCTCCACCACCGGCCAGCGGATCGCATCTGCGGCGCCATCGGCCTCGCAGATCGGACGGTCGAGCAGCGAGATGCAGTCGTGACGTTCCAGATAGGTGGTGTCGGGCAGGATCAGGTCCGCATAGGCCACCATTTCGGACGAATAGGCGTCGGAGTAGATGAGATGCGGGATTACATACTCGCCGTTCTCGTCGGTGTCCGTCAGCATCTCCATCACGCCGCGCGTGTTCATGGAGGAGTTCCACGCCATATTCGCCATATAAAGGAACAGCGTGTCGATCTTGTAGGGATCGCCCGCATGGGCGTTGGAGATCACCATATGCATCAGCCCGTGGCTGGACATCGGGTTTTCCCATGTAAAGGCCTTGTCGATGCGCGCCGGGCTGTCGTCGTTCAGCAGCGCCAGATGCTCCGGCCCCTGGACAAACCCAAGGTGCGGCCCGTCGAGCGGCTTGCCCGGGGTGACGCGGCAATGGGGCGGCGGATGGGCGGTGGCGGGTTTGGGGTAGGGCGGTTTGAAGCGAAAACCGCCCGGCACTTCCACCGTGCCCAGAAGGATTTGCAGCACATGCAGCGCGCGGCAGGTCTGGAACCCGTTTGCATGGGCCGAGACCCCGCGCATCGCATGCATGGAGACGGGGCGCCCGCGCATGGTCTGGTGTGTTTCGCCCCGGAAATCGGTCCATTCGCGCTGGATCTCGAAGGCCTCGTCAAAGGCGACGCGGGCGATCTCGGCCGCAATGGCGCGGATGCGCGTGGCGGGGACGCCACATTGATCGGCGACCGCTTCGGGGGCGTATTGGGGATCGAGATATTTCTCGGCCATCAGGCGAAAGACTGAGACATGGGTGACATCGCCCATCCGGAACGTGCCATTCAGATCGGGGCGCACCCCGTGCATGTCGTAAGGTGCAAGCTGGCCGGTGGCGCGGTTGATCACCAAGGGCGCGCCATGATCGTCGCGCAGGAACAGGCCAAAGTCGTCACTGTCGGGGTCCCGGTTCACGAGCACCGGCGCATTGGTGTAGCGCGACAGATAGTCGAGGTCGATCTTGCCCGCCTTCATCAGCACGTGGACCAGCGACAGGATGAACAGCCCGTCGGTGCCGGGCGTGATGCCGACCCAATCATCCGCCACCGCGTTATAGCCGGTGCGGATCGGGTTCACGCCAATCACGCGCGCGCCCCGGGCCTTGATCTTGCCGATGCCCATCTTGATCGGGTTGCTGTCGTGATCTTCGGCGACGCCGAACAGGAGAAACAGCTTGGTGTGATCCCAGTCGGGCTGGCCGAATTCCCAAAACGCCCCGCCCATGGTGTAAATACCGGCTGTGGCCATATTGACCGAGCAAAACCCGCCATGCGCGGCGTAGTTGCAGGTGCCGAAGTTCTGCGCCCAGAAACTGGTGAAGGACTGAGACTGATCGCGCCCGGTGAAGAATGCCAGCTTTTCGGGGTGTTTGGCGCGCAGGGGCTCCAGCCAGCCTTGCGCGATATCCAGCGCCTCGTCCCATGAGATTTCCTCAAACTCGCCGGAACCGCGCGGGCCAACCCGTTTCAGGGGCGCGCGCAGGCGCGAGGGGGCGTTGTGCTGCATGATGCCCGCGCTGCCCTTGGCGCAGAGCACGCCTTTGTTGACCGGATGATCGCGGTTGCCCTCGATATAGGCGACCTTGCCCTCCTTCATGTGCACATTGATGCCGCAGCGGCAGGCACACATGTAGCAGGTCGTCTTGCGGATCTCGTCCGAGACCGGCGGCGAGGTCTCCACCTCGGGTTGCTGGATTGTCATCTGGCCTCCCTAATAGTCCTGCGTCAGGTCAAAAGCGTGATCCCCACAAGTATGACCCCGGCGATAAACAGCGTCTCGACAATGAGAAGCGCGATGGCGGCGCCACCGACAGAGAGCACCTGTTTGAGGTTGCTCTTCATGCCGACGGCGGCAATGGCGATGAGGAGGAGCCAGCGCGAGCATGCACTGAGGAACTCCGTCAAGACCTCGGGGATGAGGCCAAAGGAATTGAGGGCCGCGAGCGCGATGAAGGCAACGACAAACCCGGGCAGCAGCGGCGGCCGCTTGCCTTCGGAGGGGGCCTCGATCCGGGCGCGGATCACCAGCGAGGCGACAAGCACCACCGGGGCCAGCATGGACACGCGGATGAGTTTCACCAGCGTTGCGGTGTCGCCGGTGTCCTCCGAGATCGAGAACCCGGCACCGACCACCTGCGCCACGTCATGGATGGTGCCACCCAGAAAAACGCCGGCCTGGATCGGGTCGAACGCCATCAGGCGTGCCAGAATCGGATAGGCGATCATCGCGACCGTGGACAGCACGGTGACCCCCATCACGGTGAAGATCAGCCGTTGTTCCGAGCGGTCATCCCGGGGCAGAATGGCGGCGATCGCCATGGCGGCGGAGGCACCGCAGATCGCGACGGAGCCCGCAGTCAGAAGGGCAAAACGCCAGCCGTGACCGAAGAAACGCGCGATCAGAAGTCCAAAACAGATGGTTGCCACCACGCCACCCGCGGTCAGCAGGATCAACGGCAGACCAAGGCCTGCCAGCACCATCATCGAGACGCGCACACCGAGCAAGGCCACCCCTAGGCGCAACAGAACACGTGCCGAGAACGTGACACCGGGCACCGTTCGCCCTTCCTCACCGAGGAAGCTGACCGCAATCCCGAGAAGCAGCGCCAGCAGCATCGCAGGCGTCGCGTAGTGTTCGGCCAGAAACTGCGCCGTCACCGCGACGATGATGGACACCGCAACGCCGGGAAACATCTCCTTGGCGCGGGCGCGCAAGGCGTGAGGCGAAGGCAGCAGGCGAGCGGGCGTGGACGTGTTGGTCAATGGAAGTCTTTCAGGCAGAGGCGGGATGTCTTTGGATTTGGTGCATCATTTGTGTATCAATTTACCGTGGCGCTTCAAGGTGAAACAATTTGCTTTTCTACGTCCTGAAATTGGTACGTATGTTCCATTGTTTTGGAAAGGGGAGGGTATCTGTTTTGATCATGACGCGGTGATCGCGATCAGGTCACGGGTATCCGCAGCGATTTGTCGTTCTTCCTCGGCCGGAACGATCCAAAGATCTGGGGTGCTGTCTGCGGCGCTGAGCCGCGCGGCGTTGGCGGCGTTGCCTTTCGTGTCCAACCGCGCACTGAGCCAGGCAAACCCTGCGATGATCTCGGCCCGGATTGCGGCGGCGTTCTCACCGATACCTCCGGTGAAGACGATCGCATCACAGCCGCCCATGGCCCCGATCAGACTGTGGCCGTGGCGAATGGCGGATTGGGTGAAATGAGTGATCGCAAACCGGGCCTCGGGGGTGTCGGCCGCTTCCAGCGCACGCATGTCGGAAAGGCCATGAGAGAGACCCTTGAGGCCGGACTGGCGGTTCAGCAGGGTCCTGGCCGCGTCCAGTCCCATTTCCTCGACCAACCGCAGGGTTGCATTGGCGTCCAACGTTCCCACACGGGTGCCCATGGTCAGCCCTTCGAGCGGGGAATATCCCATGGTTGTCGCCACCGATTGTCCGTTCAAGATCGCGCAGGCCGACGCCCCGTTGCCAAGGTGAAAGGCCAGCAGGCGGCGCGGCAGCGGTGCGCCGCTGATCTCGGGCAAGCGGCGGCAGAGCGCAGCATAGGAAAGCCCGTGAAACCCGTAGCGGCGCAAACCCAGAGCTTCGGCTTCGGGCGGCAGGGCATAGCGCTGGTTCACCTCCGGGGCGCTGGCGTGAAAGGCGGTGTCAAAGCTGGCGTATTGCGGCAGGTCGGGCGCAAGGTCACGCAGCGCATCGATCGCCGCGAGCGCATGTGGGTTGTGCAGTGGTGCAAGCGGAACGCAGGCAGCAATCTCGTCCCGGACCTGCGGGCTGATGCGGGTTGGGGCGGTCAAAGTGGTGCCGCCATGGACCACGCGGTGAGCCACGGCACTGAGGTGCTCAGGTCCGAACCCCTCTCGTGTGAGGCGGCTGAGAACAACGGCCAGAGCCTCGGCGTGGCTGGGAAGGGAGAGGTGTTCGATCTCGTCGCCCATGCGCACCCGACCCTGTTCGCCGATGCCCTCGGCAATACCGCTGAGGCGGAGTTGCAACCCAGTATCGAAACACGCGAATTTCACCGATGAGGATCCGGTGTTCAGGACAAGGATGTCGCGTCGCGCTGTCATAGTGCCACCTTGAGGATGTTGAGCATGGCCAGAGTCGCGAGAAGCATCACCACCTTGCGCCGAAATCGCACCGGATCAGCACTGGCAAAGCCGCGCCCGCCGAGCCAGACACCGGCGCCCAGAATGGGAAAGGCCATCAGGGCGCCCGTCACCGTCTCGCCCGTCACCAGCCCATGCGCGGACATGGTAGGCAGGGCCATCAGGTCGATACCGGTCAGGAAGACGATCATGGTGGCGCGAAAGGCTGCCGGGCTCAGGGCCTGCGCCGACAGGAATGCAGCAGTGGGAAGACCGCCGACCCCCGCTGCATTTGCGGTGCCTGCAATGATGCCCACGCCCCCGTGTCCCAGACGTCCGATGGGGCGTTTAAGCTGCCAGCCGCTCAGCAACAGAAGGCTCAGCACGAGGATCAGTGCGGAGACCGCGATCCGCGCCTGCCCCGGATCGAGACGCGCCATGATGGCCACGGCCGGGATCACGGCCAGCGCGGCCCCGAACAGAAGCGCGCCCGCGCGGGACCAGTCCACATGGGGGCGAATGCCCTTGGCCTGAAAGGCGATCATGGCGATTTCGCAGGAGAACACCACCGGGATCAGGGGCAGCGGGTTGGTGATCTGGGCCGCCAGCACAATGAAAATCGCGGAAAAACCAAATCCGGAGTAGCCGCGGATCACCGCCGCGCAAAACAGCGCGGCGGCGAGAAAGGCGCCCTGAGCGAGGCTCAGGTCAAATGGCAGGACCAGCGCGGTCATGCACCGTCCTGGGGCCGCATGTCGTCGGGTGAGATGCCTGCGACCTCGACCGGTTTCTTCATGGCGTCGCGGCGGAAGGGCTCGCCCAGTTCCTGGTTGATCAAAGCCTCGATCAGCGTTGTGGTGCCGTTCTTCTGGTCTTCGATCGCCTGATGCAGCGCGCTTGTCAGTTCGTCCATGGTGCGGGCCACGACACCTTTGAGGCCGCAGGCGCTCGCGATGCCGGCGTAGGAGACTTTGGTATCAAGCTCGGTGCCGACAAAATTGTCGTCGAACCACAGGGTCGAATTGCGCTTTTCCGCGCCCCATTGATAGTTGCGGAACACCACTTGGGTGATTGCCGGCCATTCCTCGCGCCCGATGGCGGTGAGCTCATTGACCGCAATCCCGAAGGCGCCGTCGCCGGCAAACCCCACGACGGGCGTGTCCGGACAGCCGATCTTGGCGCCCATGATCGCGGGCAGGCCATAGCCGCAGGGGCCGAACAGGCCCGGCGCCAGGTATTTTCGGCCGGCCTCGAACGCGGGGTAGGCATTGCCGATGGCGCAGTTGTTGCCGATGTCCGAGGAGATGATCGCCTCTGTCGGCAGGGCGGATTGGATCGCGCGCCAGGCCATGCGGGGGCTCATCCAGTCGGGCTTGTCCGCGCGGGCGCGCTGGTTCCAGCTGGTGCCCGGATCGTCGTCCTCGTGATCCATCGAGGCGAGCTGCTGCGCCCAGCGAGATTTGGTCTCGGCAATCTTGGCCTTGCGCGCCGCGCGACCCGCATCGCCCGCCGTCTCCGAAAGCTGGTCGAGGATGCCCGAGGCCACTTTGGCGGCATCACCGACGATGCCGACACTCACGGGTTTGGTCAGGCCGATGCGATCCGGATTGATGTCGACCTGGATGATCCTGGCCTCACTGGGCCAATACTCCATGCCGTAACCAGGCAGGGTGGAGAAGGGGTTGAGGCGGGTGCCGAGACAGAGCACCACGTCGGCCTCCTTGATCAGTTCCATACCTGCCTTGGAGCCGTTGTAGCCCAGCGGGCCGGCAAACAGGGGATGGGACCCGGGAAAGGCATCATTGTGCTGATAGCCCACACAGACGGGCGCATCGAGCCGTTCGGCCAGCGCCATGGAGGCGGCAATCCCTCCCTTTGACAGGACCACACCCGCGCCGTTCAGGATCACCGGATTCTGCGCGGAGGACAGCAGCGCGGCAGCCTGGGTCACCGCGTGTTCGCCCCCGGCAGGACGCTCAAATTCGACAATGGCCGGCAGGGCAATGTCGACGACCTGGGTCCACATGTCACGCGGGATATTGATCTGTGCCGGTGCAGAGGCGCGTTTGGCCTGCATGATGACGCGGTTCAGCACTTCGCAAACACGCGAGGGATCGCGGACCTCCTCCTGATAGGCGACCATGTCCTCGAACAGTTTCATCTGTTCGACCTCCTGAAAACCGCCCTGACCGATGGTCTTGTTGGCGGCCTGCGGCGTCACAAGAAGAAGCGGCGTGTGGTTCCAGTAGGCGGTCTTCACAGCGGTGACGAAATTGGTGATGCCGGGGCCGTTCTGGGCGATCATCATGGACATCTTGCCGGTGGCGCGCGTGTAGCCGTCGGCCATCATGCCGGCAGAGCCTTCATGCGCGCAGTCCCAGAAGGTGATGCCCGCCTTGGGAAAGAGATCGGAAATCGGCATCATGGCGGAGCCGATGATCCCGAAGGCATGCTCGATGCCATGCATCTGGAGAGTTTTGACAAAGGCTTCTTCGGTGGTCATGCGCATGGATGCGGTCTCCTGTTGGTCTCGCGGCCATAGGTCCGGAGGAGATGGGTCTTTGTTCCGGTTTAGGCGGGGGCATGCAGAGGCGTTAGGGCCAGTTTCGCGGTGCCGTAGTGCCAGCCTGATCGCATCTCTTGCGATGGCGGAGGGCAAGAAGGGGGGCGCTCCCGCCCCTTCGCAGATCGCATCAAAGATGCTTCGCTCAGGGTTGGGCCCGGCGCCGCGCTTTAGCGCGGCGCCGGGCCCAACGGGACGCGGTGTTTCGTCAGAAACGCCAAGGACGGGCGGGAGCTCCCCCGGCGGGCGTTCGAGGGCTGGGGGAAAGCCGGGATTGGTCAGGGACGGAAGGTGCGGATTGCATCGGCAACATGGGCAATGCCCTGCGGGATGCGGTCAGCGGCGATAGAGGAATAGCCGAGCCGATAGAAGTTGTGGCGCCGGGTCTCGCGCGCAAAGAATGGCGCGCCGGGTTCGATCAGAACACCTTTATCGCGCAGCCCGTCGCCCAGGTGCCCCATATCCACATGATCGGGCGCCTGCATCCAGAGCGAGGAACCGCCATAGAGGTTGCGGTCTGCGGGTGTCAGGCCATGGGTTGCCATCGCCTCCTCCAGGACCGCACGGCGTTCCTGCAACACCTTTGCGGTGCGGCGGATCTGCGCGTCGTAATGGCCGAGCGACAGGAAGTAGGCGACGGTTCTCTGGATATGTCCCGGCGGATGGCGCAGTACATTTGCGCGCAATGCCCGGGCCTGGCGAATGAAGGGTTCGGAGCCGACGAGGTACCCAAGACGGAGGCCCGGAAACAGGGATTTTGAGAAACTGCCGAGATAGATCACACGCCCGTCGCTGTCGATCGACTTCAACGCGGGCGAGGGCTGGGTCCGAAAGGACATTTCGAACTCATAGTCATCTTCGACCACGATCGCATCGATGTCTCGGGCGCGATCGAGCAGAGCTTTGCGCCGCGCCATTGGCATGGTCGCCGTGGTCGGGCTCTGATGGCTGGGGGTGGTGAAGACGACATCCGTGTCCGCGGCGATCTGCTCGGGCGGCAGCCCGTCCCTGTCCACTCCGATCACGTCGAGTGCGCTGCCCGTGTGGCTGAGTTGATCGCGCAGCGTATAGTAGCTGGGATCCTCGATCGCCGCCTTGCGTCCCGGTTGCAGCAAGAGCTGCACAACTGTCCAGAGCGCATTCTGCGCGCCGAGCGTGATCAGGATTTCCTCGGGGCGGGCGATGATCCCGCGGCGGGGCAGCGTGTGGCGCGCGATATATTCGATCAGGAGCGGATCATCCTGATCGAAGTAGTCCCCTGTCATCGCGGCGAAATCCTTTTGCCCCAACGCGCGCAGGGCGCAGAGCCGCCAGTTCGCGTGGTCAAACAGGCTGGCATCGGCCTGCCCATAGATGAACGGGTAGCGATAGCTGCGCCAGTCTTTCGGTTTGCGCGGGGTATCACCACCCGTAAACGTCCGGGTGATGGTGCGGTTCCAGTCGACCCGTTCCTGTCGGCGTTCCGTCGGGGCAAAGGAGGGGGGCACCGGGGCTGTTTCCGATACGAAGAACCCGGAACGCCCACGCGCCATCAGGTAGTCATTCGCCACCAGCTCGGTGTAGGCCAGCGTCACCGTGATGCGGCTGACCCCGAGATGCGCGGCGAGTTTCCGCGACGAGGGCAGTTTTTCCCCGGCTCGAAACCGTCCGGAGAGGATGCCAGCAGCGATCATCTCCTGGATCTGAGCCTGGAGTGTGCCCTGCGCGTCGGGATTGAGGAAAAAGGTCTCGACTGAGATAGCCATGCGGCACACCGTAATCTGGACTTAAGCCTGTGGCAATCTGGACTGCGACTCTTAAGCGCCGTTTTTCGCCGCGTGTGCAAGTTTCAATCGCAGCAGTCGGTTATCGGACTTCTGGGTCCGAAAGAAATCGGACATTGAATCCCTCCTAAAAAAACTATAAAACTAGTTTTGTAGAATCAATTTGGAGCAGTCACATGGATCTGTCCCTCGCAGCCCAGGGCTTTGCCGCCATGGGTGCAGAAGCACGGCTCGAGGTCCTGCGCGTTTTGGTGCGTGCGGGTGAAACGGGTTTGACAGTGGGTGAGGTGCGCGACCGCACCGGTATCGCGGCCTCGACACTGGCGCATCATCTGAAATTCCTCGCTGCAGCCGAGGTGGTGGTGCAGGAAAAAGCCGGCCGCAGCACGATCTGCCGGGCGAATTTCGACCACCTTCAAAGCCTTGCAGGGTTCATCCTGAGCGAATGCTGCCAGGATGCGGAAATGGGCTTCAATGGAAAGGTTGCGAACGATGGCTGATACATCTCTTTCTCCTCGCCCGATGCGCGCCGCTTGGGGCTGGGTGCAAAGCCCATGGACGCTTGGAGCGCTGATCCTTCTTGTGGTGGCGCTTCTGGATGGTGCAAATTTCTGGCCGGTGCTGACATTTGCGGCTGCGGCGCTTTTGTCGACATCCAAATACATTCTCTTTGCGGTGACGCTTCTGGCCTATCTGAAGGCCACAGGCGCGGAAGCACTGGTCGCGCGGGCCTTTGTGGGGCGCGAGACCCGGATGATCTTCTTTGCAGCCCTTCTGGGCGGGCTGGCTCCGTTCTGTTCCTGCGAGGTGATCCCGTTTATTGCCGGGCTTCTGGCGCTGGGTGCGCCATTGGCAGCGGTGATGGCGTTTTGGTTGTCCTCCCCGCTGATCGATCCGCCAACCCTGTTGATCACGGCAGCGGCTCTTGGCTGGCCCTTTGCCATCGCCAAGGCGGTGAGCGCGGTGGCGCTGGGCCTCTTTGGTGGGTTCATCATAAAAGCGCTGCGCGGTGGCGGGCTGTTTGCGCAGCCCCTGAAGAACGAGCCGGTCAAAAGCTGCTGTGGGTGCGGCACGCCCAAGGCTGAACAACAACCCAACTGGCGGTTCTGGCAAGAGGCCGAGCGGCGCGATACTTTCCGCAGTCAGTTTGTGGAAAACGCTCTGTTCCTGCTGAAGTGGCTCGCCTTTGCCTATGTGCTGGAAGCGCTCCTGGTGACATATGTGCGCCCCGAGTGGATTGCTTCGCTGGTCGGGGGCGAGGGAGTAGTGCCAATCGCAACCGCCGCTTTGGTCGGGATGCCTGCGTATCTGAACTCTTATGTAGCGCCGCCGCTGCTGGCCGGATTGATGACCCAAGGCATGAGCGCTGGTGCGGCGCTGGCCTTTATGGTGGCTGGTGCCGTGAGTTCGATCCCGGCGATGGCAGCGGTCTGGTCGCTGGTCAAGCCACGGGTCTTTGCCACCTATCTGGCGTTGGGTGTTTCCGGAGCGATCCTGTCGGGCGTCGTGTTCCAGATGATCTGAAAGCGAGCGCGGCGGGGGTGCTCCCGCCGACTCAGGCCCCATGCTGACGCATGCGACATGAGTCGTTGGGCCGCGCGCCTTCGGCACGGTTCTGCTGAGAAGGCTCTGAGGGGCAGGTGTGCCCGTCAGAGCCTATTTCGATTGTGTATAGAGGCGCGCGTCAAGGACAGGCCGCCCGATGGGCGGGGCCTTACGGCCTCCTTGACCCGCACTCAGCGCATGGACATATGGGCGAGATTTGCACGCACCATGGGCCATTCTGCCGCGGTGATGGAATAGACGGCCGTGTCGCGAATTGTCCCATTGGGCAGGATGCTATGTGCCCGCAGGATACCATCGAGTTTGGCGCCAAGGCGCTTGATCGCAGTGCGGCTCTGGCGGTTCAGCACATGAGTGCGAAACTCGACCGCAATGGCGTCTTTTGCCTCAAAGGCGTGGGTGAGCATGAGTTGTTTGATCTTGGTGTTGAGACCGGTGCGCTGCACCGATTTGCGATACCAGGTGGAGCCGATCTCGACGCGCCGATTGGTGTGATCGACATTCATATAGGTGGTCATCCCCACCGCGCGTCCTGTCGCATCAAGGATGGCAAAGGGAACCATGCTGCCCGCATCCTGAAGCGCGAGGCGACGGCTGATTTCCTGTTCAACGCCCTCCGGGGCAGGCACGGTTGTGTACCACAGGTGATGAAGAGCACCATCTGCGGCAGCCTCCACCAGTTCCGGCGTGTGGTCATACGTGAGCGGCGCAAGGCGTGCGCCCTCAGTCGAGAGGGAAATCGGGGTCATCCACATGAGGAGAGGCTTTCTGTCTTGGGTGGTCTGCCTCGTGGAATGAAAGAAAGGTGGCCCTGTGAAAAGAGCCACCTTTTGAAAATTGCATCAGGCCAATTTCCAGCGTCAGCCGAAGACTGTTGTCAGAGCCTTGTCCACCGCATCGGTGATCTTGTCGATGTCATCGGCTGTGGCAATCAGAGCGGGCGAGAAGCACAGCGTGTTGTTGCGACCGGGCACCGAGCGGTTGGTGACGCCGATGATCACACCGTGCGTTCCGCATTCCGCCACGACTTTTTGCGCCAGCGCCTCGTCCACCGGCTCTTTGGTGTCGCGGTCGGTGACGAGTTCCGCGCCAAGGAACAGACCCTTGCCGCGCACATCGCCGATAACGGCGTGCTTTTCCTGCAAGGCCCGCAGGTTGGACATCATCCGCTCGCCCATCTTGGTGCAGTTCTCAAGGAGGTTTTCGTCCTCGATGATGCGCATGTTCTCCAGCGCTGCGGCGGGGCCTGCGGTGCAGCCGCCAAAGGTGGAGATGTCGCGGAAGTAGTTCATCTTGTCTGAGGCATCGTCCTTGAACAGATCAAAGACCTCCTCTGTTGTGACCATGCAGGCGATGGCGGCATAGCCGGAGGCGACGCCCTTGGCCATGGTCACGAAGTCGGGTTTGATGCCGTAGTGTTGATAGCCGAACCAATGGGTGCCGGTGCGCCCGATGCCGCAGACCACTTCGTCGATGTGCAGGAGCACGTCGTATTGCTTGCAGATCTCCTGCACGCGCGGCCAGTAGCCTTCGGGGGCCTCAATGACGCCACCGCCTGCGGTGACGGGTTCAAGGCAGAGCGCGCCAACCGTCTCGGGGCCTTCGCGCAGGATGACCTCTTCGATCAGATTGGCGGCGGCGATGCCGAAATCCGCACCCGAGAGATGATCCAGACCCAGCTCGTGCTTGCGGTATTCCATGCAATGCGGCACCCGCACAAAATCAGGTGCGAAGGGGCCGTATTGCGCGTTGCGCTCGTCCTGACCGCCTGCGGACATCGCCGCCAGGGTGGAGCCGTGGTAATCCCGATCGCGATAGAGGATCTTGGTTTTCTTGCCGCCGTATTTCTTGTGCGCGATCTGGCGCACCATCTTGAAGGCCTTCTCGTTGGCCTCGGAGCCGGAGTTGCAGTAGTAGACACGCGACATGCCGGGCATCTTCTCGATCAGTTTTTCGGCATAAAGTGCGCCCGGCACAGAGCCTGCGGCCTGCGCGAAATAGCACATCTTCATCATCTGGTCGTAGACCGCCTTGCAGATGCTTTCGCGCCCATAGCCGACGTTTGCGGTCCAGACCGCACCGGACACCGCGTCGAGCCATTCCTTGCCGTTCTGGTCCCAAACGCGCATGCCCTTGCCCTCGACGATGATGCGGGGATCGGAGATTTCAAACGGTTTGTGCTGGACCAGATGGTGCCAGACATGGGCCTTGTCGGCCTCGATGACGTGGCTGAGGTCGTTGTCGCTGAACGTGCCATGCATGACATGTTCCTTTCTTGGCTACTCGGGGTTCGGTGGCCCGGCCGACGCGCGGACGGACTCGGTCAGTGATCACCAAAGAACAAAACCTCAGAGCGCGATAGGGCCAGTTCAAGGTGAGAGTTGAGACCAATTTGGAGCGCTGCTTGCAGAAAATTGCGACCAGAGCGGGGTGAAGTGCTTGAGCATGAACGCCCCTGACGGCAGGGTGATGCGGTCGCTGGCGCGCGCCCGCGCATCTGCATCAACGGGAGAATTCAGTGACGGACTACAGGATCATGGTGGCGCCCAATGGTGCCCGGCGTGGCAAGTCGGATCATGCGGCGCTTCCGATCACATCGCGGGAGTTGGCAGCGACCGCAGCGGAATGTCATCGCCTGGGCGCTCATCGTCTGCACATGCACGTGCGGGATCAGGATGGGTGTCACAGCCTTGATGCAGGCCTGTATCGCGAAGCACTGGCGGCAGTTGGCGCTGCCGCGCCCGGGATGGGGATCCAGATTACGACGGAGAGTGCCGGGATCTTTGACGTTGCGGCACAGTTGGCCTGTTTGGAGAGCTTGCGCCCGGCGGCGGCGTCGGTGTCGGTCCGGGAAATGGCACGGGACCGGGATCTTGCCCGGCGCGCCTATGCCGTGGCCGCAGAGGCGGGGACCGAGGTGCAGCACATCCTCTATACGCCCGATTGCGTGGCACAGCTGACCCGCTGGTATCAGGACGGCACCGTGCCGGAGGATATGCGAGATGCGATCCTGGTTCTGGGTCAATATGCCAGCGGTCTGGAAGCCAGGCCGGACATGCTGCCCGCATTCCTTACTGAAATCGCGCCGCTGGAGCTGAACTGGACGCTCTGCGCCTTTGGTGGGGCCGAACATGCGTGCCTGTTGGCGGCGATCGAGGCCGGAGGGCAGGTGCGGATCGGGTTCGAAAACAGCCTTGGCGCGCAGGGGGCGCCCCCATGGGGGGACAATGCCGCCTCTGTTGCGGCCTTCATCGAGGCGGCGGCCGCGCGTGGCCATCGCCTTGCGCCCTTGGATACAGATTTGCGAGCCTCATCATGAGCCATGTTTTTCCACGCCATAGCAAGTCCACGCCGCCGGTCGCCGTCGCCGGAGATGGGTGCTATCTCATTGATGCCAATGGCAAACGCTACTTTGACGGCTCCGGCGGTGCGGCGGTCTCCTGCCTCGGCCATTCCGACGCCGCGGTGATCAGGGCCGTGCAGGATCAGGTGGCGCAATTGGCCTTTGCGCATACCGGCTTCATGACGTCTGAACCGGCGGAGGCGCTGGCGGATGTACTGATCTCGCAGGCGCCGGGGGCGCTTGACCGGGTCTACTTTGTCTCCGGCGGCTCTGAGGCGACCGAGGCGGCGATCAAACTGGCACGACAATACCACCTTGAGCGAGGTGAGCCGCAGCGCCGGCATCTGATTGCGCGGTGGCAGAGCTATCACGGGAATACGCTTGGTGCGCTTGCGGCGGGCGGGAATGCGTGGCGTCGGCGGCAGTTCGATCCCTTGCTGATCGGCGTGTCGCATATTGCGCCCTGCTATGAATATGGCGACCGGGCCGAGGGGGAGAGCAGCTTTGACTACGGTCAACGGGTGGCCAATGAACTGGAGACGGAAATCCTGCGGCTGGGGCCGGACACCGTGATGGCCTTCATGGCGGAACCGGTGGTCGGGGCGACACTGGGCGCGGTGCCGGCGGTCGAGGGGTATTTCAAACGTATCCGCGAGATCTGCGATCAATATGGCGTGCTGCTGATCCTTGACGAGGTCATGTGCGGCATGGGGCGCACCGGTCACTTGTTCGCTTGTGAGGCCGATGGGGTCGAACCGGATATTCTCTGCATCGCCAAAGGTCTTGGTGCGGGCTATCAGCCCATCGGCGCCATGCTCTGTACTGCCGCGATCTATGATGCGATCGCCGCGGGATCAGGGTTCTTCCAGCACGGGCACACCTATCTGGGTCATCCGGTTGCAACCGCGGCCGGGCTGGCTGTGGTGACCCAGATGCTCGAACGCGACCTGATTGCCCGGTCTGCGCAGATGGGGGAGCGTCTGCAGGCCGCGCTGGTTGACCGGTTCGGGCAGCATCCCCATGTGGGCGACATCCGCGGTCGCGGTCTGTTTCGTGGCCTTGAATTGGTGCAGGACCGGGAAAGCAAGGCTCCGTTTGATCCTGCGCATGCTGTGGCGGCACGTGTTAAAAAGGCGGCCTTTGAGGCGGGGCTTATCTGCTATCCGATGGCGGGAACCCGCGACGGCCGCAGCGGCGACCATGTGCTGCTCGCCCCGCCTTTCATCATGACGGATGATCAGATCGACGAGGTGACGGACAAGCTCGCCGTGGCGCTGGAGCATGCATTGACTGTTTGAACGCCCTTCGGGCTGGCGGTGACGCCGCCCGAAGGAGGGATCGTCAGAGCAGCCGGTTCAAATAAGTGCCATAGCTGTTTTTCTTGAACAAGTCCGCCCGATCTGCCAGCGCGTCCCGGCTGATCCAGCCCGCATGATAGGCGATTTCCTCCAGACAACCGGTCTGCAGGCCCTGACGCTCGTGCAAGGTGCGTACAAAATTGCTCGCATCAAGAAGGCTGCCATGGGTGCCGGTGTCAAGCCAGGCATAGCCGCGCCCCATGGTTTCGACCGAGAGGGTGCCGTCGTCGAGATACATCTGCAAAAGATCGGTGATCTCCAGCTCGCCCCGAGCGGAGGGCTGGACCTCCTTGGCACGTTGCGGCGCCGTGCCATCCAGAAAATAGAGCCCCGTTACCGCGTAATTCGACGGCGGCACTTCGGGTTTTTCAATGATCTGCTGCGCCCGCCCTTCGCCATCAAAGGAGACCACGCCGTAGCGCTCGGGATCGGAGACGTGATAGCCAAAGACGGTGCCGCCCACCTCCTTGGCATCTGCTGCCGCCAGAAGGCTCGGCAACCCATGACCAAAAAAGACGTTATCGCCCAGCACCAGCGCTGAGGGCGCGCCCGCGAGGAACTCTTCGGCCAGAATAAAGGCCTGCGCCAGACCATCGGGGCTGGGCTGCTCCACATAGGTCAGGCTGACGCCCCATTGGCTGCCATCCCCCAGCAGGCGCTTGAACTGATCAGCGTCTTGCGGCGTGGTGATGACGCAGATCTCGCGAATACCTGCAAGCATCAGCACGGAGATCGGATAATAGATCATCGGTTTGTCATACAGCGGCAGGAGCTGCTTTGAGACAGCCATGGTGATCGGATAAAGCCGGGTGCCGGAGCCTCCGGCCAGAATAATACCTTTGCGCTGCGTCACTCTGCGAGCTCCTTTAAAATATCCTGCAAACCGCTGCGCCAGTCGGGCTGCGGGATGCCAAAAACAGTCTCTAACGTGGTGCAATCCAGCCGTGAGTTCAGTGGCCGCACCGCCGGGGTTGGATAGTCGGATGTGGGGATATCCGCCACTTCGCAGGCCAGATTGCTTTGGGCAAAGATCTCTGCGGCAAAGCCTGCCCAGCTGACATATGGCGCGCCCTGCAGGTGGTAGATGCCGGATTTTGCAGGCTCCGCACGCAGCTGCCCTGCCATCTCGACACAGGCCCGTGCGATGTCACGCGCGGGCGTTGGCGCACCGATCTGATCGCCGACAATCGTCAAACGATCCCGTTCCGCACCAAGGCGCAGCATGGTCTTGACGAAATTATTGCCATGGGCCGAGACCACCCAAGAGGTGCGCAGGATCGCATAAGTCCCGCCCGCCGCGATCACCGCCTCTTCGCCTGCGCGTTTGCTGCGGCCATAGGCATTGGGCGGCGCCACCGGATCAGCCGTCTGCCAAGCCGCCGTGCCACTGCCCGCAAAGACATAATCGGTCGAGATATGGACAAAGGGAATGCCCGCCTGCACGCAGGCCGCCGCCATCGCACCGGGGGCCGCGCCATTGATGACGGTGGCCAGTTCTTCCTCAGATTCGGCCTTATCAACCGCCGTATAGGCCGCGGCATTGATCACCGCCTGCGGGCTGATCTCCCGAATGAGCGCCGCACAAGCCCCGGGGTCCGACAGATCCGCACGCGCACGCCCCACAGAGATCACCCCCTCAAAGCGCGCCAATTCCCGCGCCACTTGCCCGGTTGCGCCAAACACAAGGATGCTCATATCCGCCCCTTCTTCATCTTTTCCCAAATACCTCCGCCGGAGGCCCCTGCCCGCACGGGCAGGTCTTATGCCTTAACGCCCAGACGCTCGCCCACGCCCTTGCGGGACTGAAGTGCGCGCCACCAGTCCTCATTGTCGAGATACCATTGCACGGTTTTCGCCAGACCTTCCTCGACGGTCACCGACGGCCGCCAACCCAGCTCCTCGCGGATACGGGAGGGATCAATCGCATAGCGCGCATCATGGCCGGGGCGGTCGGTCACAAAGGTGATCTGCTCTTTATAGGAGGCCCCGTCGCCGCGCGGGCGCTTGTCATCAAGGATCGCACAGAGTGTTTCGACCAGCTCAAGGTTGGTGCGCTCATTCTCGCCGCCCACATTATAGCTGCGCCCGTTTTCGCCCTTCTGCAACACCAGCAACAGCGCATCGGCGTGATCTTCCACATAGAGCCAGTCGCGAATGTTGGAGCCATCGCCATAGATCGGCAGGGCCTTACCGGCGAGCGCATTCAAAATCACCACCGGGATGAGTTTTTCCGGGAAGTGAAAGGGTCCGTAGTTGTTGGAGCAATTGGTCAGCACCACCGGCAGCCCATAGGTCTCATGCCAGGCACGCACCAGATGATCGCTCGAGGCTTTGGAGGCCGAATAGGGCGAGCGCGGATCATAGGCGGTCTCTTCCGTGAACATCACCGATTTATCGGCCGGCAGGCTGCCATAGACCTCATCGGTCGAGATATGATGAAAGCGGAAATGGGCAGGTTTGCCCACCGCCACCCAGAATTTGCGCGCGGCTTCGAGCATGTTGAAAGTGCCGGTCACATTGGTCTCGATGAAATCACCGGGCCCATCAATCGAGCGGTCCACATGGCTCTCGGCGGCCAGATGCATCACCGCATCCGGCGCATGCAGCGCAAAGATCTTGTCCAACGCCGCGCGGTCGCGGATGTCGGCCTGCTCAAACGCATAGCGTGGGCTGTCGGCGACACTGGCGACATTGTCCAGACAGGCCGCATAGGTCAGCGCATCCACATTGACCACTTCATGGCCCGCCGTGATCGCCTGGCGCACCACTGCTGAGCCAATAAACCCTGCTCCACCCGTCACCAATATCTTCATATGTCCCGCTCCTCGCCTCGTGATGCTGTTTCATGCTCGGCCAGCCACGTGACCGGGGCTTTGTGTCTTATGGCCTGGATCGACCCCGCGCTGCAACGCGTCCAAAGGGTTTGTTGCGCAACCGGAAGAAGTGGCTTTCGTAGTAGCGAAAGCTCACCTCCGCAAGCGCCAGCGTGCCGCCCCAATACAGCAGGATGAAAGCGATGCTGTCCTGTGCCAGGTTCAGGCGTCCGGCCATGATTGTCACCACGTGCAGCACCATGAGGTGCAGCAGGTAGATGCCGTAGCTTACGGTTCCGATGCGGGCCAGCGGACGCAGACGAAGCAATGGATGAAGCCAGCCTTCTTCGTGCAGGACCAGGGTTGCGAGCCAAGTGGTCATGGCTAGATGCACCAGAAAATAGGGCCAACCGGCCAGGACCTGTGGCAAGAGGCCAAACAGTAGCAATAACAGCATCAGCAGGCAAAGCAGCGCAGCGGCGGGCGCGCAAAACAAGCGCCACAGCATCGCGAACCCGCGTGGCTGATGCAGCATCAGGGCCAAACCCGCGCCCATCAGAAGCGGTGCGTAGGTGGCATCCGGAAGATGCACGTGCAGGGGCCCCCAGGAAAACGCACGGATGCCAAAGATCTCCAGTGCTCCCGTCACCGCGACAACATTCACAAGCACACCGAGGCCGAGGGCCCAGCCCCAGAGACGTTGCGGAAGACAGATCATCGCCAGGGGCCAGATCAGATAGAACTGCTCCTCCATCGACAGCGACCAGGTGGGATAGAGCGTTGGAATGTGATCGGTGAGAAAATTGGCGAAAAACAGATAATAGGCGGGCCAGAGCTGGAGCGTTTCGGCATGGCCGCGCCAGAACAGGAAATAGGATCCGGCGAGCGTCACCACCAGGTAGTAAAGCGGCAGGATGCGCAGGGCGCGTCGCCAGAAGAACCCGCGCAGCGAAATCGTCCCGTCCCGATCCCGCTCCCGAAGGAGCAATGTGGTAATCAAGAAACCGGAGATCACAAAAAACAGGTCTACCCCGAGAAACCCCCGGGACCAAGGTCCACTGCCCTGCGCCAATGCGCTGTGATGGATCAGAACCGCCAGGATCGCCAGCGCCCGCAAGCCGTCGAGCGCCCCAAAGCGGGTCCGCTCCAGATAGGCGCGATGGGCTTGGGACGCGGTCAGGGCTTGCATGGGAATCAGAAGGTGAAGGGGGTTTGGAACTCTGCCAGCGCCGGTGCGGCTGTGTCCTTCTCAGACAGGATCGGCTGGCCGGAAAACCCCCAGTCAATGCCGCAGCTGTCCCAGCGCACGGCACCGTCACATTCGGGCGCGTAGTAGTCGGTGCATTTATAGATGATCTCGGTCATCGGCGCGCGGGTGATGAACCCGTGCAGGAATCCTTTGGGCACCAGCATCTGCCGCCCGTTCTCCGCCGTCAGCTCCACCCCGACCCAGTCTCCGTAGGTGGGAGAGCCCTTGCGGATGTCGACCACTACATCAAACAACGCGCCCTGACCGCAGCGTACCAGTTTGTCCTGGGCATGGGGCGGGGCCTGAAAATGCAGGCCGCGAATGGTGCCGACCTCGGCCGACATGGAGTGATTGTCCTGCACGAAGTCCAGATCGATCCCATGCGCTTCCATCCGCTTGCGGTTCCAGCTCTCGGAGAAGAACCCGCGGGCATCGCCAAAGCGCTGCGGGGTGATAATCTTCACGCCCGGGAGGGCCGTGTCTTCAATCTGCATCCAGTGATCTCGCTCTTTGGCTTTGGGCGTTCTTGTGCTGCGACATTGAGGCGGATACCGGGTGCAACGAGGGCGGGGCCATTTTTCGTGCGCACGGTGCGTCTGCGGCAGGGTGATTTGAGTTGTATCAGAATTGTTGGGTCTCTCAAGAGAGCTGATAAGACCCTTGAACATGCCGGTCGGGGCATTGCAGCAGATGCACACTCCGCGCGCGCCCCCTGTCACGCGGCTTTGATTGTATCGAGAACACTCCCGATCATTGCACCGTGGTACGTTCGTGTACCACTATGCTGCGGGCGCGGGACGGGCGCGGTATCGGCGCGGTGGTCACAGAACAAAGGACGATGATAATGAGCCAGTATACCCAAATTTCCGGTTTGTCCGGGGTCGGCGCGACGTGCGATCTGCGCAGCGATACGGTCACCCGTCCCGATGCCGGCATGCGTGCGGCCATGGCGGATGCAGAGGTTGGCGATGACGTCTACGGAGAAGATCCAACGCTCAACCGTTTGGAGCAGAGCCTGGCGGAACGGGCGGGCAAGGAGGCGGCCTTGTTCTTGCCGACGGGCACCCAAAGCAACCTCGTTGCCATGCTGGCCCATTGCGGGCGCGGTGAAGAGGTGATCACCGGGCGCGATTATCACGTCTACAAATATGAGGCAGGCGGTGCCTCGGCGCTGGGTGGGATTATTCTTGATCCGCTGAAGGTCTCTGCGGATGGCGGGTTGGACCCTGCTGATATCGCCGCTGCGGTTAAAGAAGATGACTCGCACCATCCGATGTCGCGGCTGTTGTCATTGGAAAACACTCATAACGGCAAGGCAGTGTCGCTCGCACGCCTTGATGCCTGTATCGCCCCGGCCCGCGAGGCGGGATTGTCGGTGCATCTGGATGGAGCACGGGTGTTTAATGCAGTGACAGAACTGGGGTGTGATCTGGCTGAGATTGCCAAACGCTTTGACAGTGTCTCCATCTGCCTGTCCAAAGGGCTCGGGGCACCTGTCGGGTCTGTACTGGTGGGGCCGAAGGATCTGATCACGCGGGCGCGCCGTTTGCGCAAAATGGTGGGCGGCGGCATGCGTCAGGCCGGTGTACTGGCAGCGGCGGGGCTTTATGCGCTGGATCACAATGTGACCCGGCTTGCCGAGGATCATGCAAGGGCGGCCGCGCTCGCTGAAACCCTGCGCGCATTGGGGGCAGGTGCCGTCGATCACAATACCAACATGGTCTTCTTCACCCCCGCCGATGGTGACAACGCGGCGCTGGGCGTGGTCCTGGCCAAAGCGGGTGTGGTCCTCTCTGCTGGGGGCTCCGGGGCCATCCGCATGGTACTGCACAAGGACGTCACCAGCGAGGGATTTGATGCGACCCTTGCCGCGCTCAAATCCTATTTTAGCTAAGGTCTGGTACGGGGTGGGGGGGGCGCTCCCGCCCCCGATCCAAGCAGCAATAGCTGCTCTGCTCGGCGTTGGGCCCGGCGCCGCGCCAAAGGCGCGGCGGGTCACGCCTGACGCTGAACGACGTGTTACCGCCGCCAGCGGGGTCTCAGGGCCGTAGGTTCGCGTGGGCTTTTTGAGATCCGCGTGCGCCTGAAGAAACGGTCCAGCACCGTAACTCAGCCTTGATGCGCCGAGTGCGGTGGCTGCATCGATCACGCGCAGATTTCCGATCATCATCAGGTTCACAGGATCTGTGACGCTTTCGATGATTTGCGCGATCAGATCGGGCGCCGTCAGCCCCGGTACAAAAAGCAGTTGGCCCCGGCCTCTGCAAAAGCGGCCTGGCGCTTGAGGGCGTCCGGGATCTTGCCCGGGTGTGTCGCGGGGGCGGTGCCCAAAAAGAGATCTGTGCGGGCGTTGATAAAGAGCGGAACGCCCTCCTCGTCAGCGACCGCTCTGATGGTCCTGATCCGCTCCTCTTGGGTGGATATCGCATGCAGCCCCGCGCCATTGACCACCCGGTCCTCAAAATTGATCCCCACGGCCCCGGCGCGGATGAATTTGCGGGTGTTTTCGGCAAGCGCAGTAGGGGTGGTGGCATAGCCGCCTTCGAAATCCACAGAGACAGGGACTGAAACAGTGGCGCAGATACGCTCGACAATACGCAGTACGAAATCCAGCGGGATGGATTCGCCATCCTCATACCCATGTGCTGCGGCCATCGCCCAACTGCCGGTTGCAACCGCTGGCACGCCTTCTTCGGCGAGCGCCTTGGCACCGGCTGTATCCCAGATGTTGTAGAGCACAAGCGGATCGCCCTGCCTGTGCAACTCCGCGAAACGGATGGCATTCTCAGTTTGCGACATGGCGGCTTCCTTTCTTTGTTCTGCTGCGCAGCGCATTCCCATGCGGGAGCAGGCTTCCACAGGATCAGCCCGCTGGATAGCACAGGCAGAAAACCGCTCCGCCTGAGAACGGGCGTCTATTCAAGGTTTGGGAGTGTCATGCGTTCCACGCCAGCAGGCGTGCGGCTCCTCAAAGGCAGCGTTGAGAGGCTTAAATCTCTTTGCGCGCCCGAAGGGCTGCAGAGATCGTGCCATCGTCGAGATAGTCCAACTCGCCCCCGATCGGCACGCCCTGCGCCAGCGAGGTCAGCTTAACGCGACCCTCAAGCTGATCGGCGATGTAATGCGCGGTGGTCTGCCCGTCGATGGTGGCATTGAGCGCGAGGATCACCTCGTTCACGCCTTCCGTCGCCACACGGTCCACCAGTCGCGGAATGCGCAGATCTTCGGGCCCCACGGCATCCAGTGCGGACAGCGTGCCGCCCAGAACGTGATAGCGGCCCTTGAACACGCCGGCGCGCTCCATCGCCCAGAGATCGGCCACATCCTCGACCACACAGAGTTCGCCATTGGCGCGTGTCTCATCCGCGCAGAGCGCGCAGATGTCGCTGGTGCCGACATTGCCGCAGTTCAGGCATTCGCGCGCTGTCTCTGCCACGCGGCCCATGGCGTCGGCCAAGGGGGTCAGAACCAGCGCACGCTTGCGGATCAGGTGCAGTACAGCCCGGCGCGCGGAGCGCGGGCCAAGCCCCGGCAGCTTGGCCATCAATGCGATCAATGCCTCGATATCACTGTTGTCCTGCGCCGCCATGGTGCCGTCCTGTTCTGCTTCTGTTCAACTAGGCCGCATCGCACCCAGAAGTGCAAGCCTTGCCGGCCCATTCCGCGCGCTGCCACCGCGACGACATGAAAAAAGGCGACCCTTGGGCCGCCTGATCTCTGCATGTCACCTGCCTCAGAACGGCAGTTTCATGTCCTTGGGCAGGCCGAGACCTTCGGTCAGCCTGGTCATCTCTTCCTGCGCGCGTTCCGCCGCTTTGGCTTGCGCGTCTTTCACGGCGGCAAGGATCAGGTCCTCGACCACTTCCTTGTCGTCGCCGTTAAAGATCGAGGGGTCGATGTCGAGCGACTTCAGATCACCCTTGGCGCTGGCGGTGGCCTTGACCAGACCTGCACCCGCTTCGCCCACGACCATGATGTTGTGCAGCTCTTCCTGCATCTCGCCCATCTTGGACTGCATTTCCTGGGCTTTTTTCATCATCCCGGCCATATCGCCGAGGCCACCTAGGCCTTTGAACATATCCTATCACTCCTGATGTCAGGTTTATCCTGTTAGATACGTGTGCGCCCTCGTGCAGGCAAGGGCAAAGCAGGATTGGATCCGCCGTGAACATGCTCACAGGGCGCTATTCACCCGATACGGGTGCAAAACCGTTGCTGATAAGCGTCTGGGGTGAGGCCGGTCATCGATGGGCTCACAGAAGCCTATCCAGGACAGGGTTTATTCCTCAAACGGATCCCATTCGTCCTCGACCTCTGGCAGGGCCTCGGCCTGAACTTCAGCGGCCAGTTCTTCCTGCGTGCGGATCTTGGTGATCTTCGCCTTGGGGAAATTCTGGAGCACGGCCTGAACCAGGGGGTGCGCAGAGGCTTCTGCACGCAGGGCGTTTTCGGCAGCGTCACGCAGTTCCGCAATCGTTGGCGCATCACCATCCGGCGCGATGGAGACGACCCAGCGGCTTCCGGTCCAGTTCTGCAAGGCAGTGCCGATGCGGGCAGCGAGGTCCTGCGGGGCATTTGCGGTAGGGGTGAACGTGATGCGGCCCGGTTGATACGACACCAGCCGCACGCCGCCCTCGACCTCGACCAGCAGCTTCACATCGCGGTGTTTGCGGATCAGTTCGATCACATGTTCAAAACTCGGATAGCGCGCCAAGGCGCTGTCCACACGCGGCGCAAGTGCTGCCACGTGCCCGCCACTGGCCGACATGGTGTGCCCACCATTGGGGCCACCGCCGGGGGCGCCCTGCGGCGGGGCGGAGGCGTAAGCCGGAGCCCCGCCCCCCCCGCCCGCCGCAGGCGACCCCATGCCTTGCATGGGGTGTCCCCCACCCGGACCACCTGGATGGGGCGGCGGGGGGGTGTCCTGCAGTTTGCGCACCAGTTCCTCTGGCGAGGGCAGATCGGCCACATGGGTCAGGCGGATCACAGCCATCTCTGCCGCCATCATCGCATTGGGTGCGGCGGCGACTTCCTCGAGCGCTTTCAGCAGCATCTGCCACATGCGCGTCAGCACCCGCATCGGCAGGCGCGCTGCCATATCCTGTCCACGGGCGCGCTCATCCGGGCTGATGGTCGGATCTTCTGCCGCATCGGGGGTGATCTTTACCACCGACACCCAATGGGTGATCTCGGCCAGATCGCGCAGCACCGCCATCGGGTCCGCGCCCTCGGCATATTGGCCGGACAGCTCCGTCAGGGCCGCCGCCGCATCGCCGCGCAGGATCATATCCATCAAATCCAGCACCCGGCCCCGGTCCGCAAGACCGAGCATCGCGCGCACCTGATCCGCTGTGGTCTCCCCCGCACCATGGCTGATCGCCTGATCCAGCAGCGAGGTCGCATCCCGTGCGGACCCTTCTGCCGCGCGGGTAATCAGCGCCAGCGCATCCTCGGCGATCTCGGCAGTCTCATTGGTGGCGATCCGGCGCAGCAGATCGATCATAACCTCCGGCTCGATCCGACGCAGGTCAAACCGCTGACAGCGCGACAGCACCGTCACGGGCACCTTGCGGATTTCGGTGGTGGCAAAGATGAACTTCACATGCGCCGGTGGCTCTTCAAGCGTCTTCAACAGCGCGTTGAAGGCAGAGGTCGACAGCATGTGGACCTCATCGATGATGTAGATCTTGTAGCGGGCCGAAGCCGCGCGATAGGCCACACTGTCGATGATCTCGCGGATGTCGCCCACACCGGTGCGCGATGCGGCATCCATCTCCATTACATCCACATGGCGACCTTCCATGATCGCCACGCAATGTTCGCATTTACCGCAGGGCTCCGTGGTCGGGCCGCCCTGACCGTCCTCACCGATGCAGTTCATCCCCTTGGCGATGATCCGCGCGGTGGTGGTTTTGCCGGTGCCGCGAATCCCTGTCATGATGAAGGCCTGCGCGATGCGATCTGCGGCAAAGGCGTTCTTCAGCGTGCGCACCATCGCGTCCTGACCGACCAGATCGGCAAAGGTCTCGGGCCGATACTTGCGTGCCAGAACCTGATATTGTCCGCCTTGCGGTGCGCTGGAGGTTTCGGGGCTGTGCTCGCTCATGAGGGCCTTTCGGGTGGTCTTCTGGGGCGCATCGCCGGATTCGCAGCCCGCGCCAATGGTCTTGTGCAAACTAAGGTCGGTTGGCGGCTTCGTCCACCACTGTTGCGGCGCAGGACGAGGGAGCCTCTGCAAAAAAGGCTACCGATCCGTCGGTTGCCGAGTCTATGATGCAGCAACGCCTGTTGCGCGCGGACAAGCGCGCCGCTTCCGGGGGAAGGTAAATGGTGAGTGTTTCCGATTTGCAGCCGCAAGAGGCTGCGCAAACCCTGTCTCTTCATGCCCTGTCCATTGGTGAGGGTATCCTGGCGCTCAGCCAGGCGCCCGGTGCCGGCGGAGACTACCCCGGAGACCTGCGTTTGATACGAGAGTGGCGGGCCTCGATCGTGGTGACGCTCACCACAAGGGTGGAGCAGGTCATTCTCGGAACCGAGACGCTGGGCTGTGATATTCAGGGCCTCGGCAGTCGTTGGTTTCATCTGCCGATCGAGGACTACCAGACGCCTACAGCGGATCAGCAGGAGCGTTGGGCGGACATCAGCGGGCTGTGTCGGCAGGCCCTGTCCGGTGGCGGGCGCGTGCTGGTGCATTGCCGGGGCGGCTGCGGACGGTCCGGCATGGTGGCCTTGCGCTTGATGATCGAAAGCGGGGAACGGCCCGACGCCGCGCTCCATCGTCTGCGTCTGGTGCGCCCCTGCGCGATCGAGACCGACGCCCAGATCGCCTGGGCCTACGGCCCGCGCCGCACAGCGCCGCCAGCGTCCGGCTAAGCTGCGATCTGTGAGCCAGTTCGGCAGGCGGCAGAAACGCAAAACCCCGCCAATGGCGGGGCAATGCAAAGTGAGAGGTTGGACATCGACCCAAGCGGGGCTCGTTGTGGCTGCTTCCTTCCGGACCTGACCAGGTTGGCGAGGCGCTTGCCCGCGCCAACCTCTCGAATCCCGATATAGGCAAGTGACGAAGGGATGACAACCCGCAGGCGCGGGTTTCCTGCCCCTCAGGGAGGGATCAGAGCGACAGTGTCAGCGCGAGAAAACCGCTGTTCAGCATGCGTGCCGTCTGGGCGACCTGGGGTGGCAGCTCATGCAGCCTGGCCCGTGCGCCGGGGCCGGTCAAGGCGACCGCTTCGACTCCAAGGCCAGAGGCAAAACGCCAGGGGTACGGGGCGGCGGACAGGGGGTCTTCGGGCAGGAGGCCGGTCACATAGGCGGTCACGGCCTCTCGCACCAACTGTCGGGCCAGGGGGAGCGACGCGGCTCCGTCCAGCATGTGAAAATTGCCGCCGCCGCTGCTGCGGTAACTGTTCAGTCCGACCGCGAACCGCTGTGTGTCGCACAGGGGGGTGCCCTGCCAGCGCAGATTGCGGATACGCCCCGGCCCGTCGTGGCGCCGCCGTCCGGCAGCGTCAAACCATGCGGGGGCGGTGGGATCGATTTCGTATTCGAGGCCAAACAGCACATCGAAATTGTGTCCGGCGCGATCCGGATCCACCAGCGGCATCGCCGGTGCCTCCGGGGTCAGCTGGCTGAAGAACCCGGCGGACATCTCCAGCCACTCCCGCACCTGACGTCCGGTGACGATGCAGCATCGCAATTCGTTGGGGTAGATATAGAGATCCGCGACGTGGCGCCGGGACATCGGACCGGCGGGCACATCGGTGTAGTTGTCGGGTCCTGCACGACCGCCGAATTTGGCCGGAGCTACAGCCGACAACAGGGGCAGGTCGCAAAAGGCGGATTCCGCCAGCACCGGACGGATTGCGGCAGCCTGCGCCGCAGCGGTCAGCGCCAATGCCCGATCCTGTCCGAAAAATGTGAAATACGAATGCTGCGCATCCGATGCACAGCCGACCGGCTTGGCCATTTCAGCACGGGTGTGAGCGTGGGCCGGAGCAAGGACATCGACCAGGCCGGGGTCCTCCGGGGCGAGGGGGTGCACGCCCTGCGACGTGCGGGTGCCCACCGCACGGAGTTCACAGTGGGAGCGAACGATTTTCCAGCCTTCGTTTTCCTGCACTAGATCCAGATCGATCACCCCGAGGTGCGAGCCCCCGAAGCCGGGCATGACCACCGGCACGTCAAGAGCCTCTTGCGGGCCGTGCGGAGCGGGCAATAGCAGATGCGTATGCCCCCCCACCGCCGCGTCGAGCCCGGGCAGCGCGCTGATCGGGCGCAGCGCATTCTCCATTCCGGGGCTGGCTTCGGCCGCGCCCAGCCCGGTGTGAGCCAGCGCGATGACCACATCTGCACCTGCGGCACGCAGATCGCTGATGCAATGACGCGCGCAGTCCACCATGTCGTCGATCTCGACCCGCCCCGCGAGGTGATCTGCGTCCCACATCATTGTTTGTGGCGGCAGGACCGAAAACAGGCCGACGCGCACCGGAGGCTGATCGGCGCCGGCAATCTGGCAGGTCAGCACCAGGCTGCGCTTGATTGGCAACTCCAACGATGGATCCAGCGCGCGCAGGTTGGAGCACAGAGCCGGGCAGGGGAGGGCATCCAGCGCATGTGACAGCGCATCAAGGCCGAAGTTGAACTCGTGATTGCCCAGTCCCACCGCATCATATCGCAATTCGGCAAAGGCAAGAATGGCCGGAGGCACTATGCCGGCCTGCCCGGCGGCGGTCTCCGCCAGGGGGGTGCCTTGCAACCAGTCGCCATTGTCCAGCAACAGTGTGGCGCCGCCCATCGCGTCGGTTTCGCTGCGGGCGCGGGCAATCAGGCTTGCGGTGCGGCTCAGGCCAAAGGCTGGGTTGGACGAATCCGCGTAATAATCATGGCTGAGCAGGTTGCTGTGCACATCGGTTGTGGCCAGTACCCGCAACCGGCCTGCCACCTGATCCGTGCCATGGCTGGCATGGTGCATTGCATCCATGCCTTTGTCTGAACCTGTCATCACGTGCCGTTCTTCGCCCATCGCTTCCCCCGCTGCTCCGGCTGCTCGACCGGTGTGTCCGCAGGTGGGTGCGAATTCGTTAACGCCGAGAAAAACAGGCTTGTGCAACAGGCGGAACCCTCCAGTTCAGCTTTTTGCGAGAAAATGTGAACCGTGGCATTTTTGCTTGAGTCGCCGTCGGGAATGCGGCATCGCCTGTCTGCATACCGATGGTTCAACGTCGGTCATCCCGTGCCGAACAGGGCGCAGGCGGATACTCAACAACGGGGCAGGACGATGATGAAGCGGGCGGAGCAGGTCACATTTGGTGGCAGTGGACTGGATCGCGCGGCGCATGTCCGCGGTGATGCTCAGGCGCTGGAACGCCTGTGGTCCGCGCCCGCAAGTCGGGTGCTTCTGCTGTGGCAGGGCAAGCCACTTTGCCTGCAGAATACGCCGGACTCCGCCCCCGAAGGGCTGGCGCTTGTGTCGACCAGCCATCCGCTGGTGGCCTCTCGTCGCGAGACCGCGCTGTTTCTGGGGTGCGCCGACGCGTCAAGCTGCGATGCGGTCGGGGCAGCGGAGGGCTCAGACGCGGGATATTTCGCCGTCGATGTGCAGGACTGGTCACCGGACGAAACCGAAGCGACCACCCTTGGCACATTCCTTGATCCCAGTCTCCAGCATCACCCGGAGTTGCCGCAGAACCATGTCTTTGCGGAATTGCGCGCGGTGATGACGCAGCTGACCCCGCGGGAGGCGGAGCTGGCCGCGACCGCAAAGGCGTTGCTGGGCTGGCACGCCACCCATGGTTTCTGTGCCTGCTGCGGTGCGCCGAGCCGGATCGAGCAGGCCGGCTGGCAGCGGCGATGCCCGGAGTGCGGCGCGCCGCATTTCCCGCGTACCGATCCGGTGGTCATCATGCTGATCACACGTGGGGATCGCGTTTTGCTGGGGCGGTCTCCGGGCTGGCCAGACGGCATGTATTCGCTGCTGGCAGGCTTTGTTGAGCCAGGAGAGACACTTGAGGCCGCCGTGCGCCGCGAGGTGTTCGAGGAATCCGGCATCGAGGTGGGTCCGGTCAGCTACCTGGCAAGTCAGCCCTGGGCCTTTCCGATGTCGCTGATGTTGGGCTGCCACGGTGAGGCGCTGAGCAGCGACATCGTGATTGACCCCAGCGAAATCGAAGATGCGCTTTGGCTGACCCGGCAAGAGGTCATGGATATGATCTCGGGGCAGCACCCGAAGGTGCAGAAACCGCGCAAGGGGGCGATTGCCGGTTTTCTCTTGGAAAACTGGGTTGCGGATACACTCGGGTAACGGACATGATCTATTGTGACCCCGACGGCGATCCGCCCGCAGCGCGGATGTGATGAGTAAACTGTGACGGAGCAGGCGCAGCATGCATTTCGAAACCAAGGAAGACATCGATTGCTCGATCGAGCAGGCCTTTGCTGCCATTACAGATTTCGAGGCGTTCGAGCGATCCGCCATCCGGCGTGGGGCCGAGGTTCAGCGCATCGGTGAGGTGGTCGCCCCTGCGCCCGGGCTTGCCTGGGAGGTGGCCTTTGTGTTTCGCGGCAGCCAGCGCCAGATGACGGTTTCCCTGCAGGAACACGACAGGCCAAATGCGATTGCCGTGCTGGCCAAGGGGAATGGCATGAGCGGGACCATGCGGGTGGAGCTGCTGGCCCTGTCGCCGCGCCGCACGCGGATGACCGTGCGGGTTGATCTGACGCCCAAGACACTTGCGGCACGTTTGCTGATCCAGTCTCTGAAGCTCGCCCGCAACAAGCTGAACCGGAAGTTTCGCCAGCGCGTGGCCGAGTTCGCAAAAGCCACCGAAGAACGGTTGGCACAGTCCGCCTGAGCGCTTGGCTTGATCGCGGATTCGCAAAACCGGGTGCTGTCTGCGCTGTCAGATGGCCGGAAACAGTCCAGGCTGATCCTGTTGGGGCGCGCAGGCCCGATCTCTGTTTGGGTATGCAGGGGCTGCGCTGATCTGCGGTATTCAGGAGTGTCGAGGGGCGCGCGCCTCGACAATAGTCAATCTTCCATAAAATTATTAGACTTATATCTATTTTTTCAAAGGCTTGCGCGGGGCATCAGCCTCACTTGTTAACAATCCTGTGCGAGGGTGGGGTCACGACCTATCTGAGCCAAGGATTGTTCAATGTATCGCTTGTTGGACTGCATCACGCAGGAACACAACTATGGTCTTGTCGCCGTTGCAGCCCTGATCTGCGTTGTCGGGTCCGTGCTTTCCACGCATATGTCCGCTCGGCTGACCGAATGGCGGGGCAAGCGACGGCTTGTGCAGTTGCCGCTGGCGGGGCTGATCACCGGCGCCACGATCTGGTCCACGCATTTCATTGCCATGCTGGCCTATGAACCCGGCTATGATCACGGATACGAGCCTGTGATGACGGGGGTGTCGCTGGTGGTCGGCGTGCTTGGCGCGTTTGCCGCCAACGCCGGGCTTGCCTTTGCCCGGGGGGCCTCCGCACCGATCATGGCCGGGGCGATCTTTGGCATGACGGTATCTGCGATGCACTACACCGGGATGAGTGCCTATTTGCTGCCGGGAAACATTATCTGGCACATCGGGACAGTGACCGCGTCCGTCGGCATCGGCGCGGGCCTCGGGGCGCTGAGTTATGGCCTGATCGCACGTCGTAGCGGTGGTCTTGGCGGCCGCGCGTGGCCGGCGCTGGTCATGGTGCTGGCGATCTGTCTGATGCATTTTACCGGCATGAGCGCGATCGATGTCCGGCTGGACTCTGCGGTCGTGGTGCCGCCACAGACGATTTCCGACACGGCCATGGCGATGCTGATCTTTGCGGTGACTGCCATCATCCTGCTGATTGCCATCGCCTCGGCCAGTATCGAGGTCAATCTGGAGGGGGAGACACGGACCCAGCTCGATCATGCGGCGCAGCATGATCCGCTGACCGGCATGCCCAATCGCATGTGGCTGACCCGCAGGCTGGATGCGCTGAAGCTCCGCCTGCAGGAGAACGAAACAACCCGCGTCGCGGTCCTGACCGTGGACCTCAACCTCTTTAAGGAGGTGAATGATGTCTATGGCCATGCCGTCGGCGATGCGGTGCTGACTCGCGTGGCCCTGCGTCTGATCTCGCAGCAGGGAGAGGATGAATATGTCACCCGCGTCGGCGGCGACGAGTTTGTCGCCATCAAGGAGGGATTTCGCCGTATCGAGGAAGTGCTGAGCTTTGCCGAGCGGTTGCACGCAGCGATTGTCGAACCCATTGACCTCGAAGAAGTGTCTCTGCGTGTCGGCGCCGCCATCGGCGTCGCAACCACGCTGGAGGATGGGCGCGATCCGTCGGAACTGCTGCACAAGTCAGACGTGGCGATGTACCGCGCGAAATCGGAACCGGACGCGTCGATTTGCCTGTTCAACGAGGAGATGGACCGTCGCAGCCGTGACAGGACGCAGATGGTGCATGACTTGCGTCTGGCGCTTCAGCGTGACGAGTTCGAACTGGTCTATCAGTTGCAAAATGCGCTTGATACGCTGGCGCCGGTGGGGTTCGAGGTCCTGTTGCGATGGAACCACCCGACGCGGGGCCGTGTGTCCCCGGTTGAGTTTATCCCGGTGGCCGAGGAAACGGGGCTCATTCGCGAAATCGGGCAATGGGTGCTGCGGGAAGCCTGCCGCGAGGCTGCCGGATGGGACCGCCCCTATAGCGTTGCCGTCAATGTTGCGCCGCAGCAGCTGGTCCAGCCGTCCTTTGTCGAGGATGTCATGGATATCCTGATGGCGACCGGGCTTTCACCGGACCGGCTGGAACTGGAAATCACCGAAGCCAGTATTATCGACGATCAGGCGCATACGCTGAAGGTGATGCACAAGCTCAAGTCGGTCGGGATTCGCATTGCGATGGATGATTTTGGCACCGGCTATTCCTCGCTTGCCACGCTTCAGGCCTTTCCCTTCGACAAGATCAAGATCGACCGGAGTTTCGTGCGCGATGTGCATAAGGATGCGCAACGCGCCGCCATCGTCCGTTCGACGCTGCTGCTGGGGGCGGCGCTGGACATTCCCGTGCTGGCCGAGGGGGTCGAAGTGGAGGACGAGCTGCGATTCCTGCGCGGTGAAAGCTGCGCGTCGGTCCAGGGGTATTATTTCGGCATGCCGATGAACCGGGACAACATGCGTCTGATCGCGTGCGCAGACGAGGCCGACGGGGAGAGCGGCGCCACAAGCGTGGCCTGACCCGGCCATCGGGGGGCATCGCTACAGTGCGATGCGGTGCCCCGACTGGCCAGCGCCAGTGCTCAGCGCTTGCGATCCGCAGGGTATACGCCGAGAATCTCGACGTTGGTGGTGAAATAGGCCAGTTCATCCATCGCGAGACGCACATTGTCATCTTCCGGGTGGCCGTCGATATCCGCATAGAACTGCGTCGCGGTGAAAGAGCCGTTGACCATGTAGCTCTCCAGCTTGGTCATGTTGACGCCATTGGTGGCAAAGCCCCCCATCGCCTTGTAAAGCGCGGCGGGGATATTGCGCACCTGAAAGACAAAGCTGGTGATCATGCCGTTGTCGCCGCGTCTGCTCAGATCCGGTTCGCGTGCCATGGTCAGAAAACGGGTGGTGTTGTTGCCCTGATCCTCGATGTGGCGCGCCAGCGTGTTCAGCCCGTAGATCTCGCCTGCCAGTTCCGAGGCCAGGGCCGCGTGCGTGATGTCGCCGCGTTCGGCGACTTCGCGCGCAGCGCGGGCATTGTCGGGGCTGACGCGGCCCCGGATGTCATGCGTGCGCAGGAAGCTGGCGCATTGCGGCAGCAGCACCAGATGCGAATGGGCCTCTTTCACATCTGCAAGCGTCGCGCCCGGCACCGCCAGCAGGTTGATATGCACCCGGACAAAGGCCTCGTCGATAATCTTCAGCCCGGAATGGGGCAGCAGCCGGTGAATATCGGCCACCCGCCCATAGGTCGTGTTCTCCACCGGCAGCATCGCAAGCTCCGCTGCGCCGGACCGGACCGCCTCGATCGCATCCTCAAAACCGCGGCAGGGCAGCACCTCCATATCGGGGCGCTTGTTGCGGCACGCCTCATGGCTGTAGGAGCCGAGTTCGCCCTGGATTGCGATTTTTTGGGTCATAGCTGCGTCATCTTTGCAAAAACTTGGGGAAATGGTCGTTTAGTCGCGGTGTCTATACCTTGCCAGTTGATAGGGGAAGCCTTAGACAGCCTGCAAGACAGCTGAAATGGACTCGCTATCATGTTTGACACGATGACACTCACCAAAGCGACCGCAGGTTTCTGCGGTGCGTTCCTTGTTTTCCTTCTGGGCAAATGGGTTGCTGAGGAACTTTACCATGTCGATGCACACGGCGAAGCGTCCTATGTCATCGAAGTGGCCGACGCCGGTGGCGCAAGCGATGAGCCCGAGGTGGATTTTGCCACGTTGATGGCTGAGGCCGACGTGGACAAAGGCGCCAAGGTCTTCCGCAAGTGTACCGCCTGCCACAAGGTTGATGGGACCGATGCAACCGGCCCCCATCTCGATGGCGTGGTTGGTCGCGATATCGCGTCGGTGGGTGGCTTCGGCTACTCCGGCGCGCTGGCTGCGCTCGAAGGCGCGTGGACACCGGAGGAGTTGAACGAATTCCTCACCAAACCCTCTGCCTATGCCTCCGGCACCACCATGTCGTTTGCGGGTCTGAAAAAGGTCGATGATCGCGTGGACCTGATTGCCTATCTGGAAAGCCTCGGCAACTGATCGGCTCAGCCCACTGATCGGCCCAGTCCCCCGATCATTTCCGGACCATTCACAAAGGGCCGCAGCCTGCGCTGCGGCCCTTTGGCATATGTGGTGCTGTCCTGCGATCATCCAGCATCCAGCATCCAGCATCCAGCGCCCTGATTTTGTACTTTTGCCCGGCGTGGGGCGCTCCGGCCCCCCGGATCGGCGGGGATCGGTTGTCAATTCGGCGCGAGGCGGCAATCTCGGCTTGAAAACAACAGGCTCCGACATTTAGCTTCGAAGGCAGCAGAAAAAGACACCGGTGACCGCCCGACAGAGGCGCGGCGGTTCGGGATTGTGTCGGATAAGAAGGGTTTAGGCAGATGACGAACAGACGCACGCGTGTGATGGCAAAGGTGGCTGCAATTTCCCCCATCGTGTCCAGGCCCAGATCCTTTGCCAGCGCCATGCTGTTGTCCTCCGCCGCTCTGCTGGCCTCGGTTCTCGCTGCGCAGGGCGCAGAGGACGGTAATGTGACCACGAGCCACGGATATTCCTTCTATGGGAATCTGGACTACCCGGCTGATTTCGAGCACTTCGATTACGTGAACCCGGATGCGCCCAAGGGAGGGGAGTTGTCCGTGCCCTTCATCGGCACGCTGGACAGTATGAACCCCTACTCCGGCAAGGGGCGCGCACATGCCTTTTCCGTCTACCCCTACGAAAGCCTGCTTGCGGATGCCGCGCCTGCGGACAAATATGGCCAGTCCTACTGCCTGCTGTGCAAAACCGTGGAATATCCGGAAGACAAGAGCTGGGTCATTTTCCATATGCGGCCGGAAGCACGGTTCTCTGATGGCACTCCGGTTACGGCGCATGACATCGCGTTCAGCCACAATCTGCTGCTGGACCAGGGGTTGCAGTCCTATGCCGATTTTGTGCGCAAGCTGATCCCCAAGGTCGAAGTCATCGATGACCACACCATCAAATTCTATTTTGCCGACGGCGTGTCCCGCCGCAGCCTGGTCGAACAGGTGGGCGGGGTGCCTGCCTGGTCGAAGAAATGGTTCGAAGAGACCGGTCAGAAACTCAACGAGAACTGGATCGAGGGGCCTCCGGGCTCTGGCCCCTATGTGATCGACGAAATTGATCTGTCGCGCCGCATCGTCCTGAAACGCAATCCCGATTACTGGGGCAAGGACCTGCCCGTTAATCAGGGGCGGCATAACTTTGATGCGTTGCGGGTCGAGATCTTTGCCGATGACACCGCCGCCTTTGAGGCGTTCAAGGCGGGCGAGTACACGTTCCGTGCCGAGGGCGACAGCAAGAAATGGGCCAGCGGCTATGACTTCCCCAAGGTTGATAGCGGTGCTGTAAAGCTCGAAGAACTGCCCAATGGTGCACCGCCCGCGGCCTCCGGTATTGTGTTCAATCTGGCATCCCCCAAGCTTCAGGACCGCCGTGTCCGTGAGGCGCTGGCCTTGGCGTTCAATTTTGAGTGGTCCAATGAAAGCCTGCTCTATGGGTTGTTCGAACGTCGCGCGTCCTTCACCCAGAACTCGCCCTTGATGGCGACGGGCACTCCCGAAGGTGCGGAGCGTGAATTCCTCGAAAGTCTCGGTGATCTGGTCCCGCCAGAGATGCTGAGCGAAGAGGTCTATGTTCCGGCAACATCTGATCCTGCCCGACTGTTTGATCGCCGTAACGCGCGCAAAGCTGCGGCAATGCTAGAAGAAGCAGGCTATGTTGTTGGCGACAACGGCAAGCGAGTGACGCCCGAGGGCGCACCGTTCGAACTGAATTTCCTGTTCTCCTCGTCCTCGTCACCTACCACGCGTGGCGTGATGGAGAATTTCGTTGATAACCTCGAAAATCTCGGCATTGCGGTTAATTTTGAGGTGGTCGACACTGCGCAATACACCAGCCGCGAGCGAGAACGGGACTATGATCTGGTCGTGGATAGCTACACGACCTTCCTTGGGACGGGTACGGGGCTGGAGCAGCGGTTCGGGTCTGAGGCCTCGACCTATTCGCTGTTTAACCCCGCTGGTCTGGCCTCGCCGCTGATTGATGCGATCATCACAAAATCGCTGCGCGCGGAAACACGAGAGGAAGAAACGGCGATTATGACCGCGCTTGATCGTGCGTTGCGATACGAGTTCATCATGATCCCGCTGTGGTACAACCCGAACCATTGGGCGGCCTATTACGACCAATACGAACATCCGGCGGAAATCCCACCCTACAGCCTCGGGTATCTGGACTTCTGGTGGTATAACGAGGACAAGGCCAAGGCGCTGCGCGATGCAGGCGCGCTGAGGTAAATCCCCGATGCTCAACTATATTCTACGGCGCCTCTTGCTGGTGATCCCGACCCTGATCGGGATCATGGTGGTGAATTTCGCGCTGGTGCAATTTGTTCCCGGTGGGCCGGTCGAACAGATGATCGCCCGTCTTGAGGGCGGCGGCGACGTCTTTGGGGGCTTTGCCGGTGCCACAAACGATGGCGGCGCTGAAACCGTGGGCCAAGCCGAGAGCCAGTATGCCGGCGCGCGCGGCCTGCCGCCCGAGTTCATCGAAGAGCTGGAGCGGGAGTTCGGCTTTGACAAACCGCCGCTGGAGCGGTTCCTCAACATGATGTGGAACTATATGCGGCTCGATTTTGGCGAGAGCTACTTCCGCAACATAGGCGTGATCGATCTGGTGCTGGAGAAAATGCCGGTGTCAATCTCGCTTGGCCTGTGGTCAACGCTGATCGCCTATATGATCTCGATCCCGCTTGGGGTGAAGAAGGCGCTGCGCGATGGCAGCAGCTTTGACAGTTGGACCAGTGGCGTGATCATCGCGGCCTATGCAATCCCGGGCTTCTTGTTTGCGATCCTGTTGCTGGTGCTCTTGGCCGGGGGCTCATACTGGCAGATTTTCCCGCTGCGGGGTCTCACATCCGAGAATTGGGAAGAGCTGAGCCTTCTGGGCAAAATCGGCGACTATTTCTGGCACATCACTTTGCCGGTTGTGGCCTCGACCATATCCGCCTTTGCAACGCTCACACTGCTGACCAAGAACTCGTTTCTGGATGAGATTAAGAAACAGTATGTCATGACCGCGCGCGCCAAGGGGCTCACGGAGAACCGGGTGCTCTATGGGCATGTGTTCCGCAATGCGATGCTGATCGTGATCGCAGGGTTTCCGGGTGTGTTTATCTCGATCTTCTTCACCGGCAGCCTGATCATCGAGACGATCTTCTCGCTGGATGGACTGGGGCGGCTCGGGTTTGAGGCCGCAGTGGCACGCGACTACCCTATTGTTTTTGGAACACTTTTCATCTTCGGGCTGATGGGCCTAGTGGTGGGGATCTTGTCTGACATCATGTATGTGCTGGTCGATCCGCGCATCGATTTTGAAAAGCGGGAGGGGTGATCTGATGGCACTGTCTCCTCTAAACCAACGCCGTTGGAATAACTTTAAGCGCAACCGCCGGGCCCTCTGGTCGCTCAGGATCTTTTTGGTTCTGTTTGGCCTGTCGCTGTTTGCGGATGTGCTGGCCAACGACAAACCGATCCTCGTGAACTATCGTGGCGAGTATTTTACTCCGATCTGGAACTTCTATCCGGAGACCGCCTTTGGGGGAGATTTCCAGACCGAGGCCGTCTATCGCGACCCGGAAGTGAAATGCCTGATCGCGTCCGGCGGCAGTCTGGACTGTTTCGACGATCCGGATGGCATCATTGCCGAGATTGACGCGGGCACCTATGCGGGAGAGGATTTTGTCGAAGGCTGGTCGCTCTGGCCGCCGATCCCCTACAGTTTTGACACGCCAGTGGATCGCTCCGGGGCCGCGCCGCTGCCGCCCAACGGGCAGAACTGGTTGGGCACCGATGACACCAAACGCGACGTGCTGGCGCGGGTCATCTATGGCTTCCGGCTTTCGATCGTCTTCACCCTCGTGGTTACGATCGCCGCAAGCCTGATCGGGATTGTCGCGGGCGCCGTGCAGGGGTTCTTTGGCGGCTGGATCGACTTGATCTTCCAGCGCGTGATCGAGATCTGGTCCGCAACGCCATCGCTTTATGTCATCATCATCATGTTTGCCATCCTGGGGCGCAGTTTCTGGCTCCTGGTGTTTCTGATGATCCTGTTCAGCTGGACGGCGCTTGTGGGCGTGGTGCGCGCAGAGTTTCTACGGGCGCGCAACCTCGAATATGTACGCGCGGCCAAGGCGCTTGGCGTGGGCAACCTGACAATCATGTTCCGCCATATGCTGCCCAATGCGATGGTGGCGACACTCACCATGCTGCCGTTCATCGTGACCGGCACCATCGGCACCTTGGCGAGCCTTGATTTCCTAGGCTTTGGCCTGCCCTCTTCAGCGCCATCGCTGGGTGAGATGACCCTGCAAGCCAAACAGAACCTGCAAGCACCGTGGCTTGCCTTCACCGCCTTCTTTACCTTTGCAATCATGCTCTCGCTTCTGGTCTTCATCTTTGAAGGCGTGCGGGACGCGTTTGACCCGAGAAAGACCTTTTCATGAGCCATGCAGACATGAGGATTGAAAAACGCGCGACCTCTCGCCGGGGCGGGTCGCACCAATGACGCAAGCCCCCATTCTTCAGGTCAAGGACCTTCGCGTTGCCTTTCGCCAAGACGGTCAGCTCACCGAGGCGGTGAAGGGCGTGTCCTTCGCGGTGTCGCGCGGCGAAACCGTTGCACTGGTGGGCGAGTCGGGGTCCGGCAAATCAGTCTCCGCACTGTCCACGGTTCAATTGCTCGGCGACAGCGCACAGGTCTCCGGCTCCGTCACCTATGATGGGCAGGAAATGATCGGCGCGGATGAGCGCACCCTGCGACGGGTGCGCGGCAATGATATCTCCTTCATCTTCCAAGAGCCGATGACCTCGCTCAACCCGTTGCACACCATTGAAAAACAGCTGGGCGAGGCGCTTGCGCTGCATCAGGGCGTGATGGGCGAAGACGCGCGCGGGCGCATTCTGGACCTGTTGAACAAGGTCGGTATCCGCGACGCCGAAACCCGACTTGGCGCCTACCCACATCAGCTCTCGGGTGGGCAACGTCAGCGGGTGATGATCGCGATGGCGCTTGCCAATAAACCAGACGTGCTGATTGCGGACGAGCCCACCACGGCGCTTGATGTGACCATTCAGGCGCAGATCCTCGACCTTCTTGCGGATCTGAAATCAAGCGAAGGCATGGGGCTTTTGTTTATCACCCATGATCTGTCGATCGTGCGCCGCATCGCTGATCGGGTCTGCGTGATGAAATCCGGTGAGATCGTCGAAGAAGGCCCCACGGCGGAGCTGTTTTCTGCTCCTAAACATCCCTATACGCAGAAACTGCTGGCCGCCGAGCCGTCCGGCAGGCCAGGGCCGGTCCCTGAGAATGCGGAGGAGCTTGTCGCGGCAAACGACCTCAAGGTGTGGTTCCCGATCCAGCGCGGCCTGCTCAAACGTACGGTTGGCCATGTGAAGGCCGTGAACCCGATGTCGCTTTCGGTGCGCGCCGGTGAAACCCTCGGCATCGTCGGGGAATCCGGTTCTGGCAAAACCACGATGGCGCTGGCGATCATGCGTCTGATCGCCTCCGAGGGCGAAGTGCGTTTTCAGGGTCAGGACCTGCGCAAGTGGTCGACGCGTGAGTTGCGCCGCCTGCGCAAGGACATGCAGATCGTATTTCAGGACCCCTTTGGCTCGCTGTCGCCGCGGATGACCTGTCAGCAGATCATTGCCGAAGGCCTGGCCATCCACGAGGTCGACCAGCACCGCAAACCACGCGAACTGGTGGCGGAGGTGATGGAGGAGGTCGGCCTCGACCCCGCCGCAATGGATCGCTACCCGCATGAGTTTTCCGGCGGACAACGCCAGCGTATAGCGATTGCCCGCGCCATGGTACTGCGCCCGAAACTGGTGGTGCTGGACGAGCCCACATCGGCGCTTGATATGACGGTTCAAGTGCAGATCGTTGATTTGCTGCGCGACCTGCAGGCCCGCTACGGGCTGGCCTATCTCTTCATCAGCCACGATCTCAATGTCGTACGCGCCATGTCGCATGAGATCCTGGTGATGAAGGCGGGCGACATCGTCGAACATGGCGCCGCGGATGAGGTGTTTACCAAGCCGAAACAGGACTACACGCGACATCTACTCTCCGCCGTCACATTGGACGGTCACCCGTAGGCTCAGGACTCAAAGCAGAAAATAACAAGCGCTACGAGTGCGATGGCGGAGGAGAGAGTTTTTGGGGCACCGGTAGTATCTGGTTGCGACACGTCGTCGATCTTAGAGCCGGTCAAGCATTATCCCGGTGTGTTTGCGGTGTTTGTAGCGACGCTTGTGATGCTTTAGCGATGTTTTGCGCTCCTTCCGGCCGGGGGAGCAGGCGCGTGTCCCTCTATTTTGCAGGGCTTCGCGGAACTAGTCGGCGTGGCTTTGTTGCACAAACCGGTTTATGGGCGTGCTTCCCCTTTCCCCGGGCGGATTTAGCCTATGGGCCCGGTGACAGGTATGCTGAGGGCTGTGTAGCGGTTGAGCACGGAGATGCGGATTTGGATTTCCGCGACCTGTCTATCGAAGTCCCGCGCCATGAGCCTTTGACCCATCAGTTTCACGCAGTGCATTTTGCTCTCGACGCGGCTTCGGCGGTGGTATCCTGACCGCTTTCGCCACAGGCACACCCCAGGTAACGAGACGCACGCACTGCTTCTTTGCGTGTGATAGCGCCTGCACTGGTGGGCTTCCAGGGCTTGGCGTTCCTGCGCGGCGGGGTCACAGCATGTGCATCCCGGACGGCAACGGCCTCGTGGCATTTGCGTGTGTCGTATGCTCCGTTGGAAGTCACTGATCCGATTGTCCGGGGGGGTGACCCAACAGTTCGGGCAGCATTGGCGCATCACTGACATTGCTGCTTGTGACCTCCACGGCGCGCACTTCCAGCGTTCATTCATCAATACCGATGTGTGTCTTGCGCCAAATCCGGCGTTTCGGACCGCCATGCTTGCGCGTTTGTCGGGAAACACTCCCCCAGACTGTTTTCTGATCCTCCGCACTCCACTCGCCTTCACCCTCGGCCTTGATGCCGGTACTATCGATCAGGAGATTGAACGGGCCGGTACCGCCTCGACACGGCAGGCATACATTCAGCGTTTTCTGGCGGCGGCAAAACGTGCTGTAATCTGGCACAGCCCAATCCAGCCCAACCAGCCGCAGGAGGCTCTGACCGAAACCCGTCTTCTGTCTCAACGGCATACCAAACAGCACCTTCATCGTGAGGCAAGTCTGGATCGCCGCATCGCTGAAGCTTCGCTGCCGACCGCGCTTGCCGCTGGGCGGCGGCGTCCAAACCATCTCCGGATCAAACCAGATCGATAGCGATCCGCGCTGCTTAAATGCATCATTGTAGGACGACCAGTTCGTGGTCTCGTATTTCGTAGGGGCCCAACTGCTCATACATACCGGGTATCACGCTGGATTGATGAGATGAATCCCAGGGAACGATCTGTACAACAAACCCCGTCTGTGCACGCAGCTTCAAGGAAAACTTCCGTGTCCGGTATAGTTCACCAAGTCGGAGGTTTGATCGCTTGGGCGGAGACCGTCGAGCCGGACTATGGTGCGCGCGCATTTGAGAACTTTGAGTCGGTTGACTGGCCGCCATTGGAGCCGAACCGTCTCCTAGGTCATCGAGACTGAAAGCCAGGGTCGCATGAAGCTACAAACCAACCAAAATGTTTGAGTTAACTAGGGGCTGAGGCAAGCGCAATAACAGTGAAAGTCGTCGTTTGCTGCGAATTATAGAATCGTTCGCTTGTTCGCTTCGCGGTTGCCGCGAATGCCCGGATCGACGGGCGGCGCCGCGGCATCTGGATGTCAAGGCGGATGTCGGCATTGGAGCCGTGAGTGTCGGGCAGCGGGAGGCCGGAGGGACCATGCGGTTTGTCTGCTTCAGCAGTTTCGCCACGGCAACTAGAGATGACGTCAATTTGCCAGTTGCTTACAGACAAAGTCGGCGCGTGTTACAATGTCGGTGCACGGCAGCTCCGTGATTTTGTATCCGAGGGCGGTGTAGGTCTCGCGCAGGACGGCACAGGTCGCTTCGGCTTCGGCGCGAGTCTGCTTGCGTTCGCTGTCTTGCGTGAAGATCTCATCCCAGAACGGCGCCAGGAAGACGCGACGGTTGTAGTGGGCTGCCTTGGCTGCTGCGGCGACGTGGGGCGGCACGGGGAGGCCGCAGAGCTTAAGGTAGCCAAGAGTGTCGGGAATGCCGCGGTCGAAGATTGTGGGGCCTGAGAGCGCCCGTGCGGCGCTGTAGGTGCGCAGGTCCCGCTCCAGCAGCCGTTCGGCATAGGCCGTGCGATCCGCCCAGGGGAGGGCGTCTCCGCCGCTGGCCATCTCCTCTCGGATGATCGTGCGGCCGGATTCGGGCACAGTGTGGAAGCCGCGGCAGGCAAGCTCGGTGATGAGGCTGGTCTTGCCCGTACCGGGGCCGCCCGTCACGACAAAGAAATGGTCGCTCATGGGCCATCCTCGGTTTTGACAGAGGGGAGGGCTGCGAAGCGATCAACACGCCGAAAAGGCGCGGATCGTATTAGCACGGGTTTTTGTATGAAAAACAGCACCTGTCTGCGCGACAGAGGCAAATCCCTTGACGAGAAAGGCAGAGCTATCTGGCGCTTTTAAGGAAGTGGGAAGGGGCACATAGTTTTGCCTCTGAGCGCCAAAATTTCCTTTTGAAGTCAGTGCCCCGAAATCTCGATGCTGAACTGAAGCTGCCTTTTTCGTCAGATAAGGTTGCCTCTCGGAAGATATGAAAAAAGCCGACGCAGTGGTCGGCTTTCTCAAGGGTTATCGTGTCAGAAGGTTCTGGGGATGGAATGCACAGGCTTCGGCCCCATCAGGCAGCAAATCCCACCATCATTCCTGACCTCATCTATCGTTCACATCGCGGCGGCGGAAGATGATCCGGTTTTCGCCGTTGAAGATGAGTGGTTCGACGCCGTTCTTGTAAAGCTCGCGGCAGAGATTGGCGGGATCGCGTCGTAACTCGCGGGCAAGATCGGTAGCAGAGATGTAGTGCTCGGCGAAGATTGTGACGGAGGCCTCATCGACCACCCGCCAGCGTTCTGAGGACTTTTGGCTCTTTGGAGCAGCACTCAAGTAGGCTGCGTTCACCAAATTGCGGATTGTAGCGGTATCGACTCCTAGCTTGCCGGCAGCCTCCGACATGCTGATCGCACCAGCTGAGTTCTGGCCTATGGCCGTTTTGGCCCGCTCGACAGATATCAGGAAATCGTTGAACCTTGCGTCTGCGCCCGTAGCACAGCGTAGCGGAATGTCGTGTTCGAAAATCAGATGCAGGAGTTCGAGGGTCGAGCATTGGCACGCGGGCGTGGCCGCAACGAGGGAAACCTCATCATTGGCCGGTTCCAAATCAGGGCGTGTTTGGCGGTATAAGCGACCGATAAAGGCGTCGAGATCTTCCCTTCGGAAATACGGCGCGTTTCGGGCCATCTCTCCTGCCTTCTTGATGAGCCCTTCCACGACGAACGTGCGCAGCAGGTGGATGTCCAGCCCGAGATAGTCTGCCGCATCGAACCCGCGTAGCACGCCGTTGGTTTCATTGGCGAGCTATTGCAGCGTCTCCCGTGACGGGTAGCGATGATAGGTGATGGCACCGGATTTTCCCGATTTCGAGATGTCACCACGCTCCAGAAGTTTATGGCGCAGCATCCGTTCGTCGATGCCGTAGGCCTTCGCGCCTTTTCGAAGGGAATACACCTGTTGCCTGTCGCAACGTATCCGCAGGACTGTGCTACCGACGAGCACGGGATAGGTCCGCAGGATGTAGTCGAAGACCATCTGACGGATGTCATCGAAGGCAGCATCATCCTCACGCTGGGATAGCCAGGTCAGGAAAGAACCTGCAATCGCACCGTAGGTGTGACAGCCAGGGCCTGCCTTTAAGCGAAGCTCTTCAAGCACTGCGACCATCTGATCAGGTCCGTTGCATAGGACGTCGTATCCGGCTGCACCGGCCTCAAGCCATTGTCGTTCGGTCGTTTCAGCTCGACTGGCTTTGGGGCCTCGCGTCAGCAAAAGGCCGAAATTTTCGCAAAGCTGTGCCGCGACATGGAACTCCAGCGTGTCGAGCCAACGGCCCGCAGACGCGCCATCCAATCGGCCAAGGAGGTAGCGCTCCAGAGATCGCGCTTCTTCGGCAACGATCTGAATGTCGTCTATGTCCATGTTGTCGACCATCCGCGCGAAATCATAGCTGTGCTTGTGATGCGAGGGAGGCGGGACCTCGATCAACATGCAGGAATGGTGGGCGCAGGTTCGGATAGAAGTGAGTTGCCATGCCCCGAGATGAAACGGGCCATGGGCACCCTGCTCTGAAAGAGCTTCAGCGGCACATTTCGGGCATCCTCTGATCGTGCTTCGGCTGTAGGCCGTGAACCTCGGCGCTTCTGCCCCCAGCTGATAATTCGTCTTCGACGGGGCGTGGGGTGTCCAAGTGCGGAGTGTGGTGGGAGCGCACCCGGCGAGTGCGGCAACCCGCTCGATCTCCACCGGGTCGCCGACTTTCAAGGCGCGATAGGAAATGCTCATGTCGGCGCAGAAGGACTGAAGACTTGCCGTCCCATTCTTCCGCGCGATGCGGGATGCAAGCGACGTCGCGCTTTCACCGGGTACCGGAGTGACGTTGAGTGGAAGCGGCTTGAGGGGGGACAACATCATGTGCGGTTCTCCCGAGAAAACACTTGGCGGGCGTCGATGCGCATGAAGTCCGGCACGAGAAACGGGTTGAACTCGGCATCGCAGGAGCTCCGCCGATGGTAGGCCCTGATGAAATTGTGCCGGTTCAGCGTTTCCTGCCCCTGCAGGTAGGCATCCTCAATTGCGTCCAGGATCAAGAAGATGGCGTTGCCGAACTGGTTGGCCGCAGCATGGACCAAGCGTTCGCCGTGGATTAACTCCAGAACGTCATCCTCTGGTTCGAGCTTCGCCCGTTCGCAGTAGTTCTCGAGCAGGTCGAGAATATCATCACCATATGCGGCAGGGGATAGGCTCTCGAACCGAACGGTCCTCATGCGCCGAGCGAGCTGGTGGTCGTGGTTGAGGATGTCTTCCAGCTCGTTTGTGCCCGACAGAATGATCCCAACTGGCCATTCCGGGTCCGTCATCAGAGTCTTCAGCATGGATGTCACCGAATCTAGCTCGTGCTTGGTGCCCCGCGACGCCAGGTCCTGCGCCTCGTCGAGATGCACGAACAGGACACGCCGCTCCTTGAGGTGATGTTGGACCAAGTCCCAGATGTACCAAGCATGGCGATCGGCACCGATAGGGTAGCCTAGCGCCCGAAGGAGCATCTGTCCGACGAATTTCAGAGTTGCGGGTGATGGCACCCGCAAGCTGATGATGGTTGAATCTCCGTAACCTCGATCGGCCAGTCTCTGGCTTTGCTGGGAACGAAGATGGTTGATTGCCGCGCTTTTTCCGGCCCCGGAATGCCCGGACAGGGCAAGCCCTTGTGCCTCGTTGATACGACCGGTTTGGATATCTACGAGCCTTTTCTCGGCGAGGATGGAGAACCCTTCTGCCAGTGGAACGAAGCGCTCGTGATCGACGAAGTACCCCTTCAGTTCAGCGATCCGCTGGGCTGCTTGGATGATCAGATCATTTTCCATCGTTGAACCCCCAGCGTCTGCGGTTCTTGCTTCTCGTTCGACGCTCGGATACCGGCCCGTCATCGTCGCTGCCCGGCTTCCGAGATGTGCCCTTTGGCGGAGTAATGGAGATCGCGTCTCTGAGCAGGTCGTTGCTCGGCGGCATGTATCCCAACCGCTGCTCATCAGAGCGGAGCGGATAGTGCAGCGCCGCATCAGCGCGGGCGACTTCCACGTCGGTCACATGGAAAGGTGTCAGGGCGCGCAGCGAGAATGCGCGGCGGTTCGCGTCTGATATCCGCGCGATAGCCCGCTGGACCTTGGGCGCGTCCAACTTCGCAGCACGCGCATGTGCGTGACGAACGGCCCGAACGCCTTCACGCAGCTCGTCGAAGCTCACGCCCTCGAAGCCGGGTTGATTGGCGAGCGCCGGATACCAGGTTGCGCCGACCTTGACGGCGATCCACCCGATGTCCTGCAGATCGACCCTGATTTCCACCTCCCGTATGGGAGAGTGCAGATAGGCTTCCCGCAGCGCCTCGCAGCTATAGCTGAGCCCCGAGAACAGCACGCCCTCGTCATTGAGCTTCCGGGGCATCGGCCTGCCGAATGCCTTCCTGAGGGTCAAACCATCCGGCACCGGAGGCGTCCCGTGTTTAGCCGCCAGCCGCTTCCAGGCTGCATTCGGGGTTTCCCCGTTCAGAGAGCCATGCGGTTGGTTGTGGTAGATATCAACGATATAGGTCAGCAGGACCTTGATCAGGTCGTCATCACACAGACAGGCGAGCATTTCTGAAGGATAGTCACCGCGATTAACAGTGTCGAAGAAGGTCCGGCCTGCCAGCCGCGGCATGAGCTGATGCCCGAGAGTGCGGAAGAAGGACTCGATGTGCCCCCGCATCCAGGGGATACCAGCGGGCGGCAAGTGCGACGTGACCCCAAGTGACGCTACCGTTGCTTGGAAGGCATCCGAGACGAAGGCAGGCCCCATGTCGGTCACGAGGGTTCCGATCCCACCGTGATGATGCCATGTGCTCTCGCATTCGGCCGCCTGGGCCAGCGGGGTCTTGTCCTCGAAAATCTGCCGCAGCGCGCGGATCGCATCATCCGAGTTTGGATTGTCGGCCAGTCGCATCGAAACGACACATTTCGTGGCGCAGTCGATCGCAAGATACATCCAGCGCCGCCCTGTCTCGAATTTCTTCTGCCGATCTGGGGGCAGGTGTTCCCAGATGCCTGTCAGCGTCAGTAACGACATGACGTCGAGCTTGTTTTCATCCATCTCGACCCGCTCCATGGGGCGCACGACATCAGGACCGTTGCTGCTCATGGCAAATTTCCTGGCGGCCGCAGATGCGCCAAATCGTTTTGTGCAGACGTAGAATGGGTCTGCCGAGTCCAATCGGCGTTTAACGCTGGAGGCAGAAGGGATCGCGAGCGGCGTTGCTCCCGCGCTGGCTCTACGCGCGTTCTCTTCGGCGAACAGCGCCCGAGTCTCCTGAATAGACTGGACCTTGGTTGGTTGCTGCGTGTCGGCGTAAATCTCGATGACCTGGTTCATCAGGGCTTCCGCCTTCGGACACCAGCGCCGGCTCCGATTGCCGGATAGGTGAGTGGCCGGAATGAGAGAAAGTGCAGAGTAGCCTGCAGCCTGATAGGAGCGGACCCACTGCAAGACCGTTCGGCTTCCCGGCAGCTTACGAACTCTTATTTCCTTGCCCGGTCGTATCTTGGCAAAGGCCGCTGCGCCTTCGCCAACGAGCCTGGCCGTCACTGATGCGAGGTGCGCTTTGGCCTGCTCATATGCCCGCTGCGTGCGTTTGACGAGGCCCGCAGCTTCGAGAGCCAGGAAGGCGTCACAGACGGCCTTCCGCCAGATCACCAGCCGTGCGGTCTTTTCCGACAGTTCGCTGATGACCTCTACCGGCTTGTTGCGACGCGCCTCTTGCGTAGCCCGGTCAAAATATCCTGGAAAATATTTGGTATCTGGGCGACGCATCATCTCAGCAAGTTCTCGGTGAGAAAAAGCCTCTGTGACCCCGGGCTGGCCCACACGCCCATAGATACCGCCGTGCTCGTTGGTCTCAATCGGGTAGATCGCGACACCCGCAGTGATAATCATGTCAGAGGTCGACAAGCGGAAGTGAGGGATCATGCTGCGGCCTCCACTAGAGAGGGGCGCGACCAAGCGAGCGTCCGCGCCGCTTCAGCGGCAGCCTGTCGGTCAATGTGCTGGTCCGTAACGAGCAGCACGCGATCCGCAAATGACTTGGATACTGCCGCAGAGACAGCTTCGAGCTCGGATGCAAAGTTCAGCTTCAGTACACGCGGCATGGGTTTGATGGCCACGGCGATGCGCTCCCCGTCAGTTTTCGTGACCAAGAAATCGAAGACATGTCGCGCGGGGCGGCCGTCAGTGCCGACATAGGATATCGCCGGGGGTTGTTCGCGGATGTGGTGCACGTCGTCGCGTACCAACATCAGGCAGAGGAAAGCGTATTCGAGCGCACTCTCGAAGTGGATGATGCGCGGGCGCTCGAAGCCGGGCAGCAGTGCGACCATCGAGCCGCGAAGGCTCCCTTTTGAACGGCGCGCAGGCACCCGGGTCGCGTGGCTCGGCTCCGGCCCGCGGTAGAATAAGGTGTTGTACATGATGATTGGAGCGCACCTCACCTAGGCGCCGACCTATGTGGATCGGAACAGGTGCGGGGCGGCATCCCCTATGTTTGAGATGAGTTTAGCTGCCCTGCCGAGAGACGCCTCGGCAGGTTGACTTTTCGTGAGACTCAGGGGATGAATAAGGGGTCGCGACCAACGACACTTATTCAAAAGGCCTTCCTGTTAGCGCAGGAGGGTCTTTTTATTTCCCCATGTCAGGTGTTGTTTGCCGCGCTGTCCTCCTCTGCTGGGTAACGGTCGGGAAAAAGCTCAGCCGGGGTCTTCTCGACAGCATCGGCAAGGGCCCTCTCGATTTTCGAAGACCTGCGCAGGCCTTGGCTGACCAGCGTAACTGTCGAACGCAGAACCTCCAGCTCGCGGGCGACTGAGGCGATGGATTTGCCACGTAGACGTAGCTCCATTTTCAGGCGTTCATGAGCTGGATTCACTGTGTGTGACATTGACGCTGTAACCATGATTGCTGGGACTTCGTGATCCGGAGGGAATCAGCTATCAACGAATCAGTCAAGGATAACTGTTTAGAATCATGTGGTTAAAATCTGCGGCAAAATTCTCATGATGGATGGCGGTAGAATTTCACCGGAGTTTTTAGTCAGAGGAAGGGTCTATGGCCGAAGCAAAACACCATCTGGAGGTTTCTGGCGATTTCGTCATCATCTTTGCGGATGGCGACGGTCAAGGCGTCCATCACTCTGAACTCATCGAACTAATGAAGCTTAGCCGGTCGCTGGCTGAGGTTCGGAAACGTTTCGTCGGCAGTCGGACCAATCTGATCGAGACGTTGGAGCACTTCGGCTATGATTTCGACGCGCTGCTCCAATCCCAGTTTCGGGAGGGTTATCGCGACACGACCCTGGCGAAGCTACATCGCGTTGATCCGAAATGGATCGCTCGTAAGCGGGAGGCACTGGGCTTTCCGAACACGCCTGGACGGTCGCGTGTGGAGTTCTCGTCTGAACAAGTTAGAATAGCATATGACGCCGCCGGCAGCTTCGCCGGTGCCGCAAGGTTGATGGGTATCAATCGGCAAACGTTCAGAAAGTTATACGCCCACGCGACCGAGAAAATGGGACTGGGGCAAGATGACACCTTGGACCGGAATCTAGAGAATGACCGTCTCGCAAAGGCGCGAGCGGCAGCTCGCTGCGTCGGCTCCAAGGTTTATTCTTCTGGGGATGAGCTGAAGAAGTTTTTCGACGACGAGTGGGGTGAGGGTTAATCGCGGCATACAGTCGCCAGTACCGTATTGAGATGGATGAATTAAGGTTGAAAAAATTATCGCAATCCTCAGGAAACCCCTTTCAGAAATGCCTCGCCAACTTCTTCCGCCTCAATTTCAATCAATCCCTCATCATGTAGAATTTTTGTCGCGACTACGAGGAGGGATTTCTCATCATCAATAAGTTTTCCAATTCCAAGTGCGCCGTGAACTTCGTCTGCGATGAAGGTCATCTGGCAAATGTAAGACACATGCAGAGCATATAGGTTCCGCGCAAGTTCACGATGGAATAGTGGGACTACAGACGGCCCTTTCCTGTCGCCCATCTCCGTGGCGATTATGTCGTGCATGAGCCGGGATTGAGAAACATGCGCCGCACCGCTCAGTTCACCATAGACCTTGCCCATGTTTTTCAGTCGGCCGATGGTTGCGTGTGGTGTTTTGCCGTCTTTTCGTTTCGAAACCCCGAGTTCCTGTACCGCTGAGATCAACTCATGCTCTTGTCTCAGAAGGGTCGCAGCCTGCGCGAATAGTCCTTCAATAATCGCGATTTCACAAAGATTCATACCGTGCATGAAGTGCGTTATAAGGTCAATCTGTTGTGCCGGGGCGCCGGTTACTTCATCAAATTGCCGCCCGCAGCAACGTGAGATGAAGTTTAGAAATGCACTGCAAGCCGACGCATGCGCCTGTGTCAGGATGATATCATTCTCTTTGAACGCCTCTCGGTTTTTAGCGCATTGCTCCGCGTGCTTCCCCATAAGAATTGAGACAGGTGCCAACGTCTTCTCACCCCAATTCTTCATTTGGGAAATAATGTCATCCCCATAGCTGAGTTCTTTTTTTGCTTCCACTACTGAAACTCCATTGTCGGGAAACACTGTTCGAGAATAACTTCTTATTTATTGGATCGTTATCAACGCGCCTGAGCGCTAAGATGTCACGATTCGATCCTAATGTTGTCTGTGCGTCTCTATCCTGTGCATGTGCATCTAGGAACCCTCTCGTTTGGACCGCCTATGCATCGCGGTAGGTTGCTGCTCGGTGTTATTGCACCTAATCAAGCTCGCGAGAAGGCCGGTCGCACCTATCACGGACGCCATTCTGGATGGTATGACAAACGTCTGTTTGAAGTAGAGGACAGGGTTGCTCTTGCGGCCGTAGCGACAGGCGGCTCTCCGCCCTCTTCAATCTCCGTGGCCAGCGCAGTGAGCGACAGCGCTCCGCCCGCTTCTACTAGACGTCTCGCTGTCGCGGCATGGATCGTGCTGGTGTCCGGCAATCGGCTTACTTGCGTCCGTAAGGGGATGGCCCTGTGGAACGGTACCAGCCGCTGTAACAGTGTCCCTGCCAAGTTTTTGGAACGCAGCAGATGGCGGGTCACCAGTCTTTGGGGGGCAGAGCAGACGGCAACCCTTCGTGGGTGTTCAAGCGGAAGTAATAGAGAAACGCGTCTGGAGGGCCTTCATGCCCGAGGAGGCCAGCGCATTCGGCGTCCAAGCTTTCAAGTGTAGCGGTATCTCCACTATCAGATACCGCATCAATGCGCTGAGCCAGGTAACCAATTTGCATATCTGAATCCACAGGTTTCTTTGCTTTTCGCCTTGCTCCTTCACGCTGCGCTCGGTCGGAATAAATCCGTTTGTGATCGCAACATTTACGTTCTTGTCGGCATTCAAAATGCCCATTCAGGCGAAGCTTGCTCACGCGGGAAATCTTGCCGTGTGCTGAGAATTTTCTAAGAACCGATGAAGCGAAAATCAGCCTCCGTGGTTCGTTTCAAAAAGAGTTCAGTGTTGGCGAGCAGCTTGGCCATAGCTGGAGAGTACGTCGCTCCACTGACGGATGGCTGAACGATAACTACACAAAAACTCAGCTTCGCCTTTCGCGACTTGTCGACAAAGTAAGACAGCTTCTTGAGGTCACCCTTTAGTAGTCGTGAGGCCCCTTGCTTAGCCCATTTTTCATGCCGCTTTCTAAGTGATGTTGCCAGCTTCGGTAAACCTTCGTGCTTCACGACGATGGACTTTTGGGCCTGCCCGCAAACCTCATATAGGTTGGCGATCAGCCCCGACACCTTTCCCTCGCTAGCATATTTGCAGTGTATCAACGTTAGACGGATCTCGTCTTCGCTTACATCCTTGAGGCCAACAAGATCTGCAGCCTCACCAGCGCCGTCGTCGTTGAAAACCATGTCGTGCTCGGCTTCTAAAAGCTCAAAGCTACGATACTGCACCGTATCCCGCTTGTTGCTTTTCCCCATTGACTCCTGACCTAAGTCAACGCCGTTCCAATCGACGACCTCAAGGCGCTCATATGGAAAATCATCAGCTTTTAGGTCGAAAGGGATGTGGAACTTATTGTAAGAATAAGTGCCGTCGGCGTAGCGGATCAAAAGCGAGTCAACCACCATCTGCTCTTGAAAGTCTCTAAGACGTTCTTTGCTGATTTGAAATTTGATATCCTCTCCTGCAACAGGCTCATGAAAATAGCCGTTAGTTACTTTCGCATCAATTTTGAAACGAAACTGTGCAGCGTGGTTTTCGCTATAAATAGAGTAGAGGATTGCCCCATCGGTCTCTACGCCATCGATGCGCAGATCGGCCATATACAATGGAACAGCTACATCACCGAAATAGATGGAAAGATAGTTTGAAAATGAGCTCTGCAGGTATTCTCCCCATTGGATGGAGATGGGGTGTTCATCATAGGGAGCTTTGAGTGTTTGCGGCCTCAAGAAGCCAATAGTGATATTACTCGAGTCCTCACGTGTGTCTTCGAGCTTTTGGAGTGTTCGCGAACATCATTTCATCCAATCATCAATTGATCCGCTGCTCTGCTGCCAGATTTTTCCCTTCTTCTGCGCGGCTCCCCACAGAACCTTTTCACCGTCTTCGTAACCCATGAAAGCAATGTTGTTTAGTGCAGACTCCGCCTTCTCGATACTAGCCAGCCCTTCTGTCACATTAGGGCCAAAGTAAGACGTAAAGCTGATAGCACCCAAACGAGAGGAGTCGAGATTCTTTGCAAGTGGAAGTTGAGCGTTGCTAAGAATCCGGAAAATTGGATCTCCGGTGAGAAGTTCCGTTTCGTCTCCACAAACCGCTTTCGCAATTGAGCCAACACGCATCGCGTCATAAGAACTCGAGTTCATAAAGAGCGTTTTGTTCTCTTCATCCCAGAATGCGACCAGGAGCTCATAGGAACTCTCTTTCAAGTTTTCATAACGCCCCCATTTTACTCGACTTTCCAAATATCCAACAACAATGAGGACATTGTCTTTCTCGCTTAGCGCGTGCCAGTACGTTCCGGAACCTTTCAGCACTTCGGCATATGTCAGCGGGTTCCAATCCACGCACTTTGTTCTATAGACTTGCGTTGAGAGATTGGGGGTGAGATTCCACAATGAGAGCTTTTCATGAAGCATGCCGCTCTTCTTGAGCCTTTCTATTACATCTTGGAGCTGCAATTCTCCCTGAATTTTGTTCTCGCTCAGACGGCTAATCACACGATCCCAATCAGCTCCTTCAGCGTAGAGGTCACTGAGGCTTCTCTCCGCGTTTGTGTCGGCGATGTTCACTACCACCGCCGCATCACCTACGTTGTCGGCCTTTCGTGTAAAACGCCCAACAAACTGAAGTGTCACAGCCAAGCTCTTGTGATTTTCATGAGTTGCCGCAACTTTCAGGTTGGGAAGATCAAAACCTTCGCCCAACATGTTTACGCACACAACTATCCTGGATGTACCTGCCTCGAGGCTCATGAGGGAATCGAGTGCATTTCGATTGATAGAAGCACGACCAGTACCAGTATATACGGCTACAGGATGAAACTCGGGAGCAAGTTTCTGGTATATCTGAAGCACCTCTTCAGCTCGCTCCCAGCCCGTTACTCGGGCCATCATGAAATGCTCATGACCCCGTGAAATGTCCGAGCGAAAAATTTCTAAGGCCCGTTCAGCTATGGCGTAGTCGCGGGTTTCAGTTTCTCCGAACTCCTCCACTGTTTCAAGTCGGATCGGCTTGTAGTACCCATCCTTCTGGGCATCGCTAAGCCGATAATTAAAGATAATCCGGCCACCAATATGCTTGCGATCTTGTCGGAACGGAGTTGCAGTAAACTGAACAATCTTCCGCCTTGCGAACTTGTCTTTTACTCTCTGCCAACTTGACGCTGAGACGTGATGGGCCTCATCAACATACAGGTCGCTACAGTTCTGACACAGCTTCTCAAAAACAGCGTCACTGCAGGACGCGAGTGTGTTTGGGAGAGTGACTATGACGTTGGTATTTTGAATAATTTCATCGAGAGTATCTAGGCTTTTGATACCTTCTTTAAGTTTAAGGACGCTTGGATTGAATGCCTCAGGAGCGACAGATCCAATCTCTCTAAGGATTCCGAGATTTTCAAATTTCTTGGATATCTGGTCCCTCAGCGCATCGGAAGGCACAAGTACGAGAAGTTTAGGAATTCTCCGATACACCAGAGAGGCCAGCATTGTCTCGGTTTTTCCCTTGCCAGTCGGCAGAACAACCGTTGCGGCCTCAAATTCCGCTCCTACTGCGAAGTGTGCGGAGATTGCATGAAGAGATCCAATCTGTGGGCGGCGAAGGCCGGCAACATTCAGTTCTGGTGCAAATTCATTGAAACTGAAACCCGCTACCCACGAAGCGCAAATATTATCTGGAGTAAATATATCTTGCTCTAGTACTCCGGTGTTTTCTAGCTGTAGATCATCGAGTACTTGCAACTTGTGCCAGTCTTCGATGCCACCTGTTGCAAGAACCAACTCTTCTTGCTCAATTCTTCTCACCCCTTTCGGGCGAAGCAGCATCGTGTCGAAAGGTGGCTTGCAATTGGTAACAATCCGTTTGTAGCTGCTTTGCGGGATATCATAAATTTCTGCCTTGGTCTGAAAACTCTCAAAGAGCGTATGGCGAAGGGTCGAAGCACCGTACTTCTTGGTCTTCATAGGGAGCGCGGGCACACGGATCGTACCGCGCCATAGTGGAAACAAATTCATTCACCTTACCTTGCCCAAAGCTATGCATGCTTAAGCATAACCAGTCTGAGGTATACTTCGCCTCTCAATTTCAATCCCGGAACGTCTTCAGCTACCTCAGTCCGGAATCTTCCAAATCCAACTTCCGCTTCCATTAAGTGAGCGTTTTGTGCTGGCCTGCAGCTAATGTCTGCTTTCCACCCCTTGTGTCGGCGCTTGGCATCTTGGATGGACGTCGCAGCGGGGCCCCAAAGGACTTAGCCGAGCCTCGCCGCGAATGGGTCGTGGCATCGCGAGTCTGAAGATCACTTCCAAAGAGGTAGGCTTACCTCGTGGCGACGAACATGCGCGAGCTTCCTCGACGCTCAAGCGACTCTTTACACTTCGTGTGTTTTTAAAGAGTTGTTCAGGGCCAAGCTTTGCTAGGCAGAGACTTGCGAGAGGCAACCGAACCATGCCCAATCGGCGAAGTGTTAAGAGTGTGGATGACCGGCCGACTGACGCCCACGCGCGGAGCCGGGACTACCTTGGTCAACCGAATATCGACCGGCTTCTCGCTGCCGGCAAAAAAAAGGCCGCCACGGGGTTCGCGACCACCTTTTGATCCTGATGATGTTTCGGCATGGACTGCGCGCCTCCGAAGTGATCGCGCTTCGTCGGCAAGACGTGGATCTCGCGCAGTCGCGGATCTGGGTCGCACGACTGAAGAACGGGCTCAGCGTTGAGCAGCCGGTCGCCGGCGAAGAGCTGCGGGCTATCAAGCGCTGGCTCGCGCGCCGGGATGATGCACTGCCCTGGCTCTTCGTCTCCGAGCGCAAGCTGCCGCTCACGCGGCAGGCTGTAAACTACATCGTCGGAGCTGCCGGCACTCGTGCCGGACTCGAGCGCGTCTACCCACATATGCTTCGCCATTCCTGCGGTTTCGCTCTGGCCAACAAGGGCCGCGATTTGCGAGTCATCCAGGACTACCTCGGCCACCGAGATCCCCGTCACACAGCGCACTATACGCGGACGGCGGCGCACCGGTTCGATGATCTGTGGTATCGGCAGCTGCAGTGGCTGCGAAGTGGAGAAAGGGCAGATTCTGGACCTTCACTGCGCCCTCAGAGAATGGCAGCTGTGCGCGAATAGCGTCAATTACAAGCTCGGGCTCCTTTGGCGCTTCGGGTGGTGCTAGGCGGCCTCGAACCGACATTTGCGTTACGCGACTATGGACTGAAAGCAACTAGCTTGCGGACGAATGCTTGGCGTCAGACAAGGCGAGCCTAGCGTTGCGGTAAACCGGTTCGGAAAATGGAGACCAACCTAGGAACCGTGAGCGCGGTGAGTGCTAGCCTCGACGGGAAGCCAGCGCCTACGTGTCTTGAACCTGCGAACACGCATCCACGATACATCGGTTTTGAGACTGGGCCACTGCGAAACATTAGGATAGTGTGAGCCAAATTCGGTTGTGACAGCGCAATGAGTTTTCTAAGTAAAAGAAAGCTATTCTCAAATACCCAAAATAAACCTGCAGCAGGCTGAATCCCTTGTTCTTGACCTTCCTCACCAATCTGTTTCCTCATGTATCTTCATTGCTTCTGGGTGTTGGCTCTTCATTCTTCGCATGGTGGCTCTTGCAACACTATCTAACGCCTCATGCATCTTTCTCTCAAGAGCTTGCCAAATACAAAGTTCCCGGAGGTGGGACAATTTACCTCAGCGCCTTCAAAAACACAGGTAGGCGTCGAATGGTCGATATTGAAGTGATCGCGAGGATTGGCGTTAGGGAATACAATGGCGCAGCAGGCTGGGCATATTTCTCTGTCCGAACAAATGCCGCCCGGCTACCCGAGTTGGAAAAAGATAGACGCGGTGTCGTCAGAATATTCGACGACCGAGAGGAGCTTTCCTTTTTGGATGCACCATCAAAGGGGTTGCGTGATGAAGTTGAGCGATGTGGTGATTTGGAGGAAATTCTGTGCCTCGGCATCGATGCCACCATTGAGATTCACGTTTTTTGCACAGACTCATTCAGTGGAACTAGGCGCCATATGAAATCGCAAGAGTACAACAGGCTCAGTATAAGAAACGGGCGCTTTCGAGGTCTAAATGTTGTCAATGCCAATGACGCTGGTGGACGTGTGCATTCTCGCAGTGCGCTATAAGATCGCATACGGAATCGGCCAGCGATCTATTTTGGATCGACGCTACGAGACTCGAAATCTGTCCCTGGGACTCACTTTTTGAACTCGTGGGGCCCCCCGGCCCATATAAATCATATTTTCTAGCCACTCGAGAAGATGGTTAAGCTCTGTTTCCGGCACTTCCATCGCCCAAAACCGTTCCTTGGTGTTCCATGCGAAGCCATGCGATTTCAACGCGTCTTTTTTCTCAAAAGGAGCACCAACCGCCTCAACACGGACGCTCGCCTCAAGTACGCGAGTAAGCAGGACGTTCAGGATGCTACCAGACGCCCCCGCATCCTGTCGCAGCAGCGCCACAACCGCCGCAACGTCGTTGGCAGCTCTATGCCCGCCAAAAAACATTCCGGATTGCATCAGTAGGTAGCCAAGATTGCGGCCATCGAATCCCAAATTCAGCCAATCAATCTGAGTAAGTGAGCAGGCCCAAATCTTTGAGTCTAGCTGCGAAAATCTCCGGTCTACGAACGGCCTATCAAATTGTGCGTTGTGGGCTATGATCACGTCCGCAGTTTCAAGAGCTGCGGTGATCTCATCATCCGCAAAGCTCCTGCCAGAAACCTGTGACCTGTCGATTCCAGTAATTTTGACTATCGCCGGTGGGATTTCGGAACTTGGTTCCTCCAGCCACGACTTCGGTCTTTCAACCTCAATGATCTTGCGCTCAGCATTAAATATAACGCGCTGAACTGCTATTTCAATTAACTCTGACGCTTCAAAGTCCAACCCAGTCGTTTCAGTGTCGACAATTGCTGCGATTCTTTCATCATCAGCAACCGGCCGCAATTCCTCAACCCCTTCCTCAACGTTAAGCCGTCTCAGAACTCGAAACTGATCGCTGGCATTTAGGCGCTCAATACATCTTTCAGCATCGTTCGCACTTATCTCACCCGAAGCCATAGAAGCTCACCTCCATACATTCTTCAAAAGCGGAGCAAGGGAGTGCGACGTGAAATAAGGGCGCAGTGGTATGTGGAGATGTCAAAGCGTCAAACTCTTTCAGTATTCGAGTTTAGACTGATAATGGAATCGAAGCCCGGAGGTCGACTCTTGAATTCTGGTTTATTACTTCCACTCTGGTGGGCGGCAAGTTCCGACACCGGAAGTTCAACAATTTGAAAATTTGGAAGCTTTAGTCCGCTATGCTTATAAACTGTCCTCAGGTGTGGAGCGCGAAAAGGGCTGACAGCCAGTGAACCGCCGAAGTGCCCACAGTTACAAACAACAACATTGCAGAACAGCATGCGTGATAGCGCCTCCGCGGCATGTTCAAAAGACGTAGTATCCCGATTGTACGCTAAGATGAACAACGTTTGTACCTTCGCTCGGTACATAGCTAAACGATCTAGGTCAAGAAAGTCATAGCATACAGCAACGCCGAACTTACCCAATTCAGGGCTTTCAAAGAGCCAGACTGTTGGTTGATTTAAGAACTTTACTGGGCCTGACTGGATCTCTGAAAGTTTTTTCAGCTCACCTGGGGCAGGGTAAGTTTTTCCGACATATCGCACACCAGTAGAACGAGAGCGTCGAACGCCGCCGAGGGAATGCGGAACAATAACAACAGCTTCATTTGAGACTGATGGCTGCGCAGTTGACCTATTAATCTTGTAGTCCAATCCTCCAATAAAAATAGCGCCGAGACTTTCCGAAGCTTTTCGAAATCTGCCCTCGAAGCCAAGTGGAATGGAGAGCTCTGGGAAAAGTACGAAGTCAGGAACTACTTCAGAAGAACGAATGGATGCTAAGAAGTGGCGTATCTCCCTTTTAGCCGCTCGCTCCTCGATCTCCGATATTTTTACGCAGTCCTCCCAACTCGACGAACCACTATCTTGCCAAGCGCAGTCAGCGTTCAGTGATGTCTGGACGATGCATACCTTAATATCTTTTCTTAGTGCCAATTATCGACCTCCCCCATCAGAATCTTCCTCCAATTTAGAGGCGAAGTCAGCCAGCTTGAACGGAATTAACTGCCGTGGTTGCCCTAGCGTAACTGAAATCTGATTTTCCTCTAGAACATCTCTGGCATGCTCAATCTCCTTCAACAAGTCCTCAGGTCCATTCAGCTCAGGTGGATCAAATTCAGTATCATTCGGAGCCTCTCCATCATTGTTTCCGAAGTAACTTGGTCTTTCCTTCATTAATCGTGTCTCAGCAGCACGCCCCCCAAGACAAGCCTCGATCACACGAAGAGTGAGAGAAGAAATCGGAACTCTCTCAAACCATTCTCTCTTGGTCAGTGGGTGAACACTTTCGTTACCCCTAATATTCCAAATCGAAGGTGAAGAATGATTAAGTCGCACCATTCCCAAAATAAAGCGACCAATTGCGGAAAGCTGACGTTCCGAAATATTACCTACGGGGTCTTTCTCACCCTTCGCGAACCGGTAGTCGCTCACTCCAAAATTCCCAGAGTTTATTTTGACACCATTTTCATTCAATCTGATCTTTTCTTGCCACGTTGACCAGTTCATGACTTGCTTGTCGACAGATGCATCTGATCTTAGAATCCAGTTCATCGGCAGAAAGACGTTCTTGGGGTGAATGTACAACAGGTCCGCATCGTCAATATTCTCGCCGAACTGAAGACGTGATTGGATCATCTGGCATGCGATCTCCAGTGCAGTCCATTCACTTCGACGTGGGTCAAAGTAGTCAAGTTCAGATGCGTATTTAGTCCACTCTTCAACCGAAATATAGTTATCCGGCCGCGCCTGCAGCGCGCTCCACGCGCCTTGCGCGCTCTCGTACTTCGAGGAAAGACCGGACAAAATCTCGTGCTTGTCTTGCTCTCGTCCATCAACTACGTCTCGCAACCATCCCGCGTCACTTTCCGTGCTTCCAACGCCAGAATTCAGCATCTCAACAAGCTCATTTTCCGAAATGCAATGAGGGTAGCGCCTCACAGCCAGCGCATCGTTTTTGGCGGACAAATCAAATCCTTTGGCGAAGCTGCTCCAAGCGATAGTTGGTCCTCCAGCAAGCTGCAGTAGCTCTTCAGCGGCGTGTGCCCAAACTCCGGAGGATCTGCCGGTGGCGGCGATCCAATCGTCTGAAGATGCCTCCAAGGGGAGCGGCAACAGTCGTAGTGCAACTTCCTCGAGCCTCTTTGGCAAGCTTGTGCCATACGAACTGTCTCGCAGCTCTGCGCCGCACTGTCGTAGCGCGACGCTAAACTCGATGCGTGCCTTGCGGTGAAACCAGCTTTCATTGGTGTCTTTAGCAAGGAAATCCGACAGGTCTATCTTCGAAATCGTCGTGAGATGCGCGAATGCGGCATTCGTGTCGGACCTTAACAATCCGTCGGATTTCAGCTTGGTGGTTGATGAAAGGCTTAATCTGGCAAGTATTTGGAAGGAAAGACCTGAGTAATAGGATGCCCACGAAAAATTGCCACTGGATCTCGTTTCAGCTATCCAGCTGCCGACGTCTTTCAAGCCATCGTAGCCAGTGACTTGTAAATACCTCTGTATCTTAAAGAATAACCGCGCTTTCCCGGGGTGGTCCCTGAAGGATTGCATCAAAAGGTCGAAGCACCTCTTTAGATGCTGGTGCTCAGATTTCTTAAAGTTTCGAGCCATTTCGTTGATGCTTTCCTTGAGCATCTGTAGCTCTTCCTCGACCTCATTATCAACTATTCCAGATTGCGTATGAAGCGCTGCTTTACGTGTTAGTTCGATTTCTCTGCGCGTAGCAGTCACTATGCCGTCTGTCTCTTGAATAAGGATTGGCGCCAAAGCTGCAATCTGTCCCGCCGCAAATGCTGCGCGTGTATCTGGACGAATTTCTCTTTCTGGAATGTCAGCTAGTAGCAGCCACTCAAGCATCTTGAAGCGGTCTTCAAGATCTCTGTCGTCCAAAACTTCTAGGTCTGTTGCGGCGATCGCTGAAACCTGTGTAAGCGTCTTTGTCATAAGCTTCGTTGGATTTCGGCCGTCAATCTTTGTATCTCGAATAGCGGCGCTTCGCGATTTCACCTGTGTAGCGCTTGCGTTGCTATTAGAAAAAGCACCATCGGTCATGGCGCTCGAGCGCCGCTTTAACCAATCGCTCAATGAAGGCGGATCAACTTTCTTCTCGTTCACCACTGCACCGACTGCCTCTTCCTCCAGCAAGTTTTGGTACCAATCAATCCAATTGCATAAGATGTCGAAGTCGTAGCTTAGAATCGTATGATCATCTACGAACCTGAAATGCGCAATATTCCTTCTCTCTTTGAGGCTTTTTTGAACCGCCCTGTCGACCTCGATCATAACGCAGTTAGACAGAAAGCCAGAAACATATAGCCCGGTTGGGATCCCATTGACTTTGGTTTTCAAAAATCTTGGTTCAACGTTTTCGAGTGCGCTCGTGGTTACGTCTGACATGTCGATCTTGAAATCTAAAAGGGAATCAAGCAGACGCTCCATTCGTGGGTCGGACGTTGCCCCTTCATTTTTCAAGATTCGCTTCAGCGTATTAGTGTTGATACTTGGGTAAAACTGCTTCAGGTCGATTGAAGCATGATATAGCTCTCCCGACGGGGGCGACTTCTTCGACGGGTGATTAAAGAAATCCGGAGAAAAATAGATAAGATTGCTTTCGTCGGCTGCTAATCCAGCAAGTCGCTCCGCGTCGTCCATTTCGTCATCACGCAGCCTTCTCCGGAGAGCCATCATGCGGGTGGTAAGGGATACGTGTCTTCTAAACAGAGGCCAGCTGTTCTGAAATTTCTTGTATAAGTTCCCGCTTGAATGACGATAAGGTCCGAATTCGAGTTTTGACTGGGTGTTGGGTTTTCGCTCATACCAAGCCGCTCGATACAATCTATTCCCATAGCTCCAGGCCTCCATCTTTTCGTCCAATAGTGGGCCGACAGCATTTACAAATGCCATCCATGCGACCTGATCTCTTGTGGAAATGTGGTAATACTGCCGATCGACAGTTTTGCCTTCTTGATATTTCTTAGGGCGAGGTAGAGGTCGGATCTTGTCGAGCTTATACTTGCCAAGAGCCATCTCCTCTCGAATCCTATTTAGGTTGTCTTCTAGATTTAGCTCGAATTCATAGAATTCACCGTGATCTAAATAGCCATCTGAAGCCTGATGCATTCTCCGAACTTTTTTCCAGGCAAAGTTCATATTTTCGGGAAGGGAAAGTCTGTCATATGCGGTCATTGTGGCGCTCTTATGCTGACAAGATATTCGTTAACATCCTTTATTTCTGACGCTGGTCGACTAAGCCTGACTGCAGAGACGCCGTAGGTTGCAAGTCGTTCCTTGAGGGACTTTACTCTCTTCTCTCCCGCATCATCCCAATCCAAAAGGATATCAACGCGACGATTCCGCATCGCCTTTACCATTTCCTCTGGAATCTCAGAGCTTACTCCCATTAAGGCAATTGCATCATAATCAAAATGAGTTGCCGATATGGCATCCAAGATGCCTTCGCAGATGGCAATTTTTTTCGCGCTAGGGGAGCTGAGAACGTCGACGTTGTATATCTTTTTTCGGCGTGACCGTAAATTCCACCATCGGATTCCGTTGGCCTCGTTCTTGATTTTTCGAGATTGAAGGTAAACAATCTTCCCTTCCTCCATGAACGGGAAAACTAGAGAGCCCGGGGAGAAAACACCTCTAATGTCGCCTGGCGTCGATTTCGCCGTCAATAGTCCGGATTTCTCGAGGCGGTCAAAGCCGTACACCTCAGCCAACTCGATCATTGCCGAGTTCTTGGGTGCTTGGTGAATCATGAATCTATTGATGTACTCTCGATCTATAGCACGGCCCGCCAGATATTGGACCCCACTTTCTTGAATAGGAGATATCGATAGGTAGGATTCGTACAAATCACTGTCCGCGTCGCTCTCTAATTGATTGTCCTGTGGTTGAGGTGCCTTCTTGACTTTCGGCGGAGTTCGCTTCGATGACGGGCCGACCAGCCTGCGCCGTTTGGCGCTAGAAATGGATATACCTTCATGCTCGGCGAGCCATTTTTTGGCCTCGAAAAATGAGAGAGCCAGAGTTTCTTTCACTAAGTCAATGCTTCCGCCCGATCTGTTGCACCCAAAGCATTGCCATTTCGTTCCAGGTTTGAAAATTTGAAATGACGGACTTCTATCAGGGTGATCTGGGAAAGGGCAGGAGGCCGAACCTATATTGGGCAATTTATAACCGAGATGCGCGGCAACTCTATGTATGGGCGTGTTGTTCAGTAGTTTGGTTTCTTCTTTAATTGTCACTTGATAGCCTCAAAACCCGCCCTGCGCTCCCCTCTGGAGGGTGTAGCACGCATCTACTTACTCTTGAAGTCGACTTGGATTAAGCGTCCACCTGTGAACGCAGTTCATGGCAGCGGCTTCCAATACCATGAGAGCGCATTGGCTTCGCGCCGCGACTTCAAACGCAGGTGAAGCATAGCCCGAAACAGTCGCAGCCTCCCTTGTGACTAGCCCGCGACGCGATCCTGTCCGCAACATGGGCTTCTCGGTCATTCTTGCAATACGCACTGAAAGACCGATTTCCACGCGACCTGCATTCGAACCCGCCGTGCTATCTCGAAGGCGCGAGGTTTGCTTCGGGCTGACACCGGTCATCTGCCGTGCCTTGCGCGAAGGTCTCCTCAGGGCCGTCGGCTTCAGGTAGTAGGAGGCAGGAGGGAGCTGCGCGGTTTGTCCGCTTCAGTAGGTTCTCCGTCCATCTGGAGGATTCGGTCAGAGCGCTAGTTGCGCAGAGACAAAAATCGGCGGGTGACGCGATGTCGGTGCACAGCAGAGCCGTGATCTTGTATCCGAGAGCGGTGTAGGTCTCGCGCATGACGGTGCAGGTCGCTTCGGCCTCGGCGCGGGTCTGCTTGCGTTTGGCATCCTGCGTGAAGATCTCATTCCAGTGGGGCGCAAGGAAGATACGGGCGTTGTGCCGGCCTGTCTTGGCCACTGTCACGGCTTGAGGCGGCACAGGCAGGCCGCAGAGGGTCAGGTAACCCATAACGTCAGGAGTGCCTCGGTCGAAGATTGCTGGGCCCGAGAGCGCCTGTGCGGCGCTGTGCGCGCGCAGGTCGCGTTCCAGCATCCGTTCGGCATAGGCCATGCGATCCATCCACGGGAGGGCGTCCCCGCCGCTATCTATCCCCTCGCGAATGATCGCGCGGCCGGATTCGGGGATCGTGTGAAAGTCGCGACGGGCAAGCTCCGCTATGAGGCTAGTCTTGCCCGCACCGGGACCGTCCGTCACGACGAAGAAATGGTCGCTCATGGGCCACCCTCGGGTTTGACAGGGGAAGGACTGCGCAGCGATCGACGCGCTGAAAGGCGCGGATCAAGGCAGCATGGATTTTCAAAGGAAAAACAGCACCGGTCTGCGCGGCAGAGGCAAATCCTCTGACGAGAAAGGCATAACTATCTGGTGCTTTTCAGAAAGGATTGGTGGAGCCTAGCGGGATCGAACCGCTGACCTCCTGCATGCCATGCAGGCGCTCTCCCAGCTGAGCTAAGGCCCCTTCCAACTCCGCTTGGGCATCGCCCCTGCGGTGTGAGAGGTCGTTTAAGGGAGGAGAGATTTGGCTGCAAGCGGAAAATGTCACCGGACGCGGATTTTTTAAATTGCCCTGTCAGATCAGCGTGAAATCTTTGCTTCGGGAAAGCGAGGCACGCGGCTGTGAAGGGGACCAAAAGATTGGAACAGGGTGCTTGTGATTGATCGCTGCTGTCCGAGGCGCTGCTGAGCATCGGCAGGAGGGGCGCGGGTGCGTCCTCAATCGATGCTGCATCTTTTTAGTGGCGGAGCCTTGTGCGCGGTGGCCTCCTGTGCAGGACGCAACCTCTGACGCAGAGATGGCAGGCCGTATCGATGGCCCTCGTGTTTTGGGGGAGGGCAAGGGCTCAGTGGCGTGTGACCCGCAGCGCCAAGCGGTACACTCTGCAGTGCTGGCGCGTCCAGGCAACACAGTGGAGAACAGCTTAAAGTCGGTATAAAGGGGGCAACCGGGAGCCGGTTTCAGCCCCGCGCCGCCAAGCGGTCGCGCGGGGCCCTGTGCGGGCACTTCAGGACTCGTCGTCCTCGTTGGCAACATCCGCGATCTCATCGAGGGACACGTTGTCCTCTTCGTCGTCTTCCAGAACATCGTCACCGAGGTCCATGTCGACTGCGTCGTCGTCATCGTCCAGCACGGCCTCGTCGCCGTCGGTGTTCTGTTTTGCCTTCAGGCTTGCCGCATCTTCCGCGTCTGCTTCGATCATGCGGCTCTTGGCGGTGTCGATCTCCACGACCTCGCCCGTGTAGGGGCTGACGATCGGGTTTTTGTTCAGGTCGTAAAAGCGTTTGCCAGTGGTCGGGCAGACACGTTTAGTACCCCATTCTTCCTTGGGCATGTGGGTCCCCTATGAAAATAGCGTGAGTCGGTAAGACGATTCAGGTGCCTTGCCATAAGCGACAGACCCTGTCAAAGCCTTTGCAGCCATGCCTGCGCGGGGAGATGTCATGCCAGAACTGAGCCTGCCCGGCGATCCGGATGTCCGGGTCATACTGCGCCGCTCGGCCCGGGCGCGGCGGTTATCGCTGCGGATCTCCTCACTCGACGGGCGGGTGACGCTGACCTTGCCCAAACGGGTGTCCGAACGGGAGGGTCGCGCGTTTCTGCTGGAGAAGGAAGACTGGATCCGCAGCCATCTCGCCCGGCAGCCAAAGCCGGTTGCGGTGCGGGCGGGGATTCGACTGCCGGTAGAGGGGCGGGAATTGGATATCCGCATTGGTGCCGGTCGCAGGGTCGAGCAGCGCGGCGAGGCCCTGATCGTGCCTGGATCGGCACCGGCGCGCCGGCTGGAGCGATACCTGAAGGAACTTGCCCGGGATCGACTTGCGGCGGCATCCGACAGATACGCGGCCCGATTGGGGCGGTCCTATTGTAGCCTGAGCCTGCGCGATACCCGGTCACGCTGGGGATCATGTTCCGCGGCCGGAGGGCTGATGTACTCTTGGCGGCTGATCCTCGCGCCACCGGACGTCCTGACCTATGTAGCGGCCCATGAGGTGGCGCATTTGCAGGAGATGAACCACTCGCCCGCGTTCTGGTCGGTGGTCGAGGATCTTTATGGTGACTACGCCGCGCCACGCCGCTGGTTGCAAAGCGACGGCAATGCCCTGCACCGCTATCGTTTCGAAGATATCTCCGAAAAGGATTGATCTTCACCGGTTTTGTGATCACATACCGCGCCATGGACAAGCTGCTGACGGGCAATCGACCCACTGCCGAGAACACAGGCTCGGCCCATGATCGCGTTTATCGGGCGCTTCGTACCCGCATCATGCACGGCGAAATAAGCCCGGGCGAAGCCCTGACGCTGCGCGGGATTGGCAAGGACTACGACGTGTCGATGACGCCCGCGCGCGAGTCGGTGCGGCGGTTGGTCGCCGAAGGCGCGCTGTTTCTGTCGTCCTCGGGGCGGGTCTCGACGCCGGAGCTCTCGAACGAGCGGATTGAGGAACTTGCAGCTCTGCGCGCCCTGATCGAGGTGGAGCTTGCCTCTCGCGCCCTGCCGCGCGCCCATATGGCGCTGATCGACCGGTTGCAGGCCATCAACGGCACCGTGGCCGAGAAGATCTCCAAGCGCGATGCGGTGGGGTATATTCGCACCAACCTTGAATTCCACCGCACACTTTACCTGCGGGCGCAGGCGCCTGCGATGCTGGCGATGGCAGAGACGGTCTGGCTGCAACTGGGTCCGACCATGCGGGCGCTGTATGGTCGGCTGGGCCGAACCGAGCCGCCGCATAATCACAAGCTAATCATCGCGGCGTTGAAGGCTGGCGATGAGCCGGGGCTACGTCTGGCGGTGCGCACCGATGTGACGCAGGGGCTGCGCCTGCTGGCCGGCTAAGGGGCAGGCGACTGGGTTGCGCCATGTGCACGTGTCGTGGGCCGTCATTCTGCCTTTGTGACGAGAGGCCAAGGCGGCATTCGCGCCGCAGTTTGCCGCGCCGGGGGCGTCTGGATCTGCCAAGGCTTGAACCCCGGGGCATTCTTTGTCATTGCCATGGTCAAACCTGATGACTTTGCCAAAGGGCGCTGACCGATGAAATTCACTCTCTCCTGGCTCAAGGACCACCTCGACACGGATGCAACCGTCGAGGAGATCACCGAGACCCTGACCGACCTCGGGCTGGAGGTCGAGGAGGTCGTGAACCCTGCCGACGCTCTTGGGGCCTTTACGCTGGCCAAAGTGGTTGGCGCGGAACAACATCCGGATGCGGACCGCCTGCGCGTCTGCCGGGTGATGACCGATGAGGGCGAAAAGCAGATCGTCTGTGGTGCGCCCAATGCGCGCGAAGGCATTACCGTGGTGCTCTGCAAGCCGGGTGACTATGTGCCCGGGCTGGATTTCACCCTCTCAGTGGGCAAGATCCGCGGCGTCGAAAGCCATGGCATGATGGCCTCCTGGAAGGAGCTGACGCTGGGCGAGGATCACGACGGCATTGTCGAGTTGCCCTCGGGCGAGGTGGGCGAAAAGCTGGTGGACTGGCTGGCGCAGAACGATCCCGCCAAGGTGGACCCCATGATCGAAATCGCGATCACGCCCAACCGCCCGGATGCGCTGGGCGTCTACGGGATTGCCCGCGATCTGGCCGCGCGCGGTTTGGGGACGCTGAAAACCCGGGACTATGCGCCGGTCGAAGGTCAGTTCGACAGCCCGATCAAGGTCACTATTGACGAGGACACGCTGGATGGCTGCCCCCTGTTCACGGGCCGGCTGATCCGCGGTGTGAAGAACGGTCCCTCGCCGAAATGGTTGCAGGACCGTCTGAACGCCATCGGGCTGCGGCCCATTTCGGCGCTGGTGGACATCACCAATTTCTTCACCTTCGATCAGAACCGTCCCCTGCATGTCTTTGACGCGGCCAAGGTCGCCGGCAATCTGCGCATTCACCGTGCGGCGGGCGGCGAGGAGCTGCTGGCGCTGGACGAGAAGACCTATCGCTTTGCGCCCGGGATGATGGTGATCTCGGATGACAACGGCCCGGAGAGCATCGCGGGCATCATGGGCGGCGAGGAAACCGGCTGCACCGAAGAGACAGTGGATGTCTTCCTGGAAAGCGCGTTCTGGGACCATGTCCAGATCGCAACCACCGGACGTGCGCTGAAGATCAATTCCGACGCCCGCTACCGCTTCGAACGTGGTGTTGATCCGGAATACACCTACGAAGGTCTGGAGCGTGCCACCCAGATGATCCTGGATCTGTGTGGAGGTGAGGCGTCGCATGTGGTTTCTGCGGGGGATGTGCCGGACCATTCCCGCGCCTACCGTCTGAACGCCGAGCGGGTGCAGTCCCTTGTCGGCATGGACATCCCCGAAAGCGAACAGCGCCAGACCCTGACGCGCCTTGGCTTCCGTCTCGAGGGCAATCTGGCGCATGTGCCGAGCTGGCGCCCCGACGTGCAGGGCGAGGCCGATCTGGTCGAAGAGGTGGCGCGTATCGCGTCGCTGACCAAGCTTGAGGGCAAGCCGCTGCCGCGCCTGACCGCCGGTATCCCGGCGCCGGTGATGACCCCGCAGCAGCGCCGCCTGCAAATGGCACGCCGCACCGCTGCCGCGCTCGGTTATAACGAGGTGGTAAGCTACACCTTTATCGACAAGGCGGCAGCCGCGCTGTTTGGCGGCGGAACGGACGCGACCATGCTGGCCAACCCGATTTCCTCGGAAATGTCGCATCTGCGTCCGGACCTGCTGCCGGGGCTGTTGCAGGCCGCGGCGCGCAATCAGGCGCGCGGCTTTGCCGACGTGTCTCTGTTCGAGGTGGGGCCTGCGTTCACCGGCGGCGAGCCGGGCGAGGAGCGTATTCAGGTCTCGGGTTTGCTGGTCAACCGCAACGGGCCGAAAGATGTACACGGCGCCTCCCGCAATTGGGATGTCTATGACGCCAAGGCAGATGCCGAAGGCGTGCTAGCGGCCATCGGCGCCCCTGCAAAGGTACAGATCCTGCGCGAAGGGGATGGCTGGTGGCATCCGGGCCGTCATGGCCGGATCTGTCTTGGTCCGAAGAAGGCGCTGGGTGTATTCGGGGAACTGCACCCCAAGGTGCTAGAGGCGCTGGGCGTCAAGGGCAGCGCCGTGGCCTTTACGATCTATCCCGATGAAATCCCGCTGCCGCGCAAATCCGGGGCCAGCCGCAGCGCACTCGCGATCAGCGATCTTCAGGCGGTCGAGCGCGATTTTGCCTTTGTGGTTGATACGGAGGTCGAGGCGTTGTCGCTGGTCAATGCGGCCGGTGGGGCCGACAAGGCGCTGATCGAAGAGGTGCGTGTCTTTGACGAGTTCATCGGCGGTGCGCTGGGGGAAGGCAAGAAATCCCTGGCCATAACCGTGCGCTTGCAGCCGATGGACAAGACATTGACCGAGAAGGACATCGAGGCCGTGAGCGAAAAGATCATTGCCAAGGTGACCAAGGCCACCGGCGGTACCCTGCGCGGCTGAGCCGAGCCCTTGCAGCGCCGGCTTGTAATGCAGACGCGCCCCGGAAATGGGGCGCGTTTTTTTCTGCTCCGGCAGGTGCCGGTCAGCCCTCCATGCGCAGGGTGTCGGCGAGGAGGTCGAACACCAGGCGGATCTTCTTGCTGGTGTGCAGCTCGCGATGGGTGGTGAGCCAGAACGGAAAACGCACTGGCTCAACCCAGTGCATGACCCGTTCGATGTCAGGCGTTTGCTGGGCAATCTTGTCATACATCGGCGCGATGCCAAACCCGCTGCGCACCAGGTCCCAGGCCACAAGCCCGTTCTGCGAGTTGACCTTGAATTGTCCCGGCTGCAACCGCAGGCCGAAGCCGTGAAAATGTTCGATCATGCGGTCCACATCGCCAAAACCGACAAAATCATGGGCCGCGAGATCTTCGGCGGTGTCGGGGCGGCCGCGCCGATCTAGATACCGGGTCGCAGCGTAAAAACGGGCTGTGCCTTCAAGCACATGTTGCGCAATCAGATCCGGTTGCTCCGGTCGGACGTGGCGGATCGCTATGTCCGCCTCCCGTTTCATCAGGTCGCGGATGTCATTGGTCGCAATCAGGTCCAGGCGCAGGTTCGGAGCCAGATGGCGCAGTTTCTGCAACACTGTCGGCAGCAGGTAGGACGATAGCATGTCGCTGGCGGTGATGCGCACCGTGCCCTCGATCGCCTGAGCCTGACCGCTGGCGGCAAAGCTCATGGCGGCGGCGGCCTCTCCCATGCGGCGGCTGTGGTTGAGCAATTGTTGCCCCGCTTGCGTCAAGACCAGTCTGCGACCGACCCGTTCGAACAGCATCAGGTCAAGTTCGCTTTCCAGCATCGCAACCTGGCGCGAGAGCGTCGGCTGGGTCAGGCCGAGACGCCGCGCCGCGGCCGACAGGGACCCCGTCTCTGCGGTGGTGAGGAAAGCACGGATATGGTTCCAGTCAGTCGGTGGGGGCACGTTCATGCATATTCGTATATATCTCCTGCGAATTTTCGCAATTCCTGCCGGTTATACGCATGAGTATGATGCGGGAAATGGTGGAGAAAAATGATGACTGCGGATGCTCAGTTCTGGAACCGGATCGCACAGTCCTATGCCGCGCGCCCGGTGGCCGACGCTGCGGCCTATCAAGTGACGCTGGATCGCGTGGCGCAGTATCTGCATGGCGATCAGGTGGCACTGGAACTCGGCTGCGGGACCGGCTCTACAGCCGTAACGCTGGCGCCGCATGTGGCGCAGATCATTGCCACCGATCTGTCGCAGGCGATGATTGATATTGGCGCGCGGCGGGCGTTGGAGGCGGGTGTCACCAACCTCCAGCTTCAGGTGGCGGAGCCCTTGACCGCGCCGGAGGGCCCGTTTGATGTGGTGCTCGCCTTCAACCTTTTCCACTTGCTCGCTGCGCAGGACGACAGCTTGCACGCGGCCGCGATGCGTCTGCGTCCGGGCGGGTTGTTCATTTCAAAGACGATCTGTCTGAAAGACACCCGCAGCGCGTTCAAGCGCATCCTGATGCGTGGATTAATCCCACTGATGCAGCTGGTGGGCAAGGCGCCTGAGGTCGTGCATTTCATGACCGTCGCCGACTGGCAGGCACGGATCGAAGCGGCGGGCTTCGACATCATCGAAACCGGCAACTACCCGGCGGATCCGCCCAATCACTTTGTGGTGGCGCGCAAGCGCTGACGGGGTTGGCCTCTCCTGGTGGAGCGGGTAGGTCTTGGCGCGAACCCATGGCCCCGACCGGGGCGCGGCAGGAGGACCGACCATGACCCTATCCGTTTACCTTTCCGGCGAAATCCACACCGATTGGCGCGAGCAGATCATCGAAGGTGCGCGGGATCTGAACCTGCGTTTCGACAGCCCGGTGACAGATCACGATGCGTCCGACGATTGCGGTGTGGCGATCCTCGGGGCCGAGGACAGCAAGTTCTGGCATGACCACAAGGGGGCGAAGCTGAATGCGATCCGCACCCGCAAGGGCATTGAAGAGGCCGACGTCGTCGTGGTCCGCTTTGGTGAAAAGTACAAGCAATGGAATGCGGCCTTTGATGCGGGCTATGCAGCGGCGCTGGGCAAGTCGATCATTGTGCTGAACCCGCCCGAGCATCAGCACGCCCTGAAGGAAGTTCATGCGGCGGCGCTTGCGGTGGCCGAAGAACCACGTCAGGTGGTCGAGATCCTCACCTATGTGCTGACCGGGGCATTGCCCGAATGAGCGCCGAGTCGGCGGCATATTTTGCCGCGGGCGGGCCGCCGATTCTGGAAACGGAACGGCTGATTCTGCGTCCGCATGGCATTGAAGATTTTGACGATCTCGCCGCGATGTGGGCAGATCCGGAGGTGGTGCGCTACATCAGTGGCGTGCCGTCGACCGCAGAGGCAAGCTGGTCGCGGCTCCTGCGCTACATCGGCCATTGGCAGGCATTGGGTTTCGGCTACTGGGCGGTGATCCTGCGCGACACAGGGGCCTATGCGGGCGATGTGGGGTTTGCTGACTACAAACGGATGATCGAGCCAGACCTTGGCGCGGTGCCAGAAGCCGGTTGGGTCTTGTCACCTGCGGTACACGGGCGTGGTATCGCCACAGAGGCGGTGCGGTGTATCCATCACTGGGCCGAGGCGCAGACCAAATGGGCGCGCACCTGCTGCATCTTCGATCCCGACCATAAGCTGTCGCAGAAGGTCGCGGTCAAACTGGGCTATCACACGGTGTCGGACTCGGCGCTCTACAACGAAAAACCTACCCTGGTGATGCAGCGTGATATCCCCCGGTGAACCGGTAGGGGTCTGATCTCAAAGGCACATCCACCGGTTGAATGCCGCGCGTTGGATTTGCGCTGAAAATATGCACCTGAACTGTTTTTTAACGGTGGGCTTGTTAAGTGAAGGTGACGCCGCCGCGAGAGCGCATTCCATTTCAGACAATTCAAGTGGTTCTATGTCCGACAAGAATAAAACAGATCGCCGTAGATCCCGGTTCGAAGTTACACCGGAAACCGAAGACCGCGGTTTGTTTAAGCGCGGTTTGACACAGGTTGCGCTGACCTTGGTTCCAGTGATCGGCAAGACGGCGCGCGGCGATATTTCGGTGCGCGGCTACGTCAGTGAAAGCGAAGAGATTTCTGTCATTTTTGCTGGGCGGCGGATCAAGGAATTCGGGCCGCTGCACGAAGAGCTGCGCCGCCTGCTGACGGAGGCGAATTATTCGGCTCAACGGCGCCGCAAGGACCCGCCTCCGGTCAACAGCATTCGCCTGCCCGCACAGATCGAAGGCGCCTGGCGGGTGCGGTTCGAACGCAGCAATACCGGAGAGGACATTCGGGTGTTGCAGTTTCTCGCGGCCCGCTGGGGGTTTCTGGACCGCAACGGCGAGACGATCACCAGCGGCAAGCAGGCGCTTTATGGCAATCGCAGCAGCGATGCCGGCGCAATCTGAACGGCGCATCGCATACCGCGGCGAGCGTGTTTCTACGCCTTTGTAACACGGTGAGCGCCATGGATTCTTAAGATTTGAAATCCACTATATGTGCAGGGGCACCGTCACGGCGGGTCTCTCGTGATGACAATGGAATTGCTGCTGAAAACATGATGCCTCCCACATCCAGAATCGACCGTCGTGCGCAAACTCCCGTCTCCCCGGAATACGAGGATAGCGGCCTGTTCAAAGGCGGTGTGATTCAGGTGCAACTGGCGCTGGTTCCGGTTTTTGGCACCACATCGCGCGGCGATTGCACAACCCGTGGCTTCAATGCTGACGGCTGCGAGGTGTCAGTTGTCTTTGCCGGACGGCGGCGGCCCCACTTCGAGGCCATTTATAACCAGCTTCGATATATGTATGCTCAGGCGCATCACATGGATGCCATTCGTGGTGTCAAAATGCGCGATGTGAATGACATCCAGTTGCAGGTGCAATGCGAAGGGGCATGGCGGGCCCGGATGCTGGTGGATGAAAACGGGCAGGAACGTCGAAGTCTGCAATTCATGTTGGCGCGCTGGGCCTTTCAGGCGCATGACGGGCAGACCCTGCGGTTCGGAACTGCACCCCTCATCGCGCAGCGCCCCAAGGCCGCCCCCAAGGATCAGGGGGAAACGGCCGGGTTTGGAGCGGGTACCTGGCCCCCGACCCGAGGGCCGGGAGCCGCGTTCAGCCGCTAGGGTCCTGACCCTAGGGCCGGGGCCGGTTTCAGCCTTCTTTCTGGATTTCCACGCTGTGGGGATAGGGAATGGAGATGCCTTCTGCGTCAAAGGCTTCTTTCACGCCTTGGATCATCGCCCACTTCAGTTCCCAATAGTCGCCCGCCGTGCACCAGAGGCGGGTGGAAATGTCGACCGAGCTGTCACCAAGGTTGGTCACGCGCACCCAGGGCTCCGGGTTTGCAAGCACGCGCCCGTCGGCCTCGGCTAGGCGCAGGATAATGCCCTTGGCCTTTTCGATGTCGTCGCCGTAGTCGATGCCATAGGTAATATCGAGACGGCGGGTGTCATGCGCGGAGTAATTGGTGATGATCGCGCCCCAGGCCTGGCCATTGGGAACGATGATCTGCACGTTGTCAGGGGTGACCAGCTCCGTCACAAAGAGGTTCAGGTCCTTCACCGTCCCGGCAGTGCCGCCAATGTCGACAAACTGGCCGAGCTTGTAGGGCCGAAACAGGATCAGCATGAAACCGGCGGCCAGATCACTCAGCGTGCCCTGAAGCGCAAGGCCGATGGCGAGGGTGGCTGCACCGAGCATGGCCACCAGGCTGGTGGCCTCGATGCCAAAGACGCCAAGTACGGCAACCAGCACGATTGCCAGCAGCACCCAGCGCACCATGCTGGCGACGAAGTTGCCCAGCGTCTCGTCAATTTGCGGTGTCTTGTTGATGCGGCTGCGTACCGCGCTTGAAATCAGACCTGCGGCAATCCAGCCGAGTACCAGCACCACCAGCGCCTTGATGCCACTGACCACCAGCGGCCACATCGCACCAGCCTGTTCGATGAATTCTTCCATGTCAGTCCCCACGTTTTGTGTTCACCCCGCAATGGGCCGAACAAGGATCCGGCGGCTGTGCGGGGCCGTCATCTGTGCGGCGGCGCGGATCGCAGCCGCTGCTCCTGTCCTTCTTGCGTCAGGAGGGCGGGGAGAATCGAGAGGTTTTTAACACGCGGCACGGGGAAATTGTGCCGCGTGTCACACAAAACGCGCGGGTTCCGGGTGGGGCGACGCGGCTCCGGTGTCAGGACGCCGCGTCACTCGGCCGGGTCAGGCGGCGTCGCGCAAGGCGAGCGTCGGCGACAGAACGTCAAGGCCAAGCGCCTTGCCAACGGCATAGTAGGTCAGCTTGCCCGCGTGCACGTTCAACCCGTTCAGCAGATGCGGATCGTCGGCGCAGGCCTGTTTCCACCCCTTGTCGGCCAATGCCAGCAGGAAGGGGAGCGTGGCGTTGCCAAGCGCCTGGGTCGAGGTCCGGGCCACCGCGCCGGGCATGTTGGCGACGCAATAGTGCATGATGCCATCGACCTCATAGATCGGGTCGGCATGGGTGGTGGCGCGAGACGTCTCAAAGCAGCCGCCCTGATCGATGGCGACATCGACCAGAACCGCACCCGGTTGCATGTCGGAAAGATCCGCACGCGACACCAGCTTGGGCGCTGCGGCGCCGGGGATCAGCACCGCACCGATGACCATATCGGCATCCCGGATCAGCTCCGCTGTGGCGCCAGCGGTGGAATAGCGGTTCTTGAACGTGTCGCCGAACACATCATCGAGATACTTCAGGCGTGGCAGCGAGCGATCCAGAACGGTCACGTCGGCGCCCATGCCGGCGGCGATCTTGGCCGCATGGGTGCCGACAACGCCCCCGCCCACCACGACGACCTTCGCCGGGGCGACACCTGGCACGCCGCCCATCAGGACACCGCGTCCGCCATTGGCCTTTTGCAGCGTGTAGGCGCCCACCTGCGGCGCCAGCCGGCCGGCGACCTCCGACATCGGGGCCAGCAGCGGCAGGCCGCCACGGTCATCGGTCACGGTCTCATAGGCGATGGCGGTGCAGCCGGAGGCCAGCAGGTCGTGGGTCTGCTCCGGGTCCGGGGCCAGGTGCAGATAGGTGAACAGAAGCTGCCCCTCGCGCAGCATCTTGCGTTCGACGGCCTGCGGCTCCTTTACCTTGACGATCATGTCGGCACTGGCAAAGATCTCTTCGGCGCTGTCGATGATCGTCGCACCGGCGGCGGTGTAATCCGCATCCGGAAAGCCGGCCCCCAGTCCCGCACCGGACTGGATCATGACCTGATGGCCATGGCTGACGGCCTCGCGCGCGGCGTCGGGTGTCATGCCGACGCGGAATTCCTGGGGTTTGATTTCCGTGGGGCATCCGATTTTCATGGGTCTCTCCTCCGTTCCCTTTGGGACAGAGTGTCGCAGGTCCGGTTTCAAATGTGCTGCTTTTTTCGGCAGTTTGAAAACTCGACTTTCGAAGGATCTTCGAATAGAACTCAATCCTACGCAAGAATAGGTGGGTCATTTGGCGTTAGATCAGGTGGATCGTCGAATCCTCGAGGTGCTGCAAAAGCAGGGCCGGATCTCGAACGCGGAGTTGAGCGAGGCCGTGAACCTTTCGGCATCGGCCTGTCACCGGCGGGTGCAGCGTCTGGAGAGCGACGGCTATATTCGCAATTATGTAGCGTTGCTGGACGCACGCAAGCTGGGGGTGCCGACCACGGTATTTGTGGAGATTACCCTGCAAACCCAGGCTGACGAGGTGCTGGAGGCGTTCGAGAAGGCGGTGGCACGCATTCCGGATGTGCTGGAGTGTCACCTGATGGCCGGGACGGCAGACTATATCCTCAAGGTGGTGGCGGAGAACACGGATGACTTTGCCCGCATCCACCGCCAACATCTGACCCGGTTGCCCGGGGTCGCGCAGATGCAATCGAGCTTTGCGCTGCGAACGGTGTTCAAGACCACGGCGCTGCCGATCAATTGACGCAAGCTGCGCATTGGCGGCCGGGGAGCGTAAAATCATCGTGCCGGCCTGCATGGATCTGCCACGTGGCCTGATCCTGAGGCACAATGATCGCGCGGGCGGGAAATTCAGGCGGAGACGGGCGATTTTCGACCGACGTGCCGCCATTTGACACCAAAGGATCACATGACGCCGCTATGCGGTGGTACAACGCTATAGCAAGACTAAGGAGACACAGTGTGAGCAGCGATCAGGAAAATACCTCCTTCGAGTGGCTGGAAGCCGAGCTGCAGGACACGCTGGACGAGGATTTCGAAATCGAATTTGCCGAGCCCATGCTGTCCATGGAGCTTCGCAAGATCTATCGCGCCCAGCATCCGGAAATGCTGGACCGCAAGGTTTATTTCCGCAACCTGCTGCGGTTGCAGGCGGAATTGATCAAGGTGCAGGACTGGGTGCAGCACACCGGCGCCAAGGTCTGCATCCTGTTCGAGGGCCGCGACAGCGCCGGCAAGGGGGGCGTGATCAAGCGGATCACCCAGCGCCTGAACCCGCGTGTCGCCCGGGTCGTGGCGCTGCCCGCGCCCAGCCGTCGCGAGCAGAGCCAGTGGTATTTCCAGCGCTATGTGCCGCATCTGCCAGCCGCGGGCGAGATCGTGCTGTTCGACCGCTCCTGGTACAACCGGGCCGGGGTCGAGCGTGTCATGGGCTTTGCCAATGACGATCAGGTGGAACAGTTCTTTCAGGACGTTCCGGAATTTGAACGCATGCTGGTCCGGTCCGGTATCATCCTGCTGAAATACTGGTTCTCGATCACCGACGAAGAACAGCAGTTGCGATTCCTCATGCGCATCCATGATCCGATGAAACAGTGGAAACTGTCTCCGATGGATCTGGAAAGCCGCATCCGCTGGGAGCAGTACACCAAGGCCAAGGAAGACATGTTCTTCCGCACCAATATCGAAGAAGCGCCCTGGTATATCGTCGAAGGCAACGACAAGAAGCGTGAACGCCTCAATTGCATCGAGCACCTGTTGACCAAGATCCCGTATCACGATGTTCCAAGTGAGAAGGTCACGCTGCCGGATCGGGAATACAACCCGAGCTACGAACGCCGGGTGCTGCCGGACGAATTATACGTGCCAAAGATCTACTGATCCCGACGCTGTGACAGGGGGGAGCGCCCCCCTGTTCCGACCGATTGGGCCGGGCAGGCAGTCGGCAGAGGGAGCAGGCAGACTGCGAGGCTGGCAAAGTGAAACCCCCGGAGCGGATGCCTCGGGGGTTTAAGTCTTAAACAGTATCCAGAAGAGACTGGAAACGGGCGAGGGGTCTTAGAGGAGACCTTCGCGCTGTGCTTTTTTGCGTGCCAGCTTGCGGGCACGGCGGATAGCTTCAGCTTTCTCGCGCGCTTTTTTCTCGGAGGGCTTCTCGAAATGTTGCTTGAGCTTCATTTCGCGGAAGACGCCTTCGCGCTGCAGCTTCTTCTTCAGGGCACGGAGCGCCTGATCGACGTTGTTGTCGCGAACACTAACCTGCATGTGGTTTTCACCACCTTTCTAAGTTGAGTTGCAAGGATTTGCAGGAGGTGGCCGTATAGCAAGGCGGACCTAAATTGTCTAGTACTGGAACCGCCGAGACAGAGGAGCATGTCCATTATGGTCGAAAACAACGGAAATTCCAGCGATCAGAGCGCTGAATTGCGGGACAGGCTGCTGGACGCGGCGCTGATGCATGTCCCGTTTGACGGTTGGACCGCGCCCACCTGGGCGGCCGCGGTGGCTGATTCGGGCGTGGAGCCGACTGTGGCTGAAGCCTTGTTTCCGCGCCGGGCGCTCGATCTCGCGGTCGCCTATCACAAGCGCGGTGATGCGCTGATGCTGGCGCGGTTGGCGGAGGGTGAGCTGGACACCTTGCGGTTCCGGGACCGGGTCGCGGCAGCTGTGCGATATCGTCTCGAAGCGGTCGAGGACAAGGAAGCGGTGCGCCGCGGTGCCACGCTGTTTGCGCTGCCGCATCATGCGGCCACCGGGTCGCGGCTGATCTGGGAGACGGCGGATGCGATCTGGACCGCGCTTGGTGATACGTCCGAGGATGCCAACTGGTACACAAAACGGGCGACACTGTCGGCGGTCTATTCCTCGTCCGTCCTGTTCTGGCTGGGCGATGACAGCCCGGAGCACCAGGCGACCTGGGACTTTCTGGAGCGGCGTATCGACGACGTGATGCAGTTTGAGAAGTTCAAGGCCAGTGTTGGCAAGAACCCGTTGTTGAAACCGCTGCTGGCGGGGCCGGCGTGGGTGATGAGCCGGATCCATGCTCCTGCGCGTCGCGAGGACCTGCCGGGGCGCTGGCACTCCTGATCGCCGGTGTGATCCCCGGTGGCCCCGCGTCGGGCGGTGCGCCTGTGCGCCAGGCCTGCGCGCGCGGGGCCGGGCGCAGGTGGTGGCTTGGCCGGGGGCGGAAGGGGTGTTAGCTCTGAGCGGAGACTGACATCCCGAAAGAGGATCCCTGCCGATGACACATGCCCTGCCTGCCATGATGCGCGCGGTTGAAATCTCAGAACACGGTGCGCCGGAGGTTCTGAAACTGGTGGAACGTCCGGTGCCGCAGCCCGGCCACGGTCAGGTCGTGATCCGGGTGGCCTATGCCGGTGTGAACCGTCCTGATGCCTTGCAACGGGCGGGCGCCTATGCACCGCCCAAGGGCGCAAGCGACCTGCCGGGGCTTGAGGCCGCGGGGGAGATTGTCGCGCTTGGCGCAGGGGTGACCGGTTGGGCCCAGGGCGATCAGGTATGCGCCCTGTTGCCGGGGGGCGGATATGGCGAGTTTGTCGCGACCCCTGCGGCCCATTGCCTGCCGATTCCGGAGGGCCTCAGCCTGAAAGAGGCGGCGTGCCTGCCCGAGACCTGTTTCACGGTCTGGTCAAACGTGGTCACGCGCGGCGGTTTGACGGCGGGAGAGCGGTTCCTGGTGCATGGTGGGTCCTCCGGGATCGGCACAACCGCGATCCAATTGGCGTCGGCCCTCGGCGCGCGGGTTTATACAACCGCCGGATCTGATGACAAATGCGCCGCCTGTGTCGGCCTGGGCGCGGATGTGGCGATCAACTACCGCGACGAGGATTTTGTGGAGATCCTGAAGGCAGATGGTGGCGCGAATCTGATCCTCGACATGGTGGGTGGGGACTATATCCCCCGCAATATTCGGGCGCTGGCGGATGATGGTCGGCTGGTTCATATCGCCTTTCTGCAGGGGCCAAAGGCGGAGTTGAACTTTGCTCAGATCATGGCGCGCCGGCTGACCGTGACAGGCTCTACGCTGCGCCCGCAGAGTGACCTCGCAAAAGCGCGGATCGCGCGGGATCTGGTCGAGGCGGTCTGGCCGATGATTGCAGCGGGCAAGGTGCGCCCGGTCATGGATTCAACCTACCCCCTGGCAGAGGCGGCAGCGGCTCATGCGCGGATGGAAGCCTCCACGCATATCGGAAAGATCGTCCTGAACGTGGGGGCTGACGCCTAAGCCAAAAGATCGCTGCGGCACTCCGAGCGGCTATTCCGCGCCCCGGAATCACATCACGGCACGGCGATAGAAATGCCACGTGGCGTGCCCCAGCAGCGGGACGACAAATATCAGCCCCGCAAAAAGCGGCACCGATCCAAGCACCAGCAAGGCTCCGACCAGAGCGCCCCACAACAGGCAGACAAGGCGGTTCTGACGCATCACCTGCAGGGATGTCGCCACAGCCATGGGCAAACCCACATGCCGGTCCAGCAAGAGCGGGAAGGATACGATGCTGACTGCAAGCGCTGCATAGGCGAAGGCCGCGCCGACGAGGGTGCCAACCACGATCATGGTCCAGCCGGACGATGTGGTGAACACATCACGGGCGAAGGTCGTCAGCGAAGCGGGCGTGTCGGGCCCTAGTGTCGCGCCGAAGATGGCCTCTGCCACCATGATCCAGATCACGAAAAGCGCCGCGAGGTAAAACGCCAACGCCAGAACCGAAGCAAAGGCAGGAGAGCGCAGCACGGAAAAGGCCGACATCCAGCCCGCCGATTCTCCGGCCTCGCGGCGGCGGGACATTTCGTACAGCCCGATCGCGGCTGCGGGGCCGACAATGGCAAAGCCCATGACCATCGGGACAAGCAGTGGCAGCACATCGAGGTGAAAACCACTCATCACCAGCGCGAGGCCGATCAGCGGATAGATAAACACCAGGAACATGGCGTCCGACCGTGCGGACTTGAAATCCGCCCAGCCCGCGCGAAGCGCGTGAGAGATGTCATCTATATCCATCGTCCGGACGCGCGGGCGGGCGTTGGTGTCGCTGCGCAGCTCTTCAATGGCTTCGGTGGTTCCGTGACTGGCGCTTCGCAGTGATTGCAACACCCAGCTTGCGGGGTTGCCGATGGTCTTGGGGGCGGTCTCTGACATAGCTTGGCTCCTCCTGTGGCTCGCCGGGGCGCGCCGCGCGGAACAGCTGGGATCCAAGCCGGGACCAGGCCAAGATATGCGATCATGCGCGTCTGCGTCTCGGATGGTCCCGGTGGGAAACCCTCGATTGGGCCGTCGCGCGGCATGTCGGATCCCCACCCTAACACGCCTGCGCGGTTTTGTCTGTCACAGTCGCGGGAGCAGATCCGGCGCGTGGCCGGATCACCGCACGGGTTCGAACCGCGCGTCGGTCAGGGCGCAGTCCCGGATCACGTCACGTCCGCAGGGAACCGGATCCAGCGTGCGGGACAGGCAGATTCGCGCTTCCTGGATAAATCCGTCGCGGCAGGTGATGGTCAGGCTGTCCTCATCAAGCGCGGGATTTTCCTTCAGAAACGCCTCTTCGACCACGGCAGCGGGCAGTGTCACCGGCTTGTCGAGGCGGCGGAAGGCCACGGGGCGCGTGACGCTGTCGAAGGCCCGGCGGGACAGGTCGAAGTAGGTCCGGGGCGACAGGCCGGAACAGGTCCCGTGTTTTTTCCACTGATGCCAGGCAAGGCCGGACGTGCCCATGATATCGGCCATTTCGCCGGTCATGCTGCGGTTCGGGGGCGCTTTGGTTGTGCGGCAGTAGCTTGGCCAGCCCTGGTGAAACTGCGGCCACAGGCCATGCAGGGTCCAGCCGTGATCGTGGCGGTCATCGCATTGGTCTGATCCTTTTGCGTCCCCCTCGATCGCACACCAGTTGGGGGACCAGCTGAGCGCCAGAACGTAATAGTCGAACTGGCCCGCGGGGTCGCCCTCGGCCTGCGCAGAAGGGGCGAAGCCGGCCAGACTTGCCAGAATTGTAAAGATCAACCGCCGCATTCGCCTCTTTCCTTATGGTTTCAAGGCGACTATATAGACCTGAAGTTCCCCGACAACGGAAACCCGCCCCGCAGACCGGGGAAGCCGATTTAAGGCGACGGGAGAGGTTTACCCGCAGGTTGTCCGGTCCAGCGTGACATTCGGGGACAGACGTGTTTCGAAGGAGTAAAGCACATGGCAAAACCGTTGATGGCCAAGGCGACCGCCGTGTGGCTGGTGGACAATACCACGATCAGCTTCAAGCAGATCGCAGATTTCGTGGGCATGCACGAACTGGAGATCCAGGGCATCGCGGATGGCGACGTCGCGGCTGGCGTGAAAGGGTTCGACCCGATTTCCAACAACCAGCTGACCCAGGATGAAATCAACGCCGCCGAGAACAATCCGCTGCACAAGTTGAAGCTGAAGTTCAACGCCGCCGCCGCAGGCGAGGAAAAGCGCCGTGGTCCGCGCTACACCCCGCTGTCCAAGCGTCAGGATCGTCCGAACTCGATCCTGTGGCTGGTCAAATTCCATCCGGAGCTGTCCGATGGTCAGATCGCCAAGCTGGTGGGCACCACCAAGCCGACGATCCAGTCGATCCGGGAACGCACCCATTGGAATATCTCCAACATGGAGCCGATCGATCCGGTGGCGCTGGGCCTGTGTAAACAGTCCGAACTTGACGCAGCCGTGCAGAAAGCGGCCAAGGCGCGCGCCGCCGAGGGCGGGATCATGAGCGATGATGAGCGTCGCAAACTGGTGTCCACCGAACAGTCGCTGGAGATGGATGCAGAGCCCAAAATCCCCACCGCGATCGAAGGTCTGGAAACCTTTACCCTCGGGTCGTCCGATGAGGATGACAAGAAAGAAGAAGAAATCGTCGATGCGGACAGCTTCTTCAATCTGCCGGCGTCTGACGATGAGGATGAAGACGACGATAGTGACGATCCGCGGTACTAAGTCCTGCGACGCACCCGCTTTGGTAATATGCCAAGTTGCCGGGTAAAGCATTGTCGAAAAACAACAAACGCCGCCCTTTTGACGAGGGGCGGCGTTTGTTTTTTCACTCTTGCAAATAGCTGAGTAAATAACTAAGAAATGCACGCCCAGCTTAACGACCGCCTCTGACGCGTCGAACCTGCCCGGACCAAACCGTAGCAAATGCAGCGCCCGCCGAAGGTTCCGGCGCGGCAGGTAAAGAGGGTGAACGTCCATGACACTTCAGGTTCCCATCGCGCCAGATCTGGGACAGGCCCCTGTGGCGGCCTTCGGGTTTGACCCGTTTGAAACCCGCCTGCTGGCGGTGACGCGGCATCTCGTGACGACATCGCGCGCGCCGGACAGTCAGGCCTGGCACCGTGGCTTTGTGATTGCGGCGGAAACCTGGGGCGAAGCGCAGGGGCTGGCGGTGGCCTATGCGCTCTGGCCGGTGGTGCGTGAGGTGCTGGCGCTGCGGGGCGATGATTTTGCCTGCAACGATCCACTGGATCTGGACACGCGGGATCTGCTGACCGCGGATGAGGCACAATTCCTGGCGATGCTGCATCACATGCGGCGGGATGAGACCAACCGCGCCCGGGATGCCGTTGATGCGCTGACGTTGGGGCGCATGGACCCGGAGCTGATCCGGGCGGGGCTGTCGTTTTCGGATCGGTTTCCATCCGGGGCGCGTCAGCGTCTGCGGGGCGCGCCGGCGCTTCGGGTGGTCCGTTAAGCGCCGCGCCGCGCCACGCCGCGTTCCCGAAGTTTCGTAACGGCCGGCGGGAAAGCACAGCAAGCAGCCTTGCACGACCGGGGCGCGGGTAGTAGGCATTTCGCCAACGCAAGTCCCGGGAGGCGTTGAGCATGGACGATCCAAAAACCCTGGTTTCCACCGACTGGCTGGCGGCGCATCTGAGGGACCCCGATTTGCGGGTCCTCGACGCGTCCTGGTATCTGCCGCAGATGGAACGCGATGCGAAGGCCGAGTATGAGGCCGGTCATATTCCAGGCGCGCGCTTCTTTGATATCGACGAGATCTCTGATCACCGCTCGGATCTGCCGCATATGGCTCCGCCGGTGGAAAAGTTCATGTCGCGGCTGCGCGCCATGGGCGTTGGGGATGGCCACCAGGTGGTTGTCTACGATGGGATGGGGCTGTTTTCCGCGGCCCGAGTCTGGTGGCTGTTCCGCCTGATGGGGCAGACCAATGTCGCGGTGTTGGACGGCGGCCTGCCCAAGTGGAAAACCGAGGGCCGCCCGCTGGAGGATCTGCCGCCGGTGATCCGCGACCGCCACATGACCGTTCGTGTACAGAACCATATGGTGCGCGATGTGACCCAGGTCTCCTCCGCCGCCAAGCTTGGCGATCACGAAATCATCGATGCGCGCGCCGCGGAGCGGTTTCGCGGAGAAGCGCCTGAGCCGCGCCCAGGCATGCGGGCGGGGCACATTCCGGGCTCCAGGAACGTGCCTTTTACCACGCTTCTCAATGACGATGGCACCATGAAGGCGGCAGACGATCTGCGTGCGATCTTCGAGGCGGCCGGTGTCGACCTTGGCAAACCTGCCATTACCTCTTGCGGGTCGGGCGTCACCGCCGCCGTGCTCAGCCTGGCGTTGGAACGCATGGGCAAGCACGATCACGCGCTCTATGACGGATCCTGGTCCGAATGGGGCGCTTTCCCGACCCTTCCCGTTGCAACCGGAGACGACTGATGTTCGAGAACCTGAAACCCCAGCCCGCCGACAAGATCCTGGCGCTGATGCAGATGTACCGCGATGACCCGCGGGACCAGAAGGTGGATCTGGGTGTGGGGGTCTACAAGAATGCCGAGGGCGTGACCCCGGTCATGCGGGCGGTTAAGGCCGCCGAACAGCGCATCATCGACGAGCAGACCACCAAGGCCTACACCGGGCTGGCGGGTGATCCGGCCTATGCGGATGCGATGATCGGCTTGATCCTCGACAACGCCGTCGAGCGCAGCAAGATTGCAGCCGTCGCGACCCCCGGCGGCACCGGCGCGGTGCGCCAGGCGTTTGAGCTGATCAAGATGGCGAACCCCGGCGCACGCGTCTTTGTGTCCGACCCCACCTGGCCGAACCACGTGTCGATCCTGAAATACGTTGGCATCGAAACGGTGGTCTATCGCTATTTTGATGCCGAGACCCGTGCGGTGAATTTCGACGGTATGATCGAGGACCTGAAAACCGCCAAAGAGGGTGATGTGGTGTTGCTGCATGGGTGCTGCCACAACCCCACCGGGGCCAACCTCAATCAGAGCCAGTGGAAAGCGGTGGTTGAGCTGCTGAATGAACGCGGTCTCATTCCGATGATCGACATCGCCTATCAGGGCTTTGGCGACGGTCTGGAAGAGGACGCCGCAGGCGTCCGTCTGGTGGCCTCTTCGGTGCCGGAATGCCTGATTGCGGCAAGCTGTTCCAAGAACTTCGGCATCTACCGCGAACGCACCGGCCTGTTGATGGCAATCAGCCAACAAGGGGACGCAGAGGGGCTCAACCAGAAGACGCTCGCCTTTCTCAACCGCCAGAACTACTCGTTCCCGCCGGATCACGGCGCGCGTGTCGTGACCACGATCCTGAACGATCCTGAGCTGCGCGCCGACTGGCAGAAAGAGCTGGAAGAGACCCGTCTCGGCATGCTGGCCCTGCGTCAACAGCTGGCAGACGAGCTGCAGCGACTGACCGGATCTGACCGCTTTGGCTTCATCGCCGAGCACCGGGGCATGTTCTCGCTGCTCGGTACCACGCCGGAGCTGGTGGAAAAGATGCGCGTGGATGCGGGGATCTACATGGTGGGTGACAGCCGGTTGAACATCGCCGGTCTCAATGCGCAGACGGTACCGATCCTGGCCAAGGCGATCGTCGACGCGGGCGTGTGATCCTTTCCAAGTTCGGTCAGAATTGACAACGCGCCCCCGTCCTGCGGGGGGCGCGTTTTTTGTTGGGCGACGTGCAAAAGTGCCCGGTCTGGAAACGCAAAACGCGGCGCCGGAGCGCCGCGTTTGAGGTGTTTGGGTGTTGGACCGTTGTGTCAGCCGGCCTTGAACTCCGGGTAGGCTTCCATGCCCAGTTCCGCCATGTCGAGGCCGTTGATTTCGTCCTCTTCGCTCACGCGGATGCCCATGGTGGCCTTCAGGATGAACCAGACGATGCCCGAGACGATGAAGGTGAAGGCGCCGATGGCGACGAAGCCGATGATCTGGGTCACAAACGAGGTGCCTTCGGTGTAGAAGGGAACCGCGAAGGTGCCCCAGAAGCCCGCAACCAGGTGAACCGGGATCGCGCCGACGACGTCATCAATCTGCAGCTTGTCGAGCATCGGCACCACAAAGACCACGATCACACCGCCGATGGCACCGATCCACAGAGCGCCAAACAGGCTGGGGTCGAGCGGACCTGCGGTGATCGACACCAGGCCGGCCAGCGCACCGTTCAGTACCATGGTCAGGTCCGGCTTCTTGAACAGAGCCTGGGTCAGCAGCAGGGCGGCGACAGCGCCAGCGGCAGCGGCCATGTTGGTGTTGGCAAAGATACGTGACACATCGGTCACATCACCCACGGTGCCCATCGCCAGCTGCGAACCACCGTTGAAACCGAACCAGCCGAGCCACAGGATGAAGGTACCGAGAGTCGCCAGCGCCAGGTTGGAGCCGGGCATCGGGATGGTTTTGCCGTCTTTGTATTTGCCGATACGCGGGCCCAGGATCAGGGCACCGGCCAGCGCGGCAAAGCCACCAGCGGCGTGCACCAGGGTCGAACCGGCGAAGTCGGAGAAGCCCATTTCGGAGAGGAACCCACCGCCCCACTGCCAGGACGCCTCGATCGGGTAGATCACGCCCGTCAGAATGGCGACGAAGATCAGGAAGGGCCAGAGTTTGATGCGTTCAGCCAGAGTGCCCGACACGATCGATGCGGTGGTGGCGCAGAACATCAACTGGAAGAAGAAGTCGGAGCCGACCGATGCATAATCCAACGAGGCATCCGCCGCGTCGAGACCAACGGTTTCCAGCGATGTGATGGAGAACCACGGTCCCATCACGCCTTCGATCATCCACTCACCCGGGTACATCAGGTTGAAGCCGATCAGCCAGTACATGATGGCCGCGATGGAGAACAGCGCGATGTTCTTGGTCAGCTGCATGGTCACGTTCTTGGACCGGACCAGACCCGCTTCGAGCATGGCAAAGCCGGCGGCCATCCAGAACACCAGGAACCCGCCGATCAGGAACAGGAGCGTGGTGAAGATGTAGGGGTTGATGTCCGGTGTCTCCGCCGCAGCTTCCTGCGCGAAGGCCAGACCCGGCAGGGCCGCCAGCGCCGTGGCGGCGAGTGTCACTGTCAGTTTTTTCATTGGTTTTGGCTTTCCTTTGCGAAAGGCGCGTTAGAGCGCGTCCTGATTGGTTTCGCCGGTGCGCACGCGCACGGCCTGGGCCACGTCCAGCACGAAGATCTTGCCGTCGCCGATCTTGCCGGTGCGGGCGGTCTGGGTGATGGTTTCAACCACCTGGTCGGCCAGGTCGGAGGGCACCACGATTTCCAGTTTCACCTTCGGCACGAAATTCACTTCGTATTCGGCGCCGCGGTAGATCTCGGTGTGACCCGCCTGTGCGCCAAAGCCCTTGATTTCGGTTACCATCAAACCTGACACCCCAAGCGCGGTCAGCGCCTCGCGGACCTCCTCCAGCTTGAAGGGTTTGATGGCTGCAATGATCAATTTCATCTCGTCACCCTTTCCCGGGCCCTGCGCCCGATGTTTGCAGGTGCAGAAGATCGTCCCGCTCGAGTCGGGGGAACGTTACAGCTGGGTTAAGACGCCTGCTTTCTGGGCGTCGGCTCAATAAATTCGCTCAAAAAAGGGGCTCTGCTTGTTAATTAGGCGCATTTTGGATGGGGTGTGGCGGAAAACCGCCTCTCTACATCCTGCGCAAGAGGCGCTATTCTGTGCCAAAGAGGCAGGGCTTAAGCCCGCCCAGACGTCGAAGATGAGCAGTCAGAACAGGATTTCAGCATGACGCAGGGGCGCAATTCCGGGCGCGGAACTTCGGGACGTGGACGTGGTCCGCTGGTTGCGGACAAGCGTTACCCTGGCGGGAGTGCACGCAAACCCGCCAAGAAAGCGCCCCGCAGGAAAACCTCAGCCAAGGCCAAATCCGGATGGCGCCTGTTCGGGCGGCGCAAGGCGGTGCGGCGGCCTCCGCGCAAGCGCGGCCTGCTGGGATGGCTGCTGATGCCGTTCCAGATCGTCTTGCGTGCGATTTGGGCCGTCAGCTGGCGCATGGGGGTGCTGGTCGGGCTGTTTCTCGTGGCGGCGGTGGCCTATCACTATTCGAAGTTGCCGGAATACCAGGCGCTGCTGGACGGGCGAAATCAGGGCTCGGTCACGCTTCTGGATCGCGAGGGCAAGACATTTGCCTGGCGCGGTGACCAGTTTGGTGGCGTGGTGACGGCCGAAACCGTCTCTCCGCACCTGAAAAACGCGATCGTTGCGACGGAGGACAAGCGGTTCTACCGCCACTTCGGCGTCTCGCCGCGCGGGATCGCCAGTGCGGTGCGGATCAACCTGCGCGAGGGGCGCGGCCCGCTGTCCGGGCACGGTGGCTCCACCATCACCCAGCAGACCGCAAAGCTGATGTGCCTCGGCGTTGAATACGACCCTGAGATCTGGGACAGCGAAGCCGCCTATGAAAGCGACTGTCGCCAGTCCTCACTCTGGCGCAAGGCAAAGGAAGCGATCTTTGCCATGGCGATGGAGGCTAAATACTCGAAAAACGAGATCCTCTCGATCTACATGAACCGCGCCTATATGGGCGGCGGGGCCTATGGCGCCGAAGCGGCATCGCAGCGGTTCTTTGGAAAATCCGCCAATCAGGTGAACCCGCCCGAGGCCGCAATGCTGGCCGGTTTGCTGACGGCACCCTCGACGCTGGCGCCGACCAACAACATCGAACGTTCGCGCAATCGCGCGGCCACCGTGCTGCGTCTGATGGAGGAGCAAGGCTATCTGAGCGAACAAGAACGCCAGATGGCAGCTGCCAATCCCGCAGAGCTCAGCGAAGCGGCAGCAGCCCGGGCCGGTGGCTATTTTGCGGATTGGATCATGGACACGGTGCCGGGGTTCCTGGGCGATCAGACCACCGAGGATGTGGTCATCCGCACCACGCTCGACCAGCGTTTGCAGCAGGCGGCCGAGGATGCGGTCACCTATGTGTTCGAAAACAAGGTGCGCGAGGGGTCCAAGGCGCAGGCCGCAGTGGTGGTTATGAGTGCGGATGGGGCGGTGCGTGCGATGGTCGGCGGGCGCAAGGTCCGGGCCTCGGGCGTGTTCAACCGGGCCACGCAGGCCAAGCGGCAGACAGGATCGTCGTTCAAACCCTTCGTTTATGCGGCGGCGCTTGAACTTGGCTATTCGCCCTACGACCGGGTGCTGGATGCGGAATATTGCATCGACATTCCGGGATCCGGCCCGTGGTGTCCGCAGAACTATACCCGCAAGCATTATGGCGAAATCACCCTGACCCGCGCCTTGCGCGACTCGCTCAACGTGCCGGCGGTCAAAGTGTCAGAAGCCGTGGGGCGGGACAACGTGCGCCACGTGGCGGGTGAATTCGGTATCGAGAGCAGCCTGGCGGACGGTCCGTCGCTCGCGCTTGGCGCCTCGGAGAGCACGCTGATCGAGATGACCGGCGCCTATGCCGGTATTCTGAATGGGGGATCGTCTGTGACCCCCTATGGCGTGGAGGCCCTGACGCTGGTCGGTGATGCCGAGCCTTTGATGGGCGCGTCCGGCGGCATGGGAGAGCGGGTGATCCGCCCGGCCGCCGCGCAGGAATTGATCTGGATGATGGAAAAAGTCATCGCCGAGGGCACCGGAAGACGCGCGCAGATCCCGGGCTGGCAGGCGGCGGGTAAATCCGGCACGACCTCGGCGGCAAAGGATGCCTGGTTCATCGGGTTTACCGCCGAATACGTGGCGGGGGTCTGGATGGGCTACGATGACAACACGCCCCTGACCGGTGTGACCGGCGGTGGTCTGCCAGCCGAGATCTGGCGCGAGGCCATGGTGCGTGTTCATGCTGGTCTGGAGCCGCAGCCGCTGCCGATGAAGGCCCCGGAGCCGATCGCGGTGCCGGAGCCACAGCCGGCTCCGCGTCGACAAGGGGATGGCGTCGGGCGTGGGATCGAGCGGGCCCTGAACGGCGTGCTGCGCGACATCTTCGGCAACTGACGCGGCGGCACAGGCTCCACCCGAGTTTGTCCGAGCGCCTGTCGCAAGAGGGCGCTTCGCCCGGATGGGATCAAAACAATCCCGGGTGCCGCTGCGCTGCAGACCCGGTTTTGCCAGGCTCCATCAGGCGATGGGATCGGGACACCCCCTGCAATCCAAGCGCGGTTTCGGGAGTGCCGCAGGTTTGCGGCAGGCCCCGAAACATCGTGCAGGCCGCGTTGCAAAATCGATCGCGAAACGCGACAGCGGCGTTGTCGGCGCGCAGAGTATTCAGCCGGACAAGGCGGTCATGGAGGGGACCGCCACGCTCATTCTGTGCGAGATAGGCTGCGAATTGGGGTCCGCTGGTGGTGGCCCCGACCATCTGGGCGCCACCCAGGGTCACCAAGGCCGCCATGGCAAAGATCGCAGGGCCGGCGGCGAGGGGCCGCGTCTGGTCATTGGACTGCAGCGCGGCGGAGACGACGCGGGAGAGAGCTTTGGAAAGTGACATGGTCCGGTCCTCGCAAGTGAGTTTCAACTTGGGGACAGGAGTAGGTGCGGCGCGCGGACGGGCTGGGATCAGCCTATGGCGAAATTGCGGAGCTTGTTATCAGTTTGGTAAGAATTGTCCCGAAGTTCCAATGATGTCAGCCTGATGCTTGGTTGAGTGTCGGTGGACCCCGATGACAGAGAGGCGTTCAGCTGAGTGAGATCAGGAGTTCGCACAAGGCTTCCGGATCGTATCGGTGCGGCTTGAGTGCATGTGCAAGCGGCTGGCCGATGCAGGGGATCCCATGGTCGCGGCTGACCTGGTCGCGGTCCTTGGCCGGGGTTTGCTCGTCACAGACCACATGGGTCAGAAGCGCGGACGTGGAGACGAGTCCTGCGTCGCGGCGCAATGCGTCCAGCAGGGCGGCGACCTGATCGGTCAGCCGCATGCCATGACACTCCGGGTCGTCACCGAGGCTGGGCACATAGATTTTCGGCACGGTGCGCGACGCGATGGCGCGTCCGACACCGGCGGGCAGCAGGTTGGAGATCACACTGGAATAGAGGCTGCCGGGCGGGTAGCAGATCAAATCGCTGGCCGCGATCAGCTTGTGGTTCCGTTTCGGCAGGCGCACCGAGTCGGCAGGCAATTCTCCGGTGCCATCCGACAGGAAGAGGCGCAGGATGCGGGTGCCGAGCGGCGCGCTCTCCTTCCCTGTCATCTGGCGTTGTCCGATGACGCGCCGCCCGTCTTCCAGCTCGGCACCGATCTGCAGGTTCACATCGGCAATGGGGCGCACGGTTCCACGCACATCGACCATCTTCGACATCAGGAACAGCACCGGTTCGAGCCCCTTGTCATTGTCGAGGTAGCCGCCGGCGAGGATCAGGTTGCCGATGCTGGCGTTGCGATAGTCCAGATCACCGGGCGCGGCCTCGGAGAAATGGCGCAGGTAGCCGACAATCAGCTGCCGCATCGGCTTGGACAGGGCCTTCAAAAGTGGATGCGATCCGTCGAACAGGCTGGCCACTTCGCGGGCCAGATCCTTGTCGCGGGCCGCTTTCGGCAGCCGGTGGGAAAACAGTCGATAGATGTCCGGCTGGCCCAGTTCGGTTTCATCAGCCAGTGCCATCAGGCGGCTTCGCAAATCTCCCACGGCAGGCATGGCGAAGGCTTCGCGCAGCACCTGCGAAGAGCCGCCACTGTCGAACGGGGTGATGAGATGGACCGAATTATGCGTATGGTATTTGAGTTTGCGGGAAATCTCGTTGAGCGCGCTGCCACCGGAAAAGAACAGCAGGCGCGGCCCGAGGTTGGGCGCAGCCCGCGAGCGTGCGATGCGCAGGTTGTCGGGAACCGAGGCTTGGCGTAGGATCGCGAAATCGGTCATGGATCTCCACTCGTGCTGCTCGCGGCGACCATGCCACTCCTTTTGCCAAAACACCACAGACTTGCCATGCCCTCTCCTGCACCAGAGTTCCTTGATGTCATCCGCATTGCGGCGCGGGCGGTGATCTGGCGTGAAGGATGTGTTCTTGTTCAGGTCAAGCAGGCCGCGGACGGGCGCATATACCTCGGTCTTCCGGGCGGACGGCTGGAGCCGGGAGAAACACTGGCCGAAGCCGCCCGGCGCGAAGCCGAAGAAGAAGTCGGCGCCAACGTTCAGGTCGGTGCGCTGATCCAGGTTCTGGAAACCTACCGCCAGCGCCCCGAGGGGATACGCCATCAGGTGGAACATCTGTTCACCTGTCATGTGGATGACACATATGTCCCGCAGATGGGGAAACATCCGGATTCCAAGCAGATCGCGGTGCGCTGGGCCGATCCCGTTGCCGAGGCCGACCTGTTTGATCCACCCTATGGTGCGTTGCTGACGGATCAGATCGCCGAGATCTACCGAGGGGTAGTACAAGATGAAACTGCCTGAGGCGGCACAAGAAAACCTGGCGTTTCTGCTGGCGGAGCTGGACGGGCAGATGTCCGGCCTGCTGGCCTATTTCAAGGCTCCGTCGCCGGAGGCGGCACAGAAGGTGGTGCAGCGCGCAGGCTATGCCCACAACCTGTGGTCACGGGTGCAGTCGGCCTGCCGCAGCGCTGCCACCCGGGGCAAACCGTCGCAATCCCGGCGGCTGGTGCTTCAGAATGTGGACACAATTGCTCGCAACCTCGATCAGCTGTCTCGCCTGTCCCGCATGGCCTTGCTGCATGCGGAAGACGTGGAGCGGGGGAAGCTGTTGCGCCCCGAGGCTTATCGGAAAGTCGTGAAACAGGTGGCGGGCGCGCTGCACGAGGTGTTGCCGGCGCTGGAGGCCACCGATGGCAAGAGCGCGATCGCCATCGGGCAGCACAAGGCCGAGGTCGATGACTTCTACGACCGGATGTTCCGGACCTACACGCGCGATATGCGCGACACCCGCCACACCGAAGACCTCGCCAATGCGCTTTTGGTCCTGAACGAGGTACGCCGCATGGGCGAAAGCCTGCAAGGCATTTCCGAGGCGCTGCTGTCGATTTCGATCGGGCAGAATGTGCAGTTCGAACGCTATTTCACCCTGCGCAGCGTGCTGTCGGGCAGCAAGGTCGCTGATGAGGACCTGGTATTGAAACCGCTGGCTGAAACCCGTTCCGGTAGCGCGATTTCTGCTGTCAGCACCCGTGACAAGGGCGGAGATCTGATCGATGCGGTGTTCAAGGACGGCGAGAAACGCAAGGTCAAGGAGGAGCGGGCAGGGGTCAAGAGCTGGCATGCGATCTATCCCGGGCTGGCGCCGCGAATACTGTCGTATGAAAAACGCGGCCAGTCTGCGGCGCTGCTGATTGAACACCTGCCGGGCTACACCTTCGAACATGCCCTGCTGAACGAGGGCGAGGCGGCGTTGTCCGCGGCTCAGCGGGCTTTGTACAAGACCCTGCAAGACATCTGGACCCGCACGCGCGCGGATGATCCGGTCGAGATGCGCGCGATGAAGCAACTGGCCGACCGCATGCAGGACGTCTATCGTGTCCATCCCGAATTCGACACCGGCACCGCGTGCATCCAGGGCGTAAGCCACCCTGCTTTCGAAGATCTGCTTAAAGCGGCGGAGAAGCGCGAAGCAAAGGCGACCGCACCGTTTTCGGTTTACATTCACGGGGACTTCAACCTCGACAATGTGATCTACGATCCCGGTGAAAAGAAGGTCCGGTTTATCGATTTGCATCGCTCGCGCTATATGGACTACGTGCAGGATGTATCGGTGTTCATGGTGTCGACCTACCGGTTGCAGGTGCAGGACGGCCCGGTCCGGGCGCGGATTGCCGACACGGCGTTGGGGCTGCACCGGATGGCGGCAAAGTTCGCCCGTGCCGAAAAGGACACGACATTCGAATACCGGCTGGCGCTGGGACTGGCGCGGAGCTTTGCCTCATCCACGCGGTTTGTCTTTGACAAGGAGCACGCGCGGCGGATGTTACTGCGCGCGCGCTACCTGCTGGAGAGTGCCCTTGCCGTGCCTGAAGGCCGCGAAGGCCGATTGAAATTGCCAATCAAGGAGCTGTTTGGTGACTGAACGGAAAATCGGGGTCGTCGGCATCCCGGGCAAGTGGTCGACCGAAGCGATCGCAGAGGCGCTGGAGGCGCGGACGGGATTTCGCCTGGTGATCGACATGGCGGAGGTCTCGCTGGATCTTGCGTCTGGCGCGCTGCTGTATCGCGGCGAGGATCTGTGCCAGCTTGATGGGCTGGTGATCAAGAAGATTTCCGAAGACTACAGCGTCCATGCGCTTGACCGGCTGGAAATGCTGCGCGTGGCCGAAGCCAAGGGCGTGAAGATCTACAGCCGCCCCGAGGCGATCTTGCGGTTGATGGACCGGCTGGCCTGTACGGTGACGCTGGCAAATGCCGACATCCCGATGCCGCCAACCACGATCACAGAAGACGAAGGCGCGGCGTTGCGGGCGGTGGAAACCTATGGCAGCGCGGTGTTCAAGCCGCTGTTCTCGACCAAGGCGCGCGGCATGTGCGTGATCTCAGCGGACGATGCGGATGCGGCAGACCGGGTCGCGGCCTTCAAGGCGGATAACCCGGTGATGTATGTGCAGGCCAAACGCGAACTCTCCGGTCAGGACCTGGGCATGGTGTTTCTCGGCGGTCGCTATCTGTGCACCTATGCGCGGGTGAAACAGGACGAAAGCAGTTGGAACACCACCATCCTGTCGGGCGGCAAATACGAGGCGTTTGAACCGGACGCGGCGCTGATCGCGTTGGGGCAGCGCGCACAGGCCCCCTTCGGCCTGAGCTTTACCACCGTGGATGTGGCCCTGACCGAGACCGGTCCGATCGTGTTCGAAGTCTCTGCCTTTGGGGGCTATCGCGGGGTTCGGGACGGTTGCGGCATCGATGCGGCGGCGCTGGTGGCTGATCACGTGCTGACGGGGATCACTGCATGACGGCACGGACTGTTGCTGACATGCGCGCCCATTTCGACCTGACCCGCGCCATGGCCGCCGCGCCGCTGGATTTGCAGGTCGGGCCGGTGACGTTGCGCATCCTCTGCGAGGGGACCCTGCGCGAGGCGCTTGCAGACTACTTCAAGGATGCCGTTGCAACGGTCGTGGCCCCCGACATCACTGTCCATGTGGTCGAGGGGCAATTGCCGGTGCCGGCCCCGGTCTGGCAGGACTGGGCGCGAGAGCCGGGCAAGACCGGACGCAAGGATGCAATCTTCGACCTAAGAGACGGTCGGTTGATTCACAAATGGCGCACCGGCGTCACGTTCCTGCAATCGCCGGACCTGCTGGTGGCGTTTGGTCCGGTCTCGGCACATCCCAATCAGGTGGTGAATTTCATCAATACGCAGGTGCTGAACCATGGCCAGCGCATGGGGTGGCAGATCTGTCATGCCGCGGCCGTTACCCGGGGCGCGCGCACGCTTGCCATCGCCGGTCTTTCAGGAGGCGGCAAGTCCACGTCCATCCTGCGCCTGATGGATGTTCCGGGTACAGCGTTCATGACCAATGACAGGTTGCTGGCAACGTCTGACGACAGCGGGGCCCGGGGGCTGGGCATCCCGAAACATCCGCGCATTAACCCCGGTACCATCCTTGGCAATGGCCGCTTGCACGGCATGCTGAGTACGGCGCGCATCGCTGAACTGCGTGCCATGCCGGAACGCGACCTGTGGGAGCTGGAAGAGAAACACGACCTGATGATCCCGGACATCTATGGCGAGAACCGCATTGCCTATGCGGGCCCGTTGACGGATTTCTGGGTGCTGAACTGGCAGCGGGACGCCGACAAGGCGACCATGATCGAAGAGGTCGATCTTGCGCAGCGCCCGGATCTGCTGAGCGCGATCATGAAGAGCCCCGGGCCATTCTATCAATATCCCGATGGCCGCTTCCTGCATGACAATGAAGCCCCCGATCCGCAGGGCTATCTTGCGGCGTTGCGCAATGTGCGCGTGCAGGAGGTCACCGGGCAGGTGAATTTTGATGCCATTGCCTATTTCGGGCGCGAGTTGTTCGATGCCTGAGCCACGGCGTGTCATCGCACTGGTGCGCCACGGGGCCTATGCGCAGCGACCAGCTGCGCCCTCTGCGTTGCAGCCCTTCCCGCTGACCGAGGTGGGCAAGGCACAGGCGCAGGCCTGCGGTTCGGCGCTGGACCGAATCCTGAACGCGGAAACGCTGACGCTTGCTCCGGTCATTCATGCCTCGCACCAGTTGCGGGCATGGCAAACGGCGGATCTGATTGCGCAAACCCTCCGCGCCGCAGGACATCACGTGGCACAGATCTCCGAGACGGCAGATCTGGCCGAACGCAGCGTCGGGGCCGTGGCGAATTTGACCACTTCGGAGATCGAGACCCTGCTGGACGTCGACCCGCGCTACGCATCTGCCCCCGCAGGCTGGAAATCTGACAGTCACTATCGCCTGCCGTTTCAGGGGGCGGAATCGCTGATGGAGGCGGGTGCGCGTGTGGCCTCGCATCTCACCGATGTGGCCCGGGCAGCCGATGCCGGGACCCTGACGATCTGTGTCGGCCATGGGGCATCCTTTCGACACGCAGCGCACCACCTTGGGCTGTTGCAACTGAGCGAGATCCCGCAGCTGTCGATGTTTCATGCACAGCCGTTACTGCTCTGTTACATGGGCCATGGTAGATGGGCGCACTTTGGCGGTGCCTGGAAGCAGCGACAAAGACAGGAGACCCATCTGGACTAGGGATCTACGACTTGCAGACCTGCCGCACCGACCGTTCGCCGCTTCTGCCGCCTGTTCACGACCCCATCGGCGACTTGTCAGACCTGCCGCACCAACTGGAACGCTGGGCCATCACCGCAGAGCATTCCGGCAGTGCCGCCCCCGAAAGCGCCGCGCATCTGCGCGCCTGCCTGGCCCGTGCCCAGGCCCATGGCGGGTGGCGCTGGCCGACCAGACCGGTGGTGTTCCTCTCCGATACCCATGCCGATGCCGAGGGCTTTCTGCGATCGCTTGCCGCCGCAGGGCTGATCCGGCGAGACCGGCGTGAAGCGGGGGGCTTCGGCCTGACAGAGTTCGGGCAGAGCGCCACGATCTTGATCGGCGGGGATTGCCTCGACAAAGGGCCGAGCGATCTGGATATGCTGGATGCGCTGGGGCGGCTGATGGCCAAGGGCCCCGATCTGCGCATTCTCGCCGGCAACCATGACCTGCGCCTCCGGCTCGCGGTGGGGGCCTTGCGCACGCCACCGACCGCCCTGACGGAACATCTCCTGGTGCGGATGGGGCGCAAGATCATCCCGCTTCTGCGTGAAATCCATGATCGATACGTGACCGATGCCGATCTGGCCGCGCTACCGGATGAAGCCGCTTGCCGCACGCGGTTGCATCCACGCCCCGACTGGGCGGAGCGTTTCTCGATCGAGGCCGTGGCGCATCTGAATTCCGCCGCCGTCGCGCGTGAAGTGGTGAAACTTGAAAAGAAGGCCGCGCAATTCGACCGCGAAGTGGCACAGGCGGGGATGACCGCGCGTATGGTCCTGGCGGCTGCGCTCAAGTGTCACGATGTATTCTTTGCGCCAGATGGCGACTACGCGTGGTTCTACGAGTCGATGGATGTCGTCTGCCAACTGGGCTCACTGCTGTTTGTGCACGCGGGGTTGGACGACAGCATGTGCGCGCTGCTGGCAGAGGGCGGAGCAGGCGCAGTCAACGCGCGCTACCGCGCGGAACAGGGGGCGCATCCTTTTGCGTTTTACTTCGGTCCCCTCGCGAACCTTGTGCGGACCAAATATCGCAGCTCCGACGCCGCGCTGACGGACCGGGGGGTGGCGATGCTGCATGAACTTGGTATCCACATGGTGGTCCAGGGCCATGTCAACAACCAGAGCGGTCAGCGCCTTCTGACCAAGCAGGGCCTGTTGCATCTGGAAGGGGACGTGACCCTTGATCGGGCCTCGCGACGATCCGAGGGCTTGCCCGGGATCGGGGCCGGGGCGACCTTGATCTTTCCCAGTGGCGATGTCATCGGTCTCAGTAGGGACTATCCCCGCGCCAAGCATTTTGCACCGGAGCGACAGTTTCTTTCGCGCTAGCGCTGCGCGGACGTCGGGACACAACAGGGCAGGCACCAATGGCCAAGGACGAAAAGACACGCGACGACGCCCGCTTTCGCCATGATTCCCTGCAGGATCGCAAAACGATCAAGACCCTGATCGACGCGATCAGCAAAGGGTTGGCAAAAGGCGAGCTGAGCCTCAGTGACGAGGATGGCGAGATCGTGTTGACGCCGGAAGGCCTGTTGACGCTGCGCATCCGGGCAGAGCGTAACGACGGGCACTGCAAGGTTGATTTCCGCGTCAGCTGGACAGAGCGGGATGCCGACCTGCAGGAAAAGAGCGCGCCCAAGGTGAAGTCCCGAGGCTAAGCGCCCCCCGGTCGACCTGATTACCGGCCCGGCCGATGTCCGGCGCACGATCAGTTGTGCGACTGCTGGTCCGGATGCGCGGCGGCAAAGGCTGGATGATCCGCGCAGGTGGCCTCGATCCGCTCCAGGCGAGGGAAGGGGCTGAGGTCGACCTCCCAGCGCCGCGCATTATAAAGCTGCGGCATCAGGCAGATGTCAGCCAGCCCGGGGCGATCACCGGTGCAATAGGGGGCCTCATTCCAGCGATTGAGCAGCGCATCGAATGCGGCAAGCCCGGGACCAATAAACTGGCGCATCCAGTCGCCCATCTGCAAACTGCCGCCGCTTTGCGCAACGCCGAAACGGGCAACAGAGAGGTTGCAGACCGGATGCAGATCGACCGCGATTGACTGTGCCAGAGCCTCGACATGGGCACGCTCGGACGGGGCGCTGGGCAACAAGCCAAGATCGCGAGTTGTGTTCAGGTAGGTGAGACAGGCCAGCGACTGCGTAAACCGATGCCCGTCGATTTCCAGCACCGGCACAAACCCCTGAGGATTAAGCGCCAGATGATCCGGCGACCGCTGATCGCCTGCAACCAGATCAACGGCGCGGCTCTCGTAAACGATCCCTGCAAGGTTCAGCGCAATGCGCAGACGGTAGCTGGCCGAGGAGCGCCAGTAGTCATAAAGCACCGCCTCAGTCATCGCGCAGCCCTCGTTTGGCCTCTGTTAGAGCCTGTTTCAGAACCTGTGGGTCGCCAATGTGGTTGGCCAGAAGCAGGATCAAGCGGGCATTCAGCGCATCACTTTGGGCCTTGGTCAGTCCCTCATGCGCAGCCAGCAGCAGGGCGTAACTGTCATCAGGTTTCGCAAGGTTTGGGGTCAGGGTCAGGGCATCGGTCATATGGGTCACTCCTTACCGATGGCGCGGCGCAGGGCGGCGCGGAAATGGGGCGCGTCAAAGCGGTCCATCCGGGTGGCGACATGCTGATCCGGGCGGATCAGATAAACGGCGGAAGCGGCGTCACCCAGGTAACGCTCGGCCAATGCCGTGTGGGTTTCGGTGGTGAGCGCCAAAGTCGAGACGGCCACGCCAGCCTCCTCGAACCCGTCGGGCACCTCTGCATTGATCGACAGCAAGGTAAACCCGCCGCCGAGCTGCGCCAGCAGATAGCCCGCGTCCAGCGGCACATCGAGGCAGGGCGCACCGGGACGGGTCCGGGCAGGGCCACCGGGCAGCTGATCGGCAGAATTGAGCCGGGAGCCGTCATAGACAGAGGGCACCGAGAGGCGGCCCGAGTTCACCAGCGGGCGGGCAAAGCTATGATGTTCGGAAAGATCCAGCACCGCATCGCGGAAGATGCGCGACATCTCTGATTTGGGCGTAATGAAGTCGGTTGAGCGGGAAGAGTTGAGGATATTCTCATCCGCCGCCGCCAGCCGCTCGGCATCGTAGGTATCCAGAAGGCTCTGATCCGCGACGCCGTCCAGCACCAGTTTCAGCTTCCAGATCAGATTGTCAGTGTCTTGCAGGCCGGAATTTGCCCCGCGTGCGCCAAAGGGCGAAACCTGATGCGCGCTATCTCCGGCAAAGATCACCCGACCGTGGCGAAATTTCTCCATCCGGCGGCACTGGAATGTGTAGATGGAGACCCACTCCAGCTCGAACTGAACGTCGTCACCCAGCATCGCCTTGAGGCGCGGGATCACGTTTTCGGGCTTTTTCTCGGCCTCTTTGTCGATGTCCCAGCCCAATTGCAGGTCGATGCGCCAGACGCCATCGGGCTGTTTGTGCAACAGCGCCGACTGGCCTTTGTTGAAGGGCGGATCGAACCAGAACCAGCGTTCGGTCGGGAAATCGGCGTCCATGACCACATCGGCAATAAGGAAGTTGTCCTCAAAGACGCGGCCCACAAAGTCGAGCCCCATCTGCGCGCGAATGGGCGACCCCGCTCCGTCACAGGCGATGAGCCACTCGGTTTCCAGCCTATAGGCGCCGTCCGGGGTCTCCACCGTCAGTGCGGCATAATCGCCGTGGTCCGAGACATTCGTGACGCGGTTCTTGCCGCGCATTTCAATCGGCGCGCCCTCAGCCTGCAGGGCGCGGACGCGGTCCACCAGATATTCCTCGATGTAGTATTGTTGCAGGTTCACAAAAGCCGGAAACTGGTGGCCATCCTCGGGCAGAAGGTTGAAGTCATAGACCTTGCGATCGCCGAAAAACACCTTGCCGACGTTCCATTCCTCGCCCTTGCCCGCCATCGCATGGCCAACACCAAGGCGATCCGCGATTTCCAGCGTGCGTTTTGCAAAACAGATCGCACGAGAGCCAAAGCTCACCTTGTCATTGTCGTCCAGTACCACGACCGGAACGCCGGATTGTGCAAGGTCAATGGCGGCGGCAAGGCCCACGGGACCTGCCCCCACCACAACCACCTTGTGGCGCGCAGGCGGATGCGCGTCCTGATCCGCATGGCGCGTATATGGGTATAGCGGCACCTCGAAAATCTTGTTCATCCGGTTTCCTCCCTCCGGGCAAGCAGGCACGGGTCCGGTCCCGCGACTTGGGGACCGGTGCAGGGGCGGACAAGGCCGCCGATGCGTTCAAAATAGGCTCTATATCAGGCGTTAGAGCCGAAAATCAGGACTGCAGCGCCTCCCACATCTCCAGATCACGCTGGGCGGTCCAGATGCGGGGGGTGTCGATGCCACGGGCCTCGTCATAGGCGCGGGCGACGTTGAACGGCAGGCAGTGTTCGTAGATCGCGTAGTCTTTGAACTTGGGATCGCAGGCCTCGCGCACCGCGTCCCATGCTTCCTTGAGAGACCCACCACGGGCGGCAACCTTGGCTGCCGGGCGATAGGTGCTCTCGACAAAGTCACGGGTGTTTTCAATGGCGGCGTTGACCATGTCCTTGCCGACCAGCGCGTCGCCACGACCGGGGGCGATGGCGTCCACATCATAGGCCTTGATATTGTCGAGGGTGTTGCCCCAGTCGCCAAAATGCCCGTCGCCGCAGTAGCAGGCGGAGTGGTATTCGACGATATCACCGGTGAACATGACGTTCTGGTCTGGCACATGGATCACCGCATCCCCCGCGGTATGGGCGCGGCCCAGATGTTTGATGTCGATGCGGCGATTGCCGAGGTAGACGGTCATACTGTCCGAGAATGTTGTGGTCGGCCAGGTGAGGCCGGGGATGCTCTCATGGCCCTCAAACAGGCGCGGGAAGCGCTGGAATTCGCTGTCCCAGTCCTCTTGGCCGCGTTCCACCACCATGGCGCGTGCGGTGTCGGACATGATGATGTTCTGGGCGCCAAAGGCCGAGGCCCCCAGAACACGCACCGCGTGGTAGTGGGTGAGCACCACATGGCTGATCGGTTTGTCGGTGACGGAGCGCACACATTCGATCACCTTGTTGGCCAGACGCGGGGTTGCCTGTGCCTCAACAATCATCACCGAGTCATCCCCGATGATGACGCCCGAATTCGGGTCGCCTTCGGCGGTGAAGGCATAAAGGCCCTCGCCCACTTCGGTGAAGGAGATCTTCTTTTCGCTCATGTCGCCTTGGGATGCGAATGCCTTGGCCATGGTTGCGTATCCTTTTTGTCTGTTCCGCCGGAGGTCAGGTTGGGATGCCTCCGGCGGAGGTATTTATGAAAAGATGAAGGCGTCAGCGTGCGAAAGGATCGCTGAGGGCGGGCAAGACCGTGCCGGTGCAGTCGCCAAACCCGATGGTATAGCCATCGCCTTTGGCGGCGCCCTTCAGCGTGAGCGTGTCGCCATCCTCGATAAAGCTGCGGGTGTCGCCCGAGGGCAGCGTGAGTGGCTCCTTGCCGCCCCAGCTGAGTTCAAGGAGCGAGCCACGTTCGTCCTTGTTAGGGCCTGATATGGTGCCGGATCCCAGCAGATCGCCCGCGTTCATCGGACAGCCCGAGGTGGTGTGATGCGCCAATTGCTGCGCGGCGGAATAATACATTTCCTTGTAGTTGGTGCTTGCGATGGTGGCCTCTTCGCCACCCTCAGGACGCAGGCTCACGGCAAGGTCGATGTCATAGAGCATCGGGCCGCAGTCCTTCAGGTGATCCAGAAGCTCTACTTCGCGTGCAGGTGTGTCGCAGCGGAAAGGCTCTAACGCGGCTTTGGTGACGATCCACGGACTGATGGTGGTGGCAGTCGCTTTGGCCTGGAAGGGGCCGAGCGGCTGGTATTCCCAAGCCTGGATATCGCGGGCGGACCAGTCGTTCAGCAGCACATAGCCAAAGATGTGATCATCTGCTTCCTGCACCGTGATCGGCCCATCCGAAGGCGTGCCAACAATCGCGCCCATTTCCAGCTCGATATCAAATCGTGCGCAGGGCGCCCAACGGGGTGCGTCATCATTTGGCCCCTTGAGCTGGCCCCAAGGACGCCGCACATCGGTGCCGGACACCACGACAGAGGACGCACGACCGTTGTACCCGATCGGGATATGCAGCCAGTTTGGTGGCAGCGCGTTCTCCGCGCCGCGGAACATGGTGCCGACATTGGTGGCGTGGTGACGCCCGGCATAGAAATCGGTGTATTCCGACACCATGAAGGGCATGTGCATCTCGGCATCGGCCATCGGCACAAGGCAGGCTTCGACTTTCTTTTGCTCTTCTGCGCCCTCTTGCAAAAGCGCGATCAGGCGATTGCGAAGCGTGGCCCAGACCGCAGGACCTTCTTCCATAAACTCGTTCCAGAAGGGCAACTCGAACAGCGCTTCCTCGCCCATATCAACCAGTCCAGCCGCTTCTGCCGCCTGCAGGTCGAGGATCATGTCACCAATCGCCACGCCACAGCGCGGATCGCTGTCGGTGGTCGAAAACACACCATAGGGAAGGTTATTCAGCGGAAAAGGGTGGTCAGCGGAATTGGCCGACGTCACCCAGGATTTTTTCAAAGGCATGCGCGTTCCTTTTTGGTGGTGAGGGCTCTGTCGGCCCTCCTTCAGCTTTTACAAATATCTCGGGGGTGAATGCGGCCCCGATTGGGGGCCGCAGAGGGGGCAGCGCCCCCGCCCCTTACTTCTTACCGGGGGTTCCGTCGAATTTCTTTTCCAGATCGCTCCAGCAGTCGATGTATTCATCCTGAAGCGGGGCCTCATTGGCGGCAAACTCCGTCAGATGCTGAGGGAAGCGGGTTTCAAACATGAAGGACATGGTGTTCTCCAGCTTCTCCGGCCCGAGGTTGGAATTCGACGCGCCCTCAAAGGCCTCCCGGTCGGGACCATGCGGCAGCATCATGTTGTGAAGGCTCACGCCACCGGGGACAAAGCCCTGCGGCTTGGCATCATACTGGCCGTAGATGTTGCCCATCAGCTCCGACATGATGTTCTTGTGATACCACGGCGGGCGGAAGGTGTTTTCCGCCACCATCCAGCGTTCGCGGAACAGCACAAAATCGATATTGGCGGTTCCCGGCTGGCCCGAGGGCGCGGTCAGCACGGTAAAGATCGACGGGTCAGGGTGGTCAAATAGGATCGCGCCCACCGGGCAATAGGTGCGCAGATCGTATTTATAGGGCGCGTAGTTGCCGTGCCAGGCCACCACGTCCAGCGGGCTCTGGCCGATCTTGGTTTCATGGAACTGGCCACACCATTTCACGGTCAGCGTCGAGGGCACTTCACGGTCCTCATAGGCGGCCACCGGTGCCTTGAAATCCCGCGGGTTGGCCATGCAGTTTGCACCGATCGGACCACGGCCGGGCAGATCGAATTTCTGACCGTAGTTTTCGCAGACAAAGCCGCGCGCCGGGCCATCCAGCACTTCGACACGGTACACCAGACCACGCGGGAGGATGGCGATTTCTTTCGGTTCGATGTCGATGATACCGAGTTCGGTGGCAAAGCGCAGGCGGCCTTCTTGCGGGACCACCAGAAGCTCCGAGTCGGCGGAGAAGAAATATTCATCCTTCATCGACTCCGTCACAAGGTAGATATGGGTCGCCATGCCGACCTGAGTGTTCACATCCCCCGCCGTCGTCATGGTGCGCATCCCCGTGAGCCAGGTCAGCCCCTGATCCGAATGCGGCACCGGGTCCCAGCGGTATTGGCCGAGCGAAATCACATCCTCTGGAATATGCGGCGCGCTCTTCCAGTAAGGCAGGTCGATTTTCTCATAGCGGTGCGAATGTTTGACGCTGGGGCGGATGCGATAGCACCAGGTACGTTCGGGGCGTTCTGCAGTAAAGGCGGTGCCGGAGAGCTGTTCGCCATAGAGCCCATATTCGCATTTCTGCGGGCTGTTCATGCCTTGGGGCAGGGCGCCGGGCAGGGCTTCGGTTTCAAAATCATTCCCAAATCCGGGCATGTAACCCTCATGGGTGCCCTGATTGGACGGGGCTTGAATCATCTGGTCAGGCAAAGCGTGACGGGTCATTTTAGCCAACCTCCTCTTGCATTTCCCTCTCGGTAATAGTTGATTTTGTAACTAACAAGGGATGCGGAGCGCGCGTATGGACAAAAATGATGATTTTATAGTGCAGGATTTCCTGCCGTTTCTCCTGAATCGGGCGGCAGAGGATTCCTCGCTGGAGTTTCAAAAGCTCTACAAGGGGCGCTACGGCATGCTGCGAACCGAATGGCGGGTGCTGTTCCATCTCGGCATGTACAATCGCATGACCGCGCGGGACATCAGTCAGCGGGCCAAGATCCACAAGACAAAGATCAGCCGCGCCGTCGCAAAACTGGCGGAACGCCGCTGGGTCAGTCGCAGCCGGGATGAGGCCGATCGCAGGGCAGAGCACCTTGAGTTGACGGCGGCGGGGCGCGGCGTCTACGACGATCTGCGCAAGCAGGCTCGGGCGTATGACCAGAAACTGACCAAGGGGTTTTCGGCTGGCGATGTGGCACTCTTGCGCCGTATGTTACGGCAGTTGGCCAGCATGGAATGCCCGGTCGATCTTGAGACATGACCCGCCACGAGGAGGATGGGGCAATTCACGCCGCCACCGAAGATCTAAAGAACTGGCTCACCCGTCAGGGGCTTAAATCCCGTGGACGCGAAGAGCTGTTGCGCGCCTTTTGCGAACGATTGGTCAACCACGGAGTGCCTCTGTTGCGGATGCAGCTGGCGCAGCGCGCGCTGCACCCTGAGTTTGGCGGCATTGGTTTTACCTGGACCCGCAAGGACGGGATGAACGCCGAGTATTTTGGCCGCGTCGATCACAAAGAACCGCATCATGAGTGGCTGCAAAGCCCGTTTCATGCGCTTCTCACCTCGGGCGAGGCTGAGATGCACAGTGTTTTCAGCGCGCAGGATGTGTCGCGTTTTCCGATATTCGCCCGCCTCAAGGCGATGGGCGCAACGAGTTACTTTGCCCATTGGCAGCCGTTGGGACCTGCAAGCGATACCGCCTATGAGCCTGAGCGCCCGGATGCCGAGGGCCTCGTGGTGTCCTGGAGTTTTGACGGCGCGCCCGAGGACGCCGTCCCCTACTTGGACATCATTCGGGGGGTATTTGACACGCTGGCTCTTGTGCTTGCAGGCGCGGGGAACCGCGAAATGGGGCGCGCGCTGTTGCAGGTCTATCTGGGCCGGGATGCTGGCGCGCGCGTGCTGTCCGGGGAAATCGCGCGCGGGTCGTCTCAGCATATCGATGCAGTGATCTGCCTGTTCGACCTGCGCGGCTTTACGGCGCTCTCTGAGGCTCTGCCGGGCGAGGCGATGGTCGATTTGCTGAACGACTATTTCGGCCATGTGGTGGAGCTGATCCAGTCGCATGGCGGCAATATCCTGAAGTTCATGGGCGATGCGGTCATGGCGATGTTCAACCTTGGCACGCTGCAGGAGGATGCGCAGGCCGCATTGCGCGCCGTTGCGGAACTGGGGCCACGGATGAAAGCGGTCAATGCCGCCCGCGCTGCAGCAGGCCTGCCGCTGGCCGAATATACCATGGCCCTGCATGCGGGTGAGATCCTCTATGGCAATATCGGCGCGCCCAATCGGCTGGATTTCACCGTGATCGGCCCGGCCGTGAACCTGACGGCGCGGATCGCGGACATGCATCGCACGGTGGAGCGCTCGATCATCCTCTCGGAAGACGTGCGCAATGCGGCAGGGCGTGACGGAGAGGGGCTGGTCTCGGTCGGACGCTACATGTTGCGTGGGGTGGCAGAGCCGGTGGAGCTTTTTACGCTGTATCAACCCGAGGTGTGAGACGCCAAACAAGCCCCCGGACCTTACTGTGGGGGCCTAAGCGCTGTTGCTTGAAGAGGTTTCCACCCGTGACCGGGTGGACCCGCGCGCGCCGGGCCAAAGGCCCGGCGCGCGCCCTTCGCCGATCCCGATCTGGCACACCGAAGGTGGGTCAGGGCAGGGAGCGGAACCCCTTAGCGACCTTACGCAGACCGTTAGGTCAGATGTCGATCTCGACTTCGGGCAGCTCCAGCGCCTTCATCATATCGCGCAGCTCCTGACGTGCGGCGATATTCGAGATGTTGAGCTGTTTGACGCCCACATCCTTCAGGTCCAGCAAGGTCAGGCCGCGCGGGAAGAGTTCGCGGAAGATCACCCGTTCGGAAAAGCCCGGTGCGACGCGAAAGCCGATCCGCTTGGAGAGCATATTGATCGCGCGCTCCATCTTTTCCTTGTTGACCATGCGCTGTGTGCCGACCCGGTTGCGGATCACGATCCAGTCGATGGGGGGCAAACCTGCCTGCGCGCGCAGCTGGCGCGCGTTCCAGACCATTTCGGAATAGACCGAGGGGCCTTTGATTTTCTCGCCCTTCTCATCGGTATGCGCCAGCAGGTCGAAATCCACAAAACTGTCGTTGAGCGGCGTGATCAATGTGTCGGCCAGCGAATGCGCGACCTGGCTCAGCCGGGTGTGGGAGCCGGGGCAGTCAATGAGAATGAAGTCATACTCCGGCTCCAACTCCGAAACCGCTGCCGACAGGCGCAGGTCATAGATGTTTTCGCCCGGTTGCAAGGTGTCCGGATCGATCTCTGGCAGTTCGTGCAGGGCCACCATCGGCAGATCCATATTGGACGCGGCGATGAAGGCGAGACGGTTTTCCAGATACCGTCCGAGCGAACGCTGCCTGAGGTCGAGGTCCAGTCCCGCGACCTTGTACCCCATGCGCGCCAGTGTGGTGGCCACATGCATGGAGACGGTGGATTTCCCTGCGCCGCCCTTTTCGTTGCCGACGACAATGATATGCGCCATCTCACGGATCCCTTCAAATCTGCGCCGCTTGCGTGGCGGCGCCCTTTGCTTTTTCCGGGACTATAAGACCCAAGCGAATCAATGGGAAGCGGCCAAAACACCCAAGTTAGAGCCTATTGTCCTGAAGTAACGCCCGCAGCGGCAGCAGCTGGCATCCCGACGGCCCAAACACAAAACGCCGCCCCTGGAGGGACGGCGTTTGACAGGTGTATCCTTGTGGATAAACCGGTGGAAGGGTTGGCTCAGAAGCCCAGACCTTCGTATTTCTTCTTGAACTTGGACACGCGGCCGCCGGTGTCCATCAGGCGGGAGGAGCCGCCAGTCCACGCGGGGTGCGCGGAGGGGTCGATGTCCAGTGCCAGCTGATCGCCTTCGCTGCCCCAGGTGGAACGCATCTTGATGATGGTGCCGTCGGTCAGCTTGACGTCGATGAAGTGGTAGTCGGGATGGGTGTCTTTTTTCATGAGACCACTCCTTACGCTTTGGCTTTGTAGTTTGCGTCTTCTGCGATACGGGCGGATTTGCCGCGACGCGAGCGCAGGTAGTACAGCTTGGCGCGACGCACGCGACCGCGGCGCACGACTTCGATGTACTCGATATTGGTGGAGAACAGCGGGAACACACGTTCCACACCTTCGCCAAAGGAAATCTTGCGAACGGTGAAGGAGCCGGCGATACCGGAGCCGTTCTTGCGGCTGATGCAGACGCCCTCATAGGCCTGCACACGGGTGCGGGTGCCTTCGGTCACCTTGTAGCCGACGCGGATGGTGTCACCGGCCTTGAAGTCGGGGATGGTTTTCCCCAGCGCAGCAATCTGCTCCGCTTCGAGTTGTGCGATCAGATCCATGATCGTCTCCTATGCTGCTCGTGGTTATATCCACGAAGGTCTTGTGATCCCCAGAGCTCCTGGTCTTCACCGGGTCCGCAAACGGCTCTCACCTGCTGCGCCCGCCAGAGATACGGTCTCGTTGCTTTTCGTCTCGATCCGCGTGCTGTATCGCCGCCGAAGAAGGGTGGCACAGGCAAAACGGAACAGGTCCGGACGACTCATGATGAGCCCCGGACGCGCGGTTGATAGGCCAGTTCGGGCCTGTTTGCAAGCCCGATACGACGCCGTCCGCAGAGGGGTGTCCCCCTGCGGTGCAGGCATCAGACCTGTTTGGTCAGCGGTTTTTGCTGGCTGTGGATAACCAGCGCCCCGACTGCGCCCAGCAGGAGCACAACGGCAAGGGCCGCGAAGGTGCCGGGGTAGCCGCTGGCACGGACCAGCGGCAGGGTCAGGAACGGCGAAATGATCTGGCCGAGAAAGACCGAGGTGGTCATGACACCTGCAGCGCGCCCGCGGCGGCTGGCTGGTGCGGACTTCAGTGCGATCTCATTGAAGTTTGGGGAGACGGTTGCAAAACCAAGGCCCACAAGCGTCGCGCCGACAAAAATCAGGGGCAGCCCGCCCGCCAGCGCCAGCGTCGCCATGCCGCTGCCCATCAGGCCGTAGCCGAGCATGAACAGCCGTGCATGACCAAGCCGGGGCTTGAGGGCAGAATAGCGCGTCGCGGCGAATGCGCCGGCCAGCGTCAGCGCCCCCATCACGGCTCCCATGACTGCGGTGTTGTCGATGCCGTGGCTGGCGACGAAGAACGGGACCTGGGTCGGCATGGTGAAAAAGCACAAGGTCGTCAGCAGTTGCAGCGCGGCCATCGACCACAGCCCGGCGCCGAGCCCTGGCGCGCCACTGGCCGACGCACTCGCGAGTGTTTCGGCAGGGGAGGACGTCGGGCGCTTTGGTTCGGTGATGGCGACCCACAGCACCGGCAGGATCAGCAGCGCGATGCCGTGAATGGCGAAGGCATGCATGGGCGACATCAGCGCCAGAACGCCAGCGAGGGTGATCGAAACCAGACCACCGATGTTGCGCGCCGAGATCTGAAGGCCAAGCAAACGGCTCCGGGCCGCGCCATCGAAATAATCCGCGATGAGCGCTGTTTGAGCGGTCATGATCAGGGCAACCGCAACGCCAAGTGCTAGGCGGCTGGCAAGGATCGCTTCGAGGCTGTTCAGGAACATGCCCAGACATCCGGCCAGTGCGAACAGAAATACACCGCCCAGCAGGAGGATCCGTTTGCCGATACGGTCGGCGAGGACGCCGGTCCAGCCAGCAATCAGCACCACGGCAACCGACGGCGCGGGCACCAGAAACCGGGTCAGAAGTGCGGCCTGCGGATGGTCGGTAAACCGGGCCTCCAGCCCCGGCAGGGCAGGGCTGATGGCGGCGTTGGCCATGGTGGTAAGGGTCGCCGCAAGCAAAAGCGCCACGGCGCGGCGATCAAGGGACGGGAGCGGAGAGAGAGATTGGGACACGAGGATCTCCTTGCCAAAGTTCGGGATTGAATGCAGGCTACGAATTCAAGTCAACTTGAGGTCAAGGATGAAATTGCTCGATATTGGCGAGGTTTCAGATCGCAGCGGTGTAAAGCCCTCGGCGCTGCGGTATTATGAGGAAAAAGGCCTGATCCAGTCGCTGTCCCGCAACGGGTTGCGGCGCCAATATGGGCCAGAGGTCCTGCAACAGCTGGCGCTGATCGCGCTTGGGAAACAGGGCGGGTTTGCGCTCGACGAGATTGCGGCGATGTTCGGAGCAAAGGGCCAGCCGGAGCTGCCACGGGATGAACTGCACAGCCGCGCCGATGATATGCTGCGACAGGCAAAACAGATGGAGGCGCTGGCGCAGATGATGCGCCATGTCGCGGAATGCCCGGAGCCCAACCACCTGGAATGTGCCCGGTTCCAGCAGATGCTGCGGGTGGCCATCCGCGCCCAACAGCGCGAGGCCCGGGCGTCGCGGTCTGCGCGCATGCGGCAGGACAGCTGAGCCGCAGTCCGGCTGCGGCCCGCCAGAGATAAGGGGATCAGGTCAGATCTTCGATCCGGGCGTCAGGCGCATTGTTCTTCACCGACTCGATGCCATTGTCGCGACCCGAGGCGCTGGCATAGCTTTGCGAGGTGCCGATCACCTGGCCGTTGCTGGCCTTCAGGTTGAACATATGCTTGCCGGCAGCGGTTTCCTTGCGCTCGTAGCGGCCATCGTCACCGGCGTTGCTCTTGACGGATGCGATGCCGTTCTCGGCGCTGGCCTTTTGCTTGTAGCCTTCGCTTGCCAGAATGTTCTCGCCATTGCCGGCCTTCAGGCGAAAGCGGTATTCGCCGGCGTTGTCGGTATAGAGTTCAAATTTCCCAGCCACCCTGTGGTCTCCTATTCCTGAGTGAATAGAAGGGACTAAAGCACGGCTTTTGGTGTTCGGCAACGTTGCAGGCGGCGGTTCAGTCCTTCGGGTCGGCCTTGCGGGTATAGGCGTCCCACAGATCCGGGCGGCGTTCGCGGGTGATTTGTTCGCTCATCTCTCGCCGCCATTGCGCGATCTTGCCGTGATGACCGGACATCAGAACCTCGGGAATGGCGCGTCCGTTCCATTCGGCGGGGCGGGTGTACTGCGGGTGTTCGAGGAGACCGGAGGAAAAGCTCTCTTCCTCGGTGGAGGCCTGGTTGCCCAGGACGCCGGGGATCAGCCGGACGGTGGCATCGATCAGCGCCTGCGCGGCCAACTCGCCGCCCGTCATCACGAAATCTCCCAGCGAAACCTCCATGATGCCGTAGTGTTCCAGCACACGTTCGTCGACGCCTTCAAATCGGCCACAGAGCAGCGTCATACCATCGCAACGGGCGAGGTTCTGCATCATCTGCTGGTCCATCCGGCGACCGCGTGGCGACAGGTAGATCAGGGGCCAGTTACCCCGGGTGCCCTGCATTGCGTGATCGATCGCCTCGCCCAGCACATCGGCGCGCAGCACCATGCCCGCGCCGCCGCCTGCGGGGGTGTCGTCGACATTCTTGTGCTTGCCGATCCCGAACGGACGCAGGTCGATGGTCTCCAGTTGCCACAATCCCTGCTGGAGCGCCTTGCCGGTCAGGCTTTCACCGAGGACACCGGGAAATGCGCCGGGAAAGAGCGTCAGGATTTTGGCTTTCCACACACCAGCGAGATCCGGCGTGTCGCTCATCAACTCGCGCGGTTTCAGACTGGCGCCGATCGAGAGGCGCCCGTGGGATTTGATTGGCTTGCTCATAAGAAGCTGTTTAGTTGAAACAACCCGAACCGCAACCGAAAGCTGCGATGTCCGATGACGAATGAAATCCCGAACCGGTTGCCGCTCTACCATCGGGATGCCGCTGTGGCGGAGGCGGAGCGCCGTGCGGTCGCCCTGTGGCCGCGCATCGCCGAAGAAATGGGCCTGCCTGCCGAAGATGCCGCCTTCAGCATGATGCTGGTGAACTCCTCAGGCCGGGACCAGCGCGCGGTTTTGGGGGTGAGAACCACAACCGGGCAGCGATTTGTTCTGCGGGCGGAGTTTGCGACGGACAACGTCTCCGCGCATATGAAGCACCTTGAACGGCATCGGATGGCCGCACAGGCGCTGCGCGATGTCCCGGGAGTGAACGTACCGGCGCTGTTGTGGCAGGATGAGACGCGCCCCTATGCGCTGTTCGAGGTCGCACCCGGCGAAACCGCCCATCGAGAGCTGACCTTCGCGAGCTATGGCATTGTTGACCGCGCATCCTTGCTGCGCCGGATTGGTGGTGCGGTGGCTGCGTTGCATGACATCGGCACCCCGCGGGACCGGCGCTTCTGGCCGAGGGAGTATCTGCGGGGCGTCGCGGCGAGTGCAACCCGCGTGCGTGCGGGGGACATCGCACTGCGCAAACCCAAGCGGTTTCTGGGGCTTTGCGCAATGCTGCACCGGTTCGCCAATCGCGCGCGCGGAGAGGCCTATCGCACCGTAGCGCTGCACGGGGATCTTCACTTCAGGAATATTCTGATGACGCAGGATCTGGTGTCTTTTATCGATTTCTCCGCCGCGGGAACTGGCTGCAATCACATCGATCTCGTCAATCTCTGGCAGGTCAAGTTGCCGGAGAGCCTGACGGAGCATGATCGAGAGCGGGATTTCGGCTGCGTCGCGGCTGCGGACTGGCAGGCCTTTGAAAGCGGGTATGGCCAGACCCTGACCGAGGATCCCGTCTTTCAATTCATCTATCTGTATCGGCTCTACAAGGTGTGGAGAAAACTGCCCCCGCCGGGAGGCGAGATGGCGCAGTGGGAGCAGGAGGCCTTTGTGGGTACTCAGCGTGTGTTCTCATGGTTTCAGGCGCATCACCCGGGCTGAGCGCCTGACTGCCATACCGACCGAGCTGCCCTTTAAAACACGCCTTCCGGCGGGTCTGCGATGATGCGGCCCTGTGTCAGGTCAACCGTGGGCACCGCCGCCTTGGTAAAGGGCAAGAGCACCGTTGCCGAGAGCCCCGGGCTGTGGATTTCCAGGAGGTCATCGGCACCGTAGTTCTGCACCGCCTTCACGCGCCCCAGCGAAGCGCCCCCGGTATCAACAACTTCGAGGCCGATCAGGTCGGCGTGGTAGAATTCATCGTTGGGAAGGGAGGGCAGCCGCGTCCGGGGCGCGAACAGCTGCACCCCCTTGAGCGCATCCGCCTCCTCCTTGGTGTCCACCCCCACAATGCGGGCGGCAAAGCCGTTCTTTACGGCGCGGGTGATGGCCAGGCTGTAGCTGGTCTGGCCGTCCTCGCCCAGCAGGGGGGAGTAGTCCTCGATTTCTTGCGGATCGGCGCAAAAGCTCTTCAGCCGCACTTCGCCACGCACGCCGAAAGAGCCAGCCAGCGCGCCTACGCAGATCAGATCGTTGCTGTCGTCGCTCATGTCACATCCGGCAAATCATGCCGGTCCCCGTTTCAGTTCTTGCCCAGTCACCGCCCTCGGCGGCACAGCGCTCGCGGGCGCCGCTGCGTTCATAAAGGACCCCGGCGCCAAAGGCGACAATGGTAAAGATCAGCATCCGGATCAGTCCCATGGTCCGTTATCGCGTCTCGATCGGCAGGAGGTTGAAGCGGTCTTCCCAGCCTTCCTGCTCCAGTTCCGGCGTGTCGGACAGGCGTTCAGGATGGCCAATGCAGAAATATCCGATGAGACTCCAGCCCGCAGGGACATTCAGATCGCGCGCCATCTGGTCGGGGTCAAGGACCGAGACCCAGCCGAGGCCAAGCCCTTCTGCCCGCAAGGACAGCCAGAACAGGGTGATGGCCGTAACCACCGAATAGCGGCGCATTTCCGGCATGGTGCGCGCGCCGAGGCCGTGGCCTTTTTCGGTCTCGTCATCGCAGAAAAACGCGATCTGAACCGGGGCTTCGCGCATGCCGGAGAGTTTGAGGCGCGCATAGGTGGCGGCGCGGTCCTCGCTGTAATCCGCCAGCGCCTCCGCATTGGCGGCTTCGAAATTCTTCAGCGCTGCCGCACGCGCGGCCTCACTTTCGACGCGGATGATGCGCCAGGGTTCGCTGAGGCCCACGGAGGGGGCCAGCGAAACAGCAGAGAGGCAGCGCGTCAGCACTGCCTCGTCTACCGGATCGGTACGGAAGCGCCGGACGTCCCGGCGCAACTTCATCAACAGATCGAGCTCGGCGCGGAACGCCTGCGGGAAACATCCCTTTGCATCCTGCACCGGGCCCGTCATGTGATTATTCCGCGTCTGCTGCGGCTTCGGCTGCTTCAGCTGCCTTGGCGGCTTTTTCTTCAGCGCGCTCCTGAGCTTTCTTGCCCGGGGTGCCTTTATTGGGGTTGTTGCGGGTGGCTTTCTCCCGAACGCCTGCTGCTTCGAGCATACGTGCAACACGGTCGGTCGGCTGTGCGCCTTTGTCGAGCCAGGCCTGGACCTTCTCGATGTCCATTTTCACGCGCTCTTCGCTGTCTTTCGGCAGGAGCGGGTTGTAGGTGCCCAGCTTCTCGATGAAGCGGCCGTCGCGCGGCATGCGGCTGTCAGCAGCCACGATGCGGTAGAAGGGGCGCTTCTTGGAGCCGCCGCGGGCGAGACGAATTTTCATTGCCATGGTTTCATTCTCCTTTGATGGCGTTGAACGGGGTGTCCTGTGTTCAGGTCGCCCCCGCTTATTCCTGGTGTTTCTTGTGGTGGCGGATGACCTCATCGATGATGAAGTTCAAGAACGCCTTGGCGAATGCGGGGTCCAGATCGGCCTCCTTCGCCAAGTCTTCGAGCCGCGCGATCTGCGTTGCTTCACGCGTGGGATCGGACGGGGGAAGGTCGTGTGTCGCCTTGAGCTGGCCCACCGCCTGGGTGTGCTTGAAGCGTTCTCCCAGGGTATAGACAAGGATCGCATCAAGACGATCAATGCTCTCGCGATGCCCTTTCAGGATCTCCGCGGCGCGGGCGACAGGATCGGTCGTTGTTTCAGTCAATGGCCCATCCTTTCGGTTTGAACAGCGGGTCGGCGTAGTGGCCGATCTCCATCTCGATGCCATGTGCCAGCTGGCTGTCGCGCAGTTGCGCGGGGCCTGGGTGGCGATAGACCGCGTCGTTGCCGTCGATAGTCTGCGCGGCGTGGTCCTTTTTGGCACCCAGACGTTCCGCCAGGCGGATCGAGTCGAGGTTCTTGGGGTCAATATAGCTGACCGCGCCGTCCCATCCGGCTTGGGTGTAAAAGTAATCCCGCGCCGCATGGGTCGCTTCAAGGGCATAGCCCTTGCCGGATTTTTCCGGCCAGATGATCCAGGCGATCTCGCGCTCGGGCCAACCTGCGGGCTGCCAGCCGCCGGCCATGCCATAGGTCTCATCCGTCACCTTGTCGTGGATCATCCACATGCCAAAGCCGCGCACCTGCCAATGGCCGATCTCGGCGGCATAGAGCATCCACGCCTCGTAGGTGTTCAGCGGCCCGCCCATGAACCGCGCGCGGTACGAGGTAAACGTGGCCTTGAAATTCGGATAGTCCGAGGCCTCGGGGCCGCGCAGGATCAGACGTCTGGTTTCGATCACCGGAATGGAGGAGGTGCTCATGCATAGGCCTCCAGTCCGGGGCCGGAACTGTCCGGTGCGTGGCGGTAGACCAGGTCCATCGGATCATAGGTGCGCGCATCCGGGTCGTGCACGGCGCCCATGCGTTCGGCCAGGGCGATCGAGCGCAGGTTCTTGCGATCGATGTAGCTGACCAGGGTCGGCACCTCGAGGATCTCGAAGGCATAATCGCGCATCGCCGAGGCCGCCTCGAAGGCGTAGCTTGCCCCCTCGAAACCGGAAAACACGATCCAGCCCAGTTCCAGCTCCGGAAAATGCGGTGGCTGGCTGATGCAGACCTGACCCGCCAGCTGGCCGTCCTTGGTTTCGATCGCGAGGCCACCCCAGCCGAAGAACTCCCACGACCCCACTTCGGCCAGAAGCCCCGTCCAGAGCTGCGAGGGGCTGTCGGGCGCGTCCATGTATTTCGACCGGTCGCTCTGATAGAATGCCCAGAAGGCATCCAGGTCTGCGGCCTCATGCGGGCGCAGGACCAGGCGGTCGGTTTCTATGGTGGGCGCGGAGGTCATCTGCTGCGGTTACTTCTTCTTGCCAAAACCGGAGAGGCCGCCGGGCAGGCCCATGCCGCCGCCCAAGCCTCCAAGACCACCGGGCAGTCCGCCCTTGCCGCCCATCGCCTTGGCCGCGGCTTCCAGGGCCTTGGGGTCCATCTGCGACGGATCCATGCCGCCGGGCATGCCACCCGGCATGTCGGGCATGCCGCCGCCTTTGCCGAACATGCCTTTCATGGCCTGTTTCAGCATCTTGCCTTTGCCCATCTTGCCCATTTTCTTCATCATGTCGGCCATCTGACGGTGCATCTTCAGAAGCTTGTTGAGGTCAGCCACTTCCATGCCGGAACCGGCCGCAATGCGTTTCTTGCGGCTGGCCTGCAACAGCGCGGGGTTTGCGCGTTCCTTCTTGGTCATGGATTGGATCATGGCGATCTGGCGTTTGACCATCTTGTCGTCAAAGCCCGAATCCTCGACCTGTTTGGCCATTTTGTTCATGCCCGGCATCATCTGCATCATGCCCTGCATGCCACCCATCTGCTGCATCTGTTCCAGCTGCATGCGCAGGTCGTTCATGTTGAACTGACCCTTCATCATGCGCTTCATCATGCGTTCGGCCTGTTCGGCCTCGATGGTGTCCTGTGCCTTCTCAACAAGGGCGACGATATCGCCCATACCGAGGATGCGGCCTGCGATCCGGTCCGGCTCGAAGGTCTCGATGGCGTCCATCTTTTCGCCAAGGCCGACAAAGCGGATCGGCTTGCCGGTCACCGCGCGCATTGAGAGCGCCGCGCCGCCGCGACCGTCACCATCCATCCGGGTCAGGACCACGCCGGAGATGCCGATCTTGTTGTCGAACTCCTCGGCCACCTCAACGGCGACCTGGCCGGTCAGACCATCGACGACCAGCAGGGTCTCGCGCGGGGAGACCACGTCGCGGACGTCTTCGACCTCTTTCATCAGGACTTCGTCGATCTGCAAACGACCGGCGGTGTCGAGCATATAGACGTCATAGCCCCCCAGCGCAGCCTGCTGTTTGGCGCGTTTGGCGATATCTACAGGCGTCTGACCTTTGACGATCGGCAGGGTGTCGACGCCGATTTGGGTGCCGAGCACCGCCAGCTGGTCCATCGCCGCCGGGCGATAGACGTCGAGCGAGGCAAGAAGCACTTTCTTGCCCTCTTTTTCCTTGAGCCGCTTGGCGAGTTTACCGGTGGTGGTGGTCTTACCGGAGCCTTGCAGACCAACCATCAGGATCGGTGCGGGCGGGCTGTCGATCTTCAGCGCGCCGGGATCGTCCTCGCCGCGCAGGGTCTCGACAAGCGCGTCATGGACGATCTTCACGACCTGCTGGCCCGGTGTCACCGATTTGGTGACGGCTTGGCCCGTGGCCTGTTCCTGCACCTTCTTGACGAAATCACGGGCGACGGGCAGCGAAACGTCGGCTTCGAGCAGAGCCACGCGCACTTCGCGCAGGGCGGTTTTAACGTCATCCTCAGAGAGCGCACCCTGTTTCGTCAGCCGGTCAAAGACACCAGACAGGCGTTCGGATAGATTTTCAAACATGCCTTCGGCCTCCATTGCCGGTTACGATGTGTGCTCCTGATGTAAGGAGCGGTGGAACGAACCTCAATCACCTGCCACCAGATCGCAACCACAGGCACAAACCAATAAGGTTTGCCCCCGCCGTGCTAGAAATGTGGGTGCAAACCAACAAGGTTTGCCCCCACGGGCGCAACGCGCTGGTGGAGGGCGATCCCCGACCCATGCCGAGGACCGGAAGACACGACGACTCCCGGAATTGGCTCTGCCCTACTCTGGGGGCACCTGAGAGTCAAGAAGAAGGGCGCAAGTGCAAATGCGCGGGGGGTGTGGGGCGTCGGCAGTTTTTCACCGGTGCCCGCCATTTCTGGCGGATCGTTACCCAAAGGTGCATCGGGCATGCAGATTTTCAGATCGTGCCGTTGACCTTGCCCCGCCGCATTTGCTCAAAGCCGGGTTCGGCAAGGAGTTGTAAAGAAGTTATGACAAAGGTCCTCATACTTGGTTGTGCGCCCTATGCGATCGAGGCCGCCGGCTGGCCGCTCGGACTGTTTGATCATGTGGTTGCAATCCATGATGCGTGGAGCATCCGTGAGGACTGGACACATATGATCCACAGAAGGGATTTTTCCGTGGACAGGAGGCCCGTACTGCTGGAGGGCGATCAGAGGGTTGTCACCGAGGCAGAATTTTCGCCGGTACAGACCCTTTATGGCGGCGCGCCTTTCACGGGCGGTGGCATGGCATTTGTGGCGGGATATTGGGCCCTTGCGTCCCTGGCCCCGTCCCGGATCTACTACTTCGGGTGTGATATGGTCGAGCTTGGCGGCGGGCGGCTTTATGAGGGCCAAGACGGGCCGGGTGAGATGCGCCCTGCGCAGCGGGGCGGCGAGAACCTCACCGCCAAGGCGCGGCGGTTGGAGTATTTTGCGGCTCAGGCAGGATGCGGCATCGGCAATCTCAGCCCGTATCGCAGTGCGCTTCCCTACCAGCGTGTGACGCTTGAGGGATTGGATCGCCTGCGCCCCGAATCTGTGTCTCCGCGGGATGCAGAACCGGCGCGGCAACGCGAGCGGCGTTGGGACGCGCCCGCGGCTGTCGGCACGGCTGTGCCGGCCCCTGATCTGGCCGACATCGATGCTGCTTGGATCAGATGTTTCGCCCCACGGGTCGCCGCAGTCGCCTGAGGTTCGGTCGCAACCGCGTTGCACAGATACCGGGCAATCTGCCAAAAGGGCGGGTGTATGCCTGTTACGGCCCGAATTCTCTGACCTGAAGGAGCGATTATGGACGCGCCGACCGCCGCACCGGATTGTATGCCCCTGTCTTCTGATGCTTTGCTGGCCCAGCTGGACGCCTGGGGGCTGTCTTATACGCTGCATGAGCACGTACCGCTGCGCACTGTCGAAGAGTCCAAAGCGGTGGAGGGCGATTTGTTGGTGCCCGGTGAAGCGGCGCTCCGCCTCAAGAACCTCTATCTGCGGGATCGCAAGAAGCGCAATTACCTCGTCTCCCTGCAGCAGGATCGTGAGATCGACCTGAAGGCGCTTGGCGCGCAATTGGGGGTGGGAGGGCTGTCATTTGGGTCCGAAGAGCGCTTGATGGAGCATCTCGGCATTCGCCCCGGCGCCGTCACCCCGCTGGCGATGATCAATGGCGCGCCAAAGGGCGTCAGGTTCTTTATGGACGCTGAGGCTCAGACGGCGGACCGCATATATATGCATCCGCTGGTGAATGACCGCACCGTTGCAATGCCGCGTGCGGATTTTATGACGTTTTGTGAGAAAATCGGCATCACGCCCGAGTGGATCTGAACTGTTTCAAACCTGTGGTTTGAGGTGTTGCGCTCCGCGTTGCGGAGCGCCGGGGGGCAGGCCGCGCCTGCGGCGCGGCCTGCCGGGCCCAACGGGACGCGAGCAGCCTGTGGCTGATCGGCGGACGGGCGGGAGCGCCCCCCCCCTCCGCGTTCTTGTCACTTATGCGGCCAGTTGTGCGATGGCGTCCTTGGCCTTTTGAACGGAGCCTTCGGCGTCAATGGCTTGCTGATCCGCTGCGACGATTTCAATATCAGTGATTCCGATGAAACCCAGCATGTGCCGCAGGTAGCGACTGGCGTAGTCGATGTCTGATCCGGCTTCGGTGCCGCCCGACGCAACCGCCAGAATGGCACGTTTGCCCTTCAGCAGACCTTCGGGCCCAGTCTCGGTGTATTGAAACGTCACGCCAACGCGGGCGACCAGATCGATCCAGGCCTTGAGCGTGGTGGGGATGGTGAAATTGTAGATCGGTACACCGATCACCACGGTGTCCGCCTCTTTAAGCTCATTAATCAAGCTGTCCGACAAGGCCAGCGTCGCCTTTTGCTCATCGCTGCGTTGATCGGCAGGGGTGAAGTTTGCACCAATCCATGCCTCATCCAGCAGCGGCAGCGGCGTCGACAGATCGCGTCGAATAACGGCTTCGGCATTCAGCCGTTCCACGACCTGCGCGGTCAACACGCGGGAGGTGGAGCCGGATTGGCGGGCGGAGCTGTCGATATGGAGTACGGTGTGAGCCATCGTCTTGGTCCTTGTGAGGAGGAAAATTCGTCTGAGGCTCAGAATGGGGATTTGCACATCCGAACACAATTTGTGATATTGAACAAAGTCTGTGCGCATCCGCGCAAATACTTGCAGATATCTTCGCGACGGGGGATCAGGTGGAGAATTGGGACGAAGTGCGCACCGCGTATCAGGTGGTGCGGCTTGGCACGGTGAGCGGCGCGGCAGAAGTGCTGGGCGTGCATCATGCGACGGTCATCCGGCATATTGATGCGATCGAGGCGCGCCTTGGTGTGAAACTGTTCCAGCGCCATGCGCGGGGGTACACGCCGACTGAAGCCGGGCTGGATCTGTTGCGTGTCGCGCAGGCGACAGACGATCAGTTCAGCCAGTTGGTTGGGCGGCTCAAGGGGCAGGGCGATGAGGTGTCCGGCGAGTTGGTGGTGACATCCCTGTCCTCCATGGCGCCGATGCTGGCGCCCGCGCTGACGGAGTTCCAGCAGATGCACCCGGATCTGGTGATCCGCTATCTGACCGGGGATCGGTTGTTCCGACTGGAATATGGCGAGGCGCATGTGGCCTTGCGCGCGGGGGCGGCACCGGAGCAGCCGGACAATGTGGTTCAGCCCTTCGTGGGGCAGCGCCTCGCGCTTTATGCCTCGGAAGACTACGTCGCGCGCCACGGCATGCTCAAAGGGCAAGACGATATGGTGAACCACCGGTTCGTTGCCAGTGACAATGAAAACACCCGCGCCCCGTTCGAACGCTGGCTGCGCGCGACCATCCCGGCTGAGAACATTGTGTTTCGCTGTTCGGATGCGGTGGCCGGACATAAGGCCATCCGGGCTGGGGCGGGCATCGGGTTTATCTCCTTGTGGGAGGCAGCAAGCTGCCCGGATCTGGTGATGATGATGGACCCCCGTGACGAATGGTCGGGCAAAATCTGGCTGGTGACCCATGTGGACCTGCATCGCACCAATAAGGTGCAGAGCTTCGTGCGCTTTTTGAAAGAGCACGCAAAAACCTGGCCACAGTGATGAGCGATCTGGATCTGGCACCCATGCGGGGCGGTCTCAGCGACAGCCACAAGGGGCATCTGGCGATGCTGGCGTTTTCGGCGCTGGTGGCGGGGTCGTTTTCGCTCGGCGCGCTGATCGCGAATGAGGTCACGCCTGCGGCTCTGAATGCGGTGCGCTTTGTGCTGGCGGGGATTTTGATCGGTGCGGCGGCGGCCATCGGGCCGGGCCTGAAGTCTCAACATTTCAGCGCACCTTGGCGCTATGCGCTATTGGGCGGGGTGTTCGCGACTTATTTCGTACTGATGTTCTACGGGTTGAAAACCGCAGATCCGGTGAGCGCGGCGGCGGTCTTTACGCTGACGCCGGCCATGAGCGGCGTCTTTGGCTGGCTCTTGCTGCGCCAGATCACAACGCCGCGCATGGCGCTGGCCTTGATGATCGGCGGGGCGGGGGCGCTTTGGGTGATCTTTCGTGCAGATCTTGAGGCTGCGGTCCGCTTTGAGATCGGCCAGGGCGAGGTGATCTATTTCGTCGGCTGTGTGGCCCACGCGCTCTATACGCCGATGGTGCGCAAGCTGAACCGGGGCGAGCCTGCGCTGGTCTTCACCTTTGGGGTGCTGGTCGCCGGGGCGGTGGCGCTGATCGCGCTGGCGTGGCGCGATCTGATCGCCACGGATTGGGCAGGGCTGAAGCCCATCGTCTGGATCGGTCTTTTTTATGTGTCGGTCTGTGCCTCGGCCTGTACCTTTGTCCTGCTGCAATTTGCAACGCTGCGGCTGCCGTCGGCAAAGGTCATGGCCTACACCTATCTGGTGCCGTCGTGGGTGATCCTGTGGGAGATCGCGCTGGGCAAAGGCTGGCCTCCGGCACTGATCTTTGTGGGGATCGCGCTGACGATCGTGGCGCTCTGGCTGCTGTTGAAGGATGAACACGGTTAAAGACGCCAAGTCTCACTTGGTCCGCGCCGGGGATGTGCCTCACTCGCCGTCGCGGAGCTCTTCTTCCAGAAACCGTTCAAAGGCATCCAGATTCACCGGCTCAAACTGACCAAAGCCCTGCATCCAGACCGAGGCGGCGCGCAGAGCATCCGGTTGCAGCTTGCACCATTTCACCCGCCCGCGCTTTTCCTGCTGGATCAGACCGGCGCGGGTGAGGATGGTGAGATGTTTGGAAATCGCCGCCAGCGACATCTCAAACGGCTCTGCCACATCGGTGACGGCCATATCGTCTTCGAGCAGCATCGACAGGATCGCCCGACGGGTCGGGTCTGCGAGGGCCGCAAAGACGGTATCAAGAGTATCGCTCATGGGGATATCTCCTAAAGCGCAGGAAGCGGGTCGACAATCCCGAAGCGCATGCGCAAAACGGCGCGGGCGCTATTGAGGGAGACCACCATGGCATTGCGGTATTGGGCCATCATCGTGATCCTCGGCATTGGCTGGGGGATGTCCTTTATGTTCAACGCGGTGTTGCTGCGCGAGCTGGCACCCTTGTGGATCTCTGTCGGGCGTGTCGGGCTTGGCGCCCTGGGGTGCTGGGTTTTTCTGCTGGCGCGCGGGCGCAACTGGCGCATATCGCCATCGCGCGCGCTGGCGCTGGCGGGGTTTGGAGCCCTGAGTTATGCGATCCCGTTTTCCTGTTATGCGCTCGGGCAGCAGCATATCGCCAGCGGTGTTGCGGGGATCGTCAATGCCTGTACCCCGGCGCTCGCAGTGGTGGTGACCCATTTCTGGCCGGATGGCGAGCGCGCCAATTGGCGCAAGAGCTTGGGTGTTGCGTCCGGGCTGGCGGGGATCGTTCTGCTGTCTTTGCCGATCCTGCAGGGCGGGGAGAGCTCTGCCATCTGGGCGATCCTCGTCACCTTGGGCGCGCCACTGTGTTATGCCTTTTCGGTCAATGTCGCGCGCCAGTTTCGCGATATGGAGCCGGTGGTGCTGGTGGCCTGGGCCTTGACCGGGGCAACAGCCTTTATCCTGCCACTGGCCCTCTGGTCCGATGGGGTTCCGGGCGCGCTGTCCGCACAGGCATGGGGGGCGTTGCTGATCATCGGGTTTGCGCTGACCTCTGCCGCCTTCATCGCCATGTACTGGGTGCTTCCGAAGATTGGCCCGACCAATGTCACCCTTCCGACGCTAATCGCACCCGCCTCAGCGCTGACCTTGGGGGTCTTGGTTCTGGGAGAGCCGCTCGAGATCAGCCACCTCACGGGGCTGTTTGCCATCCTATTTGGTCTGTTGCTGATCGACGGCCGGCTGTTCCGTCGACGGGTTGCGGCCGCGTAATTTCAAGATCAACCGTTTGGTTGAATATGGGATCTGGCACGTTTTGCTGCAGTCCAGCGGGGCAGGGAGGTCGGGTCTGTCCTGTTCTGTCAAATTAAGGTGTTGATATTAAATGATTTCAGCTCACAGAAGCTGCGCGCAATGCGCAATTGACTCTGAGCGGGGGACCGCTTAGCACACCTTCAGATTTCGCGAGAGGAAGCGTCACCTTGATCGACGACGACCAAAAGCAGCGCATGGCGCAGCTGGAGGAGAAACTGGCAGCCGCCAAGAAGGCGCATGAAGAGCCGGAACCTCGCGCGGATGAACACTATTCCATGGCCAATCAGGCCTGGCGGATGGTGACGGAATTGGTGGCCGGTCTCGTGATCGGCCTTGGCATCGGATACGGGCTGGATGTTCTCTTGGGAACGACCCCCATCTTCATGGTGCTGTTCATATTGCTGGGTCTGGCCGCCGGAGTGAACGTGATGCTCCGCAGCGCACGCGAGATTCAGGACAAACAAATGGCCGAGGCGGAGAAACACGCCGACGCTGACAAAGACGCATGAATGCTGGGCGACGGCCTAAGCGACAGGAGAAGCGGAACGATGGGCAAACTGTTCTTTTACGTAGCTTTGGCTCTGGTGCTCGTATCGGGTCTGGTGTTTGCACCGGAGCACGCCGGACTTGCCATTCACCCGATGGACCAGTTCACCGTGAAGCCGCTGTTTGGCGGTGACCACATCGCCTGGTACACGCCCACCAACGTGACGCTCTGGATGCTGTTTGCCGTGGTGGCGATCATCGGGCTGCTGGTTCTGGGCTCTTCGAACCGCGGCATCGTGCCCTCGCGCGCGCAGTCGGTTGCGGAACTGGCCTATGGGTTCATCTACAAGATGGTCGAAGACGTCACCGGCAAGGACGCGGTGAAGTTCTTCCCCTATATCATGACGCTCTTCATGTTCATCGTGACCGCCAACTTCCTTGGCCTGATCCCGATGTCCTTCACCACCACTTCGCATTTTGCCGTGACCGCGATCCTGGCGATGCTGGTCTTCGTGACCGTGACCATCACCGGCTTCGTGCTGCATGGTGCGAAATTCCTCGGCCTGTTCTGGGTCAGCTCCGCACCGCTGGCGCTGCGTCCGATCCTGGCCATCATCGAACTGATTTCCTACTTCGTGCGCCCCGTCAGCCACTGCATCCGTCTTGCAGGTAACGTGATGGCCGGCCACGCGGTTCTGAAGGTGTTCGCAGGTTTTGCTGGCGCGCTGGGTGCCGGTGCCTTCCTGCCGATCTTTGCTATCACCGCGGTCTACGCACTCGAAGTTCTCGTGGCCTTCATCCAGGCTTACGTGTTCACCATTCTGACCTGCGTCTATCTGAAGGACGCGCTGCATCCGTCCCACTAAGGGCAGGCTGCTGGTCTGAACGACTACCTCAACTTCCAATCGTAAGGAGATATCAAATGGAAGGCGATCTCGCATACATCGGCGCTGGCCTGGCTGGCATGGGTACTGGTATTGCTGCTCTGGGTGTTGGCAACGTTGCTGCTAACTTCCTGGCGGGCGCTCTGCGCAACCCCTCCGCGGCTGCTTCCCAGACCGCAACCCTCTTCATCGGCATCGCATTTGCAGAAGCTCTGGGCATCTTCTCGTTCCTGGTTGCTCTGCTCCTGATGTTCGCCGTCTAAGACTCCGGAACACTTTTTCCTTACGGCCGGGCGGAGTGCCAATCGCGCCCCGCCCGGTGTAACGGCAAGTTCCATAGGAGGACGACATGGCATCTAATACGCATGACGCAGGTCATGGAGCTGCCGAAGCGGCGCACGGATCTTCCGGCATGCCGCAGCTGGACTTCTCGACCTACGGAAACCAGATCTTCTGGCTTCTGGTCACGCTTGTCGTGATCTATCTGATCCTGTCGCGCGTCGCGCTGCCCCGTATTGCAGCCATTCTGAACGAGCGTCAGGGCACCATCACCAACGACCTCGCCGCGGCTGAAGACCTCAAGGCCAAAGCTGTCGAGGCCGAAAACGCTTATAACAAGGCTCTGGCCGACGCCCGCGCGGAAGCGCAGCGCATCGCCGCCGAGACCCGTGCCGAAATTCAGGCCGAGGTCGACGAGGCAATCGCAAAGGCGGATGAGGAAATCTCTGCGAAAGCAGCGGAATCCGAGAAAGCCATTGCCGAAATCCGCGCCACCGCGCTGGAAAGTGTCAAAGTTGTTGCGACCGATACCGCATCCGCTCTGGTCACGGCTCTGGGTGGCAAGGACGACGCTGACGCTGTTGCGGCGGCTGTCGCCAAACGGACGGAGGGCTAAGACCATGCGTGCAACTCTTGCAATTGCTCTGACCCTCGCAACCGCATCTCCGGCCCTCGCTGCTGGCGGTGGCTGGAACCTCGGCAACACCGACTTTGTTGTTGTTCTCGCCTTCCTGCTGTTCATTGGCATCCTGCTCGCTGCCAAAGTGCCGTCCCTGATCGGCAAACAGCTCGACAATCGCGCGGACAGCATCAAGTCGGAACTGGAAGAAGCCCGCGCGCTGCGCGAAGAGGCCCAGACCCTTCTGGCCTCCTACGAGCGCAAGCAGCAGGACGTCCAGGCACAGGCGGAGCGCATCGTCGCCAACGCCCGTGACGAGGCCGCTGCAGCTGCGGAACAGGCCAAGACCGACCTCGCGGCGTCCATCGCACGTCGTCTGGCTGCTGCGGAAGAGCAGATCGCATCTGCGGAAGCCTCGGCCGTCAAAGAAGTGCGCGACCGTGCGATCGCCATCGCCGTCGAAGTTGCCGATCAGGTGATTTCGAAGCAGATGACCGCCGCCGATGCAAACAAGCTGATCGATGCAGCGATCCAGGACGTGGACGCGAAACTGCACTAAGAAGCTGTACATGTGACAAGCAACAGGCCCCGGGGATGCTCCGGGGCCTGTTGCGTTCGTGCTGTATGAAGTTTTTATGAAACCGTGATTTTCGCGATGACCGGTTAACCTTCTTGTGTGACATCAGGTAAATGGAAGACATAGACGTCAAGGCTTGCCCATGTTCCACTCTCGCCCCCTGCATCTGAAGCAGACACGGCCACCCGGGAATGGTGATCGCGATGACGGCGCCCTGGTGTCTTTCTGCGGATTTGGCGCAGCTGTTGGTGGTAAGCCGGTTCTGCGCGACCTGACTTTCGATCTGATGCGCTCAGAGGTTCTTGGCCTCATCGGTCGCGCCGGAGCGGGCAAGACGGCGCTCTTGCGGGCCATGTGCCGCCTGCTTGACGAGGATCGCGGCATCGTCACCACAGGACGCATTCTGTTCGAGGGTGAAGATATTCATCGGCGGTCGTGTGATCTGCCGACATTGCGCCGGCGTCTGGCCTATATGCCCCAGGAGGCAAATCCGTTTCCGGTCTCGATCTGGGACAATATCGCCTATGGGGTGCGCTTGAACCGGGTTGCCACCACCGCGCCTGCGATTTCCGAGGTCGTTGAGGGCGCGCTGCGCCGCTGCTTGTTGTGGGATCAGGTCAAGGATCATCTGCACAGTCTGCGGGGCACTGATCTGCCCATTCATCAACAGCGCCAGCTCTGTCTCGCCCGGAGCATCGCAATCCAGCCGCAGGTGCTGCTTTTGGACCGTCCGACCGGGTCGATCGACCGGATGGAGCTGGAGATGCTGAACCGATTGGTGATGGATCTGAAGCGGGACTACACCCTCGTGATCGTGACGGCCTCGCTCACCGAAACGGCACAGGTTGCCGACCGGGTGGCGTTCCTTGACGAGGGACAGCTGGTGGAGATCGACACCGCAGAGATGATGTTTACGGCCGCGTTGCAGCAGCAGACCCGTGATTTCATCAACAGCACCGCGATGTAAGCGCCCCTAGCGATTGCGTTCGTGCTCCAGCCGCTGCGCTGCGATTTCCGCATTGCGATCCGCGCGGATCTGTTCCTCCAGCGCCTGTTTGACATAATCCAGATGCGCCTCGACTGCGGCTTTGGCTGCGGTGGCATCGCGGCTCTGCAGGGCCGCGTTGATCGCCCTGTGCTGCTCCAGCAGGGCCTCATAGGTGGTGTGCTGACCGAACATGATCCGCCGGTTGTAGAACACACCTTTTCGCAACATGTCGAACATCGAGCGCATCATGTGCAAGAGCACCACATTATGGCTCGCTTCGAGGATCGCGGAATGGAATTGCGCATCGAGTTCCGCCGCAGCCTCGGAGATGCTCGGGTCCCCCGCAAGCTCCATCTTGTCGAAGATCTCCTGGATCACGCCGAGATCGGCGTCGGAGCCAAACCGCGCCGCCCGTTCTGCGGCCATGCCTTCCAGATCCCGACGAAACGACAGGTAGTCAAACACGGCCTCATCATCGCTGGCAAAGAGCTGAATCAGCGCCGGCGAAAACGCCGATCCCAGCACATCGGCCACATATACGCCGGATCCCGCTCGGCTGGCCAATAGGCCGCGGTCCTGAAGCTCTGCCAATGCATCGCGCAGCGAGGGGCGCGACACGCCCAGTCGCTCCGCCAGTTCCCGTTCAGACGGCAAACGCTCCCCCGGGCACAGGATGCCCCGCAGGATCAGTTTCTCGATCTGGCGCACAACCGCGGCAGAGAGCTTTTCGGGCTGAACTTTCTGAAAGGGCATGGGGTCTCGAAGGGCAGCGATTGGTCAAATCATATGACCACCAACCGAGACCGTCTGCAAGATCACGATGGTTGAAATAATAGGTCAGTAGTATTGACTTGTTTTGACCTCTTCGATCAGGTGCAACCAAAGAATTGAAAGGAAGTAACCAAAATGAGTGGAACTGCGCAATTTGCGAAACGAATGAACCGCATGAAAGCTTCGGAAATTCGCGAGCTGCTCAAGCTGTTGGATCAACCGGGGATGCTTTCCTTTGCAGGAGGGATCCCGGATCCGGCGCTGTTTCCTGCCGAGGCCTTCGCCGGCGCGTTTCAAGACGCGCTTTCGCCAGAGCATCAAGCCCAGTCTCTTCAGTATTCCTTGTCAGAGGGGTATCCGCCCCTGCGGCAGTGGATTGCAGCGCATATGGCCGCGCGCGGGATTCCCTGCCCGCCCGAGAATGTCCTCATCACTTCCGGTTCGCAGCAGGCGCTGGACTACCTTGGCAAATTGTTCCTCGATCCCGGCGACACGGCGCTTGTGGGGTGGCCCACCTACCTCGGGGCGTTGGCAGCCTTCAACGCCTATGAGCCACGCTACAGCCCCCTGCGCGCGGGCGAGAACCAATCCCCTGCCGCATATGCCGCAGCGGCCGAGGCCGCAGGCGGCCGGGTGAAGTTTGCCTATGTCAGCCCCGATTTTGCAAATCCCACGGGCGTCACCATGACCCGGGCCGAGCGGCTTGCGGCGCTGGACATGGCCACATCGCTTGACGCCGCTCTGATCGAGGATGCCGCGTATCAGGCGCTGCGCTATGACGGTGAAGAGATCCCGCCGATCCTGGCGCTCGAACTGGCGCAGAACGGTGGCGACCTCGAGGCATGCCGCACCATCTATTGCGGCACCTTTTCCAAGACCCTGTCACCCGGGCTGCGGGTCGGTTGGATTGTCGCAGCAACGCCGGTGATCCAGCAGTTGGTGCTGATGAAACAGGCCGCCGACCTGCATTCGGCCACCATCAACCAGATCGCAACACATCAGGTTGCCCAGCAGCATTTCGAGCCCCATGTTGCCAACCTGCGCGCGGTCTATGTGCGCCGTCGCGACGCCATGTTGGCCGCGCTCGCGGAGCATATGCCAGAAGGCGTGACCTGGACCCGACCCGAGGGGGGGATGTTCATCTGGGTGACCCTGCCGGCCGACGTGGACGCGGCGCGCCTGTTGGAGCAGGCGCTGGAGCAGGAGAAACTTGCGTTTGTGCCCGGACAGGCGTTCTTTGCGGATGGTTCGGGCCAGAATTGCTTGCGCCTGAGTTTCTCCAATAGCAATGAGACTACGATCGCGGAGGGCATGGCGCGTCTGGGCCGAGTGTTGCGCTCGGCGCGGTAAAACCTGGTTATCCACAAGATATGGTGGGGGCACCTGCTTCAAAGTGCCGATTTTGCGTCACGTGCCGTTGACACTCGGCCTGCAAGCCTGATGTGATTTCCGGCAACGGAATCACCAGAAAGGGCGATCTTGCGTTTTTCCAAACTCAGGCTCAACGGCTTCAAGAGCTTTGTCGATCCCACCGACCTGATCATCGCCGATGGTCTGACGGGCGTTGTGGGGCCGAATGGCTGTGGCAAGTCGAACCTGCTGGAGGCGTTGCGCTGGGTGATGGGGGAAACCCGCGCCAAAGCCATGCGCGGCGGTGGCATGGAGGACGTGATCTTTGCAGGCACGGCCTCGCGGTCGGCGCGCAACTTTGCCGAGGTCAGCCTGCAGATCGACAATTCGGAGCGGCTGGCGCCGTCGGGTTTCAACGACGCGGACCAGCTCGATATTGTGCGCCGGATCACGCGCGACGTCGGCTCCGCCTACAAGGCGAACGCCAAGGATGTGCGGGCCAAGGACGTGCAGATGCTCTTTGCCGATGCCTCCACCGGGGCGCATTCGCCCGCACTGGTGCGGCAGGGGCAGATTTCTGAGCTGATCAACGCCAAGCCAAAGGCGCGCCGGCGGGTGCTCGAAGAGGCGGCCGGGATCTCGGGCCTGTATCAGCGCCGGCACGAGGCAGAGCTGAAGCTGAAGAACACCGAACAGAACCTGCTGCGTGTCGATGACGTGATCGAGCAGCTGGCGACGCAGCTGGGACAGCTCGGACGCCAGGCCAAACAGGCGCAGCGCTATCGCGAGATCGGCGAGAAGCTGCGGCTGGCCGAGGGTATGCTGCTCTATCGCCGCTGGCGCGAGGCCGATGATGCGCGGCTTGCGGCAGAGGACGAGCTGCGCACCCGCGTCACCCAGGCCGCCAAGGCGGAGGCGCTGGCCCGCGTTGCTGCCGAGAAACGGGCCAGCGCCGAAGAAGGTCTGCCCCCGCTGCGCGAAGAAGACGCCATCGCGGCTGCCGTGTTGCAGCGGCTGGTGGTGCAGCGTGATGCGCTGTCGGACCAGGAGGCACAGGCACGACAGAATATCGAACGTCTGAACAGCCGCATCCAGCAGCTTGGCAACGACATCGAGCGCGAAGCGGGGCTGAACAAGGACGCCGGTGAAACGATCGAGCGGCTGGAGTGGGAAAAGCGCGAACTGGCCAAGGCGGGGGAAGGACATGACGAGCGTATGACGGAGGCCGCCGAGGTGGCTCAGGAATCCACGTCGATCTTGCACAGCGGCGAAGAACATCTGTCGCAGGTGACGGAAGATGTCGCACGTCTCGCCGCCCGCCATCAGTCTGCGCAACGTCTGGTCGAGGATTGCCGCCGCGCGCTGGAGCGGGCCGAAGGCGAGGGCGCGAAATCACGTGCTGCGCAGGAGGCGGCGCGCGAGGCCCTGACGGCCTCCGAAGCCAGCTATGAGGCCGCCGTCGAGGCTGAGGAAGAGGCCCGCGAAGCCGCCGAAATGGCAGAAGACGCGCTGGCCGAAGCCGATGAGCTGCGTACCGAGACCCAGGCGCAGGAAACCGAAGCGCGCGCCAAACGCTCTGAGGCCGAGGGTGAATTGGGCGCGCTGCGGGCCGAGGTCACGGCGCTTGCAAAGCTGGTCGAGCGTGACGCCGCCGAGGGTGGTCAGGTCATGGATGACCTGCGGGTGACGCCGGGCTATGAAAAGGCCCTCGGGGCCGCCTTGGCCGATGACTTGCGCGCACCGCTTGCGCGCAGCGATGGGCCGACGGGCTGGCTGACCCTGCCGTCCTATGAGCGGGATGCGCCGCTGCCGGATGGGGTGGAGCCCTTGGGCAAATATGTGGACGGCCCAGATGCGCTCTGGCGCCGGATTGGCCAGATCGGAGTCGTTGACCCGGACGAGGCGGCGCGTTTGCAGCCGCTGTTGCAGCCGGGGCAACGATTGGTGACGCTGGAGGGCGATCTCTGGCGCTGGGACGGGTACCGCTCCTGGGCCGAGGATGCGCCCTCGGCGGCGGCGATGCGGCTGGAGCAGATGAACCGGCTGGAGGCGCTGAAGCAGGATCTGGCCCATGCCACCGCCCGCACCGAGGGCGCGCAGGCCGCGCATGAGGCGCTGGTGCGCAAGCTCGAAGAGGTCACGCGCGCCGACCAAGCCGCCCGTCAGGCCCGTCGCGCTGCCGATCAGCGGGTGGCCGACAGTGCCCGCGCCCTCAGCCGTGCGGAGGCGGAAAAGAACCTCGCCGAAGGCAAGCTGGAAAACTTTGGCATCGCGGTGGCCCGCCATGAAGAGGATGCGCTGACGGCCTCCCTGCAGTTGAAGGAGGCCGAGGCGGCGCAGGCGGCCCTTGGGGATCTGTCCGAGGCGCGCGCCAAGGTCGAAGAGATCAAACACGGGGTCGAAGCCGCGCGGATCACCATGCTCACCCATCGCTCGGCGCTGGACGAATTGCGCCGTGAGGGGGAGGCACGGACCAAACGCGCGCAAACTGTGACCAAGGAAATCTCCGGCTGGCGGCACCGACTGGACTCTGCGGGCAAGCGGATTGCCGAGCTGGAAGAGCGCCGCGAGGCCAGTCAGGAGGAGCTTGAGGACGCGATGGCGGTGCCCGGCGAGATCGCCGAGACCCGCGAGGAGCTGAACGAACAGATCACCGATGCGGAAGCGCGCAAGGCAGAGGCATCAGATGCGCTGGTCGCCGCCGAAGCGGTGCTGCGTGAAGCGGTCCACAACGAGCGCGAATGCGAACGCCTGGCGTCTGAGGCGCGGGAGGCGCGGGCCCGGTCCGAAGCCCGCACCGAGGCCGCCCGCGAAACCGTGGAGGCCACCGCCGAGCGTATCGACGAGGTCATGCAGATGGAGCCCGCGGAGCTTTTGGAGCAGCTACAGGTCGCCCCCGAAGACATGCCCAACGCCGAAGAGCTGGAAATCGAGGTGGCGCGCCACAAGCGTCAACGCGATGCGCTTGGCGCGGTGAACCTGCGGGCCGAAGAGGACGCCCGCGAGGTGCAGGAAGAGCATGATACGCTGGTGGCGGAAAAGCTCGATCTGGAAGAGGCGGTAAAGACCCTGCGCGCGGGCATTGCCTCGCTCAACCGCGAAGGGCGGGAGCGCCTGCTGACCGCCTTTGAACAGGTCAACAGCTCCTTTGCGATGCTGTTCACGCATCTGTTCGGCGGCGGCGAGGCGAACCTGCTGATGGTCGAAAGCGACGATCCCCTGGACGCCGGTCTGGAAATCATGTGCCAGCCGCCGGGCAAGAAACTGTCGACCCTGTCGCTGTTGTCGGGGGGGGAACAGACCCTGACCGCGATGGCGCTGATCTTTGCGGTGTTCCTGTCGAACCCGGCGCCGATCTGCGTGCTCGACGAGGTTGACGCGCCGCTGGACGATGCCAACGTTACCCGCTTCTGCGATCTGCTCGATGAAATGTGCCGCCAGACCGATACGCGGTTCCTCATCATCACCCACCACGCCGTCACCATGGCGCGCATGGACCGCCTGTTTGGCGTGACGATGCAGGAAAAAGGCGTCAGCCAGCTGGTGTCCGTGGATCTGAAAAAGGCAGAGGCGCTGGTGGCCTGATTAAAGCGCGTTCAGAAGATCCGGCGTGGGCCAGGCATCCGCCGGCAGGCCCAGGCGCTGTTGTTCCCTTTGCACGGCGAGCCGGGTATTGGCGCCCAGAATACCGTCCACATCCCCCACATCATGCCCGCGGGCTTGCAGGCGGCGCTGGAGTTCCTTCATCTGGTCGCCTGACAGGCCCTGCTCGGAATCTCCGGCATTGTAGACCTGCGCGCCTTCCAGCCGTGTGGCGAAATAGGCGGCGGTCAGAACATAGGTAAAGCTCTGGTTCCACTCGAAATAGATGTCGAAATTCGGATAGGCGAGAAAGGCCGGCCCCTTGTGGCCTTGCGGCAGCAACAAGGAGGCTTTGGCCTCTTTCATCGCAAACCCACCGGACCGCGGCACAACGCCCATCGCATCCCACTCGGAGACGGTTTTCTTATGCGCAGGTCCGGAGGCGGAGACATCCATGCCGGCGGGGATGGTGACCTCTTGCAGCCAGGGCTCATTCGCGCGCCAGCCCAGGTGAGACAGCATCCGCGCGGCCGACATCAGCGCATCGGCGGCAGAGGTCTTGAGCGTGACATGCCCGTCCCCGTCCGCATCCACCCCGTGTTCGAGGATATCGCTGGGCAGCATCTGCACCATGCCGATTTCGCCCGCCCAGGCACCGGTGGTGCGCGCGGGATCAAAGTCGCCTTTGCGATATAGCTCCAGAGCCGAGAAAATCTGCGGGCGGAACAGCTCCGGGCGGCGGCAGTCATGGGCGAGGGTCACCAGCGCGTCGCGCGTGTTGAAATTCCCCTGCACGGCACCGTAGTCGGTTTCGAAGGCCCAGAAGGCCAGGAGCACGCCGCGGTCGATGCCATAGGTCGTCTCGATGCGTTCGAAGATCTTGTCGAATTCCTCCCCCTTGCGACGCCCGCGGATCTGCCGGTCCTGGGAGATCAGCCGACGCGAGAATTCAATGAAGGGTTTCTGGAAGACGCCCTGGGAGCGGTCCGCGCGCAGCACGCTCTGATCCTGGGACACGCCCTTGAAGAAGTTGTTGACAAGATTGATCGCGTAGCCGGCAGAGACCGCCTCGTCCTTGAGGCCGCGCACGAAATTCTGGAAACCGCCTCCGCATTGGGCCGCGACAAGGCTCGGGACGCTCAGCAGGGCGATCAGGGCGGTGCGGTGCAGGACCGCTTTGGGGCTCGGCAGCACGCGCATGGCCATATGTCCTTTGGTCGGATCGGTTTCGCGCTAACGGTATCTAGAATAGCAGCCCCAATGCAACCACTAGAACAAGTGTCAGCCCCCAGGATTTCCAAAGAATTTCGCAGCAGCGCGTGATGTCATGGGCGCCGGCGCTCTTGGAACCGGTTTCATTGACCCAGGCAAAGTCGCGCACCGCGCCATCATAGGATCGCGGCCCCGCCAGTGCCACGCCAAGCGCGCGTGCCATCGCCGCCTCGGGCCAGCCCGCGTTGGGCGAGCGGTGCTTGCGCGCATCGCTGCTGATCATGCCCCAATCCCCGGTCCGGCGGGTGACGATGGCCAGCAACAGGGCGCTCAGCCGGGCCGGGATGATGTTCAGCACATCGTCCAGCCGCGCCGCCGCCCATCCGAATTCCTCATACGCTTCGGTGCGATAGCCGATCATGCTGTCGGCGGTGTTGACCAGTTTATAGATCAACAGCCCCGGCAGGCCGGCGACCAGGAACCAGAAGGCCGGCGCAACAACCCCGTCGGAGAAGTTCTCCGCACCGCTTTCGATGGCGGCGCGTGCCACCTGCGGCCCCGTCATGCTGGCCGTGTCGCGGCTGACGATCTGTGCAACCGCCGTGCGCCCGTCGGTCAGGCCGTGCCGAAGGCCGGCGGCCACCGCACCGACGTGATCGGTCAGCGACCGCTGCGCGATCAGGATAGCAGCGATCAGGACGCTGACCACCGCACCGAGCCAGGACAGTATCCAGCCAAGGAGCAGCCCGGTCAGGACCAGCACGCACACGGCCATGACACCCTTGCCACGCTTGCCTTCTCCATCGTTGAACCCATCATCCAGCGCCTGCACAAGCCGCCCCATCAGCACTGCCGGATGCGGAATGCGGGACCACAGCCATTTCGGCTCTCCCAGGGCGGCATCGATAAGCAGGGCAGGGATCAGCAGCGCGGCGGTGCTCATGTCAGGGCGGTCTCCAGTTGGCTCCAGCGGGACATCGGCGGCAGGCCAAGGCGCAGGAAGCGGGTGGAATAGGGAAAGATGCGGCTCCAGATCCGGGCGCGGGCGAGGCGGTCCTGCCAGGCCTGCGCATCCCCCACGTCATAAAGCCGGAACAGGTCGGTGCCGCCAACGGTCTGAGCTCCGGCCTGTTGCATCAGCTGGTCCAGCCGCGCGGCGGCATCGGCCAGCTCCAGCCGGGTGGTGGCAGCCCAGTCGGGATCGTTCAAGGCGTGTGTGGCAATGCGCAGGGCCGGGCCGGAGACCGCCCATGGCCCCATGGCGGCGCGCAGACCTGCGATCAGTTCCGGATCACCAATGGCAAATCCCAGCCGCAAGCCAGCCAGTCCCCAGAACTTGCCAAAGCTCTTCAGGATCACCGTGCCGGGGATGGTGGCGCGGGCGATCAGGCTCTGATCCGGGCAGATGTCACAAAAGCTTTCGTCGATGATGCAGAAGGGCGCGTTGACCTCTTCGGGCATCCAGAGACGGCCATCCGGGTTGTTGGGATGAACCACCACCTGTGCCTCGGCCGGGCCGGTGTCGAGGATCTGCCAGCCGTTGTGGTCAAAAGCGGCAGCGTGTTCATTGTAGGTCGGCGTGCTGATGCTGACGGTGCGAGCCGGGCGGAGCGCGGGCAGCCGCGCGATCAGGGCGGAGGCCCCCGGTGCCGCAAGAATATCCGCCTCGTCCGGGACCTGCCAGAAGCGGCGGGCCGCGGCAATCAGCGCCTGTTGTGCATCGGCGTCGGGCAGGGCGGTCCAGTCCTCCGCCAGTAGCGGCGGGAGCGGATAGGGCGACGGGTTGATGCCGGTGGAGAGGTCGGTCCAGTCTCCGCGTTGCCCGCCAAAGCGCGCGATGGCGGCGGCCAGGTTGCCGCCGTGGTCTCGCACCGAAGCCTGTTCCGGCAGGGCGGTCGCCGGAACGCTGTCTTCGGCACTGGGGGGGCTGTCTGACATGGCGGAGCGGTCTCTATTCACAGGGTCTCGGGACGATATGCCTCTGACGCCTGCATAAAGCAAGCGCGGCGGGATCCTCCGCCGCGCCTTGTTCGGCCCCGCCGTTAGCCGCGTCCGTGCGGGGCGTCCCAGTCCAGCACCGGGTTGATCGGCAGGATCCGGTGCGGATTGATGGTGTCGTGGCTGTAATGATAGTGGCGCACGATATGCGGCATCACCACCGTCTCTGCCACGCCCGGCATCTGGTAGAGTTCCCGGGTATAGGCCCAGAGGTTGGGGTAGTCGATGATCCGGCGCCGGTTGCATTTGAAATGCAGGTGGTAGACCGGATCGAACCGCACCAGCGTGGTAAACAGGCGCCAGTCGGCTTCGGTCAGCGTATCGCCCATCAGATAGCGGTGCTGGCTCAGGATGTCCTCCAGCCAGTCGAGGCTGTCAAACAGCGGTCCTACAGCTGCGTCATAGGCCTCTTGCGAGGTGGCGAACCCGGCCTTGTAGACGCCGTTGTTCACGGTGTCATAGACCCGCGCGTTCACCGCCTCGATCGGCTCACGCAGCGCCTCGGGCCAGAAATCGCGGGTGTTACCGGTGATGTCGTCAAAGGCGGAGTTGAGCATGCGGATGATCTCCGCGCTCTCGTTCGAGACGATGGTGTTTTCCTGCTTGTCCCACAGCACTGGCACCGTCACACGGCCGGAGTACTCCGGGTCCGCCTTGGTGTAGATCTGGTGCATGTAGTCAAACCCGAAAAGCGTATCGCCGGTTGCGCCCGCCTCGTCGGTTTTGAACTCCCAGCCTTTGTCGAGCATATCGGGATGGACGACAGATAGCGATATGTGGTCCTCCAACGCTTTCAGCTTGCGAAAGATCAGCGTGCGATGCGCCCAGGGACAGGCGTAGGAGACATAGAGGTGATACCGCCCGCTCTCTGCCTTGAACCCGGTCTGACCCGCCGGGCCGGGGCTTCCGTCCGCGCTGAGCCAGTTGCGAAATTGCGATTCGGAGCGCTTGAATGCGCCTCCATGCGATTTGGTGTCATACCAGACATCGTGCCACGTGCCGTCGACCAGCAGTCCCATGATCAGCCCTTTCTTTCCTCGGTTGCTGAGAAGGATAGGGGCGCGGGCGAAGCTCGACCACCTGTGTCGTTGCGCAGCGTCCCTGCGCAGCCGCACAGGTGCCGAGGGGATGGGCAGAGCCCGTGGGGGCGGAGGTCCAAAGCCAGGGCGCGGCATGACCACAACAGTCACATCGGCTCAACGGAACATGCGGTGTATTCACTTGATTTTAGCCAATTTGACGTCACCCTGTAGATCGGTCCTCGTGAGCCGGAGGTTGAGACCATGACCACATATGTACCTAAATCCGTGCAGGATGCGCTGGACAAGGCGCGCCTCCAGGGCATGAAGAAGAAGAATCGTCTTCGCGTGCACGCCGGCGAAGAGATCTATCCGGTGCTGCGTCAATGGGAGAGCGGGTTTTCGGTGGAAGAGGAGACCGTTCCGCAATTGCGCGGCCTTGTGGATCTCTACGATGGCACTCGTCACCTGTCACAGTGCCTGATCGTCGCGTCCGAAGCGGAGGCGGGCGAGATGCGCTATGAGTTCAAGCGCGCAACCGCCGCCGCGGAAACGGCGCCGCTGGATTTCTATCGCGCACCTGATGCGCCAGTTGGATTGTTGGGACACGACCACCTGGGAGACAGCTGACGCCTCAGCGCACCGGGGAAGTGGGATGCAAGGGGGGGAGGCTCCCGCCCATTGGCGCCACGTCCTTTCAGGACCTGACATCAATAGTTGGGCCCCGCGCGCTGCGCGCCCGGTACGGGCGCGCAGCGCGCGAGTCGCTTCGGGCAAAGCCCGAAGCGAAACCCCTCGATATCTTCGTTAGCGCATACAGTGGGCTTGGGAGTGCGCAAAACGTGGCGGTCCGTTTTCAGGTATCGAAACAAGTAGCCCCTGACAGAGGGAATTCCCGCCGGAGGCTGTGTGTTTTGCCACGGGCCCGTAACTGAAGATCGGCAATCCCGTCGGCGACCCTGGTCAGTCTTTCGGGTGATCGCCCCAATGGCATAAACGCCGTCGAACTGTCGCCCAGCCTCAGCATCCATCCAAAGCGGGTGACTGCCGTGGAGCCGTTTCTCCCGATGGTCACCCGCCCGGTGAGCGTCACTGCAAATCGGCAAAGGCCTTTGCCAGTCGCTCGCACGCTTCTTCTACCCGAACACGCTGGGTGCCGAGGTTGAAGCGCAGGAAACTCTCGCCGCCGGTGCCGAATGTGGTTCCGTGGTTGACGGCAATCTTGGCCACCTGTTCCACCCGGCGGGTGAATTCCTCCCGCTCCATACCGGTGCCGGAGAAGTCGACCCAGGCCAGATAGGTGGATTGCAGTTCCATAGAACTCAGGCCGGGGATCGCATTCACCGCCTCGTCAAACAGGGCCTTGTTGGCCGCCAAATAGGGCACCAGCTCCGCGACATAGGACGCCCCCTCGGGCGAGTAGGCGGCCATGGTGGCAAATTCGCCAGCGGTGTTGCCTTGCAGGTAGATTGCCAGCATGCGCCGACGGAAACGCTCGCGCAGGGTCTCGTCCTGGATGATCACCTGGCCGGTGTGCAGGCCGGCAAAGTTGAATGTCTTCGACGGCGCAGTCAGCATGATCAGCCGATCTGCAATGTCGGGGGCGGCCACTGCCATCGGGATGTGGGTATGGCCCTCAAACACCAGGTCGTGGTGGATTTCGTCGGAGATCAGCATCAGGTCGTGGCGCTTGCAGAAGTCGGCAACACCCTGCAATTCCTCCTGCGTCCAGACGCGCCCGCCTGGGTTGTGTGGCGAACACAGGATCACCATCCTTTCCTTGCCGGTCATCTGCGCGTCATAGGCGGCAAAGTCCATCTTGTAGGCGCCGTCTTCCTGCACCATCTGGCATTCCACCACCTCACGCCCGGCAAGGCGGATCACCTTGGCAAAGGCGTGGTAGACCGGGGTGAACAGCACGATGCCGTCGCCTTCATTGGTGAAGGTGTCCAGACACATGCCGACACCGTTCACCAGCCCGGTGGTGGTAAAGATCGCATCGGCATCGACGTGCCAGCCGTGGCGGTTCTCCATCCACCACTGAATCGCCCCCTTGTACTCGGATTCGCAGTTCACGTAGCCATAGATGCCGTGATCGGCCATCGCCCGCATCCGCGCCGACACCACATCCGGCACCGCAAAATCGGTATCCGCTACCCACATCGCCAGACCGTCCTCGGGGGACACACCATAGAGGGGCTCCATCATGTCCCATTTGATGGAATGGGTGTTGCGGCGGTCAATGATCTTGTCGAAATCCATGAAACTCTGTCTCCGTCATGTTTGGCGGGAGGCTAGGGGATCACGCGAGCGCTGCAAAGCCCCTCCAATGTGCTGGTACAAACACAGGGCAGCACCCCGCCGACCGCAGGAACGGACATGAGCCGTTGCGGCGCTGCGGGGATTGTCCTAAAGCGATGGGCCATGAAACGCCCGATCCTGATCCATCCCGACCCGCGTCTGAAAAAGACCGCCGCCGAAGTGCCCGATCTCTCTGACGATCTACGCCAATTGGCGGACGACATGCTGGAAACCATGTATGCCGCGCCGGGAATCGGTCTTGCCGCGCCGCAGATCGGCGTGCTGGATCGCCTGATCGTCCTGGATTGCGTCAAGGAAGGCGAAGGCGATGCGCGCCCGCTTGTGATGTTCAACCCGCGCGTCATTGCTGCGTCGGACGAGACCAATGTCTACGAGGAAGGCTGCCTCTCAATCCCCGAGCAATACGCCGAAGTCACTCGGCCCCGGGTGGTGGATGTGGAATGGCTCGACCGCGACGGCAACCTCCGGAGCGAGACTTTCGACGGGCTTTGGGCCACCTGCGTGCAGCATGAGATCGATCACCTCGATGGTAAGCTGTTCATCGATTATCTGAAGCCGCTGAAGCGTCAGATGATCACGCGCAAGATGCAGAAGCTGAAGCGCGAACGCGCTCGTGGCAACGGATGAGCCTGCTGCCCATCGTCCGGTGGCCCGATCCGCGCCTGGCGACAGTCTGCGCCCCGGTTCAGGCGGATGAGGACCTCTCCACATTGATCGCGGACATGCTGGAGACGATGTATGACGCGCCGGGGCGCGGCCTTGCCGCGCCGCAGGTGGGCGTCCTGAAGCGCCTGTTCGTGATGGATGTGGACTGGAAGACGGGCGCGTGCAACCCGGTTGTAATGGTGAACCCGGAAATCCTCTGGCGTTCGCAAGACGTCGCGCCGGGAGAGGAAGGGTGTCTCTCGATCCCCGGAGTCCTGGCGGAGGTGATTCGCCCCATGCAGATCCGTGTCCGCTGGCAGAACGCCCAGGGCGAGAGCTTAGAAGGTGACTTCGACGGGTTTGCGGCGCGCTGCATCCAGCACGAATACGATCACCTCGACGGTCGCGTGACCTTTGATCATTTGTCGGCTGCGGACCGTGACGCCGTCGAAGCTCGCTATTGCGCGCAAAAGGAGGTTTTGCCATGACCATTCGCCCGTGCCTGCCCTGGCCCGACAAGCGCTTGCGCACTGCCGCAGAAGAGGTGTCGGAGATCACCGATGAGATCCGCGCCATCTGGGACGACATGATCGACACGATGGAGGCGATGCCCGGGGTCGGGCTCGCCGCGCCCCAGATCGGGGTGATGTTGCGGCTGGCGGTGGTGGATGGCTCCTCCGAGCGGGGACGCGCGGTGCGGCTGGCCAATCCTGAGATATTGCACGCGTCGATCGAGCTGCGCGAGCATGACGAAGCCAGTCCCAACCTGCCTGGCGTGTCAGCCCGGATCACGCGCCCGCGTGCGGTCACCGTGCGGTTTCTCAATGAAAACGGGGTGGTGGACCGTCGCGATTTTGTCGGGATCGAGGCCACGTCGGTGCAGCACCAGATCGATCACCTGAACGGCAAGATGTATTTTGACCACCTGTCCCGGATGAAGCGCGACATGCTGATCAAGAAGGCCCGCAAACTGGCGCGCTGAACCGCCTCGGGTCCGCGTTCGTGTCAGAGGGTTTCGTTCAGCGACCCGGCCTGCCCGGCAGGGGCAGGCTGAGACTGGCGCGCGCATGCGCGTCCGCTCTGGTCCCGCTTGATCACCTGCGCTAAGCCTGTTGCCAGTAGCGAACAAACGGGGCGAAAGGGCAGGGTCATGCGGGTTATCTTTATGGGAACACCGGAGTTTTCGGTGCCGGTGCTGGAGGCGCTGGTCGATGCCGGTCACGAGATCGCTGCTGTCTATTGCCAACCCCCGCGCCCGGCCGGCCGCGGCAAGAAGGACCGTCCGACACCGGTGCATGCGCGCGCCATCGAGCTGGGCCTGGAGGTGCGCCATCCGGTTTCCCTGAGGGGAGCGGAAGAGCAGGCGGCATTTGCCGCGCTTGATGCGGATGTGGCCGTGGTGGTGGCCTATGGGCTGATCCTGCCGCAGCCCGTTCTTGATGCGCCCCGGTTCGGGTGTCTCAATATCCACGCCAGCCTGCTGCCGCGCTGGCGCGGGGCCGCGCCCATCCATCGCGCCATCATGGCGGGCGATGCGTGCACAGGCATCTGCATCATGCAGATGGAGGCGGGTCTCGACACCGGGCCTGTCCTGCTGCGTCAGGAAACGGAGATCGGCGCTTCGGAGCTGACCTCTGAGCTGCATGACCGGCTGTCCGAAATCGGGGCGGGATTGATCGTCAACGCGCTCTCGGCCCTGCCGGATCTGGTGCCGGAGGCGCAGCCGGATCAGGGCGTCACCTATGCAACCAAGATCGACAAGGCCGAGGCGCGGATCGACTGGCATGCGCCGGCCATCGAGGTGGATCGCAAGATTCGCGGGCTGTCGCCCTTTCCCGGGGCGTGGTGCGAGGTGGAGGGACAGCGGATCAAGGTGCTGGCCTCGCGGGTCGCGCCGGGCAGCGGGGCCCCCGGCACGGTGCTGGATGAAACCCTGACCGTGGCATGCGGCGATGGAGCGGTGGAACTGCTGCGCCTCCAGCGGGCCGGGAAGGGGGTGCAGGACCGGGAGACCTTCCTGCGCGGGTTCCCGATTGCCATCGGGGCGCGGCTGGGGTCGAAGGAGGAGGAGGCATGATGCTGGCCCTGTTTGGAACAGTGGTGATCGCGGGGATCGTTGGCTATGCGGCGGAACGCAGCGGGTTCACCCACAACGGGATCATCCAGTCGATCATCATTTGTGTTGGCGGAGCATTCCTGTTCTTCTTTCTGCGGCTGATGTTCGGCATCGGCTTTCACGCGCCGGGCTGGAATGCCGTGTTGTCGTCGGTCGGGGCGCTGATCATCGTGCCGTTTCACTGGCGGCGTTGACTGTATTCGGGGCCTGCTGTCCAGGCTGGCTCCCTTCAGACGGTCAAAGACGGGCCGGAAAGAAAGGCAGAAGAATGTCGGTTGTTTTCCTGATTATCATCGGCGCGGCGGCAGGGTTCCTCGCCACGCGCATCATGCGGATCGAGACGGATGTCATCACCACGATTTGCATCGGCATGGCGGGAGCCCTGATCGGGGGGCTGGTGCTGCGCACCCTGCTGGCGGTCATGGGGCTGCTTGCCGGGTTGGTGGGGGCCGTGTTGGGCGCGCTTGCGTTGATCTATCTGTGGCAGAAAATTCAGAACAGGTGAGGCCCCGGATGCGGGGGACGCCTCTGCTCCGGCGGTAAGGTGTTTCGCTTCGGGCTTTGCCCGAAACGACCAGCGCGGCGGCGCGCCCTTGCGGGCGCGCCGCCGCGCTTGGGGCCTCGAGGGCCTGTGTCCCGTTTGCTGCTGCGGTTGCGACGGGGCTGCGGTGCGACACGGGCAGGGGTGCGCTATCGGCGCGGCGGCCGGGGTTTGTAAACGGGCAGATGCCACCCGAAGGCCAGGGATCCGGCGCGGGTTGCCCAGGTCACCGCAGCGCATCCGATCAGGGCGGAGCCTGGTGCCAGCCCGAGCCAGATCAGCGTCACCGCCACGATCGCCCCGGCCATGGCGCAGGAGATGTAGAGCTCTCCCTGTTTCAACACCAGTGGAAGCTCGTTGCAGACCACATCGCGCAACAGTCCGCCGAGGCTGCCGGTTGCCATGCCCATCAACACCACGATCACCGGACCATGGCCCAGCTCCATCGCCGCCCCGGTGCCGGCCGGCACCGCGATCGCCAGGGCAAAGGTGTCGAGCCAGATCACCCAGCGCAGGCGGCTTTCAACCAGGTGGGCGGTGAAGAACACCAGAACGGCAACGCCGGAGGCCAGCAGGATGGGCATCGGATCGCCGACCCAGAAGACCGGATGCCGATCAAGCAGCACATCGCGCACGGTGCCGCCACCCACGGCGGTCAGGCAGGCGATGAAGGCAAAGCCGACGATGTCCAGTTGCGCGCGGCTGGCAACCATCGCCCCGGAGGCCGCGAACACAATGACCGATGCGTAATCGAGAAGGGTCAGAAAGCTCATGCGGTGATCCCCTGTGTGACGGTGTGGCGCAAATGCCCCGGAAGGCTGCGTTGCGGTCGATCACAGTGCAGGCTCTGGCCCGCGCAGCGTGATCGCTATCCCGCAGGCGCCTTGCCGGAGGATTTGAACGGCGCCATGCCCGCGCGGGCCAGTTCATCCGCACGTTCGTTTTCCGGGTGGCCCGCATGGCCCTTGACCCATTCCCAGGTGACATCATGGCGCGCCTGTGCCGCATCGAGGCGCTGCCACAGTTCCACGTTCTTCACCGGCTTTTTGGCCGCCGTTTTCCAGCCGTTCTTCTTCCAGCCGAAGATCCAGCCGGTGACGCCGTTCTTAACATAGGCTGAGTCGGTCACCACGGTGATCTTTGACGGCCGGGCGAGGCTTTCCAGCGCATGGATCGCGGCCAGCAGCTCCATCCGGTTGTTGGTGGTTTCTTTCTCGCCGCCCTTCAGTTCGCGTTCCTTGACGACGGTCTCGCCGTCCATGGCACGCAACAGGGCGCCCCAGCCGCCGGGGCCGGGATTTCCGGAGCAGGCTCCGTCGGTATAGGCAAACAAATCAGGCATGGGCGGTCAGTACGACAAAGGTCTCCTCGGCGCCAGCCAATCCTTGGCCATTTCCGCGCGACACGTTGACGATGGTAAAGCCGAAGAACTCCAGAATATCCCGCAGTTCCTCCTCACGATAATAGGCGTAGAACCGCCCCAGGTCATCACGACCTTCGCCTTCGCCCAGCTTCATGCCAAGGGCCAGGCGGCCACCGGGCTTGAGGGCACGGCGCAGGCGCATCAGGTGGGTGGGGAAATCGTCCCGCGGGGCATGCAGAAGGCTGAAGAAGGCCCAGATGCCATCGAACACACCTTCGACGGCGATGTCCTCGAACTCGGCCACGCTGACCTCGACCCCGTAGGTGGCGAGCGCATAGGCTGCCATCTCGGGCGAGGCATCCACCGCCGCCACCCGATAGCCATCATCGCGAAATCGCGCCGCCCAATGGCCCGGGCCGCAGCCTAGATCCAGGACAGTGCCGCCCGCGGGCAGCCCGGCGACAAAGGCGCCGTAATCCTGTTCGTGGTCGGTGTCCTTGGCGCGGGCAAATCCCTTGGCATAGTCTTCGGCGGCCTTTGCATAGACGGCCATGGTTTCTTCATCGCTCATAGGAATACTCCGACGGACAGGGACAGGACGACAATGGCGGTCAGGAGCACGCGCAACCGCATCCACCAGCCCGGCGTCAGCCGCCAGAGGCTGAACATCATGTCCAGCAGCAGCAGGCCGAGAAACCCCCAGATCAGGTTCATGCCCGCACTGACCGGCCCGCCGCCGGTCATGAAAAACGCCCAGAGTGCCGGGATCACCGACAGGGCGTAGCAGGCCGCCGATTGCAGGCGACCCGAGGCGCGGGTGGCATAGCCCCAAAGCACGCCGGACATGAAGCTGAGGATGACCGAGCCATAGAAAAGCTGCACATAGGGGCCGACAAACCGCGGGCCGAGGGCGCTGCTGCCCCAGCTTTGCAGGGAGGGGATCAGCAGCGTCAACGCGCCCCAGACAAAGGGGATCACCCCGGCCAGCCCAAGGACCAGCGGTGCGGTTGGAATGCCGCGCAGCATCAGGCGCGCTCCATCGCCAGGCGTATGGCCAGAGCGCCAAAAATGGCGGCAAAGCTGCGGTTCAGCCATTTGACCACCCGGTCCGACCCAAGGATCAGGCTGCGGGCCTGGGCGGCGAACAGGCCATAGAGGACAAACACCGCGAAGGTCATCGCCATGAAGACCGCGCCGAGGCTGACCATCTCCTGGGTTGTGCTGGCTGCGTTACCGCTCAGGAACGGCGGCATCAACGCCAGGAAAAAGACCGAGAGCTTCGGGTTCAGGATGTTGATGAGCGCGCCGCGCTGGGCGATCTTGATCCCCGGCTGCGGGTCGGGTTTGGCGGCGGAAACCGACAGCGCGCCATCGGATTTCAGCATTTGCCAAGCGAGATACAGGAGGTAGAGCACGCCCGCGATCTTCACGCCCTGAAACAGAAGTGCCGAGGAATGCAGCACCGCCGCCAGTCCGAGGGTGGCCGCCGCCAGGTGGGGCAGGATGCCGATGGTGCATCCAAAGGCGGCCCAGATCGCCGCCCGTCGCCCGCGACCAAGACCAAGCGCCAGCGTGTAGATGACACCGGTGCCCGGTGCGAGAACGACAACAAAGGCCGTCAGCAGGAATTGCAGGGAAATCAATGAACCGGTTCCTTATGATGCGAATGAGGCGGCAAGAACAAATGCCTCCTCAAGGTAGTCGCAGCGCCCCGGATCGCAAGCCTTTGCGACGATTGCGGTCGTGCAGAGCCGGATCACGCAGCCTGATCACACAGTGGGATCAGGCGGTGCGCAGGGCGCGTGGGACCTTGAATTCCACGTTTTCCACCGCCGTTTCCACCAGTTCCACGGTGACCTCATAGCGGCTGCGGAAGGCGTCGATGACCTCGTTGACCAGCAACTCCGGTGCCGAAGCCCCGGCGGTGATGGCAATGGAGCGAATGCCGTCGAGCGCGCGCCAGTCGATGTTTTCAGCGCGTTGTACCAACTGCGCATAGGTGCAGCCGGCCTTCGCCCCCACTTCGACCAGGCGCCGGGAATTGGAGGAATTCGGCGCCCCCACCACCAGGAGGGCGTCGGATTTCGGCGCCACCGCCTTCACCGCCTCCTGACGGTTGGTGGTGGCGTAGCAGATGTCTTCTTTGTGCGGGCCGATGATGGCGGGAAACCGCTCCTGTAGGGCGGCGACGATGTCCTTGGTGTCATCGACCGACAGGGTGGTCTGGGTGACAAAAGCGAGACGCTCCGGATCGCGCACATCGACGTGGGCCACATCCTCGACGGTCTCGACCAGCAGAACTTCGCCCTCGGGCAGCTGGCCCATGGTGCCGATGGTTTCCGGGTGGCCCTTGTGACCGATCATGATCATCTGCAAGCCCGCCTCGGCATGGCGCTGCGCCTCGATATGGACCTTGGAGACCAGCGGGCAGGTGGCATCGACAAAGACCATCTCGCGGGCCTGCGCGGCGGCAGGGACGGACTTCGGGACACCATGTGCGGAAAAGATCACCGGCCGGTCATCGGGGCATTCTTCCAGTTCCTCGACAAACACCGCGCCCTTGGCCCGCAGTTCGTCGACAACGAATTTGTTGTGCACGATCTCGTGACGCACAAAAACCGGCGCGCCCCATTTCTCCAGCGCCATCTCTACGATCTTGATGGCCCGGTCGACGCCGGCGCAAAACCCGCGCGGCGCGGCAAGATAGAGGGTCAGGGGTGGTTTCTCGGTCATGGATCGACGTTCCCGGGGCAGGCGGAGGACAGGCAGGATGTGCCCCAGAGGTAAGGCCTGTGGCCTGCGAGGTCCAGTGCCAGCGGCATCGCAAGCGCCCAAAAGAAAACACCCGGCGGTTGGGGGCCGGGTGCTTTCCATGTGAGTGGTTGTGAAGGGCTCAGCTGCCTGTCGAGGCAGAGCGTGTCTCGCTCGGAACTTCGCGCGGTGGTCGGCCGATGACTTCGCGCAGCTCTTCAAGCTCGATGAAATTGTCGGCCTGACGGCGCAACTCGTCGGAGATCATTGGCGGCTGGCTGCGGATTGTCGAGACGACCGAAACCCGGACGCCCTGACGTTGCAGGCTGGCGATCAGAGGGCGGAAGTCCCCGTCGCCGGAAAACAGCACGATATGATCGACGCGCGGTGCCAGTTCCATGGCATCGACGGTCAGTTCAATATCCATGTTGCCTTTGACTTTGCGACGGCCCATGCTGTCGGTGTATTCCTTGGCGGGTTTGGTCACCATGGTGAACCCGTTGTAATGGAGCCAGTCCACAAGCGGGCGAATCGGTGAATACTCGTCGTTTTCCAGCAACGCGGTGTAGTAGAAGGCCCGAACAAGCTTGCCGCGCCGCATGAATTCCTGGCGCAGAAGCTTGTAGTCGATGTCAAATCCCAATGCCTTGGCAGAGGCATATAAATTCGAGCCATCTATGAACAGCGCGAGCCGTTCGTCCTTGTAAAACATTTTAAATGTGTCCTTCTGGTGTCGCAGGGACCGGATGTCCGTGAGTGAGTGAAATAAATGCCGATCCTGCGGGTGGACTTAATTTAGGTTATTTGGCACTCCCCGCAAGTGTTAGCTCTTATGGAATTGGGGTCAAGCATGGCCGAAATCCGGTCGTCATTTCTGGTTGCACTCGGCAGCAACCTGCAGAACGCGGGCACCACACCGCTGGAGACTGTACAGGCTTGCCTGGCGGAATTCGCCCCGGCGGGGCTGCAAGTTATTGCAATTTCGAACTTCTATCGCACCCCGTGTTTCCCGGCCGGAGCGGGGCCCGACTATGTCAACGCGGCGGTTGAACTCCGTGCAAGCCTCTCACCGGCGGAGGTTCTGTCGCGATTGCACAAAATTGAGGCACAGTTTCAACGCACCCGGACGCAGAGATGGGGCATGCGGACCCTGGACCTGGACCTGCTGGCGGCAGAGCAACGGATTCTGCCGGATGTGCAGACCTACGAGACCTGGCGGACCTTGCCAGCAGAGCGTCAGCGCCAGGAGGCTCCGGATCAGCTGGTCCTGCCGCATCCGAGGATACAGGACCGCGCCTTTGTGCTGGTACCGCTGGCGGATGTGGCGCGCGACTGGGTGCATCCGATCCTGAACCGCAGCGTCGGGCAGATGCTGGCGGACTGTGATGCGGCGGATCTGGCCGAGGTGCAGGCGCTCTAGCGGGCAATCACGCGAGGTTTTCCTGCAATTGTGAACTCTGTCGACTTGTCAAGTCCGGTGATTCATCATAGAAGCACGTCTTCTGGACCCAGAACTGTATTGGAGAGTCGCCCATGGCCCGCGTGACGGTCGAAGACTGCGTTGACAAGGTTCCCAACCGATTTGAGCTGGTGATGCTGGCCGCGCATCGTGCGCGTGAGATCTCTGCCGGTGCCGAACTCACTGTGGACCGCGACAACGACAAGAACCCGGTCGTCTCCCTGCGCGAGATCGCCGAGGAAACCCAGAGCGCCGACGCCCTGCGCGAACGCCTGATCGAGAGCAACCAGTCTCAGATCGAGGTGGACGAGCCGGAAGAGGATTCCATGGCGCTTCTGATGGGTGGCGAAGCCGACAAGCCGCAAGAAGACGACATGAGCGAAGAAAAGCTCCTGCGGGCCCTGATGGAGGCTCAGGGTCAAGGCTGATCCGGGCTGCATGAAACGAGAGGTTGCGGACCGGCAATGACATCTGCTGATGACCTGATTTCCCTGGTCCGCGACTACAACCCGAAGGCAAATGAACAACGCCTGCGTGATGCCTATGCCTTTGGCGAGGACATGCACGAGGGGCAGTTCCGGCATTCGGGAGAACCCTATTTTACGCATCCCGTAGCGGTGGCCGCGATCCTGACGGAACAGCGGCTGGATGATGCGACCATTATCACCGCGCTGCTTCACGACACCATCGAAGACACCAAGGCCTCTTATGAAGAGGTCTCCTCGCGCTTTGGCGAGGAGGTGGCGATGTTGGTGGATGGGGTCACCAAGCTGACCAACTTGCAACTGTCCTCGCGCGAGACCAAACAGGCGGAAAACTTCCGCAAGCTGTTCATGGCGATGTCGAAGGACCTGCGGGTCATTCTGGTGAAGCTCGCCGACCGTCTGCACAACATGCGCACCATCCGCGCCATGCGGCCCGAGAAACAGGCCCAGAAGGCGCGCGAGACTATGGATATCTACGCGCCGCTGGCGGGCCGCATGGGCATGCAGTGGATGCGCGAGGAGCTCGAAGATCTGGCCTTCAAGGTGCTGAACCCCGAAGGTCGCCAGTCGATCATCCGCCGCTTTGTCACCCTGCAGCGCGAAACCGGCGATGTGATCCACCGGATTACCGGCGACATGCGCGGCGAGCTGGAAAAGGCCGGTATCGAGGCGGAGGTCTTTGGCCGCGCTAAGAAACCCTATTCGATCTGGCGCAAGATGCAGGAAAAGGACCAGGGCTTTTCCCGCCTTTCTGATATCTACGGGTTCCGGGTCATTACCCGATCCGAAGAGGACTGCTATCGCACCCTCGGCACCATCCACCAGCGCTGGCGCGCGGTGCCGGGGCGGTTCAAGGACTACATCAGTCAGCCGAAATCCAACGGCTATCGCTCGATCCACACCACGGTGTCGGGGCGTGATGGCAAGCGGGTGGAGGTGCAGATCCGCACCCGCCAGATGCATGACGTGGCCGAGTCGGGCGTGGCCGCGCATTGGTCCTATCGCGACGGCGTGCGTACCGAGAACCCCTTTGCCGTCGATCCGGCCAAGTGGATCGCCTCGCTGACCGAACAATTCGACGGCGAGGACGATCACGACGAATTTCTCGAAGCGGTCAAGCTGGAGATGTATTCGGATCAGGTGTTCTGCTTCACGCCCAAGGGCGACGTGATCAAGCTGCCCAAGGGCGCAACACCGATCGATTTTGCCTATGCCATCCACACCCGCATCGGCCATGCCTGCGTGGGCGCCAAGGTCGATGGCATCCGCGTGCCGCTGTGGACGCGACTGCGCAACGGGCAGTCGGTCGAGGTCATCACCGCCGAAGGTCAGACGCCACAGGTCAGCTGGCTGGAAATCGCCACCACCGGCAAGGCCCGTACCGCCATTCGCCGGGCCCTGCGCGAGGCGGACCGCGAACGCTTTGTGAAACTCGGGCATGAACTGGCCCGTTCCGCCTTTGAGCATGTAAACAAGAAAGCCACCGACAAGGCGCTGGAAACCGCCGCCCGCGCCCTGCGGGTGAGCGATGTGACCGAATTGCTCGCTCGACTTGGCGCGGCGGTGATCACCGCCCATGATGTGGTACAGTCGGTCTATCCCGAACTCACCGACAAGGAAGGCGAGGAGGTCTCCCCCCGCCGCGCGGTCATCGGGCTGGAGCCGGGACAGAAGTTCGAGCGCGCCTCCTGCTGCGAACCGCTGCCGGGCGAGCGGATCATCGGGATCACCTCGCGCGGGCATGGTGTGGTGGTGCATACGGCCGATTGTGACCGCCTCGGAGAATTCGAGGACCAGATGGAGCGCTGGGTGGATGTGCATTGGCATTCCGGCACCCATCCGGCGGTCTACAGCACCACGCTGGAACTGACGATCGGCAACGATGCCGGTGTCCTGGGCCGCATCTGCACGCTGATCGGTGAAAAAAAGGCCAATATCTCCAATCTTGAATTCGTTGACCGGAAACCCGACTTTTACCGCTTGATGATCAATGTGGAATTGCGTGATGTGGAACAGTTGCACTCGTTGATATTGACATTGGAAGCTGAAAGCGACGTCGCTGCGGTCGCGCGCTACCGGGAACAGCCTGGAACGCAACACCGTCCGATCTAGCCTCTTTGGCAGCAAGCACAGGGACGATCCTTTGGTATTCAGGCGCCGAGACAGACGCCCGCCGCTGAGGGCGGTTGCGGAGTTTCTCTGGCCCCGTGGGGGCTGGGGCCGGGCATTCCTGTATGTCAAACACCGGATTCGCCGGCTGCCAGACAGCCCGGAACGCATCGCGCGCGGGATCTGGGCGGGGCTTTTCACCACGTTCACGCCGTTTTACGGGGTCCACTTCATTGTCGCCGCGGTGCTATCGCGGTTGATGAACGGCAACCTGCTGGCCGCGCTTTCGGCAACCTTTTTTGGCAATCCGCTGACTTATGTGCCGATCGGGGTGATTTCGCTCCAGACCGGCCACTGGGTGTTGGGCAGCCAGCCGGTTGCCGAGGTGGATGCCACGCTCACCGACAAGTTCCTCGCCGCCGGGTCGGACCTTTGGTACAACGTCTATGCCATTGCCACCGGCATGCCGACAGATTGGTCGGGGTTGGAGATTTTCTATGACGAGGTCTTTTATCCTTATATGATCGGCGGGGTCATCCCGGGGATCGTCGTGGGTACCATTGGCTATATCCTGTCGGTGCCGGTCATTCGCACCTATCAGCATCGCCGCCGCCGCAAGATCAAGGCCAAGTTCGAGGCGATCAAGAAACGCGCCGAACTGGAAGCGGTCAACAGCCCGCATGCCCCCAGCGGGACCAAGCCGCCCGGCCGCACGTCGCGTGTTCTGCGTCCGGACTAAAGGGGCGCGTCACCCAAGCGCGACCTGCGTGCCCCTGCGGGACGGCTGCGTGGCCCGCGCGACGGGTCAGCGGGGGTGACGGAGAATTGTATCACTTGCCGCCTTGCGCCTTGCCTCTGCGCCGCGGCCCGCTAGGCTCGCGCTCAAAGACAGAAACGACAAAGAGCTTCTCTCATGTCCAAGACTTCCCTGCGCCTCGGCGTCAATATCGATCACGTGGCCACGGTGCGCAATGCCCGCGGTGGTGCCTACCCGAATCCGATCCGTGCCGCCAAGCTGGCAGAAGAGGCGGGTGCGGACGGGATTACCGCGCATCTGCGCGAAGATCGCCGCCACATCACCGATGCGGACATCGATGGTCTGATGGAGGCGCTCTCGGTTCCGCTGAATTTTGAAATGGCGGCGACCGACGAGATGCAGAAGATCGCGCTGCGCCACAAACCGCATGCCGTCTGCATCGTGCCGGAAAAGCGCGAGGAGCGCACCACCGAGGGCGGGCTTGAGGTGGCGCGCGAGGAAAACAGGCTGGCGCATTTCATTGCTCCGCTGCGCGATGCGGGGTGTCGCGTGTCGATCTTTATCGCTGCGGACCGCAAACAGATCGAGGCTGCCCATCGCATCGGCGCGGAGGTGATCGAACTGCACACCGGCGCCTATTGCGACCATCACGCCGAGGGCAATCTGGCTGCCCGCGATGCGGAGCTGGAAGCGCTGCGGGAGATGGCCAGCTTTGCGCATTCCCTCGGTCTCGAGGTGCACGCGGGGCATGGTCTGACTTATGAGACCGTGCAGCCGGTGGCGGCTTTCCCGGAGGTGATGGAGTTGAACATCGGGCATTTCCTGATCGGCGAGGCGATCTTTCGCGGCCTCACACCGGCCGTGCAGGAGATGCGCCGCCTGATGGATCTGGCCCGGGAGGGCGCTGCGCAATGAAGCTGGGTCGGTTTGCCGTCGTCTATCTGGCGACCATTGTCGGAATGCTGGTGATCGTCCTTCTGGTGCAGGCGATCGCCCGGTTCGATATCAGCAATTCTGGCATGGCGATTATCCCGGCGATGGTGGCGGCGCTTGTCGAAGGGCAGTCCTTCGCCCGCGCCGAAAACCGCCTGCCCGAAAGCCCGGAGATGTGGCGCTTTGCGCGGCGGGCCTCGGTCATTGTTCTGGGTCTCACCATGATGTCGGCTGCGGTCTTCAGCATCGCGGTGCCGGAGATCGCCTATATGCTGCGCCAGCCGAACGGGGCGGTGCTGCTACTTTTGGCGATCCTGTTTCAGACGCTGGTGTCGTTCTTCCTGATGCGTCTGTTTCTGGCGAGTGGCGCAAAATCTGCGCTTAAGGCCGCAAGCCGGAAGGGTGACCGGAGCTAGATAAGGAGGGGGCGAAACGGCAAATGATCCTTGAGACACCCGCAGCGTCCTTTGGCCTGATCGCGCTGGCGTTCCTTGTGGTCACGGCCTCGCCAGGCCCGGCCAATCTGGCCTGCGCGGCGGTGGCGATGTCCGAGGGGCGCAGGGCGGGACTGCGCATGGCGCTTGGACTGGCGTTGGGGCTGTCTGCCTGGGGGCTGGCGGCGGTGGCGGGACTTGGAACCCTGTTGAGCCGGTTCGAAGGCGCGCTGGTGGTGCTGAAACTGTTCGGTGCGGCGTATCTGCTGTGGTTGGCGATGGATGCGGCCCGATCCGCGACACGGGTCACGCCACCGGTTCTGCCTGTCTCGGGGCGCAGCCGGTTTCGCCGCGGGCTGATCTTGAACCTCTCCAATCCCAAAGCGGTGTTTGCCTGGATGGCGGCGCTTTCGATGGGGCTTGAAGCAGAGGACGGTCTGGGGCCGATGTTGTTGGCGGCGCTGCTCTGCATGGGTCTCGGAGTGGTCAACTACCTGCTCTGGGCGGTGGTGTTTTCCACCAGACCCGCCATGCGCGCCTATGATCGGATGCGCGGCTGGATCGAGTGGGCGGTGGCGGGGCTGTTTGCTATCGCCGGGCTGGGCCTGTTGCGCGCGATCCTGGATCGCTGAAATCGCTGCAAAGGAGCGTAAGGATGGAGACGTCACATTTTCTGTTGCCGCTTGCGACTGTTGTCCTGGGCTGGGTGCTGGCAGGCGGCAGCCCCGGACCGGCGACGCTGACCATTTCCGGCACTGCCATGGCCCAGGGGCGGCGGGCTGCCGTGGTGCTGGCGCTGGGGGTGCTGAGCGGGTCGGCACTTTGGGGGTTGGTCGCGGCGCTTGGCTTTGCAGCGATCATGCGGGCCAATGTCTGGATGTTCGAGGTCATCCGCTACGCGGGGGCGGCCTATCTGTTCTATCTGGCGGTAAAGTCGCTGCGCGCGGCCTGGCGGGGGCAGGCACGGCGGGCGCCTCCGGCGGCGGATGGGGTGCTTTTTGTCAAGGGGCTGCTGCTGCATCTGACCAACCCGAAGGCCGTTCTCGCCTGGGGCGCGATCTATGCCATTGCACTGGCGCCCGGGGCGCCGGCGGCGGCGGTCTGGCAGCTTTATGGCCTGCTGATCTGTGTCTCCGCGATGGTGTTTGTCGGCTATGCGTTGCTGTTTTCGGTTGCCGTGATCGGTCGTGCCTATGCCCGCACGCGTCGTGGGTTTGAACTGGCCTTCGGGCTCCTGTTTGGTGCCGCGAGCCTCAAGATCCTGACGTTGCGGTTGGCCTTGTGATGTCTCACAGGATGCGCGCATGATTTTGGGGATTGGCACCGACCTGGCCAATATCGACCGTATCCAGCGGACGCTGGACCGGTTTGGCGACCGGTTTCGCAATCGTGTTTTTACCGATGTGGAGCAGGCCAAATCGGAACGCCGTCGCGATGTGGCTGGCACCTATGCCAAACGCTGGGCCGCCAAGGAGGCCTGTTCCAAGGCGCTGGGCACCGGGCTACGGATGGGAATTGCCTGGAAGGACATGGCGGTGTCGAACCTGCGCAGCGGCCAGCCGGTGATGCAGTTGAGCGGCTGGGCGGAAGCGCGGCTGGCCGAGATCACACCGCCGGGGCATGAAGCGGTCATCCATGTGACGCTGACCGACGACCATCCCTGGGCCCAGGCGATCGTGCTGATCGAAGCGCGCCCGGTGGCGGCCGGGTCGACGCAATCTCCGGATCACCTTTAACCCCAGATGCATTACGCCACCGGTGCAGAGAGGGGTTGCGCTGCGCCACGCGCATCGCGCGGGGGGCGGGCGCCGCACCTGCGGTGCGGCGCCCGCCCGATCAAGACCAACGGGCCAGCCCAAGCACCCCGCCTGTCGACGTTGCCGGTGGCCGCAACCGGATCGGTGCCCGGAGAGACCGCGGCTGCGCGGAGCCCATATTGCCCGCTGGCGGCACCAGCCTTGCGTTGCGACGCCGCGTCCCTTGCTGCGCCACATCATGCCCGTGCCAACGCCACCGCTTGACTTGCGGCGGGCGGCCCCGCATGTACGCCCGGACCCGCCCACAAACGACCGGAGAGCCTGATGGCGTCGAAAACCACTGCTGGGAATTCAATCGTCGAGACGATCAAGACCATTGTCTATGCGCTGCTGATTGCCGGTGTCTTCCGCACCCTGTTCTTTCAACCTTTCTGGATCCCGTCCGGCTCGATGAAGGAAACGCTGCTGGTCGGCGATTTTCTCTTCGTCAACAAGATGGCCTATGGATACTCTTACGCGTCCTGCCCCTCGATCCGCCTCGGGGCGATCGGGGTCAATATCGATGCCAAGGACATCTGCGGCTTTCTTGATGGCGACAACAACCGGATCCTCGGCGGCACGCCGGAGCGGGGCGATGTGGTCGTCTTTCGCCACCCCGTGAATGGCACCGACTACATCAAGCGCCTGGTCGGGCTGCCGGGAGACAAGCTGCAAATGAAAGACGGGGTGCTGCACATCAATGGCACCGCCGTCGGGCTGATGGATGATGGCGTGTTCGAAGAAACCATGGAACGCCAGGGGCCGCAGGGGACCTTTCCCCGCTGCGAAAACGATCCGGTCGGGCAGGGCGGCACCTGCGAGAAATCACGCCGGATCGAGACCCTGCCGGGTGGCACGTCCCATGCCGTGATCAATATCGGCATGCAGGGCAGTGACAATACCGGCATCTATCACGTCCCCGATGGCCATTACTTCTTCATGGGGGACAATCGGGACAACTCTGCCGACAGTCGCGTGCCGCAGGCCGTGGGCGGTGTCGGCTATGTGCCCTATGAAAACCTGATCGGGCGCGCCGACCGGATCATGTTCTCTTCTGCCGGTCGGTCGATGTTGTTCTTCTGGACCTGGCGCGGGGACCGCTTCTTCAAAGGGATCTACTGATCTTTCCCGTCCTATCGTTCCTGGCGAGAGCCGCAGGCATCCCCGCCTGCGGCTCTTTGCGTTGCGGGGCGCTCCGGGTTGGTCGTGCCAAGCGTGACCGGGGTGATTTTACCGCAAACGCAAGGCAGGATCCCGCGCGGGGTGCTTTCCTCTTTCGCGGTGGTGGGATATGGAACAAATCCACCGGGGCCAGCGTGCCCCACCGTTGTTCGAGGACCACACGTGAAGCTTTCCCGCGATATGCTCGCTTTTCAGGACCGGCTTGGCTACCGTTTTGCCAGCCCGGAGCTGCTGTTGCGCGCGCTGACGCATCCCTCCGTGTCGTCGCCCACCCGCCAGGACAACCAGCGTCTGGAATTCCTCGGCGACCGGGTTTTGGGGCTGGTGATGGCGACCGCTTTGCTGGAGCATGACAAACAGGCCACCGAAGGCCAGCTGGCCCCGCGGTTCAACGCGCTGGTGCGCAAGGAAACCTGCGCCGATGTCGCCCGTCAGATCGATATCGGTGCGGTTCTGAAATTGGGCCGTTCAGAGATGCTCTCGGGCGGGCGGCGCAAACAGGCGCTGCTGGGGGACGCGATGGAGGCGGTGATCGCCGCGATCTACAAGGACGCGGGCTTCGAGGCGGCGCAGAGTGTTATCCTGCGTCTCTGGGGCAAGCGGATCGGCACCGTCGAGGACGACGCGCGCGACCCCAAGACCGCGCTCCAGGAATTTGTCCAGGCCCGCCGCCAGCCGCCTCCGGCCTATGTGCTTGTTGCCCGGACAGGCCCCGATCACGAACCCATCTTTACGATCGCCGCCCGGCTCGAGGATGGCACCGAAGAACAGGCCACCGCAGGATCCAAACGCCTTGCGGAACAGGCTGCCGCCAAGGCCCTGCTGGCCAAACTGGAGCAAGAGACATGACCACACGCGCAGGCTTCATCGCCCTCATCGGCGAGCCCAACGCCGGCAAATCCACGCTCCTGAACCGCATGGTGGGGGCGAAGGTGTCCATCGTGACCCACAAGGTGCAGACCACCCGCGCCCGCATCCGCGGCGTGGCCATGGAAGGCGACAGCCAGCTGGTGTTTGTCGACACTCCCGGTCTGTTCCAGCCGCGCCGCCGGCTTGACCGCGCCATGGTCGCGGCCGCCTGGGGCGGGGCCGCGGATGCGGATGTGATCGTGCTGCTCATCGAGGCCCATCGCGGTGTCACCGAAGGCGTTGAGCGTATCATCGAAAACCTCGGCGAAGTCGCACAAGACCGCCGCGTGGCCCTGGCGATCAACAAGATTGATCGGGTACAGTCCGATGTGCTCCTTGGCCTCACCAAGGACCTGAACGACCGGTTCCCCTTTGCCGAGACATTCATGATCTCGGCGGAAAAGGGCTACGGCACCGACGATCTGCGCAGCTGGCTGGCAGCGGAACTTCCCGAAAGCCCCTGGCTCTATCCCGAGGATCAGATCGCCGATCTGCCTCTGCGGATGATCGCGGCGGAAATGACCCGGGAAAAGCTGACCCTGCGCCTGCATCAGGAACTGCCCTATCAGCTCACCGTCGAGACCGAAAAATGGGAAGAGCGCAAAGATGGTTCCGCCCGCATCGATCAGGTGGTCTATGTGGTGCGCGACGGTCACAAGGGCATCGTTCTGGGCAAACGGGGTGAGACGATCAAGGCAGTGGGCCAAGCCGCGCGCGCCGAGTTGGAAGAGTTTCTGGATCGCAAGATCCACCTCTTCTTGCAGGTCAAGGTGCGCCCGAACTGGCTCGAGGAATCCGAGCGCTATTCGGAAATGGGCCTGGAATTCAAGGACGGCAACTGACGCCGCCCCGGCCTCTGACATCGCGCCGCCGCACCCCGTGGCGATCACGAGAGCATCTTCATCTTCTCCAAAATATCCCCGCCGGAGGCTCCCCCGCTGCGTCCGGCGCGCCTTCTGCGGCACTTGCGCCGTGCCGTAATCTTTCCCTAAATACTCCCGCCGGAGGCGCCCATGGGATGCCCCGCAGGCCGCCATTGCAGCAGGAGCGCCCATGCCCCGCCTTACCGCCCGTTTCTGGGTTGATGCCTACCTGGCCCGCTTGCGGTTTCAGGACATCCCCGCCTTTGTCACCGCCCATGGCGATGACACTGCCGGTGCGGTGCTGGTCAAGCTCAACACGCTCGACGGGCAGGCCCGGGTCTATCAGCGTTCGTTTGACCTGATGACGGGAGACCGCAAATGGGTCGAACTGACCGCAGGCGCGGATGCCGAGGCCGAGGCCTCCATCGCCCGGCAGCGCCAGTTCGACAGCGACCTCTGGGTGATCGAGGTCGAAGACCGCGCAGGGCGCCACCTGCTGGATGAGCCGGGGCTGGACTAGGCGATGGACTGGCGCGATCACGGCATTCTGCTGACGGTGCGCCGGCATGGCGAATCCTCCGCCCTGATCGAGGTCTTTACCGAACATCACGGGCGGCATGCAGGGCTTGTGCGGGGCGGCGCCAGCCGCAAGATGGCCCCGCATCTGCAACCGGGGGCGCAACTGGATCTCGGTTGGTCGGCGCGGCTCGAAGATCACCTCGGCACTTACAAGGCCGAACCCCTGCGCAGCCGCGCGGCGCTGGCGATGTCGGGGCGGCTGGCGCTGGCCGGGCTCAATGCGGTCTGCGCGCTGCTGGCCTTTGCGCTGCCGGATCGCGAACCACATCCGGATCTCTACCGGCGCAGCGAGGCGCTGCTGCAGCTGCTCGACAATGCCGACCTCTGGCCACTGGGTTATCTGCGCTGGGAACTGGGCCTGCTCGAGGAGCTGGGCTATGGCCTTGATCTGACCGCCTGCGCGGTGACCGGCGCGACCGAGGGGCTGGCGTATGTCTCCCCCAAGACTGGCCGCGCCGTGTCTGCCGCCGGGGCGGGGGACTGGGCCGATCGGCTGCTGCCGCTGCCGCCGGTGATGCTGGGGCAGGGCGCGGCGGCGGATAGCGAGATCGTGACCGCGCTCGGCACCACCGGCTACTTTCTCGAGACTAAACTGGCCCCGGCGCTGGGGAACCGCCCCCTGCCGCAGGCGCGGGGGCGGTTCCTTGACGTTCTGGCCCGGCGCGTCTAGCGACGCCTCGGGCCGCCTGACGCTCAGTCGGTGGTGTTGCGCCAGACCGAGAACAACACCATCGTATCGTTGTTATCCGCATCCGAGCCGCCGTCGTTGGAGGCCAGCATGGTCGCCAGCCCGTTTGCGGCCACATCCATCTGCTGGGTGGCCACCACGATGGGCGACCGCTGCCAGACATCGTTGTCGTAGTATTGCACATTGCCGAAATAGGTCAGCTGTTCCGGCACCCCTTCGGTGGTGGAGATGGTGACGTGGTCCAGCGCATATTGCGATCCCGCTGCGCCGCCTGCGCTGTCTTTTTGCACGTAGTTCAGCCCGTCACCGAACAACGACAGCCGCTGGGTATAGCCCGAGGTCTGCGCGCCCTGGATGAAGACCGCCAGGTGACCGCCGCTGGTGCCGCTCTGGAACGGTTCCAGGTCGATCGGCACCGGCGCGAAGAGGGTGACATCATCCTCCGCACCGCAGGCGGCGATTTCCGCCTGATCGCCGATTTGCAGATCGCTCTGGATGCACCACTGGTTGGATGCCAGCGTCAGCGCCCCCTGTCCCGTCCAGGTGAAAAGCTGGTTGGTATCGGTGCTGCCGACACAGTTCCAGACCTGCACCTTGGTGCCTTGGCCGGGATGCGCGGTATCCACGTCGAGGCATTGATCCTGCTGCCCGGGGGTGCCGAAGACGATGCGCTGCGGCGTGGCGGTGGTTTCAGACACATGCCAGCGCGGCGCGTCGCTGTCGCAGGCGACGCCGACAACGGCGGTACCGGCCACGGGTGGCTGGGTCTTGACGCCGAGGCAGACCCGGCTGTCGTCGTCGGGGGCATTGATCACCATGACGCCGGTCGGTGAGGTGCTGTCCTGCGCCATGACCGATGTCGCAGGTAGGGAGAACGCGACAACACAGAGGAAGCGGCAGAGCCGGGGGATGGGATGGAAAAGATCAAACACGAACCAATACTCCTTTTATGGTTGCACGATTAGGCAGACAAACAATCTAAGGAGTCTTTAATGCGGGTCGCGAACAACCTGAGGTGGTTTATGGGCGCGAAGCGGACGAAGAGGTAATCCTCTCCTCTGCGCGGGCCAATGCGCGGGTTTTTGCCGTCAGGGACCGCCCTCGGGACAATCGCGCCAGCCGCGATGCGGAAACCGTCACAGTGTTGATACCTCGGGCAAAGATAGTGCCGGCGATTCACAATGGGACCGCCGCTGCCCGCGGTCTTTCCCAGCACACGCCACCAAGGTGGTTATCAGCAAGGAAGGAATGAACATGGTTGATAAGACGCTCCTCGATCTCTCCTGGGACGATTTTGACGAACACCGCGATCCGCGCCCGGCGTCGAATGAGTTCGATGCCGTGGTCGAACGCGCGGTGTCGCGTCGCGGGTTCCTTGGCGGTGCGCTGGCCTTTGGGTCCGGTGCGGCGGTCTTTGGCACCGGGCTGATGTCCTCCACCACCGCATCGCGCGCGGAGGGACATGCAAAATTTGCGTTCAAACCGATCGACATCGCCACCGACCACGCGGTTCACGTGCCCGAAGGCTATAAATCCCAGGTTCTGGTGCGCTGGGGGGATGCGCTCTGGTCTGACGCCGATGGTGCCTATTCCGCCGACACCGGCGTGTCGCCCGAGATGTCCGACAAGGTCTTTGGTGAGAACACCGACGGCATGGAACTGTTCGAGGTCGACGGGCGTGAGATCATCACCGTCAACTCCGAGTATGTGAACCCCAAGATCAACCTGCCCGCCGCCTCCGAAGGTGTGCCGCAGACCGCCGAAGAGGTGATGCTGCTGAAGAACCTGCAGGGTGTCACCGTCATGGAGATTGCCAAGGGCGACAGCGGCTATCAGGTGGTCAAGGACAGCCCCTACAACCGCCGCATCACCCATGAAACCGAAATGACCCTTGCCGGTCCCCTGGCTGGGCACGATCTGGTCAAGACAAATGCCGATCCCGAGGGCCGCACCGTCAAGGGCACCATGAACAACTGCGGTTCGGGCAAGACCCTCTGGGGCACCTATCTGACCTGCGAGGAAAACTTCAACGGCTACTTCGGCGCCACCGGCGAGATGCCCGAGGGCCAAGGCTACATCCGCTACGGCATCGGGGGTGAGGGGCGCTACGCCTACGAGAAATTCGACGCGCGTTATGATCTGTCGAAAGAGCCGAACGAGCCGCACCGCCATGGGTTCGTGACCGAAATCAACCCCGCCGACGCGACCTCCACGCCTGTCAAGCGCACCGCGCTGGGTCGCTTCAAACATGAGAATGCGGAAATGGTCCACGCCGCCGATGGGCGCATCGTGGTCTATATGGGCGATGATGAACGGGGCGAATATCTCTACAAATACGTGTCCACCAACACCTGGGCCGAAGGCGAGCCGACCGACGGTCTGCTGGACGACGGTCAGCTTTATGTGGCGAAGTTCAACGACGATCAGACCGGCGAATGGCTGGCCCTGACGCCGGAGGCCACCGGCATGGAGGCGGCAGAGATCCTCTGCTTCACCCGTATGGCGGCATCGGCGGTGGGCGGCACCACCATGGACCGTCCGGAATGGGTCGCCTGCAACCCGCTCAAGGCCGAAGGCTATTGCGCGCTGACCAACAACAAGAACCGCGGCGTGAAGCCGAATGCCGGCGGCGATGACACCTCCGTCAACGGGCCGAACCCGCGCGAGACCAACAACTTTGGTCAGATCGTGCGCTGGACCCCGGCCGAGGACAACCACGCCGGCGCGGGGTTTACCTGGGATCTCTACGTGATGGCGGGCAATCCGAAGGTCTATGACAACATCTATGCGGGTTCTGCCAACATCAACGAAGGCAATATGTTCAACTCGCCCGATGGCATGGCGTTTTCTTCGGACGGCATGCTCTGGATCCAGACCGATGGCGATGATGACAACGAAGGCGAGTTCGAGGGCCAGGGCAACAACCAGATGCTGGTCGGCGATCCGGAATCGGGTGAAATTGCCCGCTTCATGACGGTGCCGAACGGCGCCGAAGTCACCGGCCTGTGCTGGTCGCTCGACAAGACAGTCGCCTTTGTCGGCGTCCAGCATCCCGGTGGTGCCTGGCCCGATGGCGAAGGAAAACCGCGGTCGTCCATCGTTGCCGTCTGGCGCGAAGACGGCGCCACGATCGGCTAAGCTTCGGCGCGTACAAACCAAGCAGAGCCCTCTCCGGATGGAGGGGGCTTTTGCTTTGACGTCGTTGCAGTGGGCGTCTGTGGGGTCGTTCGTTGACTTTATTCAATACTGTCAGGGTGATATGTCAGCGTTCTGACCGGAGGTTGCGCTTGAGGGGCAACAGGACAGGCGGGCTGATGTCATCTTGGACCTATCCTGGAACCTGGCCGGTAATCATGTCCCGTACGCGCAGCGCGTAGCGGTCGGTCATGCCGGACACAAAATCCGTGAGCGCATGAGCTGCCGTGTGGTCGTCCACCACCCCGCGCAGGTCTAGATCCACCGCCCGCACCAGCTGCGCCCAGTAACTGTGCTGCTCCAGCAACCGCTCGGGGTCCCAGTCACAGGCCTTCAGCGCGTCGAACAGCCCGTGGAATTCGTCGAGGATCGTGAAGATGACGTGCCGCCCCACCACCTCCAGCTCGGTCTTGCGCCGCGCGGTGAAGATCCGCGCATTTGAGATCTCCTTCAGCTGAGCAAAGGCCCGTGCCTTGGTGGAAACCTCCATCAACCCGTCATTGAATGTTCCCGCCATGATGGCGTCGTAGTTCTCCAGAAACGCCTGCACCGCGCTGTCAATCGACGCCCCGATGGCCATGGCCCTTAGCATGCCGACCCTGTCGCGACGGGTCATCATCGCATCGTCGGCGCGGTTGGGTTTGCCGGTGATCTCTTCGAGGATGCCGGACACGGTCTCATTGTCCAGATCACCAACAGTTGCCGCATCCTCGAGGTCGAGAATGCGATAGCAAATGTCATCCGCCGCTTCGACCAGAAAGGCCAGCGGGTGCCGGCGCCACCAACGCTGGCCCTGCGGGGTGCGCTCCTCGGGCAGGCCAAGCGCCGTGGCGGCCTCGGCAAATAGCTCTTCCTCAGCTGCAAAACAACCGAATTTCTTGAGGCCGACATATGCGGTTCCTGCCTCCATCGCCTCGCGGGCGGCGTGGCGTGTGGTGGGGTATTTCGCAAAGGCGCCCAGCGTTGCGTAGGAGAGCCGCATACCGCCTGCGCGCCGCGCCATTTCCAGGCGTGCAACGATGCGGAACCCCTGGGCATTTCCCTCGAAGGCTTCGAACTCGCCGCGATGCCGGGCAGGGATGCCCGCCGCGATGCCTGTGCCCTGACCTCCATTGGCGGCGAACTGGCGGCTGAACCAGGCACCGATGCTGGCCTCGCCGGAGTGGCCGAAGGGGGGATTGCCGATGTCATGGACCAGACAGGCCGCCTGCACCGTCCCGGCCATCACATGCTGGAGCCCCTCGGCCAGAAGCCCCTCCTTGACCAGCGCCTGACCGACCTGGATGCCAAGCGACCGCCCCACCGAAGAGGTCTCCATCGAGTGGATCATCCGGTGGTGGACATGGTCGTGGTCATAGAGGGGGTGCACCTGGGTTTTCTGCGCCAGCCGCCGGAAGGGTTCCGAAAACAGGATGCGGTCATAATCCTGCAAATAGGCAGGACGATCAGGCGCATCGGGGAAATCCGGTCGACACAGGCGTCCCGGGTTCAGCAGTTGCGTCCAGTCCATGGGGCTCTCCTGTGCCAGTCCGTCGGGTGGTGCCTAGAAAGCCTGTCGGGGGGCGAAATGCAACCGGTCTATAGCAGGACACCCAACGGGAACGGAGCAGGCAATTGGGGAGCGGGGGGCGCTCCCGCCCATCTGCACCACCCGCCCCCGCGCGATGCGCTTGGCGCAGCGCAAAACCTCTGACCGTTCGCCCGATCTTGATGTGTGGGGGGACTAGGGAGCCGGTGGCTCCAATCCGCTGTCCTCGAGCTTGTGGTCCGGTTCCACATGGATCGTGACATGCACGCCGGGCAGGGCGGCTTCGATCTCCGCCTCCAGCCGATCACAGATCACATGGCTTTCGGCAACGGACATGTCACCGTCGACGACCATGTGGAATTCCACGAACATCGCCTTGCCCGCCCGCCGGGTCTTGATGTCGTGGATCTGGAGCGCGCCGCCGCCGGAGCCCAGGATGACCGCTTGAATCTTCTCCTGTTCCTCGGCGCTTGCGGCTTTGTCCATCAACCCGTCGACCGAGTCCGAGACGACATGCAGGCCTTCGCGCAGGATGTTTAGGGCCACCAGCAGCGCGATCACCGGGTCAAGCATATGCCACCCCGTCAGCAGCACCAGAACCAACCCGCAAATGACCCCGAAGGAGGTCCAGACATCCCCCATGAGATGCCGTCCTCCGGCCTTGAAGGCGGGGGAGTTCAGGCGTGCCCCGGTGCGCAGCAGGACTTGCGCCCAGATCAGGTTCACCCCCAGGGCGAGGCAGTTTACGGTCAGCGCAAGCGGTGTCAGCGCCGCTTTGGTCATGCCAAGCAGCGCCCCGTAGGCCTCGTGCAGGATCAGGGCGGCGGCCAGGATGATCATGATGCCTTCGATCACTGCGGAAAAATATTCTGCCTTGTGGTGGCCAAAGGGGTGTCCGGCATCAGCGGGACGTTCCGCGTAGCGGATGGCAAACCAGGCCAGGACCGCCGCCGATACGTTGACGAGGCTCTCCATCGCGTCGGAGAACAGGGCCACCGATCCGCTCAGCCCCCAGGCCCCGAGTTTCAGGGCGAGAACCAGCACGGAAACAAGAATGGTGCCACCTGCAACCTGCCGAGCCGTGAGGCGGGTCTCCAAACCAAAGCACATCCGCTCAGCTCACCCAGGCGCGGCGCAAGAGGTTGAGGCCGGCGATCAGCAGGACAAACAGGGTCGCCCGGCGAAAAGTGCTCTGCTCGATGCGATCCTGCAACCGGCCGCCGATCCACATCCCCAGTACCGCAGGCAGGATCATCAGGACCGAGAACGGCAAGGTTTCACGGCGCATCACGCCTGAGCCGATATGGGCAAAGAACAGCACCACCGCCCCAAGGCCGTAAATTACGCCCTGTATGCGCATCTGCTCCTTCTTTTCAGTGCCAAGCGCCGTCAGATAAGCCACCGTGGGCGGCCCCCAGATACCGGAGAACCCGCCGATGAACCCGGCAAAGGCACCAATGCCGATTTCCATGCGGCGCGAGGCCTCATGCAGCACCAGCTGTTTGCCCATCAGCTGCGTCAGCGCAAAGAGTGTGATCGGCGCCCCGATGATCAACAACATCACCTGAGCAGGCAGAACCCGCACCATCTGCGCGCTCAGCAGGAGGAACAGCCCGCCCACCAGCAAAAAGGCGCGAAAACGCTTCATCGACTCCCAGGCGGCGCCCGGCCCCTGTTTGAGCGCCTGAAACCCGTTGGTCACCAGTGTGGGCAGAATCAGCCCTGCCAGCGCCAGATCCGGTGCCATGATCGAGCTGAGACCCGACACCATGATCATCGGCATGGCAAAACCCACAAGGCCCTTGATGGTGCCGGCAAGCAGCGCCACGGCAAAGGCGAGGACAAACCCGGCAGGGGCAAGAAAGGGAAAGAACTCCGTCATGCCCTGCGTTTAGCACAGTCAGCACGTGCTGCACGCGCAAAACGACAGAGTAACAATAGAACATTATTTCGACCATTCAGGATTTAATGTTGCGCTGCAACTGCGAAATAGCCTATCACCAGTGCAGCTTTGAGGAGGACGCTCATGCCCCATGATGGACAATTGGATGGACAGGATATGACCCCCACGACGCCGCTGCTGCCAGACCTTCTGTCGCTGACCGAGGGCGCTCTGGCGCCGCTGGATGCGCTGCTGGAGATCGCAACATCGCGGGTGCGTGAGACCGTCAGCGATGGCGGGCGCGTGTCGGGCGCTCTGGTCGAGCAGAATCAATACGCTGCCCATGGGCTCGCGTGGCTGGCCACCTATGTCTACGCCCTGCGTCAAATGCACCGCTGGGCCGAGGCGCTCTCGGGCGCGGGCAAGTTTGGCGAGATGGAGCAGCTGATCCACCAGATCGCCTTTGGAGAATGCCTCTGGCAGATCTACGGCGGCATTCAGATGAATCAGGGCGAGGTTCTGCGCCTGCAGGATCTGGGTCTCAGCCAGGATGACCAGCGCGCGATGATGGCACCGGCGGTGATGACGCTGACGCAGTCCGGCAATACGCAGGCAGCGCGCGTGCGTCTGGTCGAACTGATGGAGCAGCAATCTGGTAGCACCATGTTCGGCACCTCCGGTCTGGACGAGGAGCTGGAGATGATCCGCGACCAGTTCCGCCGCTACGCGCAGGAGAAGGTCGAGCCCTTTGCCCATGACTGGCACCTCAAGGACGAGTTGATCCCGATCGAGGTGATTGAGGAGCTGGCGGAGATGGGGGTCTTTGGCCTGACCATCCCGGAGGAGTTTGGCGGCTTTGGCCTGTCCAAGGCCTCGATGTGCGTGGTCTCCGAGGAGCTGTCGCGTGGCTATATCGGGGTGGGCAGCCTTGGTACGCGGTCCGAGATCGCCGCCGAGTTGATCCTCGCCGGGGGCACCGACGCCCAGAAAGCGAACTGGCTGCCCAAGATCGCCAGCGCGGAGATCCTGCCGACCGCTGTTTTCACCGAGCCGAACACGGGGTCTGACCTCGGCTCTCTGCGCACCCGTGCAGTCAAGGATGACAATGGCGATTACACGATCACCGGCAACAAGACCTGGATCACCCACGCGGCGCGGACCCATGTGATGACGCTCCTGGCGCGGACCGATCCGGAGACCACCGACCATCGCGGCCTGTCGATGTTCCTGGCGGAGAAGGTGCCGGGCACGGATGAGAACCCGTTCCCGACCGAGGGTATGACCGGTGGTGAGATCGAGGTCTTGGGTTATCGCGGCATGAAGGAATACGAACTGGCCTTCGATGGCTTCCACGTGAAGGGCGAGAACCTCTTGGGCGGCGAAGAAGGCAAGGGCTTCAAACAGCTGATGGAGACCTTTGAGAGCGCCCGCATCCAGACCGCGGCGCGGGCCATCGGGGTGGCGCAATCGGCGCTGGATATCTCCATGCAATACGCGCAGGACCGCAAGCAATTCGGCAAGGCGCTGATCAACTTCCCCCGGGTGTCGTCGAAGCTGGCGATGATGGCGGCCGAGATCATGGTGGCGCGGCAGCTCACGTATTTCTCGGCATGGGAAAAAGATAACGGCCACCGCTGCGATCTGGAGGCTGGGATGGCAAAGCTCCTTGGCGCACGAGTGGCCTGGGCGGCGGCGGACAACGGGTTGCAGATCCATGGCGGCAACGGCTTCGCGCTGGAATACAAGATTTCCCGCGTGCTGTGTGATGCGCGCATTTTGAATATCTTTGAAGGTGCGGCAGAGATCCAGGCGCAGGTGATCGCGCGGCGACTGCTGGCCTAGAAGACGCAAATAGCACTGCGCCTGGCCATGGGTGGCCCCCCTCCCGTGGGGACGTCGAGCATTTTCGTCAAATTGCCCGGCGCATCTGGAGAGATTTGTGATATCGCTCCGGTATGATGCGCTTCCTTTTCCTCTGCCTGCTCTTCCTGAGTGCCTGCGGCGATAGCCCCGTTGGGCGCGAGGCCCGCATTCTCGCTATGGGCGATTCCATGATGGCGTGGAACAGCCTTGGCGGACAGTCGATCCCGGATGTTGTCGCGGATCAGTTGGGAGAGCCCGTCGTTGATCGTTCCGTGTCGGGCGCGCGGATGATCTACCGCCTGCCGATCAGCGGTGCCGCGGGCCTGTCGATCCCGAAGCAATATCGCGCGGGCCCTTGGGACTGGGTGATCCTCAGCGGTGGCGGCAACGATCTGTGGCTGGGGTGCGGCTGCGGTCAGTGTGACCGGAAGATGGATAGGCTGATCTCCGAAGATACCACGACCGGGGCCTTCCCGGAGCTTGTGTCCCGCATCCGCCAGGACGGCGCGCGTGTGATCTTGCTGGGCTACTTGCGCACTCCGGGCCGGTCCTCCCCGATCGAGAGCTGTCGTGACGAAGGCGATGAGCTGGATGCCCGTCTATTGAGACTGGCCCAAGCAGACGCAGCCGTGACCTTCCTGCCTGCGGCCGACCTGGTGCCTCATGGCGATCTGAGCTTTCATGCGCTTGATCGCATCCACCCTTCGCCCAAGGCCAGCCGGATCATCGGCGGCAGGGTGGCAGAGGTCATTCGGTTGGCGCCTGATCCCATTAAATCTCAGTAAGTACTTCGGTCCGTCAGATCGGACAGGCAGCGCCCGAATTTTTGGAACGCAAAAGCCCCCGCCGAGGCGAGGGCTTACTGACTTCACGACAGCGGCGGGATCAACAGATCGCGGCAGCCTTCACGTCGTCGTCGATATAGGGCAGGTACTGCTCAAAGTTGTCAGAGAACATCTGCACCAGTTTTTCGGCCTGGGTGTCATAGGCATCCTTGTCATCCCAGGTGCGGCGCGGGTCCAGCAGCACTTCGGCCACGCCCGGCGCAGCCACCGGCACGTCAAAGCCGAAATTCGGATCCTTGCGGAACTCCGCATTGGCGAGGGAGCCGTCCAGCGCTGCGGTCAGCAGGGCGCGGGTGGCTTTGATCGGCATGCGGGAGCCGGTGCCATAGGCGCCGCCGGTCCAGCCGGTGTTCACCAGCCAGCAGGTCGCACCATGGGCGGCGATCTTCTCGCGCAGCAGGTTGCCATAAACCTCTGGGCGGCGCGGCATGAAGGGCGCACCAAAGCAGGTGGAGAAGGTCGGCTCCGGCTCGGTCACACCACGCTCGGTCCCGGCCACCTTGGAGGTGAAGCCGGACAGGAAGTGATACATCGCCTGTGCAGGTGTCAGCCGCGCGATCGGAGGCAGCACGCCAAAGGCATCACAGGTCAGCATGATGATGTTCTTCGGATGGCCGCCACGCGCCGACTCGGAGGCATTGGAGATGTAATGCAGCGGGTAGGCACAGCGCATGTTGGCGGTCAGGCTGTCATCATCGAAGTTGAGATCGAAGGTCTCCGGATCAAACGTCATGTTCTCGATCACGGTGCCGAATTTCTCGGTGGTGGCGTAGATCTCGGGCTCCGCCTCGGGGTTGAGGTTGATGGTCTTGGCGTAGCAGCCGCCCTCGAAGTTGAAGGTGCCGTTGGAGGCCCAGCCATGCTCGTCATCGCCGATCAGCACCCGGTCGGGGTCTGCCGACAAGGTGGTCTTGCCGGTGCCGGAGAGGCCGAAGAACACGGCCGTGTCGACCGGGTTGCCCTTGGCATGGTTGGCGGAACAGTGCATCGGCATGATGCCCTTTTCCGGCAGCAGGTAGTTCAGCAGGGTGAAGACGGACTTCTTGTTCTCGCCTGCATATTCGGTGCCGCCGATCAGGATCAGCTTGCGGTCGAAGTTCAGCGCGATGACGGTTTCCGATTTGCAGTCGTGCTTTTTCGGGTCCGCCTGAAAGCTGGGGCAGTTGATGATGGTGAAATCAGAGGTGAAATCATCCAGATCCTCGCGGTCGGGACGCCGCAGAAGGTGACGGATGAACAGGTTGTGCCAGGCCAGTTCGGTCACCATGCGCACGTTGATCGCATGCACCGGATCGGCGCCACCGACCAGATCCTGCACGAAGTAGTCGCGGCCCTTCATGTGCTCCAGCATGTCTTCATAGAGTGCGTCGAACCCCGCAGGGCTCATTTCGGCGTTGTTCTCCCACCAGATGGTGTCTGCAACGCTGTCGGTCTTGACGACATGTTTGTCCTTGGGCGAGCGGCCGGTGAACTTGCCGGTGGTCACCAGAAAGGCGCCGCCCTTGCCGAGAGTGCCTTCGCCGCGGCCCAGGGCCGCTTCGACCAACGCAGGCTCCATGAGGTTGTAATAGACATTGCCCAGACCCTCGATCCCTTGATCCTCGAGGCGGAAGTGCGGGTTGACCCGTCCAGATGTCATCTTGTGTCTCTCCTGGGTGTCGGCCTGTTGCGTAGGATTGCGGCCGCATGGAACTTTCGCTGCGCCGAACGGCGCCGAGGCGCAATAATAGCACCTCTTGCCCGGGTCTTAACATGAGGTTTTGCAGGAAGAACAGGACGCTTTGGCGACGTTAGCGCAACCACGCAAACCTTTAGCGCCACCAGAAGTTTCGCATAGTGAACGATGCTGTTTCACACGCGTGTCACTGATGTTTCACGACCGCGTCTTTAACGATTGCTAAGACATTTTTGCGTCAATGGGCGCCAAGATTTTGCCTGATTCGTTAATCAGGGATTGATTCGGGGCGTCTTCCACGCGACAAAGGACGCAAAACAAACGAATAATGAGCAGATAAGGGCAAATCCGATGTCAAAGATTGCTTTGGTCGATGACGACAGGAACATCCTGACCTCGGTGTCGATGACACTGGAGGCCGAAGGGTTCGAAGTCGAAACCTATAATGACGGGCAGGCGGCACTCGACGCGTTCAACAAGAAACTGCCGGATATGGCAGTTCTGGACATCAAGATGCCCCGCATGGATGGCATGGACCTGTTGCAGCGTCTGCGGCAGAAAAGTCAGATGCCGGTGATCTTCCTGACCTCGAAGGATGACGAGATCGACGAGGTTCTGGGCCTGCGCATGGGGGCGGACGACTACGTCAAGAAACCCTTTTCGCAACGGCTTCTGGTGGAACGCATCCGGGCGCTGCTGCGCCGCCAGGAGGCCGTCGCCACCGATGAGGTCGGCACGGCGCCGGAGACCAAGGTGATGGAGCGCGGCCACCTGCGGATGGACCCGCTGCGCCACGCGGTGAGCTGGAAAGGCCAGGACGTGTCCCTGACCGTGACCGAGTTCCTGCTGTTGCAAGCGCTGGCGCAACGTCCCGGATTTGTCAAAAGCCGCGATCAACTGATGGATGTGGCCTATGATGATCAGGTCTATGTGGACGACCGCACCATCGACAGCCATATCAAGCGTCTGCGCAAGAAGATGCGCAGCGCCGATGCGGATTTCGCGGCGATCGAGACCCTCTATGGGATCGGCTACCGCTATAACGAAGAGTAAGGTCCCGGTGGTCGGGAGCTTTGGCGGAGATAGGCGCGCATGCGCGACTCGAGCGTGACTGACAATGACCGGCTTTCGGGCCGGGACCGACGCCGCGATGGTGATGTGGTACTGGGCGATGACTGGGTCGCCCCGGAGCAGACGGTCGGACGGGAGATGCAGGCGCGCCGGGCCCGCAGAGGGCTGTTTTCCCTGCGCAGTTCGCCGCTGACCCGCAAGATCATCACCTTCAACCTGATTGCCCTGATCATTCTTGTATCCGGCATCCTGTACCTGAATTCCTCCCGTCAGAGCTTGGTGTACCAACGTCTCGGCACGCTGGTGTCGGAGGCGATGCTGGCGTCGGATGTGCTGGAAGCGGAACTGCCCGCCGAAAGTGCCGTCAGCCTGGCGGCAGGCGAGGGCATTGATGTCTCCGGGGCGCTGCAAAGCCTGTCGTTGCGCGGCGGGGTCGAGGTCTTTGTCTATGACGCCGACCTGACGCTGGTGGGGCGACAGCAGGGGGTGATGCGCGCCGATGCGCTGAACCGGCTGAATGAAAACGACGAAGGGCGCACGCTGATCACCGATTCGCTGACCGCGATCTGGACGGCGCTGGGCGGCGGCAACCGCGCGGCGACCCCTCCGGATGTGATCGAAATACCCGAAGCGCAATTGGCAGATCTGACCCAGCGCGCCCTGGCAGAGGGCACGCAGGTCAGCGCGGTGCCGGATACGGCGGGGGGCACTGTCTATGCAGCGGCGACTCCGATTCTGCACTTGGGCAACACCGCGGGGGTTCTGGTCATGACCTCGGCCACCGGCGAAATCGACCGGCTGGTCCGCAGCGAGCGGGAACGGGTGTTGCAGATGTTCGTGGTGGCGCTGCTGGTCTCCGTCGGGCTGAGCCTGGTGCTGGCCTCCACGATCGCCAACCCGCTGGCCGATCTGGCAGAGGCGGCAGAGCTGGGCAAGGATCGTGACAGCGACAAGGTCAAACCGGGACGCATCCGCATTCCGGACCTCTCCGCCCGCCCCGATGAAATTGGCCGATTGAGCCGGGCGCTGCGCGGAATGGTAAAAGCGCTCTATAATCGTATCGATAGTAACGAACAATTTGCAGCTGATGTGGCACATGAGATCAAGAACCCTCTGGCCAGTTTGCAGTCTGCTGTTGGCACGCTGCGCATGGTTCATCGGGAGGACCAGCGGGAGAAGCTGATGGAAGTGATTGAACATGATGTGCGTCGTCTCGACCGGTTGGTGAGTGACATCTCCAACGCGTCGCGGTTGGATGCCGAACTGGTGAAGGAGGACGAGGAAGATTTCGACCTGCTGACCATGCTCGGGAATCTGAACCAGTATCTGGGCGAGGATGCGCGCGGCAAGGGCATCGACTATATCACCGAGCTGCCGAATGAGCCGATTCTCATTCGCGGGCTGGAGGCGCGGCTGGCGCAGGTCTTTGTGAATCTGATCACCAACGCGATCTCTTTCTGCGAAGAGGGCGACGCGATCCGGGTCTGGGCCCGCCGCCGCGACAATCGTGTGCTGGTGGTGGTCGAGGACACCGGCCCCGGCATTCCCGAACAGGCGCTGTCCAAGATCTTTAAACGCTTCTACTCGCAGCGTCCGGACGAGCATTTCGGCAACAACTCGGGCCTTGGCCTGGCGATCTCCAAGCAGATCGTCGAGGCTCATGGGGGCGTGATCTGGGCCGAGAACATCCGCCCGACCGAAGCGGACCTGACCTCGGAACCCCTCGGCGCGCGTTTCGTGGTCGGCCTGCCGGTCTGACCCGGTGGCCCTGCGCGCCAAGGATGCAACAACACTGCACGCCAGTTGCGTCGCGCTCGATGGGCGCGGCGTTCTGATTTGTGGCACGTCCGGAAGTGGCAAATCGACGCTGGCGCTGGAATTGATGTCGCGGGGCGCGGCGCTTGTGGCGGATGATCGCACCGAGGTGAGCCGATCCCAAACGCAGCTGTTCGCCCGCGCACCGGAGGCGATTTCGGGCCTGATCGAGGCGCGTGGTGTTGGTCTCTTGAAGGCGGCAGCCGTGGCGGAGGTACAACTCCATCTCATTGTCGACATGGATGAACTTGAAACGCAGCGGCTCCCACGCCACGTAACCAAACAGATGCTGGGGGTGACGCTGCCCCTGTTGAAGCGCGTGGATGCGCGCCATTTTCCAGCGGCGCTGATCCAATATCTGAAAGGCGGAGCCATTGACCCCGACGGAGATCGAGACCGGCCCTGACACGGCCCCTGCTGGCGCCTCGCCGCGCCCACCTCTGGTGCTGGTGACCGGCCCATCGGGGGCCGGGCGGACCACGGCGATCAACGTGCTGGAGGATCTGGATTTCGAGGCGATCGACAATTTGCCGCTGCGGCTGGTGCCGGGGCTGGTGGATGCGGGCGGCGCAGATCGGCCTTTGGTGCTGGGGCTTGATCCACGCAACCGTGATTTCTCGACCGAGGCGCTGGTGGATCTGATCGACAGGCTGAAGGCGCGCCGCAGTTTCGAGACCACGGTGTTCTACCTGGATGCAAAGCCCGAGGTGTTGCTGCGGCGTTTCTCGGAAACGCGACGCCGGCATCCGTTGTCGCCCGCCGAAAGCCCGGAGCTGGGCGTCGCGCGGGAGCTGGACCTGATGCGCCCGATCCGGGATCGCGCGGACATGCTGGTGGACACGTCGGAGCTGAACGTGCACCAGCTGCGCGCGGAGGTGGAGCAGCTCTTTGCGCCGAAGGGACGCATGCTGGCCGTGGCGTTGCACAGTTTTTCCTACAAACGGGGGATCCCCCGCAGCGTCGATATGGTGTTCGATTGCCGGTTTCTCGCCAACCCGTATTGGGACCCTGCGCTGCGCGACTATGACGGGCGGGACCAGGTGGTACAGGATCACGTGCGCGCGGATGCACGGTTCCAGGGCTTCTTTGACCGGGTCCTCGATCTGACGCTGAGTTTGCTCCCTGCCTATCGGGAGGAGGGGAAGTCGCATTTTTCCATTGCCTTTGGCTGCACAGGTGGGCAACACCGTTCCGTCACATTGGCGGAAACACTGGCAAAGGCCCTTGCGCGCGAGGGGCAGCAGGTGTCAATTAGGCACCGCGAGCTGCCTGGCCAGCAATTGAAGTGAGAGAGCCGCTTGATCGGGATCGTGATCGTCGCACACGGAGGTTTGGCCAAGGAATACCTGGCCGCCGTTGAACATGTTGTTGGGCGCCAGCCTGCGCTGATGGCGATTGCCATCGGCCCTGAAGACGACCGCGATGCCAAGCAGGACGAGATCTGTTCGGCAGCGAACTCCGTCGACATCGGCGACGGCGTGGTTGTGGTGACGGATCTGTTTGGGGGCAGCCCCTCGAATCTCAGCCTGCGCGCCTGTGCACCCGCCAATCGCCGGATTCTCTACGGCGCCAATCTCCCCATGCTGATCAAACTGGCAAAGTCCCGCCATCTGCCGGTGGCGGATGCGGTGCGTCACGCAATGGAAGCGGGGCGCAAGTATATCAATTCTCAAAATGTGAACCCCGAAGGGGGAGCGGCAGAATAAATGGCTCGAAAAACACTCAAAATCATAAATGAAAAGGGCCTGCACGCCCGCGCCTCGGCCAAGCTGGTGGAGGTTGTCGAGGGCTTTGACGCATCTGCCGAAGTGGTCAAGGACGGCATGTCCGCCTCCGGCGACAGTATCATGGGGCTTTTGATGTTGGCAGCGTCCAAGGGAACGACTATTGACGTCGAAACCTCGGGACCGGACGCGGATGCGTTGGCCTCTGCCGTCGAAGCCTTGGTGGCTGACAAGTTCGGCGAAGGCTACTAGTCTGTCGGAACGGTCCAAAAAGACGGGACGGGTGAAAGTGGCTGACACCGCGCATAACAACAACTCCGGCCTCGCGCCGCAGGACACGCAGGCCCCCAAGGGCACATCCACGGGCGAGATCTATGATCGGCGCACCCTGACCTATGCCAATTCCTTCGATGATCGCTGGACCTCGCTGGCGATCCGTACGCTGGAGTGGGTCACGGGCAAGTTCACCATCCTGCGCATGGTGTCGAAATTCGAAAAGCGCAATGCCGACTACCGCGGCAACAAGTTCTGGCGCGGGGCGCTGGATGTCATGGGCATCAAGCTGCAAACGCCCGAGGAACAGATCCAGCGTATCCCCGAGGAGGGGCCGGTGGTGGTCGTGGCCAACCATCCGCACGGCATGGTGGACGGCATGATCTTTGCCGATCTGATTGGTCGGAGGCGTCTGGACTATCGTATCCTGACGCGGTCGGTCCTGACCGGGCTGGACGAGGCCGCAACGTCTTTCATGATCCCGGTGCCCTTCCCGCATGATCCGGATGCGCAGCGCAAGATGGTGGAAATGCGCGCCAAGGCGATGGCCCATCTGAAGGAGGGCGGCGTCGTGGCGCTGTTCCCGTCCGGCGTGGTGATGTCCTCTGACAGCTGGTGGGGTCCGGCGGTGGAGCGGGAGTGGAATGTGTTCACCGCACAGCTGATCCGCCGGTCCGGCGCCAAGGTGGTGCCGATGTTCTTCCCCGGGCGAAACTCGCGCGCCTATCAGATTGCCTGTCAGGTCTCGCCGATACTGCGGCAGGGGTTGCTGCTGCATGAGATCGTGCGGTCCTGCAACAAACCCCAGGCCCCTGTGGTAGGGGAGGCGCTGACGGAGGCGCAGATGGAACGTCTGCACAGCGATCCGCGCGGTTTCATGGCCTGGCTGCGGGAGCACACGCTCAGCCTGGGCCAGAAAGACTGAGGTTGAAGGGCTTCTGAGTCACCAAAGCAGCAGCCCCGAAGCCCTCGCCCCTGATCCCGGCCTGGAAAAACCACCCCCATTCCGCAAGAAAAATAGCGGTTTCCACGCCCTTGGGGGCGCGGAGCCTCCGCGATTTGTCTGGCGGCCCGGGCGCGGCCTTGCCCGTTGGAGCTTAGGCGGCGAGGGCTCCGAAGCAGCAGCGAGAGCCGGGTTTCAGCGCGTCGGGACGGGTGTTTCGCCGCGGTAGTCGTAGAAGCCGCGCTGCGTCTTGCGGCCAAGCCAACCGGCCTCGACATATTTGGTGAGCAGCGGGCAGGGGCGATATTTGGTATCGGCGAGCCCGTCGTGCAATACGTTCATGATCGCCAGGCAGGTGTCGAGGCCGATGAAGTCGGCCAGTTCCAGCGGGCCCATCGGGTGGTTGGCGCCCAGCTTCATTGATTCGTCGATCGAGCGCACGGAGCCCACGCCCTCGTAGAGCGTATAGACCGCCTCGTTGATCATCGGCATCAGGATGCGGTTGACGATGAAGGCGGGGAAGTCCTCGGCGCTGGCAGCCGTCTTGCCGAGCTTTTCGACCACGGCCTGGCAGGTCTGGAAAGTTTCCTCGTCGGTGGCGATGCCGCGGATGAGTTCCACCAGTTGCATCACCGGTACCGGGTTCATGAAGTGGAACCCCATGAAGCGCTCCGGACGGTCGGTGCGGCTGGCGAGACGGGTGATCGAGATCGAAGAGGTGTTCGAGGTGAGAATCGTATGCGGTTGCAGATGCGGCAGGAGATCTTCGAAAATCGCCTGCTTGACGGCCTCGCGCTCCGTTGCCGCCTCGATCACCAGGTCGGTCTGCCCCAGATCCGCCAGGGTCAGAGTGGTGGAGATCCGCTCCATCGCCGCGGTGACATCGGCATCCGAGATCTTGCCCCGGCTGGCCTGGCGGGCAAGGTTTTTCTGGATCAGGGACAGGGCGCTGTCCAGCGCTTGCTGGCTTATGTCGTTGAGAACAACATGAAATCCGGAGAGCGCCATGACATGGGCAATGCCGTTGCCCATTTGACCCGCACCGATAACCCCGACTGTTTTAACGTCCATGATGGATGGCCTTTCCTTGTGCCTGCCCAGTGCCTGCGGCCGGATACTAATGGTTTCGCGCCCGCAGAAACAAGGCTGATCGACGCCGTTTTCAGCAAATTCGCCGATTAGCGGTTTGGAAAGATTCGGGCTGCAATATGGCTCTTGGGTGAAAAAGTGGTGGAAGAAATGAGCTATGAACTCAAAAGCGCGGATGCGCTTGTGAGCGAGCTGTGCAGCTACGGCGAGTCACGGCTTCGGGTCCGGGGCCCAGAGCGCGATCTGCGCGATCCTTATATCAGCTTTCTCGGCGGGACCGAGGTTTTTGGCCGGTTTATCGAACGCCCCTTTCCGCAAGGTGTCGAAGGGCAGGTGGGGCTAGCCTGCGTCAACCTCGGGTGTGTGAACGCAGGGGTGGATGCCTTCCTGCATGACGACAGCCTGATGGAAATTGCCGCCGGCGGACAATTGACGATCCTGCAGGTGATGGGGGCGCAGAACCTCAGCAACAGTTTCTACAAGGTGCACCCGCGCCGCAATGACCGGTTCCTGCGACCCTATGATGCGCTTGTGCATCTGTTTCCCGAAGTGGACTTCACCGACTACCATTTCAACAAGCACATGCTGACCTCATTGCGGGCCATCTCTGAGGATCGCTTTGCGCGTGTCTGTGCAGATCTGCAGGAGACCTGGCTGACCCGCATGGGGCGGCTGATCGGCATGCTGAACGGTGACGTTGTGCTGTTGTGGTTGCGCTATGACATGGGCGCGGCAGAGACGCTGGGTCCGTCGCCGACGCTGGTGGAGCCCTCGATGCTTGATGTCCTGCGGCCCAGTGTTGCGGATGTGATCGAACTGGATGTGGCCACGGCCGAACAGGCGCAGGATATTCCCGGGATGATCTTTGGCGCGATGGATCTGCCTGCGGCGCGACTGATGCTGGGGCCAAAGGAACATGACCGGATTGCCGATGCGGTGGCTTCGCGGTTGCTGCGGGTTCTGGCTGCGGCCTGATGCGCGGCCCGCTGTCCACCGGAGGGGCGGGCACGTGCTATGTCAGCGCAAAAGAAAAGAGCCCACGCAATGCGTGGGCTCCTGTCATTTCTGATCGGGGCTGGCTCAGCCGAGCTTTTCGGTCAGCGCCGGAACCGCCTCGAAGAGATCCGCAACCAGACCGTAATCGGCAACCTGGAAGATCGGAGCCTCTTCGTCCTTGTTGATCGCAACGATGATCTTGGAGTCCTTCATGCCCGCGAGGTGCTGGATCGCGCCGGAGATGCCAACCGCGATATAGAGCTCGGGGGCGACGACCTTGCCGGTCTGACCCACCTGCCAGTCGTTCGGCGCAAAGCCCGAATCGACCGCCGCACGGGAGGCACCAACCGCCGCGCCCAGCTTGTCGGCCAGAGCTTCGATGATCTTGAAGTCTTCCTCGGAGCCGACGCCGCGACCACCGGAGACAACCACGCCTGCGGAGGTGAGTTCGGGGCGATCGCTCTCTGCGACCTTGTCCTCGACCCAGGACGACAGACCGGGGTTTTCTGCTGCGGAGATGGTGTCCACGGAGGCGGAACCACCTTCGCCGGCTGCGTCGAATGTCGAGGTCCGGAAGGAGATGACCTTCTTCGCGTCGGAGGATTTCACAACCTGGATCGCGTTGCCCGCATAGATCGGGCGCTCGAAGGTGTCGGCGTCCACCACGGCGGTCACGTCGGAGATCACCATCACGTCAAGCAGGGCTGCCACGCGGGGCAGGATGTTCTTGGCGTCGGTGGTCGCAGGCGCAACGATGTGGCTGTAGTCGGAGGCCAGACCGGCGATCAGCGCGGCGGTCGGTTCCGCCAGGCGGTGGCCGAGGCTTTCGTCTTCGGCAACCAGAACCTTGGCGACGCCGTCGATCTTGGCCGCGGCTTCACCGGCAGCAGCCGCTGTGGCGCCTGCCGCCAGGACGGTGACATCGCCCAGGGATTTTGCGGCGGAAACGGCCTTGGCGGTTGCGTCAAGGGACAGTTCGCCACTGGTGACTTCGGCAAGGAGAAGAACAGCCATTACACAGCTCCCGCTTCTTTGAGTTTCTCAACCAGCTCGTCGACGGAGCCCACCATGATGCCAGCGGAGCGGGCTTCGGGTTCCTTGGTCTCCACCACGGTCAGGCGCGGGGTGACGTCGACGCCGTAATCGGCGGCGGTTTTCTCGTCGAGCGGCTTTTTCTTTGCCTTCATGATGTTCGGCAGCGAGGCATAGCGCGGCTCATTGAGGCGCAGGTCCACGGTGACGATCGTCGGCATCTTGACGGAGATGGTCTGCAGACCGCCATCCACTTCGCGGGTCACCTTGGCGTCGTCGCCCTCGATGTCCACGGCGGAGGCAAACGTCGCCTGCGACCAGCCCAGCAGTGCGGAGAGCATCTGGCCGGTGGCGTTCATGTCGTTGTCGATCGCCTGCTTGCCGGCGAGCACGAGGCCCGGCTGCTCTTCCTCGACAACTTTGGCGAGGATCTTGGCGACCGCGAGCGGCTCGATGTCCTGGTGAACGTCATCTGCGGCGACCACGAGGATCGCACGGTCAGCACCCATGGCCAGCGCGGTGCGCAGGGTTTCCTGCGCCTGCTTGACGCCAATGGAGACGGCGACGACCTCATCGGCCTTGCCCGCTTCCTTGAGGCGGATCGCCTCTTCCACGGCGATTTCGTCGAAGGGGTTCATCGACATCTTGACGTTGGCGAGGTCGACACCGCTGCCGTCCGCTTTGACGCGGACTTTCACGTTGTAGTCGATCACGCGTTTGACAGGTACGAGTACCTTCATTGGGCGTTTCTCCTTAACAATCGGGGTTCGCTTGCGCGGCCCCATGAGTGCTCTCGGGGTGTTGATACCGGCTAGACGGGCGTGGCAACAGGGTAAAATCGTCACGTTTTGGCCCGCGGACGTCGCGTTCGCCAAAAGAACGTTTAATTTCGTTGCGGAAATTTGGCGGACGAAACCCGTGGTGAGGCACAAAGAAAGACCCCCGCGCCGGGTGACGCGGGGGATGTTTGCGTAAACATGCGCGAATCAGAGTTGCGGTGGACGCCACGCGGCTCAGCGGTTGGCGCCGGGGACCCAGAGCACGTCCTGTGCACCGTTGTCATTGGCGACGCGAGAGGCCACGAAAAACCAGTCCGACAGGCGGTTGAGGTAGATCAGGACCGAGGGATTGACGTCCTCGTCGGTGGCGAGTTCGGTTGCCAACCGTTCCGCGCGGCGCGCTACGGTGCGGCAGACATGGAGATGCGCCGAAAGGGCGCTGCCGCCCGGCAAAACAAAGCTGCGCAGAGGGGCCAGCGCCTTGTTCATCACGTCGATTTCGGCCTCCAGCCGGTCCACCTGGGCTTGCGCCATGCGCAGAGGGGGGTACTCGGCTTCGGCGTCCAGATGCATGTCCGGGCGGCACAGGTCGGCGCCAAGGTCAAAGAGGTCATTCTGGATCCGCGCCAGCGCCGCGTCCATCTCGCCCTCGGCAACCAGGCGGGCCACGCCCAGCTGGGCGTTCAACTCGTCCGAGGTGCCGTAGGCGGTGACGCGGGCAGAGTGTTTGGCGACGCGATCACCGTTGCCGAGCGCGGTATCGCCCTTGTCCCCGGTGCGGGTGTAGATCTTGTTCAGGACCACCATGGGTCAGTTCCCTCCTGCGCTGAGAGCGACGAAGCCCAGCAGCAGAACCACTGCCAGGAATTGAAAGAAGATGCGCAGACGCATCATCTTGTTGGCATTCTTGCGGTTGAAGTCGCCTCCGATTCCAAAGCCGCCAATCCCGATCGCCAGGACAATGACCACGGCCGCCATTGCCAGTATGCCCAGGATGTAAAGTGGTGTGCCCATTGTTGATCTGATCCTTTGTTGTCCGGTGGCGCGCGGCGTCGGGGCCGGGCCGCTCGACAGGTGATGCGACTATCTAAAGCGCAGGAGAATGCGGTCAATCGCCCGTGTCGAGAGAAACCGTCGCAGGGTGCCGGCAATGTAGGTGGGAGTGGTCACGTAATAGCGCGGACGCGGGCGGCGGGCCTCCAGCGCGCGGGCCAGTTTTTGCGATACCGCCGCAGGTGGCAGTTCAAAGGTATCGGGACCGCTGGAATGATACAGCCGCTTCAGGAGCGTCGCCTCGTAGCGGGCGCGGATGGGGGAGGCCTTCCAGTCGATGTGTTTCTCGAAATGCGGGATCGAGTTCTGTCGGATGTGCGATGTCACCGGGCCGGGTTCGATCAGCACGACGTGAATGCCGGTGTCGGCCAATTCCAGCCGCAAGGTGTCCGTCAGCCCTTCGAGCGCGAATTTGGTGGCCGCATAGGCGCCGCGCCAGGGGTAGCTGACCAGCCCCAGCACGGAAGAATTCTGAACGATCCGGCCATGCCCCTGTGCCCGCATCACCGGAATCATCTGCCGGGTCAGCTCATGCCAGCCAAAGAAGTTGGTCTCGAAGATTTCGCGCAGACCGTCTGTGGGCAGATCTTCGACGGCACCGGGCAGGCCGTGAGCGCCATTGTTGAACAGCGCGTCCAGGGTGCCGCCGGTTGCGTCCAGCACTTCGGCCAGGCCGCTGCGGATGCTGTCGGGGTCGGTGTAGTCGATGCGGGGACTGTCAAAGCCTTCGCCGCGCAACCGGTCACAGTCGCTGGCCTGCCGGCAGGAAGCAAAGACGCGCCAGCCGCGTGCCCGCATATCGCGGGCGGCGGCATAGCCAATGCCGGTCGAACAGCCTGTGATCAGCAGTGTCTTGGTCATGTCGGGCTCCGGAAGTAGGGTCCGGGGCCGAGTTATGACCCTTTCGCGCTCAGCAGGGAAGCGGCAATCCAGCCCACCTGACCGGTTTTGGGGGTTTCGAGCAATGCCCAGCCCGAGGGATCGTCGTTCAGCACCCGCACCTGATCGCCAGCCAGGAGCTGCACCAGCACCGGAAAGCGGGTTCCGGGCCCAAGCCGCACATTGGCCCGCGATGCCCGCACGCGGCGTAAGTCTCCGACCGGCTCCGGGGCGGCAACGGTGGCGACGGGCTGCGGGGTGGCTGCGGTGATCGACGCCAATCCGCCTTCGAGCGCGCCGATCTGCAACCCGGTGGCCGGCAGGCTGAGCGAGATCCGCTGCGGTTCGGGCGTGCTGTGCTGGGTTGTGTTCAGCCCCGTGCCGCGCGGGGTGCCGGGCGCGGGGGTGTCGCGGTTGCCGGATGCAGTCTTGATCGCCGCAGGTGGCGGTCCCTGATAAGGTGTCAGCACCGGCGCACCGAGGCGGATTTCAGCCGGGCTGCTGACAATGCGATTCCGGTTTCGCTTTGAATCGGCGAGGGTTTCCTGCCGCTGGATGAGGCTGTCGGGCGGTGCGGGTGGCTCAAAATCGGCACCACCGCTCAATTCGTAGAACGCCAATGCCAACCCGGCAAAGGACACAATCAAAAACCGCGACATGGCGCGTACCCCCTACAAATGATCGCTTCAAACCTCGTGCGGTCCCGGTGTCGACGGCTTCCCCTCGCGCTTGGACAACGTCGGGGACGGCGGCCGGGGTCCCAATGGCAGTTGGGAGAATCGCCCGTGACGCGATCAATACATCACAATCTTAGCATAAAATGAGGGGAGCCGCGGCGGTTTCCTCCCCTTAGGCCGCGCGCAGAGGCCAAAGGCGACGCAACGCGTGTTGAGCGCGCCGGTCGAGGCTTTCATCTGTTGATAACCTGCCAAGGCCGCTTGCCGCTCGACGAGGGGAGCAGTATCACGAGAACATGACCGACCTGGTAGATGATCCGACTCCCCCCGAAATGCCTCAAGAAGGCGAGATTCTGGAACCGTTGCGCCGTGCGATCGGCGAACGTTACCTGACCTATGCGCTGAGCACGATCATGCACCGGGCGCTGCCCGATGCGCGCGACGGGCTGAAGCCGGTGCATCGGCGCATCCTCTATGCGATGAACCGCCTGCGGCTCAGCTCCAGTGGCGGCTTTCTGAAGTCCGCCAAGATCTCCGGCGACACGATGGGCGATTTCCACCCCCATGGCGATGCGGCGATCTATGACGCGATGGCGCGGCTGGCGCAGGATTTTGCGGTCCGCTACCCGCTGGTCGACGGTCAGGGCAACTTTGGCAATATCGACGGCGACAATCCGGCGGCCTCGCGCTACACCGAGGCGCGCATGACCTTCATCGCTGAGGCGATGCTGGAGGGGCTGAACGAAGACTCGGTCGATTTTCGCGACAACTACGACGGCCGCCTCCAGGAACCCTCGGTTCTGCCGGCGACCTTTCCGAATATCCTTGCGAACGGCGCCAGCGGCATTGCCGTCGGGATGGCGACCAATATTCCACCGCATAACATCGCCGAGCTGATCGACGCCTGTATCCATCTGATCAAGGCGCCCAACGCGGGCGACGACACGCTGCTGCAATATGTGCCGGGTCCGGATTTCCCGACCGGGGGCACCATCGTGGAGCCCAAGGAAAACATCGCCCAGGCCTATCGCACCGGGCGCGGCTCTTTCCGTCTGCGCGCCACCCACGAGATCGAAGATCTGGGGCGGGGGCAATGGCAGATCGTCATCACCGAGATCCCCTATCAGGTGCAGAAGTCCAAGCTGATCGAGAAGATTGCCGAGGTCATCCAGACCAAGAAGGTGCCGATCCTCGCCGATGTACGCGACGAGAGCGCCGAAGACATCCGCATCATTCTGGAACCGAAATCCAAGAACGTCGACCCTGAGGTCCTGATGGGGCTGATGTATCGCAACTCCGATCTGGAGGTGCGGTTCTCGCTCAACATGAACGTGTTGATCGACGGGGTCACGCCCAAGGTCTGCTCGATGAAAGAGGTGCTGCGCGCCTTCCTCGATCACCGCCGTGATGTGCTTCAGCGTCGCTCGCGCCACCGGATGGCGAAGATCGACCACCGGCTTGAGGTGCTCGACGGTTTCATCATCGCGTTTTTGAACCTCGACCGGGTGATCGACATCATCCGTTATGACGATGATCCCAAAGCGGCATTGATGCGTGAAAACTGGGATCGCGAACATCCCCGCGCCTTTACCGAGGCGGAATATGTCACGCCTGCTGCCGGCGACGGCGAACTCTCCGAGGTGCAGGCCGAGGCGATCCTCAACATGCGCCTGCGCTCCTTGCGCAAGCTTGAAGAGATCGAACTCACCCGCGAGCGCGATGCTCTGCGTGAAGAACGCAAGAGCCTTGCGGAGCTTCTGGACAGCGAAGATCTGCAGTGGAAGAAGATCACCGAACAGCTGCGCGAGACCAAGAAACAGTTCGGCAAGGACTATTCGGGAGGCGCGCGGCGCACCCAGTTTGCCGAGGCGGGCGAGGTCGAGGATGTGCCGCTTGAGGCGATGATCGACCGCGAGCCGATCACCGTGGTGTGCTCGCAGATGGGCTGGATTCGCGCGATGACGGGCCATATCGACCTAGGTCGCGAACTGAAGTTCAAGGACGGCGACGGCCCGCGTTTCATCTTTCACGCGGAAACCACCGACCGGCTCCTGGTGTTCGGCTCCAACGGGCGGTTCTACACCCTGTCAGCGGCCAATCTGCCCGGCGGTCGCGGCATGGGGGAGCCTCTGCGCCTGATGGTGGATCTGCCCAACGAGGTCGAAATCGTCGATCTCTTCATCCACAATCCCGAAGGCCGCCTGCTGGTGGCGTCGGATGCGGGCAACGGGTTTGTCTGCGCCGAAAAGGAAATCGTGGCGCAGACCCGAGGCGGCAAACAGGTGTTGAACGTCAAGGACGACGAGCGCGCCAAGATCTGTATCCCGGTCTCGGGCGATCACGTTGCGGTGGTTTCGGAGAATGGCAAATTCCTGGTGTTCTCGATCGAGGAAATGCCGGAGCTCACCCGCGGCAAGGGCGTGCGGCTGCAGAAATACAATATGGCACGCGGGCGTCAGGGGGCGCTGGAACTGGACGGCGGGCTGGCCGATGTCACCACGTTCAACTGGGACGAAGGGCTTCAGTGGGAGATGGGCGGCGGCAAGACCCGTCACGAGACCGACCTCAGCCAATGGCTGGGCAAGCGGGCCGGGGTTGGCAAGCGGCCGCCCTATGGGTTCCCGAAGTCCTACAAGTTCAAATAGCGGCAACAACTTGCCGGAAAACATGTGGCCCCCGCGCAACCGCGCGGGGGTTCGCCGTTGTGCGGGTTTACCGGCAGGGAAGTCCCGGTCTATCACTTGGCGACCCTGATCCGACCGCGAGATAGAGAATGTTGATGATCCGCACCTTTGCGCTTCTGGCCGTCACCGCCCTGCTGGCCGCCTGTACCCCGCCCAGCCCCGATGACGCGTTGCGTGATCTTGGCAGTTTCAAGCTTGGCCACAATATCGTGGTTGCCCCCAAGGTGCAGATGGTGCCCGGATCCCGCAAGGTGGAGCCGGATGAATGGGTCGATCTGCTGACCAATGAGATGGCGGCGCGCTTTTCGCAGTACGAAGGCGACCAGCTCTATCACTTCGGCCTGAGCGTGGAGGGCTATTTCGTCGCGCCCGGTGGCGTGCCGCTGGTGCTGAGCCCGAAATCGGTGCTCGCCGTGAAGGTCACCGTCTGGGATGACGCCGCGAACCAGAAGCTGAACGCCGAGCCGAAGACCTTCACCGTGTTCGAGACCACCTCGGGAGAGAGCTTCCTGGTGGGCTCGGGACATGCCCGCACCCGCGAAGAACAGATGCTGGGATTGGCGCGCAACGCGGTCAGGGAAATCGAGGTCTGGATGGCGGAGCAGCACCAGGAAAACGGCTGGTTCGCGCCCGATGCCCCGGAGGCCGCAGAGGCACCGCCGCAGGCGGATGCGACCCCGGCCAGCGAGTAGCGCGTTTGTCAAGAACGAACCGCTTGATTTTTGCGCGTAAACCAAATAAGCCGCGCGCGCAGAGGAAACCGGGTCCGGTCGGACCCCCCAATTTTCAAAGGGGCGCCTAAGGAATGGCAAAGGAAAAGTTTGAGCGTAATAAACCGCACGTCAACATCGGCACCGTTGGCCACGTTGACCACGGTAAAACCACGCTGACCGCAGCAATCACCAAATACTTCGGCGACTTCCGCGCCTACGACCAGATCGACGGCGCACCGGAGGAAAAAGCTCGCGGTATCACCATCTCCACCGCCCACGTGGAATATGAAACCGAGACCCGCCACTACGCGCACGTCGACTGCCCCGGCCACGCTGACTATGTGAAAAACATGATCACCGGTGCGGCGCAGATGGACGGCGCCATCCTGGTTGTGAACGCAGCCGACGGCCCGATGCCCCAGACCCGCGAGCACATCCTGCTGGCGCGTCAGGTTGGCGTTCCTGCGTTGGTCGTGTTCATGAACAAGGTGGACCAGGTCGACGACGAAGAGCTGCTGGAGCTCGTCGAGATGGAAATCCGCGAACTGCTGTCCTCCTACGACTTCCCGGGCGACGATATCCCGATCATCGCGGGCTCCGCGCTGGCGGCGATGGAAGGCAACAACCCGGAAATCGGCGAAGAGAAGATCAAGGAACTGATGGCGGCCGTGGATGACTACATCCCGACCCCCGAGCGCGCTGTCGACCAGCCGTTCCTGATGCCGATCGAAGACGTGTTCTCGATCTCCGGCCGCGGTACCGTTGTGACCGGCCGTGTGGAGCGTGGCGTGATCAACGTTGGCGACGAAATCGAAATCGTCGGCATCCACGACACCAAGAAAACCACCTGCACCGGTGTGGAAATGTTCCGCAAGCTGCTGGACCGCGGTGAAGCCGGCGACAACATCGGCGCCCTGCTGCGCGGTGTCGACCGTGACGGCGTTGAGCGTGGTCAGGTTCTGTGTAAGCCGGGCTCCGTGACCCCGCACACCAAATTCGAGGCAGAAGCCTACATTCTGACCAAAGAAGAAGGTGGCCGTCACACCCCGTTCTTTGCGAACTACCGTCCGCAGTTCTACTTCCGCACCACCGACGTGACCGGCACCGTGACCCTGCCGGAAGGCACCGAGATGGTGATGCCGGGCGACAACCTGAAGTTCGAAGTTGAACTGATAGCGCCGATCGCGATGGAAGACGGTCTGCGTTTCGCCATCCGCGAAGGCGGCCGCACCGTCGGCGCTGGCGTTGTGTCCAAGATCCTGGCGTAAGCCAGGATCGCATTGACGCGCCATACGGACTGTGTCGAAGATCCTCGCGTAAGTCTCGCGAAAATCTGAGAATAGAGAGGGCCTCCCAACGGGAGGCCCTTTTTTATGGTGTCAGGAAGCCTGCCACGTGTTGTGCCCGGTCGCCGGTGCTGCACTGAGCTGCGTCATGCGCTGAGGGCAAATTCCCTGCACGGAACGCCAACTTCCCTCTTGCACAGGCTGTCCGTCTGGCATAGGAACTGCCGCACTACAGGGGTATAGCTCAGTTGGTAGAGCGACGGTCTCCAAAACCGTAGGTCGCGGGTTCGAACCCTGCTGCCCCTGCCAGTAAAATCAACGACATAGGCCGAGTGACCGAGAGCGCAGCACCTGCGTTTGGGAGTTCATTTGGGAACTTTGCCGCTGTTTCCGAACATTTCCAGCTTTTTGATAGCCGATTCAGCAAGCTCCGAATCCCGGCTTAGATAGTGTTCGTCCAGGATGGCGCCGACGTCCTTCATGCTGTGCCCGGTGATGGTCGCAATCTCAGCTTCAGAGCAGCCAGCGATGGCGAGGCGTGTCACAGCCGTGCCGCGCAAGTCGTGGAACGTAAGCCCGACGATCTTTGCTTTAGCGACAGCTTTGCGCCATGAGGCGCTAAAGCCTTGGCTGGTCCAAGACGTGCCGTGAATGGTCGTCAGAATGGTTTCGGCAGTCTCGCTCTTTTCCAAGGCATCCAGTGCCGCCCGCAGGGGCGTTGCGATGGGAATAACCACCCGGCGCTGGGTCTTGCTCTGTCGCAGGCGAATGTGTGTGCCATCGTAGGCGCTCCAGGTGAGCCGTAGAAGGTCACCTTGCCTCTGTCCGGTCCACACGGCCATCAGATACGCAAGGCAGAGCCTCTGCGGCGCTATTTTGAGGAAGGCCGCCTCATCGGCGTGCGTCCATATGCTTTCGGAGCGTTTCGCGCGATACAGTTTCCCCGGCCTTTCGCACGGGTTGGCATCGGTCAAGCCGCGATCATACGCCCAAGCGAGAATCGAGGCAAAGGTGGCGAAGACATAGTCGGCCTGACGTCGCGATTTGAGCGCCATCTCATCGCGCCAAGACAAAAACTCCGCTCGAGCTCTGCGGTCGGTGAGGGCCTTTATGGGAAAGTCCCCAAACCGTTCCTCAATCCTCCGAATATGTCCCACGTAGTCACGGCGTGTTCGTTCCGCGAGGCCTGCCCACTTTGGTGTGTCTTGATACTGATTGAGTATGGCTTGAAGGTTATCTTTGTTGTGCGTCACCTTCTGCTGAACAGCGTCGTTGTATGCTGCCATGAACTCGGGATCGCCCGGCTTCCCGGGAAGGCGCGGTCCGCCCTTCCACGCGTAGTAGTAAGTGACCTTCGCGCCGCTGGCCAATCTGGACGTAACCTTGTTGATGCCCTTTAGCTTAACTCGCATGTTGTTTTGTCTTCCATTCGTCGAAGGGGGAGGCCGGGATCGCAGCTTGCTCATTTTCCGGCAGGAAACGCACAGTTCCTGCATCGGTCACGATCTCCACAACTGCTCTGGGGTCGTTGGTGCGTGCTGCGTTGATGAAGCGCTGAATTTGTGCGGCGGTGAACTGCTGTTTTCTGGCCATCAGTTTTTCCCTTCAGATCTGCGCATTCTCCGAATGCAACGGTTCATGATTGTTTGGCGCTCACTGATGAGGTCAGACAGATTCGCTTTCTTTAGTTCGATCCGCACGTGGAGCTTTGCTAGTCGGCGCAGCTCCGCGTCTTGCGCGAAATGAAGCCACATGGCCTTTAGGCCAAATGGCTGGTTTCTGCGCTTCGGCTGAGGCGGTGTCTGTGTAGTGGCGGCCACTGTACAGGGCAGCGGCTTCGGAAGAGGCGGCATTGCTACATCCATCGTTTTGGGGTGCGGCGCGTGTGTGTGAGTGGTGGTCAGCGCGGTGCTGGCGCAGGCAATTGCCCGTTGTAGGGACAATCCGGGCGGCCATCGCTGGCCCGGCGGGGCACGCGCGCAGAGGCGGTCTTGATCCAGTTGCTCAGGGCGCTTTGGCGGGACGTGCCGGTGCATTGAATGCCCATCAGCTCGACCAGCCAGAGCGCCTCATCGTGGGTCCATGCATCTGTCATGGGCGCAGTGATGCGCCCGCCGAGGTCTGAGAGCTGTTCGGACCTTTGATGCATCGGCGTCGCCTTGAGTATCTCCGTCGCGGCATAGAGCGCGAGGGTGTTGATCTCGGTAGATGATGCGCGGGCGGTGGGCAACTTGGAGGATTGATCCGCCCGCGCCAGATCCGCACCGCAGGAGCGGTGCGAAACCTCGGGACAGTCGGCGGCGCGCAATCCTCGAACGCGCCGCGTGTGTTCATTGGTCTCAGAGGGGCGGGGCCCTCGGGATGCGTCCGCCATGGATGCGGAAGCGTGAGAGATAGGGTTTGTCATTGCGGGTGCGCCTTGCCTTACGCCGCATGGGGGCCGTGCGGGGTGATCTGGCGATCTGCCATAACACGGCGGACCTTCTGGCCGACGCGGTCGAGAACCTGCTCGGTCGGTTCCGGCGTCGGCGCCGGGCGCTCGATCAGATGCGCAGCGCGCAAGCGTGCTGGGTCAAAGCCCTGGCCGCGTGCGGCCTTCAGTGTTGCCCAGGCTGTTGTGAACAGGTGCGGGCTGTCGAGGTGTTCCTCGGGTGAGCCTGCGATCTGCTGCGCGTCCCGCAGCACGGTTTCCAGTCTGTCTTGCATTCAATCCTCCATCGGTTGATGATCGAACGATAATTCACAAAAAGTGGATATTGCAATACTAAAAACACAATTTGTGGATTTTCGGGTTTCATCAAGTGATTCAATGCTCTGCAAAGCGAGGGTTCCCGACACCTCAGAAGATCGATTGACCTGTGTTAGGACGAAGTTCTATTCATGGAACAAAAACGGAACACGCAACAGGCAAAAGAGCGTATGAAGGTAGTGGATAAGAGGTTAGACAGGATGATCGAGATTGCAGACGAGTTGGACGTGCCTCTGGATCACGTGGTGAAGCACATCGGCCGGAGCGATCAGAGGGCTTTTGAGGCAGTCTCGGAGAGGCCATCCCTTCTGCCCCGGTATATGAAATCCAACGTTACACCGTAGGTTTCACAGAGTCTCTCGGCGCTTTCTACGGGGATTCGCCGGAGACCTTTCTCCCAGTTGTTCACTTGAGTCGCGTTGAAGCCGTGCTTGGCAGCCCATTCCTTCTGGTTCGCGTCGGGAGCGAACGCTTTGCGAATGGCGACTAGGCGATCAGCGATCTCAGGGTAGGATTTGTTGGCTATGTTCATAGGCTCTTTGGATCACATTTTGTGAATTTTGGGCAAACCACAAAATGTGGACTTGAGTGAATCCACAAAACGTGGATATTGCGCTTATGATGAACGTTTCCCAGATAGCCGACATGATCGGCAGAAAAGAGATCGCAGATACTGTCAGCGTTGGGCCTACAGCCGTGAGCAATGCGATAGCGCGGGGGGCCTTTCCGGCGTCCTGGTATCTGAGCATCAAGATCTTGTGCGAGGCTCGGGGCGTGAAATGCGAAACCGCATGGTTCGCGATGGTGCGACCTTCCTCGCAGAAGGACGCAGCCGCATGAGCCGCCCGCGTCTAACCCTGATCGTGAACAATGATGTGCCATGCGACCAGCCTGGCACGTCAGCTGACCAAGCGTCTTGGTCAAATCAGTTGGACCCTCATGCGCTGAAGGTCAGCGCGCCTGACCTTTGGTCGGCCTATTTCCACGCGCGGTTTCACAGCCCGCGCGAGGTGGCGCTGTTTTGCGATGTCTCGTTTCAGACCGCGCTCAACTGGTGGGGCGCGATGACAGCACCCGCCAGCCATACCGCCTTGCTGATGATCCTGACCGATCCCGGCGCGGCGGCGTTCTTTCAGGATCAATTGGCGAGGGCCGCATGATGGCGCAGAATTCCTCACCCCGGATCGAGCGGATCGCCTATCAGATCTGGTGGCTGATCCAGGACAGTGCCGGCGAATGCACCCTGCGGGATATGGCGGAGTTTACCGGCGCTTCGATGCGCACCTGCACCCAGATCTGCCGCCATCGCGGCTGGGCCGGGGCCTATCGCAAAATGGCGCAGAGACCCGCGGCAGAGTGCGGCCCGCGGATGATCGAGGCGCTGGATGGTGAGCTGTCCGCTCTGTTTGGGGAGGCGGCCTGATGTTGAATGCAGCAGGTTTGCAGCCGGTCCCGACCGATGATCTGCCGGAGTATCCGCTGGGGTCTGAGGATCGGCTCGACAGCCATTACTTCATGGCCTGGGAACGGCGGCGCTGGCTCAACTCGGATATGCGCCTCAAGGGCACGCCGGAATGTCGGGCGCTCTACTTTGATCTGATCAATATCTCATACGATCAGACGCCGGTCGGCACGGTGCCGCAGGATCTGGAGACGCTGGCCAAGCTGCTGCTGGTGGATCCCGGGCATTTTCGTGCGCTGTGCAAGCTGGACTATGGCCCACTGCACAAATGGACACCCTGTATCTGCGAGGGCGGCGAGGTGCGTCTGATGCACCCGATGGTGCTGCGCACGCTGACCGAGGCGCTGTCGCGGAAAGAGGACAATCGCGCCAAGCACGAGGCGGCCAATGCGGCCAAGCGCTTGCAGCGCTTGCGCTCGACCGTGGCGGGCTATCACGCCGAGCTCGCGAAGAATGACGCCGCCATCCGCTGGATGGATGAATGGCTTGTCCAGGAGGGCTGCGAATACCGCAACGCCACCTGGATCGAACGCGCGATGCAGTCCTGGTCGACACATATGTTTGACCTCGGCCAAGCGCGCTCCGGAACTCACCGAACATTGTCCTGACACTGTCCAAGACTGTCCGGCGGACAGTTCAAGACAGTCTCGGACAGTCTCAGACTGTCCTGCACGACAGGGATAGAGACAGAGACATAACAAAACAGAAGGACAGTTGCCGGACACATTGAAGTCGGCGGCTGTGGATAACTCGGATTTGCTGAGAAATGAGGTGCAGAAATGGATGCAAAGGAACAGGCCGCCGGTGAGGCGCGGGTGCAGGAGGTGTTGATCACACCGCTGGAGGCGCTGGGGCTGGCGCGGCCCTCGACGCTGACCAAGGCGCAGTTTGCGGTGATGCTGGGCGAGCTGCGCCAGAAGCTGGCGTATATGTCGCCCGCCAGCATCGCAGTGCTGCGGGATTGGGTTGAGGCGCACCCCGGTGGCAAGGACAAGGATCGGTTCCCGATTGGGCTCAAGATCCTGAACAAGGCGCGCGAGATCCAACCGCCGGAGAGCGGGCCATCGCCGCTGATGCTCAAGGTATTCGGCCATCCGCTGGGGCAGGAGGCGATGGCCGGCGGCTGGGCGCCCGAGCTGCTGCGCTATCTGAGGGGCGCGCGGGAATGGCCGGGTCGCTACACCATCACCCAGATCCGCAATGAGGCGGATGAGGCGGTGCGGCGGATCGCGGACATCGAAATGCGGGCAGGGCGCGGGGATCACCTGTCGACCGAGGATGAGAGCTTTCGCGCCCGCAGGTCTGAAGCACTGCAGAAATGTCGCGAGATCGCAGACCAGGCGCAGCGGGGTGCAGCAGCATGAGTGAGCATGTTGTGATCGTGGCCCCCGATGGCGTGGCGGATCTGACCCCGGTGGCAAAGTTTATGGCGGCGCGCCAACGGCGATTGCAGGCGGAGGAGGACCGAATCCAGGCGGTGAAAGAGCAGGGCTATGTGCCGGAGGTCTGCGGCGATGCCATCCCCGAGGCGCCGGCCCGGGGAGCGATCCGCGTGTTCCAACCGATGAGCCTGTTTCCTGAAGGTGAAAACGACTGGAAAGCCTGCCCCTCGGGCTACCGTGGCCGGTCAGCCATGCAGCGGGCGGATGTGTTCGACGTGATGACGGCCAAAGCGGCCAGCAACGGCAAGCCCGCGCCATTTACCCGCGCGCAGGTGGCCGCAGGGCGGTATTATCGGGATCTGGTCGAACGCCACGCCTCTGCCGGTGTCCGGTGTTCGTCTGTCGAAGCCATCCGCAGTGGCGGTGGTGGTGGCAGTGGCAGCTTCATCGATGCAGTGCTGCGGGATCGCGAAGAGATCGAGTGGATCCAAAGGCGCATCGGCACTGGCACTGCCATGGCCGTGCGCAAGATCCGCCCGTCCAAGCGTGGCTCACGCGTGAACATCACGGATCGGCGGCTGGTGGATATGGTGTGTCTGGAGGACAAGCCGATCAGCGCGGTATTGCGGGCAAATGGGTGGAGTGTGCGGGGGCAGACCTCAGGAGCGTTGCGGCAGGCTTTGGCTGAGGTGTTGGAGCGGATGGTTTGGTGAGGGCTGAAATCAGCCCAAATACGACACTCATGCAAGGTGCAGCGATATCTTTGCTGCAAGCGCGAACGATCTCCTGAGAGCCGACCTTCGAAAGGCTCCGATGACCAGGGCGATGCCGCGCTCAGCTCAGATGCCAGCAAAGCGCAGAACGCGAGCTTTGCAAAGTCGTGATTTTGACCTGTGGAGCGGCGGCCCCAGGTTGCACGAGCAGTAGGAAAAGCGGCCACTCGATACAAGCGCACCTATGATGGGAAAGAGGTGGAAATTTGTCTGAACGAAGCATATCGGCGGTGGCGAGCTTAGCCTTCTCGATCTGCCCATTGCATTAGCTCTGGTTCAGCGTGGAAGTCTCCAACCCTAAACAACGCATCGATTTTCCTTAGATTTTTCATTGCGTCGGCGGGCAATTCGACTTCAACTTCAAAATTTTCCCGCAGCCCCTTCGCAGTTTTTTCTACATTGCTTAGAACATAGTGTGCAACATTTTCCGTTTCAGAAACCTTGAATAGATCACGCATTTCAAAATGTAGCGCTTTAAGCTCCTCGCGGCGCTTTTTATGGCCCTCCTGATCCGTTGCAGGGTTGCCAAATTCTGCAGTGATGGCGTCTTGCGCTTTCGAATACGCAGGCGTGAGAGTTCTCTGAATCCTTTCAGACAGGAAAGATACAGCATCAAACACCATCACCCTATAGACCTTTTCCTTTAGCGGAAGAAAGTCAATCTTCTGACCAAGCGTGTCGTGCTGGCCGACAAGTTCTTCATACAGGGCCCAGCGATCAGGCCATTCTGAGCCTCCCCCAAACCTCCCGGTCATTACTTTCATCATCACAATTTCACGAGTGTAAACTTGCACAATGTTTTTCAAGCGATCAATGAGATCAGCGGCTTCTTTCTGTTTGTCTTCCCAGAGCTCGGCTTCAAATCCCAATCCCTTGAACCGCTTGAAGCGAGAGACGTTACCATAAACCAAACAAAGAAAGGCCATGACAAAGGTTGCAGTGGCTCCAGCTACGTCATTCATGATCAAAAACCGGATGCTGAATGCCAGAAACACGAGTGCGATCAAAAACAAAAAGCTTCGTTCCCAGTTGATTTTAATCCAACCCCACATCCTAACATCCTCATCCTAAAGTTTGGGCGAGAGTACAGTGGAAGACGAGCATTGTGAACGACCGAAACTTCCACCGACAGCTCATCCGGGGCATTGCTACAAAGGAGGACTTCTAGATGATCATAGCCCCCAAGGGCGCCAACAAAACCTGCTGAGTGGCTGACTTTGTGAAGGGCGCTATCTGCGCTTCACCGCCCCTGGTGCTGACCGCAGCATACGAAAGAGCAGCCGCCGCTTTCTGAATGGCATCTTTTGGGAACCCTTCACACATGCAGAAGAGATTTCGCTGCGCCTCGCATAAATGTCGTAGTTGGGCTGGCTGACGTCATCTGGCGGCGGAGACCAGGTGCGGTAGCCCACCAACCCGCTGCCGCGCTGCCGCAAGTCGGCAGTGAGCCCATATCCACCAATGCCGCGCTTTCGACAAACGTCCGGTCTGGGGAACTCAATTTTCCCGCGGGGGTTGCGAATGAGGTTCAACTGCAGCAACTTGACCTTAATGGCGCTTTCTTGATCGAGTGTAGAATGTTCAGAACCACAAAGCAGGTAATGCTCTTCTCTGGTTTGATGGTTTCGGCTGCATCAGCTCAGACCAATCTGGCCCCGAATATCTTTTTTGGATTCGATTTCGTCTTGCAGCCAATCGCCATCAAATGGGCCTGCGGCGGATCACGCGATCAGGATTTGGCTGCCTTTGAGAAGCTCATAGCAGCATTTCCGGAGGATGCTAAGCGTGCTGGTCTACGGACTCACATAGACGCTATGCTACAAATATCTGAGGGCGAAGAAAGTTTGATCGAAGTCCTCGGCGGTAAGATAGCGAAGGAACAAGCAGAGAAATTGTGCAATGCTGCGCGACCTATCAGCGTCACGTGGGCTACTCCAGAGCAGTTAGCCAATGACGATGAGGACGGCATGACACCTGACCAAAGAGCGGCTTGGGCCGAGTTTTGGCAAGTCATTGAGGGCCTTCAATGAGAGTTTTCAGAATACAACAAGCTGACATTGAAAGTGCCTAGCTCAAGTTCGGCTTTGTCCGCTTGCCTTCCGTTCGACAGTAGTTGGTGGCTGCGTCTGCAGCGAAGGTCTGCTCCCTCCATGCTCGTGCAGCATGGGACCGTTGCCCAAGTGGCAGATCCTGAGACTTTGCAAATGTCGCTAACTGCGCTTCTCTGACATCCACGCTAGATGCTGCATGAGGTGGCGCTCGAACAGGAGGGGCGGGGAGCGGGAGTTCGCGGCAATGGCGAAACCACCAAGTGTCGACACAGCAGCGGACGTTGAATCTCCCCCCCCGGAATAGCCTATCACTGCTGCTCTGGTACTCGCTCTTACGCTGTGGCAAGCTATCTAAATAGTTGACAGGATTACCGGCCGCAAAGGGATTGCCGTGGGAAATTTCAAAGAGACATTCATTTGGAAGGCTGCGTTTGAGAGTGAGCAGGCCAAAGACCACCAACCTTCCGTCGATACTCTGATTAGCGTGTTCGATAAGGCTAGGGAAAATGCCGGAACCCTTGTATCAGAGATCGCCGTAGATCTTCCTGGATACACCGTTCACGACATCGAACACCTTGATGCTCTGTGGGAAATAGGCAGCCAAATTGTCGGGCAAGATTTTCACATCAACCCTGTAGAAGGATTTGTCTTGGGCTGTAGCTTCCTCTTCCACGATGCTGCAATGACGATGGCCGCATATCCGAATGGATTGGAAGAGATAAAGGCATCACGGGAATGGAAGCGCATCTATGGCAGGATGAAGGCCTCCCACAATGGATGCCCAGATGAAGCGGCGATAATTGAAGTGTTTCTGCGCGAACAGCATGCATTTCGAGCAGAGAAGCTACCCAAAATATCTTGGAATGGCGACGTTGGCCCTCGTTTCCTAATAGATGACGCAGATTCCAGAGAAAAATTTGGTGATTTCATTGGGGAAGTGGCCGCTTCTCATTGGTGGGACCATTCGAAGCTGGAAAGCCAGCTGCAGAACAAGGTTATTCCCGCACCGGCTCCCTTCCCAAGTATCTGGTCAATTGATCTCTTGAAACTTGCTTGTGTGCTTCGGACTGCGGACGCTTCTCAGATTGATGAGCGTCGAGCGCCAAGCTTCCTTCGAGCACTTCGGCAAAACCGCTTGTCGAACTATTCCGCACAGCATTGGACTTTTCAAAGTAAGCTGACCCAGGCCCAAAACCGAAGTGACACACTCTTTTTTGCTGCACTCCGGCCATTCCCTAAGGAAGAAGCAAACGAATGGTGGATGTTGCACGACACCCTCAAGATGATTGATGGCGAACTTCGAAAGACAGACGATTTGCTCGCACGGTGCCGGCAAGATGGAACCAGGTTTGCGGCTCGTCGTGTTGCGAACATCGAAGACCCTGAAAACCTCAAGACCTGTATTCAGACAGATGGTTGGCACCCTGTGGATACGGCATTTTCGATTTCGGACATCCCGAGATTGGTCGAAAACTTGGGGGGCGACCAATTATATGGCCATGACAACATGGCGGCCTTGAGAGAGGCTATTCAAAATGCCATGGACGCTGTCCGTCTTCGACAAATCGTTGATCCTGATGCGCCTGAACCTTTGGTCGAAGTTGACGTGGTGCGCTCCGGCGATTCGACCATCCTCAAAATACGCGACAATGGCGTGGGCATGTCCGAAAGTTCCATTGTCGGAAACCTATTGTCGTTTGGAACGAGTGGCTGGCTCGCAGACACAGCGATTGGGGAATACAACGATAGCTTTCCACTTAAGTCCCATGTGTCAGGCCGATATGGAATTGGTTTCTTTTCAGTCTTCATGCTTGGGAGCAAGGTCGAAATCAAATCCCGCCGGTTTGATGCAAGCCCTGATCAAACAACCGTCCTGTCTTTCCCTGAAGGTCTGAACACTAGGCCCCTTCTCTGTGGAGCAGAATACATGGACAGGATGACCTCTGGTGGCACAGAGTTGTTCATTCACCTCGACATCTCCAAGCTCGAAGAAGGCTACTGGCGCTCCAAGAACCGGAACCGGTTTTGGGCGTACACCGACGGCGAAGTTGGAGAGTTGGCAGAGACCATCGCAAAGCACTTTCCTGCGTCGAGCGTGCCGGTAAAAGTAAGAAATGGCGATCAGCTCACCTGGATCGATGGTCGAAACTGGGACAGCGAGCCAGCCTCGTCCTTTCTTCAACGGATCGAAGGCCGTACATATCCAGGAGAAACAGGCGCTCAATTTGAAACTGCTGTTTCCTTGATTACCGAAGAAACCGGGGAGACCGTAGGAAGGGCCGTTCTCTATCCAGACAGGCTTGCTGGGAGGTTTGTCTCCGAGGACAACCGCGTATGCGGTGCGGTCGTAGCGCAAGGTGCAAAGATCTGCGCAGGAAGCTTCCGCGGGATGCTGCTAGGCAAGCCACTCAGAGCGGCTAGAGATTTCGCGACACCGTTGGCATCGCCGGAAGCAATACAACGATGGGCGACCGAGCAAGCTCGTTTGTTGAAACCAATAGTCTCAGATACCGAGGATCAGCAAAACATCGCAGAGCAAATTGCCTCTCTTGGAGGGGATATCGGCGAACTGAAGTTTTGTGAGGTAGGAGGCACCTATTTTGATCGTGATGAACTGCGAGCATTTCTGAAGGAGAGGGATGAGATTTGGGTTGCCCAAGACGCTGCCGTTTCAGTCGATCGCCCAAAGGAGAAACTGTCTACCAGGACGGACACCTGTATTTCAGTCGGATGCGGCCTTCGCAGCATTGTCTTTATGCCAATCTGGGCTCGCCCATGGCGTGACGGTAGGAAAGGTGTAAATCTACGGAGGATAGCCGTAAAAATTATCTGCGAAGAGTTCAGTATCGCAGAGGAAGTGGCGGAAAAGATGGGCATGGTCGAAGATGGACACTCGGTCTATGTAGCGCCCGCTCCAGTGTGGCATTGTGACGATAACACAACAGGGTTTGTTGATGGCCAATATTTTAAGCGCAACATGATCGTAGAAGATGTTGACCAGTTCTTCATCCCTCGGGGCCAAAGGGGATAATGATCTCCTGTTCGTCTTGTAGCGTTTTGTGGGAAAAAAATCGGAAGGAGCGCGTCTGCGTGTAGCCTTTCGGCGTGCCACTCCGCAACAAACAACCAGGACCTCAGACGCCGTTATTGCCATTAAGCGATAGCGGTTCTGTGGTGCGCTGATCGATTGTTTAACTCCATTGCGAACAATCCGACAGAAGCACGAAGATGCTGCGATTTGTTGCAACGGCAGCTTTGACGGGCCGCACTGCTGCAACTGGCAAAGACGTTCAACGGCCGGTTCGGGCCGACCCAATCTACATGGTGGCTGCCGAACGCCAACTTTGCGAAGGTCACTATCTGCGCATTTCCGTCCCCCCACATCCCCCCTTGACGGTTCCGTCACCGGCATGCCAGTAAATATGCATCATCACCAACTGCGCCCACGGGAAACCGTCGGGCGTTTTTGCGTTCCGGGGGTATGCGATGACAGCGCGGAGCGAGTATCACCATTTGTACAACCTGTCGGCATGGCGGCGTCGCTTGCGGCCTCAGCATCTGGCGCGGGAGCCGCTGTGCCGGGCGTGTCAGCGGCGGGGGATCGTCAATGATGGCACGCTGACGGCGTCCGGATCTCGACAGGGGAACCCAAAGCGCTGCCGCCTGGTGGTGGATCATGTGATTCCGCATCGGGGTGATCCGGCGCTGTTTCTGGATCCGGGCAATCTGCAGACGCTGTGCCCGGATGATCATGATCAGAACAAACAACGGCTGGAAGCGCGCGGGTACTCGGAAGAGCGCGGCGCGGATGGCTGGCCGGTGGATCCACAGCACCCCGCCAACCGCTGACATAGCGAGGCGGCTGCCGATCTACCCCGGGGGGAGGGTTCGAAGGAATTCCGGATGCGGTGGCAACCGGAGGGGGAGCCTTTTTCTGCGCAAAGTGGAAATTGAATAGAAAAAGCCACATGAACAAGGAGTTGATCGGGATATGCGAGGGCGCAGACCGGCAGAGGAAAAAGTTGTGGCTCTCGCGGAAGAGGGCGCGCCGCTTCACAATCTGGAAGAGCGGGCGCGGCTGCGCCTGGAGGAGATCCGGCCCGAGGGGCTGACCGGTGAGCTGCGCTGGACCTTTGACCGGCTGGCGCTGCCGCTGTGTCACCCGACCGTGGATCGGTTGAAGCCCAGCAATGTGATGATGTTCAAACAGCTCTGCAAAGCGGTGCTGCGGTTTGAACGTCTGGAGCTCGAGCTCGAGGAGACCGGCGAGACCTATGAGAGCGAGACGCGCAACGGGATGCAGATCAAGGCGCGGCCCGAGGTGGCACAGCTCAATGAGACCTTCCGCCAGATCCGCGGCCTGGCCAATGACTTTGGCATGACGCCGGCGGCGGAGCGGGGTCTGTCGGGGGCAGGGCAGATGGGGTTCAATTTTGCCGACCCCGATGGGCCCGAGAGCTATCTGACGTGAGCGTATCCAATGACCGGGTCTCGGCCAGCGAGGATCCGGTGACAGCCTGGGCGCAAGCGGTGCAGGCCGGCGAGGTTGTGGCCGGGCCCTATGTGCGGGCGGCGGCGGATCGGCATCTGCGCGATCTGGTGGAGGGGCCCAAACGCGGGCTCAAATGGGATCTGGCGGCGGCGCTGCGTGCGATCCGGTTCTTTCCGCAGGTGCTGCGGCTCAATGGCGGGCAGTTCGAGGGCCGGCCCTTTGAGCTGCACCCAAGCCAGGCGTTCCGGATCGGCTCGCTCTTTGGCTGGAAACAGTACAGCGCCCAGCACGGCGCATGGCTCCGGCGGTTCACGCGGTTTTACGATGAGGAAGGCAAGGGCAACGGCAAATCGCCGATGCTGGGCGGCATTGGGCTTTATATGATGGTGGCCGATGGCGAGCCCCGGGCCGAGATCTATGCGGCGGCGGCAAAGAAGGACCAGGCCGGGATCCTGTTCCAGGATGCGGTGGCGATGGTGGATCAGTCGCCGGTGCTGAAGCGGAAAGTGCAGCAGCAGGGGGAAAACCCCGTCTGGCAAATGACCTACCGGGGGCGCGGGGGCGACAAGCGCAAGTTCAAACCGCTCTCGGCCGAGAAAGCCCAGTCCGGCCCGCGTCCACATTGCGCGCTCACCGATGAGGTGCATGAGCATCCCAACCGGGATGTGATCGATATGCTGGAGCGGGGCTTTAAGTTCCGCAAACAGCCGCTCCTGTGCATGGCGACCAACTCCGGCACCGATAAAAAGTCGATCTGCTGGGAAGAGCACCAGCATGGCGTCAATGTCGTCACCGGCGCAGTAGACGATGACAGCACCTTCGCCTTCATCTGTTCGCTGGATGAGGGCGACGACTGGGAGAATGATCCCAGCTGCTGGGTGAAGGTGAACCCGCTCTTGGGGGTCACCATCGATGAGGAATATCTCACCAAAGTGGTGAACCAGGCGAAGATGATGCCGGGCAAGCGCAACGGTATTGCGCGGCTGCATTTTTGCCAGTGGACGCAATCGGTGACGGCGGCGATCCGGCGCGAGGCCTGGGTGGCCTGTCACGGGGATGTGGATCCCGAAGAGCTGACCGCGCAGGGCTATCCCTGTTTTGGCGGGCTGGACCTGAGCCAGGTGCGCGACTTCTCGGCGCTGACCCTCACATGGGTGCTCGATGCCACCAAGGACGCCGAGCGCC
>NZ_JAKRFD010000007.1 GCF_022348185.1 Epibacterium sp. Ofav1-8
AGGAAGACCCCAACTCGCCCATCGCCGGCATGCCGGTTCTGGAGTGCTGGAAGGCGAAACAGGTGTTTGTCTCCAAACGCGGTCAGGGCACGGGGTATTCTGGCATCGAGAACCCGCTGTTCTTCAAAGAAAACACCCGCATGTTCTACGGCGACGCAAAACAGTCCCTCAGGACGCTCCTCAACCTCATCGACTGAGCGGCGGGGGTGCGGGGAATTCGATTGAAAGATGAGGGAGCGGGTCGAGGAGGCTTGCGGACCTCAAACGAAGGGAGAAGACTATGAAGGATCTTCAGAGCAATACGAGAGTGGACGGCAGTCGGCTCTGGGACAGCCTGATGGAAATGGCGCAAGTTGGCCCCGGTCTGCGCGGCGGCAACAATCGCCAGACGCTGACGGATGCCGACAAGGACGGGCGCGATCTGTTCAAACGCTGGTGCGAAGAGGCTGGCATGACGGTTGGCGTTGACAGCATGGGCAATATGTTTGCCCGCCTTGAAGGGGCGGAGCCGGATCTCGACCCGGTGATGATGGGCAGCCATCTGGATACGCAGCCCACCGGCGGCAAATATGACGGTGTGCTGGGCGTTCTCGCGGGGCTGGAGGTGGTTCGGTCGATCCGCGATCAGGGCATCACGCCGCGTCGCCCGATTGTGGTGGTGAACTGGACCAATGAGGAAGGCACGCGGTTTGCACCGGCGATGCTGTCCTCGGGTGTGTTCGCCGGGGTGCATTCGCAGGACTGGGCCTATGCGCGCGAGGATGCAGAAGGCAAGACATTCGGCGAGGAACTGGCGCGGATTGGCTATGTCGGGGATGAGCCGGTCGGCACCCGCAAGATGCACGCGATGTTTGAGCTGCATATCGAACAGGGACCGATCCTTGAGGCAGAAGGTAAAGACATCGGCGTTGTGACCCATGGCCAAGGGCTGAACTGGTTGCAGGTGACGCTGACCGGGCAGGAGGCGCATACCGGCTCCACCCCGATGCCGATGCGGCGCAACGCCGGGCTTGGTGCGGCGAAAATCACCGATCTGGTGCATGAGATTGCCATGAGCCATCAGCCCGACGCCGTGGGGGCCGTGGGGCAGTGCGACTACTATCCGAACAGCCGCAATATCGTGCCGGGCAAAGTTGTATTCACCATCGATTTCCGTTCGCCCAGTTTCGAGACTCAAGCCGATATGGAAGCGCGCCTGCGCGCAGGGGCGGCAAAGATCGCCGAAGATCTGGACCTGCAACTGGAGATCGAACAGGTCGGCCATTTTGATCCGGTCACCTTTGACGAGGGCTGTGTAAGCGCCGTGCGCAAGGCGGCAGAGAAGCTCGGCTATTCCCACCGCAACATCATCTCTGGTGCGGGGCATGACGCATGCTGGATCAACAAAGTCGCGCCGACCGCGATGGTGATGTGCCCCTGTGTTGATGGCCTCAGCCATAATGAGGACGAAGACATTAGCCGCGAATGGGCCACCGCTGGTACCGATGTGCTGCTGCATGCCGTCCTCGAGACCGCAGAAATCGTGGAGTAAGACAATGAGCGCGAGAACTGTCATCAAGGGCGGCACCATCGTGACCGCCGACCGCAGCTATGACGCGGATGTGGCCATTGAAGGCGGCAAGATCGTCGAGATTGGCCAGAACCTGAGCGGCGGCAAAGTGCTGGATGCTGAGGGGTGTTATGTGATGCCGGGCGGAATTGATCCGCATGTGCATCTGGAGATGCCCTTTATGGGCACCCATTCGGCGGATGATTTTGAATCCGGCACCCGCGCGGGACTTGCAGGTGGCACCACCATGGTGGTCGATTTCTGCCTGCCCAGCCCCGGTCAATCGATGCTGGAGGCGTTGGAGGCCTGGCACGCGAAATCCAAACGCGCCTGTGCGGATTATTCCTTCCACATGGCGGTGACATGGTGGAGTGAGCAGATCTTTGACGAGATGCAGATGGTGGTCGACCATGGCATCAACTCCTTCAAACACTTCATGGCCTATAAGGGCGCGTTGATGGTGGAGGATGACGAGTTGTTCGACAGTTTCCGCCGCTGCGCGGCCATTGGGGCCTTGCCCATGGTGCACGCAGAAAACGGTGATGTTGTCGCGACCATGCAGCAGAAACTGCTGGCAGATGGCATCACCGGCCCCGAAGGCCACGGTATGTCGCGCCCGCCCGAGGTGGAGGGCGAGGCCACCAACCGCGCCATCATGATCGCCGATATGGCGGGGGTGCCGCTCTATGTGGTGCATACCTCTTGTGAGCAGGCGCACGAGGCGATCCGTCGGGCGCGTCAAAAGGGAATGCGGGTCTATGGCGAGCCGCTTATTCAGCATCTGGTGTTGGATGAAAGCGAGTACGGCAACCCAAGCTGGGACCACGCCGCACAGCGCGTGATGTCGCCGCCGTTCCGCGACAAGGCCAATCAGCAAAGCCTCTGGGCGGGATTGCAGGCCGGGTCCTTGCAGGTGGTGGCCACGGATCACTGCGCCTTCAGCATTGAGCAGAAACGCTACGGCATCGAGGATTTCACCAAGATCCCCAATGGCACCGGGGGACTAGAGGACCGGATGCCGGTGCTGTGGACCGAGGGTGTGAACACGGGCCGTCTGACCCCGAATGAGTTTGTGGCGGCGACATCGACCAATATTGCCAAGATCCTCAACATCTACCCGCAGAAAGGCGCGGTGCTGGAAGGCGCGGATGCGGATCTGGTGGTCTGGGACCCTGAAAAGACCAAGGTGATCTCGGCTGAAACGCAGCAATCTGTTGTGGAATACAACGTCTTTGAGGGGCGCGAGGTCAAAGGCCTGCCGCGCTACACCCTCAGCCGGGGCGAGATCGCGGTGGACAATGGCACCGTCTGCGCCACGGCAGGGCATGGCAAATTCGTCACGCGCGCGCCCTATCCAGAGGTCAATAAAGCGCTGTCGAAATGGAAAGAAGTGACCGCGCCCCGCAAGGTGGTGCGTGATCCGGAAAACATGCCGGCCTGCGTCTGAGATTTTCCCCGGTCACTGGCCGGGGAATTTTCGTTTGCGCCCTTTGGAGGAAAGGGCCACAAATCCGAATAAAAGGGAGGAAATTAAGAAATGACCGATATAACAAGTGGGTATACCACGTCTCGGGACAGCGAACCGGGTCAACTGGATCTCGCGGGGCTGGATCCGGAACTCTACAACGAAGACCAACTGCCGACCACCGCAGCAGAGCGCACATGGAACTGGTTGTCCATTTCTGCACTTTGGGTGGGGATGGTGGTCTGTATCCCGACCTATCTGCTGGCGTCCTATCTGATCGGCGCAGGCATGAGCTGGGATCAGGCGGTGATGACCATTCTCGCCGCCAATGCGATCGTCCTGATCCCGATGGTTCTGGTGGGCCACGCAGGCACCAAATACGGCATCCCGTTTCCGGTGCTCTTGCGTTCGTCCTTCGGCCCGGCTGGGGCCAAGATCCCGGCGGTCGCCCGTGGCATCGTGGCCTGTGGCTGGTTTGGTATCCAGACATGGGTTGGCGGGTCTGCGATTTTTGTGATCGTCAACAAGCTCACCGGTGGGGCGCTTGCAGGGGAGGCGTTGCCGTTCCTTGGGATCAGCCTTGGTGAATTTGTCTGCTTCCTCGCCTTCTGGGGCCTGCATCTCTACTTTATCAAGAACGGCACGGAGTCGATCCGCTGGCTGGAGACCTACGCGGCCCCGTTCCTGCTGGCGATGGGCCTTGCATTGCTGGCATGGGCCTATTCTGCGGCGGGCGGTTTTGGCGAGATGCTCTCTACCCCCAGCGCCTTTGATCCGGGTCAGCCCAAAGAGGGGCAGTTCTGGGCCGTGTTCTGGCCAAGCCTGACGGGCATGATCGGCTATTGGGCCACGCTTGCGCTCAATATTCCGGATTTCACCCGCCATGCCCGCAGCCAAAAAGATCAGTTGGTGGGTCAGATGGTGGGTCTGCCGATCCCGATGGCGTTGTTTGCTTTTATCGCGTCGGCTGTGACCTCGGCCACTGTGGTGATTTTTGGCGAGGCGATCTGGGATCCGGTGCAGCTGTCGGAGCGCATGGGCGGCTCTGCGGTGATCATTGCGCTGTTTGCGCTGATCGTGGCGACGCTGACGACAAACCTTGCGGCCAATGTGGTGGCACCCGCGCATGGGTTTGCCAACCTCGCGCCGAGCAAGATCAACCTCAAGCGCGGCGGCTATATCACCGCAGCCATCGGGATCGCCATGTTCCCATGGATTCTAGTGAACCATATCGTCGGCTGGCTGATTGCCTATTCGGCCCTTCTGGGGCCGATCGCGGGTGTGATGCTGGCGGATTACTACCTTCTGCGCAAAACCCGGCTTGAAGTGGCTGACCTTTTTAAGGCCAACGGCATCTATTCGGGCCAGAACGGCACCAACTGGGCCGGTATTCTGGCGCTGGTGATTGGTATTCTGCCGAACCTGCCGGGCTTTCTGGCGGGCGTTGGCCTGACCGATGGGACCTCTGCGTTCTTTGCGACCATCTACACCTACGCGTGGTTTGTGGGGCTCTTTGTGGCGGGCGCGGCCTATCTGCTGCTGTCCAAGGTGATGAACAAGTAAACTCTGTCGCTCCGGGGGGGGTCCCCGGAGCGCCTCCCGTCTGAGGACATAACCAAGGAGAGTTCTATGCCCAAAGCCTATTGGATCGCCCATGTCACCGTGACCAACCCAGACCCTTATGCGCTTTATGCTAAGGGGGCGACTGAGGCCTTTGCCAAACACGGTGCCCGCGTTTTGGCGCGTGGCGGTGCGGTCGAACATCTGGAGGGCGAAGGCCATCCGCGCAACGTGGTGATCGAGTTTGACTCCATGGAGGCCGCGCTCGCCTGTTATAATTCGCCAGAGTATCAAGAGGCCAAGGCCCATCGCGAGGGGGCCGGGATCGCCAATATCATGATCCTTGAGGGCAGTTGATCCTCCCTTCCGATCTCTGCACCCGGGGCCTCGCCCAGTGATAAAGCGCTCGATCAAGAGCGCTTTTTTCATGGCGCGCTGCCAGTTGGCGATACGCAGGCCAAAGCCGGTGATGCTCTTTCGCGGACCGGGGCGCCATCGCTTGTGACGGTGGGCCGTTATGCAACTGCGTCCAATCGGTTACAAATATGATCTTGTTTTGAGGTCGCAGGCAGCAAATGATGCTCGATTAACGGCACGAGAAGGAATTCCTGCCATCAAGATCGGGTACGAGTCTAAGAGGAGTCCCCAATGAGATGGAGACGCTGACGGTGCTCCGGAGGCTTCACCCCCTCGTTCAGGCGTTGGGCAACCGAACCTATCTGCCCACCTGGATCGCGCTTTTGGTCGTGGTCCTCTCCTTTGTGTTTGCCGAAAACCAAAACCGTATCATCCACGAACAGCGCATTCGTGCGGATGTGCAAAGCGAGGCCGGTCTGATCCGATCCCGGCTCGAAGGGTATCTGAACGCGGACATCCAGCTGGTCAAAGGGCTGGTGGCGGTGATCGCCTCGGAGCCTGACATCACGCAGGAACGCTTCAGTGCGCTGGCGGCGGAGACGATCGGGACCAAGTCAGAAATCCTCAATATCGCGGTCGCTCCGGACCTCGTGGTGACGATGGTGCATCCGCTGGAAGCGAACCGGGCGGTGATCGGGTTGGACTATAACCGCAACGCGGCGCAGCGTGCGGTGGCGTTGCAGGTGCGGGACAGCGGCGATGTTGTGCTGGCGGGGCCGGTGGACCTTGTCCAGGGCGGCACCGGCTTTATCGTGCGGTTCCCGATTTTCACCGGAGAGGGCGCAGACCGGCGCTTTTGGGGGCTGGTGTCTGCGGTGATCGACGCCAACATGCTTTATGCCGCGACGGGCGTGTCTGATCCCAACGGAAATCTGGACATCACCCTGCGCGGGCGGGACGGCACCGGAGAGGCTGGCGCCGTGTTTTTTGGCGACTTGGGCGACAAAGATACCCGCGCGCAGGATCCGGTCTCCATGACGATTGTCCTGCCAACCGGCGAATGGCGGTTGGATGCCGTGCCGCGTGGAGGCTGGCCAACGGCACCCGACAATCTCTGGACCCTGCGTCTGATCCTGGTGATCGCCGGCATCCTGATCCTGGTGCCGACGTTCCTGGCCTGTCGCCTGTCGGCGGTGCGGCGCGGCGCGATCAAGATCCTGCGCAAGCGTGAGCGTGAACTGGAACTGAAGCAGGCGGAACTCGAACAGCTCTCGGCGGTTGCCCAGAATGCCTCCGACAGCATCGTCCTGACCGATCCGCAGGCGCGGATCATCTGGGTGAACGACGCCTTCTGCAAGATGACCGGCTTTACCGTTGACGAGGCCATCGGCTGCACGCCGGGCGAATTGCTGAATGGGCCCGAGACCGACCCGGAGACAATCCGGGCCATTGCTGCGCATTTGCAAAAAGGCGAACGATATCGGACCGAGATCCTGAACTACACCAAGTCGGGCGAGACCATCTGGGTCGAGACACATCTGGTCCCCGTGCAGGACGATCAGGGCAACGTCAGCATGGTCATCGGCATCGAGCGCGATGTCACCCAGTCCAAGCGCCACGCGGCAGAGCTGGCGGATGCGAAACTGGCCGCCGAGCAGGCCGACCGGGCCAAGTCGGAGTTCCTCGCCAACATGAGCCACGAAATCCGCACGCCGATGAATGGGATCATCGGCATGGCGGACCTGCTGTCGGACTCGGAGCTGCCGGAAGAAGAAGAGCAATACGTCGAGATCATTCGAACTTCGTCCAGGGCCTTGTTGAAAATCATCAATGATATCCTCGATTTATCCCGGCTTGAGGAGGGCAAGCTCAAGCTTGCGGAGGTCGATTTCGATCTCGAAACCTGTATCGAGAATGCGGTGGATGTGCTGCGTCCTGCCGCGCAGGACAAGGGGTTGACCCTGAACATCGACTATGCGCCGGACCTGCCGAAATCGGTGCGCACGGATGACGGGCGGCTGCGGCAGGTTCTGGTGAACCTGGTCGGAAACGCGGTCAAGTTCACGTCCTCGGGCCGGGTGGATGTGCGGGTGATGGCCGCGCCGGGCGATCCCTACCGGCTGACGATCGATGTCGAAGACACCGGCATCGGCCTGTCTGATCTGCAGCTGAAGAACATTTTCGAGAGATTTTCCCAGGCCGACGCGGCGACAACGCGCGCCTTTGGCGGTACGGGACTGGGGCTGACGATTTCGCGACATCTGGCCGACCAGATGGGCGGCGATATTACCGTCCGGTCGCGACTGGGCCGGGGCAGTTGTTTTTCGTTGCACATTCAATGCGCCCCACCGGCTGGCGCTCTGGAACAGGCCGAGGTGGCGTTGATGCCGGATCTGGATCTGTTGCGCGGGCGCAAGGTGCTGCTGGCAGAAGACAATCGCACCAATCGCCTGTTGATCCGCAAATATCTGTCGGATCTGTCGATCGACCTGATCGAGGCGGAGAATGGACGCCAGGCGGTCGAGCTGTGCCAGCTCCATCAGCCCGACGTGGTTCTGATGGATATGTCGATGCCGGAAATGGACGGGATCACCGCTACACGGGCCATTCGGGGCCTCGCGATGGCTCAACCGCCGATCGTCGCGCTCACGGCCAACGCCTTTGCCAGCGACAAGGAAGCCTGTCTGGCTGCCGGTATGAATTGCTTCCTGTCGAAACCGATCAACAAGAAGCAGCTGTTGCAAAGCATGGCCGCCGTGATTGTCGAGCCTGGCGCCCTGAGCCACGTGGCATCTGCCTGAACCATAGACATCTGCAGCTGCGCGGTGACATGCCGTCGCATCGGGATGCGATCCTGGGGGCTTCTGAACCGAATGCGGCACGGCGGGCAACTCCCGCCATGCCGCACAGAACGCCGAAGGCCTGCGAGAGGGGCGGGCCGCGACCGTGTGCAGGATGCCCGATAGGGCGTCCGGGCGCGCCACAGATCAGGCGCGCGCGGATTGCGGGAGAACAAAGACGCCCGCATCGGGTGGCACGATGCCGGTGCGCAACGGGCATCCGTAGACCTCTGACAGACGCGCATCGGTAAGAACCTCTGCGACTGGCCCGGCGCCGGCGGACCGCCCCTGCGACATGACATGGATGTGATCGGCATACATGGCCGTCAGGTTGAGATCATGCATGACGGCGACCACGCCGCCGCCTGCAGAGGCGAAGCCGCGGGCCAGCTCCATCACCGTCAGCTGATGCGCGATATCCAGGCTGGAGACCGGTTCATCCAGAAACAGCCAGCAGGGCGCCCCATCGCGCATGGGCCGCCAGACCTGCGCGAGCACCCGCGCCAGCTGCACCCGTTGTTGTTCGCCGCCGGACAGTTCCTGATAGAAACGCCCGGCATAGCCATCTAGATCCACCCGGCTCAGGGCGTCAAAGGGCACATCCTGTGCGTTTGCATCCGGGCCGGCGGACAGGCCAAGCCGCACCACCTCCAGCACGGTGAACGGAAAGGCAAGGACGGTCGCCTGGGGCAGAACCCCGCGAATGCTGGCGATTTCCCACGGACGATAGTCCTCTATCCGGCGCCCGTTCAGGGTGATGTCGCCGGAATAGGGCAATTCGCCGACCATCGCCTTGAGCAGCGTGGACTTGCCCGATCCGTTCGGGCCGACAATTGCCGAGAATGTGCCGGGGCGGGCATTGAAACAGACATCCTTCAGGATCTGTTTCTTGCCGATGGTGAGGTCGATGTGATCTGCGCGCAGGGTCATTGGTCCACAAGCCCCCGTCGTTTGAGCAGTATCCACAGGAAGACGGGCGCCCCGAGCACCGCGGTGACAATGCCGATCGGCAATTCTGCCGGTGCAATGATGGTTCTGCTGACAAGATCCGCACCCAGCAGCAAGGTTGCCCCCAGCAACGCCGCATTCGGCAGGAGCATGCCATGATCCGGTCCGGTGGCCAGGCGCAGCACATGTGGCACCACGATGCCCACAAACCCGATGCCGCCGGTGGCGGCGACGGCGACGCCCGTTGCGGCCGCCACCGAGAAGATCGCCGCATTTTTCATGCGCTGGACCGGTATTCCCATGTGGGCTGCTGCCGCCTCGCCGAGGGCAAGGCAGTTCAACCCATGCGCCAGCCAGGTGGAGCCGATGATGGCCAAGAGGATAACCGGCCCGGCAATCAGTGATTTTTCCCAGGTGGCCCCGGCCAGCGACCCCATCTGCCAGAAGGTCAGGTCCCGCAGTTGCTGATCGTCGGCCATGTAGACCAGGATGCCCGAGACCGCGCCCGAGAGTGCACCAAGCGCGATGCCCGCCAGCAGCATTGTTGCCACAGAGGTGCGCCCGCCGCGCGTGGAGACGCGATAGAGGATCAAGGTGCTTCCCCAGCCGCCGATAAAGGCCGCGATCGGGGTCACGTAATGGCCGAACAGGCTCTGCACCCCCAGGGGCAGCAGGCTGCCCAGGACGATCGACACAATCGCGCCAAGCCCTGCGCCGGCGCCGACCCCGACCAGTCCGGGATCGGCAAGCGGGTTCCGGAACAAGCCCTGCATGACCGCGCCGGACACAGCCAGCGCCGCCCCGACCAGGATGCACAGGACGACGCGTGGCATTCGAATATCCCACAGCACGACCCGTTCCATTGTCGTCAATTCCGCGCCGGTGAGGAGTTTGCCAACCGCGCCCCAGAGGGACGTGCCCGACGCGCCGAAGGCGAGGTTTACGACGGTTGCCAGCCCCAGCAGCACCAGGAGAACCACACTCAGTTGCCGGGCAAGGATGCGGCGGTCGAATTCCCGCGCCCGCGGTGGGGGGCTGTGGGTGTCTGTATTGTCATAGGTCACCATGGGTCAAAGCGGCCCGTAGAGAGAGGTTGCCAACTCCAGTGCGGCATCCGCAGTGCGCGGGCCGAAGCCCAACAGATACAGACCGTTCATCCGTACAACCGATCCGGAGGCAGCCGCCGGCGTGGGCTTGATGGACGGGAGCGCAAGCAGTTCCGCATTCGGGGCGCCGTGATCGCCGCCGCGATCCATCATCAGGATCACGTCGGGCGCGGCTCGCGAGACCGCTTCGTCGGTCATCAGCTTGTACCCCTCGAACCCGGTCAGCGCATTGACACCGCCTGCCATGCCGATGATGCCATCCGCAGCGGTATTGGTGCCGGAGGCCATGATCCGTCCGCCACGCGTCGACAACACGAAGAGTACGCGCTTGCGGTCGGCGTCCGGGATGGAGGCCACTTTCTCTGCAACCGCATCAAGATCATCGCGCAGCTTTGTGGCGAGGGCCTCGGCTTCGGCGGTTTTTCCCGTCGCCGCGCCGATTGTCGTGATCTTGTCCAGGATCCCCTGGGGGGTATAGCTGTCCGGGACCTCGACAAGCTCGACCTCCGCCTCTTTGAGCACCTCCAGGGTTTCGGCCGGGCCGGCCCCGGCTTCGGAGATGATCAGGTCGGGATTGACCGACAGCACGCCCTCCGGTGCCAGCGCCCGCATGTACCCGACATCGGGCAGGGTGGTTGCGGCCTCGGGATAGACGGATGTCGTGTCGCGCGCGATCAGCCTGTCTTCTGCGCCGAGCGCATAGATGATCTCGGTCACCGAGCCGCCGATCGCCAGCACGCGATCTGCGGCGTGGAGGGTCAGGGGCGTCGTAAACAGGGCCAGGCTGAGGGCGATGGTGTGCAAGGGAAGACGCATCACAGTGTTTCCTTTTCTTTTGCGCGGGGGAGGGCGGCCACGAGGGTGTCCCAGGCGGGGCGGCTGTCCAGGTCTTCGGTTTTGCGGCCAAAGATCTGCAGGATGAGGCCACCGTCCGCATCAAATGCTTCGACCGAGGTCGCGGGGCCGCGCTGGGTCGGTTTGGTTGCGGCATAGACTTCGGCGATGTGATCCAGTCGCAGATGCAGGTTGAAGCGCGGATCCATCACATTCTGCCACGGTCCCATGGCCTTCAGCCTGTCGATGGGGCCGCCGTGGATCTGGATGCAGCCACGGTTGCCGACAAAGAGCATCACCTCCGTGCCGCTGCCAGCCAGAGCTTGCAGCGCAGCATCAACAGCGCCGACGTCCAGAGCCGCGACGAAAGGCGCGCCGACGTGGCGGTAGGCGCCGAGTCGGTTCATCTTCAGTTTCGAAGTCAGGCGCAGGAACTGGTGGGTGTCGGTCATCTTCGCCCATTCGCTGCGCAAAAGCGCGATCTTATCGAGATTGACCCTGGGCGCTTCGGCCGGTTTGCGCGGGCTCACGTCGCGCGTGTCCGACTGATCTCCGGTTGCGAGTTGCGCCACCACGTCGGACCAGGCGGCGTGATTGGATGTGTCACGCAGGTGGATCTTGTGAACGGCGTCCCCGGCTGCATCAAAGATCTGGATCGAGCGTTTGACGCCGCTTTCGGTCTCCGTTTCCACCGCAAATGCGCTCACCCAATGGGAGGGAAACAGACGCAGATCAATTTCGGGCTGCAGAATCATCGCCGCATGCGGCCCGCTTTTGTAGTTGCCATAGGTGCCGATGCGCTCATGCACGCAGGAGGCGTTGCGGGTGAGCGCCATCACTTCACCCAGATGCGCGATCTGCGGCATCAACGCGTCCGGATGGGCCGAGACAGCTGTCACCCCCTGGCCGACAAAAGCCGCCAGAAGTTGAGCTTCGGCAATATCATGAGAGTCGCAAAAATCGCGTGCGCGCAGGCTGTTGTGCGCCGCGCGCAAGGCGCGGATGTCGTCTGCGGAAGACGGGGGAGCGTGGGCCATCAAGGGTCCTCGTATTGAAGTGTTGGGATTGCTTGCTGGCACGCGCCGCCGTTCGGGCGCTGGGCTGACATTTCGGCTGCGCATATATTTACACAGCGCGATATTTCTTGACAGAATTAATAAATTATTTTAGGCGCGGCAAGTGTGAACACCCGGTGACGCCAACCTCGCCGGAAAAACAGAACGCAAGACACCAAGCCAGCCCCAAGGCGAGCATGCGGTATTCCTCTGCATCAGATCTATGGGGACGACATGAAAATCCATACAATGCGCCGGGCACTTCTGTGCTCCGTCTCGGGCATGGCATTGGCCATGACCGCAACTGGCAGCACCGCTCAGGAGCTGACCGAGGGCGAGGGGTTCCTCGGCTATCTGGTCATCGGCAACAACAAGCGCGACGTTCAGACCGACACCGCCACACCCAAAACCGTTCTCAACGCCGAAGAAATCCAGGACCGGCAGGCCGGCAGCGTGTCGGAACTGATCGATTCCGTGCCCGGCGTCACGCTGGTCAATGCGGGAACGCCGACGGGGGCAGGCATCAATATCCGCGGCTATGGTGCGGACGGGACCTATGGCTCCAACCAGAAAGTGCAGATCCAGCTTGATGGTGCCACGATGGGGTCGGAGGAACTCTATCGGATCGGGACGCAGCTCTATACCGACCCGGCGCTGTTCCGCGAAGTTTCCGTGATCCGCGGCACGGTGGGGTCGTATGAGTATGGTTCCGGCGTCATCGGTGGGGTGGTGAACCTGGAAACCATTGACGCCGCCGACCTGACCGATGGTGAAATCGGCCTCTCCGGGCGGCAGACCTTAGAATATTACGGCAACGCAGATACGCGGGTCAGCTCCACCATCCTCGGCTGGCAGCCGACCGAGAATCTGGAGTTCCTGCTGAACTACACCTATCGCGAGCAGGGCAACTACACCGACGGCGATGGCAACGAGGTGGCCAATACCGGCTACGAATTGCCGTCTTATCTGGTGAAAGGGAAATACAGTTTCGGGAACAATGCGGACCAGTCGCTGACCTTTTCGCATTCGCAGACGACCTCGGACGAGAAGGACGTGCCCTACGACGCCTTTGCGGGGACGACCACGTTTGGCAATGTGGATCGCTACACAGAGACCACGACAACCAGCCTGCAATATGCCTTCAATCCAATTGGGAATGACCTGATCGATTTGACGGCGACCCTGTCCTATGCCGATCAGTATATCGAGCAGGATATGGTCAGCGGCTCGCCCTTCGCCGCGGCACTGTTGAATGCCGATCACCGCTATGAAACCACCAAGCTGACGGTCAAGAATAGCTCTTATTTCGATGCATTCGGCGTGTCTCACAACCTGCGCGCGGGGGGCGAGATCATCCACAAGGACCGTCTTGACGCCTCATCCGCGCCGGGGGGCACCGACAAGCGGTTTGCATTGTTTGCCATCGACGAGATCGATTTCGGCAATGGTCTGACCCTGACACCGGCGATGCGCTACGAGACGCAGAACATCGAAGCAAGCGCCGATGGAACCTATGTCACTGCGGGCGAGAGCTTTGACAACAGCGAGCTGATGGGCGGGATTTCCGCACGCTATGCGTTTGAAAGCGGTTTCGCGGTCTTCGGGTCCGTGGCCTATACCGCAGGGCTGCCCATTCTCGATGACTTCGATTACGCAACCTATCCGACCTACATGACCCAGAGTGAGAAGGCGGTGACCTACGAGCTTGGGGCGTCCTATGACAAGGTCGGTCTGTTCAGCAGCGATGATCAACTCAAGGCAAAGGTGAACTTCTGGCAGACGCGGCTTTGGGATTATACCTCCGGGACCGAATACGCCACCGTCGACCGTGTGAATACCGAAGGCGTCGAGGTGGAGGCATCCTACAGCCACGAGTCGGGCGCCTATGTGGATATGAACGCCAACATGTCCAGCGGTGAATGGGTCTATGTGGGCGGAACCACTGCCGATTACACCCGGATGCCGGCAAACAGCCTTGGTCTCACCGTCGGCAAGAAGTTCAACGACACCCTCGATGTGTCCTGGGAGGCGGTGCTGACCAAGGACATCCGCAGCACCCCCGGCTATGCGGTCCACAACCTGCGCGCCACCTATGACATCGACACCGGTTTCCTGAAGGAAGCGCAGGTGCGCATCGGCGTCGAGAATATTCTCGACAAGCAGTACACGCCGCATCTGGCAACCCGCGCGGCGGCCGGGCGCAACATCAAACTCTCGTTGGCAGCAGCATTCTGATTTCGAAGGAGATGACACGATGAGATACCGGAGCCAGGTTCATACCCTTGCCCTCGTGGCGGCTGCCCTTTCTTTCCTCGGGGGGGCAACCGTTGCACGGGCTGAGGACACCCCGCCACACTCGGGCGTTCAGATCGAACTCAACGCGCTTCAGGATCAGGGCGGTGCGTGTCGCCTGTCGTTTCTGGCGACGAATGCCCGAAACACCGACATCGAAGAGGCGGTCTATGAGATCGTTCTCTTCGACCGGTCCGGTGGGGTGATGATGCTCACCCTGTTTGATTTTCGAGACCTGCCTGCGGGACGTCCCCGGGTCCGGCAGTTCGATCTGCCCGAGACCGCCTGCGCGGATGTCGGGCGGGTGCTGTTGAATGGTGCAAGCCGCTGCCAAAGCGCGGGCGAGAGCACGATTTGCGAAGAGGCGCTGAGCCTCAGCAGCCGCACGGATGTGGAGCTTCTGGGATGATGGATCTAACTCAAATCTGGTCCGGCGTGCTGATCTCGGTTGCTGAAATCGTCGAGGTCGGCGGCCCGGTGGTGGTTTTGCTGCTGGTTCTGTCCGTGGTCAGCGCCGCAACCGTGCTCTACAAGATGTGGCAGTTTCGCCGGGCCGGAGTGGGGCGGCATCGCCGGGTAAAACTGGCGCTCGCGGCCTTCGAACGCGGCGATGCGCGCGCGGCAGAGGCAATCCTGGCGGAGTCCAGGAGCTATCTGGTGGCCCCGGTGCGGCGCGCGCTGCACGGCGCAAAGGCGCCGGGGACCGGTGCCGTTTCGGATCGCTGCGATGCTGAGGCCGAGGCGCTGTTTCTGCGTCTTGAAACCGGTCTGGGGTTCCTTGATCTGGTGGCGCAGCTAGCGCCGCTGATCGGTTTGTTCGGCACCGTGCTCGGCATGATCGAGGCGTTTCAGGGGTTGCAGTCGGCGGGGACTTCGGTTGATCCGACCGTGCTTGCGGGCGGCATCTGGGTGGCGCTGCTGACCACGGCGGCGGGTCTTGCCGTTGCCATGCCGGTGGCTGCGGTGCATGGCTGGTTGAGCGGCGCGGTCGAGCGCGACCGGGTCTTTGCAAATATGGCGCTGCGCCAGGCCTTCGCCCCCGACGGCACTGCGGTGGCGGCGGTTGCGCCGCAAGAGGCAGCAGCCTGATGGGGCTGCGCCTGAATAAACGGCAGGCCAGGCGCCTGTCGATGACGTCTCTGATCGACGTGATCTTTCTGCTGTTGCTGTTTTTCATGCTGTCGTCGACCTTTTCCCGCTTTGGCGCGGTGGAGCTGATGGCAGCCGGGCAAGGGTCGGGAGACAGCGCGACTTCCCGTCCGGTGTTTCTCCGGCTGGCGGCGAACCATCTGTTGCTCAATGGCGAGACGGTTGCGCTTGAGGGCCTTGCGGACCGTTTGCAGCTGTTGACGGCGGATCTGGCGGAGGCGGATGCGCAGGGGACACAGGTGCTTGTCAGCCTGACCGCCGAGGTCAGTTCTCAACGTCTGGTCGATGTGCTTGCGGTGCTGCGTCGTCAGCCCGGCCTCGCCGTTGCTGTATTGGGGTAGGGGATGCTGTCGCGCACTCGCAAAAGCAAAAGCCAACGAGAGCCCACGATCGCGCTGATCAACGTGGTCTTCCTGATGCTGGTCTTTTTTATGGTTGCAGGGTCGCTGGCGCCGGCACTGGACCCGGCGGTGCGCCTGGTCAAGGCGGCGGATCTGGACGCCAGCCCGCCCCCGGATGCATTGGTGATCCGGGCCGATGGCACCTTGCGTTTTCGCGGCGCGGAACTGACCTCGCCAGAGGCCTATGTGCGGATCGTGCGCGAAGAAGATGCCGCGTTCACCGCGCGGCTGGTGCCGGATCGCGCGCTGCCTGCCACCCGGTTGATCGCGGTTGCCAAGACGCTGCGCCAGCTTGGTGCGGCGCGGATCCTCCTGCTGTCGGAGCGCAACCTGTCATGATACCGCGATCCCCTGTCATCGCCGGTCTTTCGGTCGTTGTCGCTCTTGCCGCGCATGCTGCCTTGCTGGTGGAGACCGACGAGGGGCGCGTTGAAATCGCGGGCGGTGGCAGCACCGCCCCGGCGGCCCTGGGCAACAGTTTTGCGGATCTTGCGCAGGGGCGTGCCAGCGCCGTTGAGGCAGAGACGACCACCGAGGCGACAGAGCCTGCCGAGGCCCTGCCGCCGGTCGACGCTGCCGAGGTGCACCCGGCAGAGCAGCCGACGGATGCAACGGCAGCCCCGGCGGTTTCGGCGTCAATCCCGCCGGTGCAGCCGGATGCAAGCGCGGCTGACGGCCTGACGCCGATCACGGAGACCGTGCCGGTTGTGGATGCGGCGGTAACACCGGCCGCCACCGCGACGCCGCAAGCCTCCGTTGCACCGGTTGCACAAGCGGTGGCCCCGGTGACCAATGCCAGGGTCGCTCCGATTGCATCGCCCTCCGAGTTGGCCCCTGACAGCAGCCTTCGGCCCGCGGCCCGCCCGGTGCGTCAGGCCAAGCGGCAGCCGGTGGCAAAGCCCGCACCCGCGGCGCCACGTGGCAACAGTAACCGCAACGCGCAGGCAGGATCGTCAAGCGGTGCGGAAGGTCAAACCGCGCCGCAGGCCGCCAGTGCCCGCGCGGCGCGGGACGCAGGCGAGGGGAATGCCGCAGCCTCCAACTATCCGGGCGAGGTGATGCGACAGATCACCCGCCTGCCCAAGCCGCGAAGCTCCGCCAGGGGCGTGGCGCATGTGGCATTTGTGATCGGGGCCGGGGGGCAGGTGACCTCGGTGCGCATCGCCCGGAGTTCGGGCTCGCCCGCACTTGATCAGTTGGCGGTGCGGCAGATCCGGCGCGCGGCCCCGTTTCCACCGCCGCCAGCCGGTGCGCGGCGCCAGTTCACCATCGGCATCAAGGGATCCTGATCCGGCCGCAGTTCCTGTTTGATTAATGCCCGCCAAGGCGCCAGTCTTCAACGCAGCAGGCGCGGTGGAGGATGGGCATGTCCAGTCAGAAAGTTGTGGTGATCGGAGCGGGAATTGTCGGAGCCGCCAGCGCCATCTGGTTGCGGCGCGCGGGGCTGGAGGTGACGCTTGTGGACCGCGCCGCGCCGGGCAGCGGCGCCTCATATGGCAACGCCTGCCTGCTGGCCCGATGTGCCATGGTCCCCGTGACGGTGCCCGGGCTGCTGGCCAAGGGGCCGCGCTATCTGCTTGATCCGGAGTTTCCGCTGTTCCTGAGGTGGCCCTACCTGCCACGGCTGCTGCCGTGGCTTGCGCGGTATCTCGGCCATGCCAATGACCGCGATACCCGCCGGATCGCGACGGCCCTGCTGTCCATCACCGGCGACAGCGTCGATCAGCACAAGGCCCTGACCGACGGCACGCCCGCCGCAAAATGGGTGCGTGACTGCGATTACAGCTTTGTATACCGCGACCGGGCGGCCTTTGAGGCCGACAGCTACGCGTGGTCGCTGCGCCGCGAGGCCGGGTTCCTGCCGGAGATCGTCGAAGGGGGCGCGGTGCGGGAAATGGAGCCGATCCTGTCGGACGAGATGCAGCTGCTGGCCGTGAACAAGGACCATGGGTTCATCCTCAACCCCGCGCATTATGTGCGGGATCTCGTGGCCCAGGCCGAGGCCATGGGGGCGAAATACCTGCAAGCGGAGGTCAAGGCGCTGGATATGGCCGGGGGACGGGTCTCGGCCGTGGATACCGACCTGGGGCGTCTGCCCTGCGACCGGGTTGTGCTATCTGCGGGGGTCTGGTCGGCAGAATTGATACGCAATCTGGGCCTGCGGGTGCCGTTGGAGGCCGAGCGCGGCTATCACCTTCTGTTCCGTGAGCCGAGCCAGTTGCCAAACAATCCGATGATGCTGACCGAAGGGAAATTTGTCGCCACGCCAATGGACCAGGGGTTGCGTTGCGCCGGCGTGGTGGAGTTTGGCGGGCTGAGCCCGGTCAAATCCCAAAAGCCACTGTCGTTCCTGCGCCGCACCACACGGCGCAGCTTTCCTGCGCTCCGGTATTCACATGAGGAGGAATGGCTTGGCTTCCGCCCCTCTCCCTCCGACAGTTTGCCTCTGATCGGAGAGGTGCGCGGCAGCGGCGTTTACACGGCGTTTGGGCATCAGCACATCGGCCTGACCGGCGGGCCAAAGACGGGCCGCCTCGTGGCGGATATGATTGCGGGCAACTGGCCCAACGCCGACGTCGGACCCTTTGACCCAATGCGTTTTGCCGATTGATTTCACTGCCGGCTGAAAGGTCACGAGCGGGACCGAGGCGGCCCCTAACGCAGTCGGATCGCGATGTTCTTGGTCTGGACGTAGTTCCACAGAGCCTCACGCCCCTTTTCACGACCATATCCGGATTTCCCAACCCCTCCGAACGGGGTTTCGACCCCGCCCGCATACCATTCGTTAACAAAGACCTGACCTGCGCGGATCTGGCGGGCAGCGCGGGTGGCGCGGTCCAGATCCCGCGTGAAAACACCGCCGACCAGCCCGTAGTCGGTCGAATTGGCAATCTCCACCGCCTCGGCGTCGTCCTTGAACGTCAGGACGGAGAGAACGGGGCCAAAGACCTCTTCGCGGGCGATTTCCATATCGGGGGAGAGACCGGCCAGAACCGTGGGTTGCAAGAAGGCGCCCGGGCGGTTCAGCGCGTGCCCGCCGGTGACCAGTTGCGCACCCTGATCCACGGCGCGGCTGACCATCGCAACGGCACGGTCGTGCTGCGCATCGGACACCATGGCCCCCATGTTGGCGCCAAATTCGGGGCGGTCCACGCCGGGGCCCACCGACAGGCCGGAGGCAACCGTTTCCGCCCGTGCAATCAGCTCTTCGGCGCGGCTTTCGTGCACGATGACCCGGCTCATGGCAGAACAGACCTGGCCGGCGTTGAAGTAGATTCCCCAGCGGATGTCCGTTTCAAAGGCCTCGAGGTCGGCATCGTCATGGACGATCGCCGCCGACTTCCCGCCCAGTTCCAGCACGCAGGGCACCACATTCTGGGCGGCGGCCTGGGCGATGGCTATTCCGGTGGGGACCGACCCGGTAAAGACGATTTGGTTGACCATCGGATGCGCGGCGAGTGCGGCCCCGGCCTCATGCCCGTAGCCGCACAGGACGTTGACCGTGCCAGCCGGAAAGCCGACGGCCTCTGCCGCCTTGGCGAACCAGGCGTTGGTCAAAGGGGTCAGCTCCGGGCTCTTGATCACACAGGCATTGCCTGTGGCCAGCGCCGCCGCAAGCGAGCGGGCGGTCATCTCCACCGGGTAGTTCCAGGGGATGATCTGCGCCGAGACCCCCAGCGGTTCATAATCTGTAAAGTCGTAATAGCCGGACCCCAGCGGGATCGACCGACCTTCGACGGTGCTGGCCTGGTTGCCGTAATATTCGAAATAGAGCGCGGCACCTTCGACTTCGATCTCGGCTTCCCAGAGCGGCTTGCCCTGCTCCAGAACCAGCGTATGGGCGATCGTGTGTTTATGCTCCTGCAGATAGCGGCCCATGGCCTGAACCATCCGCCCGCGCTCCAGTGGTCGCATGTCGCTGAGCGCGCCGGAGAGGTGGACGGCCCGCGCCGCCATGACCGCCCGATCCACGTCCCCTGCATCCGCCAGGGCCTGCTCTGCGATTTTCTTGCCGGTGGCCGGATCAATGACGTCGATACGCCCGGCGCCGCCATCCACCCAATGGCCGCCAATGTGGTTTTGCCAGTAGAGGGGCAGATCGGTCATGTCGGGGTCCTTTCGGGCGAGGGGGCGCGTGTTGATGGCCGGTCGGCGGGCGACCAGCGCCGGCGCAGTTCAGCAGATCCGGCGCACAGGTCCAAATTGGAATGCGGCGTCGAGATGGTCTGGGGCGACATCGTCCCGGGGCGGGCCATGCTGGGTGCGTGCAATTTTAACAAAATACGATGTGAAAATACTGCTGTTCCGGCCCCTCCGGAACGCAATTTCAGCGCAAACGGCTGAAAACCGCGGCACTGGGGCTGGTGGGTTTCATCGAATGTTAAGGGCGCCGGGAGCACGCTGTTGCTGGATTGAAACAGGAGGTGTGCTCTTGACAGCATCCGGCCATTCCCATCGCAGGCAGCCCGCATGGCGCGGGCGCCGCGTCCCCGTCGGGGCGCGTGGCCGTCTGCGTCGGGTTGCGTTCGGGTGCCGCGTAGATCCCGACCTCCGTCATGCTGCACTGGGGCACCACGCTCATCTTGCGCCGCTGTCCGTATCTGCCCTTCGCTCAGAGTGAAAGAAATGTCCGAACCCACTGCTCCAGAAACTCCTTCCCGTCGTCGTTTTGGCCTGTTGCGTAGTATTCGCTCAAAGATGGTGGTCATCTTTCTGCTGATGGGCGCGGCTTTTGGCCTGTTCGGTTACATGATGCATGTCGTTTTGGACGAGGTTGGCGTGGATATGACGACGCTGACACAGGACCGTCTGCCGGATCTGGTGATCGCCAGCGAGATTTCCGTGGCAGCGGGCGCAACCAAGGACAATATGATCTCCTTGCTGGTGGCCGAAGATACCGAGGCGGTCGAGGCCGCCCGCGACAGGATCGAAACCTCCACGGCGAAGTTGCAGACCCTGATCTCGACCCTGGATGAGGAGATGCAGCCGCAATTTGCCGCGACCGCGGATGCAGCGACCGTGGCCCTGGAGGATCTGGCACGCGCCCGCCAGACCGTTCTTGAAAGCGATGAGCAGATTCAGGTCCGGATCGACGATCTGCACCGCATCAGCAGCGAATTGCGCAACCTGATGACCGACCTGTCGCAGATTGCATCGGTGGAACTCAACAAAGGTGCGGTGAAGACCTACAATGCGATCGATTCCTCTCTGAAATCACTGCTGGAAGTGGACTTCCACAATCTCCAGCTGCTGCTGGAAGCGCGGGCCGAACTCAACCTTCTGGCGGGCACGGCCGTGGCATTCGGGGGCACCAAGGATGCCGAGACCCTGGCGCAGTTGCAGGAGCTGGCGGACAGTTCCGATGCCCGGCTCCTGGAAATCGCCGACCTGATTGAAACCAATGCACCGGCGCTGCTGGATGTGTCCCTGATCCGCAATGCATCGTTCACCCTGCAATCCGTCATTGCACAGAGCCTGTTTCCGTCGGAAACCCTGCGTCGCGCTGCGATGAAGGCGCGTGCCGACACCGACCGTTTCATCGTCATGGCGATCGATGCGCAGGTCGCCAAACTCACCGCCGCCGCCGAAAAAGCCAGCAAGGACAATGGCGATACGCTACGAGAACTGATGAAGAACGAGGTCGGTTTCCTCAATACGCTGATGGAAATCAGTACCTGGGTCAGCAGTTTCCAAGTCTCCGCGCTGGATGTGTTGACAGCCGCGACCGAGGATCAGGTCACCGATGCCGCTTTCGACATGGAAGGGGCAAGCATGAATCTTTCAGTCTACGAGGACTTCCAGGATGCCCGCGTCGGGGAATTGCTCAAAAGCCTCAGCACGCTGAATAATCCCGAAACCGGTCTGGCTGCGCAGAAGGTGACGGCGCTCAACGCCCGCAATGCGGCAATCGCTGCCACGGAAACAACCGAAGCCAAGGTGGTGGATATCGTCAACCGCGCTGCCGAACTGGCCAGCCAGAACCGCGCGGCCATCGGCACCATGGCGGATGACATTTACGTCGAGGTCGCGGATGCCAAGCGCAATCTTCTCGTGGCGCTGGCATTGGCAGCGGGCGTGTTCCTGACGGCCATGATCCTGGTTCAGGTCCTGATCCTGCGCCCGCTGAACCGCATCAGTTCCAGCACCGAGCGTCTGGCCGAGGGAGATCGCAGCCCGATCTCCGGTTTCGAACGCGCCAGCACGGAGATCTATCGCATCGCGCGGTCGCTTTCGGTGTTCCGCGACGGCATCGTCGAAAAGGAAGAGATGGAGCATCTGGCCGAGGAAGAGCGCCGCGAACGCATGGCCGCTCAGGACAAGGCGGTGTCTGCGCTTGGCACCGGTCTGTCGCGCCTGTCCGAAGGCGATCTGACCGCTCGTATCGAAGAGGAACTGGCGGAGGGCTACGAACAGCTTCGCACCGATTTCAACCGCACGTTGGATACCCTGAACGAAACGGTTGGACAGGTGGTCGAAACCTCGTCTTCGATCCGCAACGGCGCATCGGAAATCAGTCAGGCGTCGCAGGATCTGTCACATCGCACCGAAAGCCAGGCGGCAACGCTGGAGCAAACCGCTGCCGCGCTGGACCAGATGACCGCAAGCGTGAAATCCGCAGCGGAAGGGGCGCGCGATGTTGAGCGCACCACCAACGAAGCCCGGAGCGAGGCTGAGGCCAGCGGAGAGATTGTTCAGAACGCGGTCTCTGCGATGACCGAGATCGAGCAAAGCTCCAGCAAGATTTCCCAGATCATTTCGGTCATTGACGATATTTCGTTCCAGACCAACCTGTTGGCCTTGAACGCAGGCGTCGAGGCGGCTCGGGCTGGCGAAGCGGGGCGCGGATTTGCCGTCGTCGCATCCGAAGTGCGCGGTCTCGCGCAGCGTTCCTCGGACGCCGCGCTGGAAATCAAGACCCTGATCGGGGACAGCTCCAAACAGGTGGAGCGGGGCGTGGACCTGGTGGGCAAGGCCGGGAACGCTCTGGAAAGTATCCTTCAGCGCGTCACGCATATCTCGGAGCTGATTTCCGGCATTGCCACCGGCGCGCAGGAGCAATCCACTGGCCTGGTTGAGATCAACACCGGGATGAACCAGCTGGATCAGGTGACCCAGCAAAACGCCGCCATGGTGGAAGAAGCAACCGCAGCGGGTCAGCTGTTGAACTCTGACGCGCAGGCGCTGGCGGAACTCGTCGCACGTTTCCGCACCGCCGCGGCCGCCATCAGCCCTGCGGTGGACACCGCACCGAGCAGCTGGGGCGCAGAGGAGGCGGAGGTTGCCTGGGATGCAGACGACGTCGTTGCCGCCGAGGAACCGGTTGAAGACACGGATTGGTCTGACTTCAATTGGGACGATGACGCGGCTGCAACGGGGACATCCTGAGGCGCTGAAGCCAGTAAGACTTGCCAGGCAGACACCTGCTCAGGGCTCCGGTGGAAATCCGCCGGAGCCCTTTTCCGTGCGGCACCGCATTGCAATGAATTTCACATTGAGGTACTAAATTCCGCATATTGAAATTTTGCCGGGCAATGCATCCTGCATCATCGAATACGCCCATGCCGTGGAGGGAGGTTCGCACCGTGTCGCAAGCCGTGACAAATCCTGTTCGCTTTGAAGTCACTGACGGCATTGCTGTCATTGCAATCGCCAACCCGCCCGTGAACGCCTTGAGCCAGGCTGTGCGCCAGGGCCTGGACGCGGCGTTTGCAAAGATCGCGGAGAAGAGCGACATCAGGGCCGTGGTGATCTATGGTACGGATCGCACCTTTATCGCGGGGGCGGATATCCGGGAGTTCGGACAGCCTCCGCAGGCGCCGTTTCTGCCCGATGTGATCAACCGCATTGAAGCCTGCGCGGTGCCGGTGATCGCCGCCTTGCATGGCACCGCGCTTGGCGGTGGTCTCGAGGTGGCGCTTGGCGCGCATTACCGCATCGCTGTACCAACGGCACGTTTTGGTTTGCCCGAGGTCACACTGGGGATTCTGCCCGGGGCAGGGGGGACGCAGCGCATGCCACGTCTGGTCGGGGTCGAATTTGCGCTGGATGCGATCACGTCGGGGCGTCAGATCGGCGCAAAGGAAGCATTGTCGGTTGGGTTGATTGACCGCATCAGCGAAGATGCGGACCTGCGCGCGACGGGGATTGCCTATGCAAAGGATCTGATTGCGGACGGGGCGGGGCCGCGTCGTACCAGCGCCATGGTGGTAGATCCGGTTGCTCCGCAGGTTTTCGAAGCTGCACGGGCGAGAATGGCAAAGAAAGCCCGAGGCCAGCTTGCGCCACAGTCGTGCATCAAGGCCGTGGAGGGCGCTGTCGACCTGCCGTTTTGCGAGGGGCTCGCGCAAGAGCGCGCGCTGTTTCAGGATCTGATGGACAGTGATCAGCGGGCCGCATTGATCCATGCGTTTTTTGCCGAACGTCAAGTGGCAAAAGTACCGGAAATCCAGGGTGTGCAGCCGCGCGCCATGGAGCGGATCGGTGTTATCGGGGGTGGCACGATGGGGGCGGGGATCGCCGTATCCGCGCTGCTCGCCGGACTGGATGTCACCCTGATCGAACGTGATGACACCGCCGCCGCGCGCGCGACGGCCAGCGTGACCAAAATTCTCCAGGGCTCGGTCAAACGGGGCAAGCTTTCGCAGGAGCAATACGACACGATTGTCGGCGGCACGTTTCGGGCCAGCGACGACTATGCCACCCTTGCGCAGGCAGATGTGGTGATCGAAGCGGTGTTTGAGAGCCTGGAGGTGAAGAAGGATGTCTTCACCAAGCTGGATGCCATCTGCAAACCGGGTGCGATTCTGGCCTCCAACACCTCCTATCTCGATGTGAACGAGATCGCGCGCATGACAGCGCGCCCGGCGGATGTAATCGGGCTGCATTTCTTTTCGCCCGCGCATGTGATGCGCCTGCTGGAGATCGTGGTCGCTGACGAAACGGCGCCGGAGGTGACCGCAACCGGTTTTGCGCTTGCGAAACGTCTGAAGAAGGTCGCCGTGCGTGCAGGTGTTTGCGACGGGTTTATCGGCAATCGCATCCTGAGCCACTATCGCAAGGCGGTCGACGGGGCGGTGTTGGCGGGGGCCAGCCCGTTTGAGGTGGACCGCGCACTTGTTGGCTTTGGTCTTGCCATGGGGCCCTTTGCGGTCAGCGATCTGGCGGGGCTGGACATCGGCTGGGCCACGCGCAAGCGGCTGGCGCCGACCCGCGATCCGCGCGAAGTCTATGCGGAATTTGCCGACCGTCTGTGCGAAGCGGGCCATTTTGGTCGCAAGACCGGCAAGGGCTATTACATCTACGCAGAAGACGGCACGCAGGAGAACGCCGAGGTGCTGGAACATGTGGCCGCGGATCGCGCCGCCAAGGGCATCACTGCGCGTGAGATCTCCGAGCAGGAGATCGTTGATCGCTATATGGCCGCCATGATCAATGAGGCCGCCCGCGTGGTCGAGGAGGGCATTGCGCTCCGGCCGCTCGATGTCGATGTGACGCTGCTGAATGGATATGGCTTCCCGCGCTGGCGCGGTGGACCGATGCACTACGCGGATACGGTCGGCCTCGACAAGGTGCTTGCTGATATTGAGCGGTTTGCGCAGGAGGATGCCTTCCTCTGGCAGCCCGCGCCGCTTCTGAAACGTCTGGTGGCTGAGGGCAAGTCCTTCGCCGACCTCAACAACGTCTGATCGCCTTCTGAGGGGAATTTTCGATGAAACAAGCTGTTATCGTCTCCACCGCCCGCACCGGGCTCGCCAAATCCTATCGCGGGGCGTTCAACGACACCCATGGGGCTCATATGGCAGGCCATGCCATTGAGCATGCTGTGGCGCGATCAAAGATCGACCCGGCGCTGATCGAGGACGCCTTTATCGGCTGCGGCTATCCCGAGGGCTGGACCGGTGGCAATATCGCCCGTCAGGCGGTGGTGCGCGCGGGCCTGCCGGTGTCGGTGGCGGCCGCAACAGTGAACCGGTTCTGTTCCTCGGGTTTGCAGGCGGTGGCGATGGCCAGCCATGCGATCAGTGTGGAGGGCGCGTCTGCTGCCATCGCCGGTGGCGTCGAGAGCATCAGCCAGATGCCCCCCTCGCGCCCCGCACAGCGCCGGGACACCTGGATCGAGGCGCACAAGCCCGAAGTCTACATGACCATGATCGAGACCGCTGACGTCGTCGCGCAGCGCTATGGCATCTCGCGCGAGGCCCAGGATGAGCTCGCCCTGGAAAGCCAGATGCGCACCGCGGCGGCGCAGGCCTCCGGCAAGCTGGATGACGAAATCGTGCCAATCACGGTCACGCAGAAGATCACCGACAAGGAAACCAAGGAGGTCTCCTACAAGGATGTCACCTTCTCGATGGACGATTGCAACCGTCCGAACACCACGCTTGAGGGGCTCGCCGGTCTGAACCCGGTGCGCGGTGAGGGCAATTTTGTCACCGCCGGCAACGCCTCTCAGCTCTCGGACGGGGCCGCTGCGCTGGTGGTGATGGAGGCGGAGCTTGCCGCGCAACAGGGGCTGGAGCCGCTCGGCGCGCTCAAAGGGTTTGTCACCGCCGGTTGCGAGCCCGATGAGATGGGGATCGGTCCGGTCTTTGCGGTGCCCCGCCTGCTGGAGCGTCACGGGCTCAAGGTTTCTGACATCGATCTGTGGGAGCTGAACGAGGCCTTTGCGTCCCAGGCGCTCTATTGTCGCGAGCGGTTGGAGATCGACCCGGCAATCTGCAACGTAAACGGGGGCTCCATTTCCATCGGCCACCCGTTCGGCATGACCGGGGCGCGGATGACCGGGCATCTGCTGCTGGAAGGCAAGCGGCGCGGTGCCAAGCTGGGCGTGGTCACCATGTGTATCGGCGGCGGTCAGGGTGCGGCTGGCCTGTTCGAGATTTTCTGATCGGCGGCCCGGATGGACCTGAGCTACACCGCTGAACAAGAAGCCTTTCGCGCCGAGGTGCGCGCCTTTCTCGCCGAGAAGCTGCCCGAACAGCTGAGCGAGAAAGTCCGGCTGGGCAAGCGCCTGACCAAGGCCGATATGGAGCAATGGCACGCCATTCTCAACGCGCGCGGATGGCTGGCTCCGAATTGGCCCGCCGCCTATGGCGGTGCGGAATGGGACGCGGTGCAGCGGCAGATCTTTGAAGAAGAAGCCTGTCTTGCCCATGCGCCGCGTGTGGTGCCCTTTGGCCTGACCATGCTGGCGGCGGTGCTGCTGGCGTTCGGCACCGAGCGACAGAAGCGCCACTATTTGCCGCGTATTCTGAACGGCGAGGACTGGTGGTGTCAGGGCTATTCAGAGCCGGGAGCGGGCTCCGACCTTGCCAGCCTCAAGACCCGTGCGGTGCGCGATGGCGATCACTATGTGGTCAACGGTCAGAAGACCTGGACGACCCTCGGCCAGCACGCCAACTGGATCTTCTGCCTTGTGCGCACCAACCGGGATTGCAAGCCGCAGGAGGGGATCTCCTTCCTGCTGATCGACATGGCCGCGCCGGGTGTCACGGTGCGCCCGATCACGCTGATCGATGGCGCGGCAGAAGTGAACGAGGTGTTTTTCGACAATGTGCGCGTCCCCGTCGACAACCTCGTGGGCGAGGAAAACAAGGGCTGGACCTATGCCAAATACCTGCTGACCCACGAGCGGACCAATATCGCCGGTGTCGGGTTTTCCAATGCAGCGCTGGCGACGCTGAAACACGTCGCGGCGACCACCATGTCCGGCGGCAGGCCCCTGGCGCAGAACCCGCAGTTCGCGGCGCGTGTGGCACAGGTGGAAATCGACCTGATGGCGATGCGGACGACCAATCTCCGCATGGTGTCGGCCGCGGCGCAGGGGCAGGCCCCGGGACCCGAAAGCTCGATGCTGAAGATCAAGGGCACCCAGATCCGTCAGGAGCTGACATCCCTGTTGCGCCGCGCCGCGGGACCGGATGCCTTGCCGTTCTGGCCCGATGACCTTGATGGTCCTGACACCGACATTCTCGCGCGACCGGAACATGCTCCCGCCGCCGCGCCGGGCTATTTCAACATGCGCAAGCTGTCGATCTTTGGTGGCTCCAACGAGATCCAGCGCGGCATCATCACCAAGTCCATTCTGGACCTGTGAGGAGGGAACGGCATGGATTTCACGCTGACCGAAGAGCGCGTCATGCTCAGGGACATGCTGCGGCGGTTTCTGTCCGAACAGTATGATCACGACACGCGCCAGGCCGTTCTGGCCGCGGGCGCGCCCTTTGATGCCGGCATCTGGGCGCAATTGGCGGAGCTGGGCATTCTCGGGGCCCTGTTCCCCGAGGCAAACCGCGGCTTGGGCGGCGCGGGGTTCGACATTGCTCTGGTGTTTGAGGAACTTGGCCGTGCCGGCGTGATAGAGCCCGTTTTATCCTCCGCCATCCTGGGCGGCGGCCTTGTCGCGATGCTCGCGTCCGCGGATCAGCAGGCGCTGTTGGCCGAGGTGATGGCGGGCACGACCCGGCTGGCCTTTGCCCATTCAGAACCGGGGGCCCGCTATGACCTGGCCGATGTCTCCATATCTGTGGGGGAGGGGCGCACGTTGAGCGGCATCAAGACCCACGTTCTGGGCGCGGCAGAAGCGCATATGCTGGTGGTGTCCGCGCGCGAGGGTGGGGCTGCGGGCGACACTGAGGGGCTGTCGCTGTTTCTTGTTCCTGCCGATGCGCCCGGCGTCCACATCGCGCAACATGTGACGGTTGACGGGGTCTCCGCTGGAACCGTGCGCCTTGAGAATGTGATCCTGCCCGAGACCGCGCGGCTGGGTCCGGCCGGGCGGGCCTTCGATGCGATCGAAGCGGTGTATGCACGCGGCACCCTCGCCGTAAGTGCGGAGGCGCTTGGTGCAATGGAAACCGCCAAGGAGATGACCATTTCCTACTTGAAGGAGCGCCAGCAGTTCGGGCGTCCGATCGGCAGGTTTCAAGCTTTGCAGCACCGGATGGCGGATGTGGCGATGGAGGTGGAGCAGGCGCGCTCTGCGGTGATCAATCTTGCCGGGCATCTTGAGGCCGCGCGCGGGATACGTGAGCGCAACGTGAGTGCGACCAAGAACCTGATCGGTCGGATTGGCGCATTGGTCGCCGAGGAGGCTGTACAGCTGCACGGCGGCATAGGCATGACGAATGACTATGCACTGTCTCATTTCATCCGCCGCATCGTGATGATCGATCACCTGTTTGGCGATGTCGATTACCACCTCGAACGTTTTGTCCAGCTCGATGCGGCGCTGTTGTGACGCCAGCGCTGGTGCCGACCAGGCCCGGAGGCGGCGCGGCCGGGCCATGGACAGGGCGCCGATCTGTGTGCCGGGGGCAAAGGCGCTTTTCTTGGTGTTGCAAAAGCCTGTATGATGGAACGCCAGATTGATACAGCGGGGCAGGCGATGATGCGCGAACTTGAGCAGGACCGGCGATATGCCAACACGCTGGCACGTGGCCTGCGTATCTTGCGCGCGTTTCGCCCCTCCGACAACGGCCTGGGTAATCTGGAGATTTCAGAACGCACCGGCATCCCGCGCTCGACCGTGTCTCGGCTGACCTTCACGCTCTGTGCGTTGGGATATCTGACCCACGGTCGCCATTTCGACAAGTATCGCCTTGGCCCGGCGGCGCTGGCGCTGGGCAATATCGCCTCGGCGGCGTTTGGGTTTGTGACCGTCGCCGCCCCGATCATGCAGGCCCTGGCCAATGAGGTCGGCGCATTGGTCGGGGTCGCGATTCAGGATGACGGCAACATGCTGATCGTCAAGACCTGGCGTCCGGAAGGCTCCCGCACCATTTGGCTGGATGTGGGGTACAGAATGCCGCTGCTGACCTCGTCTTCGGGGCTGTCCTATCTGGGGGCCCTGTCGCGCGAGGAACGCGAAAAGGTGGAGGGTCTGTTGCCGGAGGAGAGCTCCGGGACCTGCGAGGAACTCTGGCAGCGCGAGCGCGCCCACTTGTGGCGTGAGGGCTATGCGTTTGTGCAGGGCGAGGCGCGGTATTCGCGCTCAATCAACGCCGCTGCGACACCCTTTCGCCCGTCGGAGATCGGCGAGCCGGTGTCCTTTTTCTGCGGTGCGAATACCGACGATCTGAGCGACGCGCGCATCCACGACCAGGTTGGTCCGGCACTGGTTCAGGCGGTTGCCCAGTTGAAGGCGCTCACCGGTCAGACCGTTTCCGCCGTATCCTCCGGCTGAGGCGACACCACTGTCAAATCCCTGATACTTAACAGGCGTAGATCCGGTGGGCACGAACACCAAAGGACTTCGCCCATGGCCACCTTCCGCCCTGATCCCATACGCTTCCTGACCGGAGCAGATACCGAAGTGTCGCGCCCCAGGGCCATTTCCGAACCCGCGCAGGGTGGGAAATTCACCCCCGATGGGGAGGTGCTGCCCTTTCCCGGCAACACGGTGATCTGCCATATCGACCCCAAAAGCGATGTGCATGCGGCGCTGTGTGAAATGCAAGAGGAGGTCCGGCACAGCGATTTTGGTGCTCTCTTCACCTATCTGCCGCCGGCCAGCCTGCATATGACCGTGTTTCAAGGGATCTCGCCGGATTCGCCGGTCTGGCCCGAAGGTGTTCCGAAGGGCGCATCCCGTGACGAGGTCACAAACGTTCTGAAAACGCGGCTGGCAGGACATGACCTGCCGCAGCGCAGGCATGTTACGGCGACGGGCCTGTTTTGCGGTCATTCGGTGACGCTGGAGGGCTCCACCGACATCGAGGAGGCACGCCTGCGTGCTACCCGCGTCTCCCTGCGCGACCTTACCGGATTGCGGCACGATCATTTTGACACCTACACGTTCCATATCACGCTGGGCTACCTGCTGCGCTGGCTGGACCGTGCGGAGGCCGAGGACCTCGTGGCGTTTTCCAATCAGGTTTATGCGCGCCACGCAGCGCGGTTGTCGGCCATAGATCTCGGGCCTCTGGAGCTTTGCTCCTTTGAGGACATGCACCACTTCGAGCCGGTCACCTGACCGCACTGCACGGTCCGCACTGCATTTATGTTTGCGCTAACGCTTGCCATTCCCCGCAAGGCGCGCCAGAGTCGCGCCAACTTCGGGGCGCAGCCGCAAAGCGGGCGTGAAAGAGGCGGCAGCACTTGACCTGCGCCGCGCAAGCCTGTTTGACCCTGAGCAAGTGAAAACCTGAGCATCGGGCTCGACCGTCCGCCCCTGCGTGACAGGGGGGACCGGGCCGGAGGGGCAAAGATGTGGAATCTCATCGCTGACGTTGGCGGAACCAACATGCGGCTGGCAGCCGTGAATGCCGAGGGCGAGATCCTCGAACGGGCGCGCTATGACACCAAGGGCACGCTCAACCTGGAACAGGCCTGCGCCGATTTTGCCGCGCATCGCGGCAGCGCCCCGGGGCGGGCCGTGATTGCGGCCGCTGGCGTGGTCCGGGGCGGCTCGGTTCAGTTGACCAATGCCGATCAGAGCTTTTCAGAGCGTGGCATTGCCGCCGCGCTGAAGATCGAGCGCGCCAAGGTCCTGAATGATTTTGAGGCCGCGGCGTGGTCGCTCGCGTCGGTGGGTGAGGCGGATGTGACCGTGTTGCAAGGCCAGGCCGTGTTTCCAAAGGAACCCTGTCTGATCATCGGCCCGGGTACGGGTCTTGGCGTCGGGGCATTGGTCTGGGCCAATGGCGAGCCCTGCGTGGTTCCGGGCGAGGGGGGGCATGTGGCGCTTGGTCCACGCTCCGCCGAAGAGGTACCTATCTTTGAGGCGCTGCGCGAGGAATGGCCCGAGGTCGGCATGGGCCCGGGACTGGTTGTGGAGGCCGAAGCGATCCTGTCCGGCACCGGTCTGCCCTATTTCTATCGTGCGGTTGCCAAAAGCATGGATCTGACTGCGCCGCTGACGACAGGGGCGGAGATCTTTGAATCGGCCAAGGCCAAGCTGGATACGGCGGCCATCCGCTCGGTGCAGCTGTTTGCCCAGTATCTGGCCGGGGTGGCGGGCGATCTGGGGTTGGTGTTTGCGGCCAAGGGCGGCGTGTTCATCAGCGGTGGGGTTGCGGCGGCCAACCCCTGGATCTTTGATGCTGCTTTTGTGGCCGCCTTTAACGCGGGCGGGCGACACACGGCGTGGCGTCAGGAATTGCCGCTGCATCTCTATCATCAGCCCAATTTCGGCCTGATCGGGGCGCGGAACTACTTGCGGGCACGTTGAAATCGTCGGCGCGTCGATGGCGCCCTCTGACGGCCGCCGCGCTGTTGGATCATCGGCTGACCTGACGCTCCACCTTTGCGGGTGGGCGTGTGTCGATTGCGCGTTGAGCTTGCAGTCACAGCTTGGCATTCTGTTTTGGAAGATCAAGTATTGGACCAAACCCGTTACCCGTCAGGAGGTGCGCGTCGCAATGACGGACAAGACATTGACTACACCGAAGATTTTCACGTTTCGGGGCGCTCCGGTCATCCGCGATGCCGATCTGGCCGCGTTGTTCGACTATAGCACCGGCAACCTCAACAAGCTGGTGAACAACAATGCGGATCGTTTTGGCGAGGATTTTGCATTTCGCCTGTCTCAGGACGAGTTCGAAGACTTGAAACTCCAACTTGGAATATCAAGTGCCCACGGCGGTCTGCGCAAACCTCCGATGGTCTATACGGAGCATGGTGCAGTAATGGCGGCGACGCTGATCCGGTCGCCACGCGCCGCCGAAGCCTCGCGCTTTGTCGTGAAGACCTTTGTGGCGGCACGGCGGGGGCTGCTCTCACGGGCAAAGGGGCAGAACCTGCCACTGACGCTGCCGGTGAATGACCTGTTGCCGGTCGAGGGCAGTGAGCGACACGGGCTGGTGGCGAAACTCGATGCGGCGCTGGGCCGGGTGCTGGATGCGATCGCCGATCCGGAGCAGGAGACCACCGTGCGCGACGAGGCCCGAGCCATCGCGCTTGACGGTCTGTCAGCGATCAAGGCGCATCTGAAAAAGCAGGATATCGCCAACGAGAAAACCCTGGCCGAGGTGCAAAAGCTGCTGAAGGAAGCCGAGGCGATCGATACGGAGATCTCGGCCCGTCATATCGAGAACAACCACCGCCAGCTTGCCTATCTGGCCAAACAGCTGCGGATCGTGATCGAGGTGCAGCGCTATCTGGATCAGGGCAATGTGGAAAACTTGCTCGCGGTGCTCAAGGATCTCGGCAACTAGCCTCCTGTCAGCAGGGGCAGATTGGTTGTGGTGGCGGCAGTGGGGCGGTGCGCTTCAGCTGTCCTGTCGCCCGTCCAGCAGCTGTCCGACGTCCGCCAGGTGCTCCTGCATTGCCGCTTTTGCCGCCTCCGGTGCCCCGGCGCAAATGGCATCGGCAATGGCAGTATGTTGCTGCGACAGCCTGGCGATCTCATGCGTGCCAAGCGCCTGTTGCCGTGATCGTGTCCACTCGGCCGCCTGCCGCAGGCTGCGTATCTCCTCGAACACTGTCAGGAACACCGCATTCCCCGCCATTTCGGCAATCTTGTAGTGAAAGATGTCGTCGGCGCGCTCATAGCTGGCCAGGTCCCGTGCCTGCAAAGTCTCTTCCATCAGCCGCAGCAGGCGGGCCTTGTCCGCAGAGGTGGCGCGCTCGGCGGCCAGGGCCGCCAAGGGAGGTTCGAGCGTCCGTCTGACCTCCATCAGGTCACGCGGCGAGGCACGTCGCGCCAGCACGCCCAGACGTTCCGCACCCTGTGCCGGGGGCGGCTGCAAGAAGGTGCCCTGACCATGGCGGCGAAATATCAGCCCTTCTTGTGCCAGATCTGCAAGAACCGCCCGCAACTGAGTGCGTGACACAGACAATCGCTCCGCCAGGGTGCGTTCGGGCAGCAGTCGCCCCGCGTCAGCCAGCTCGCCACTGAGGATTGCGGCACGAAGGGCGTCCGTCCGGTGGCGCGCCGTGCTGCCCGAGGGTTTCAGAGCCATCCGATTTGTTCGGCCAGATCTGCGAACATCCGCAGCGCCGTGAGCATCAGGAACACTCCGAAACAAAGCTTTAGCGCCCGGCGCGGAATGCTGTGGGCCAGCTTTACGCCAAGACGAGCGAATGTGGTCGAGAGCGGGATGATGACCGCGGCCAGCATCAGGTTCACATAGCCGAGCGACATGGGGGGCAGGCCTTCGGCGGCAAAGCCTGTCGCCATGTAGATCAGCGCGCCGGGCAGGCCGATGATGAAACCGATGGCAGCAGAGGTGCCGACCGCTTTGCGTATGTCATACCCGAGAAAACTTAGCGTCGGCACGCAGACGGTGCCCCCGCCGATCCCCATCATCGCCGAGACCGCACCGGCAAAAACGCCAAGCGCCGCCCAGACCGGCTTGGAAAAACTGCGGGGCGCGGTGGCCTCTGCGGGTTTGCGCAGGATCATGTCGAAGGCCACCGCCATCGCAACCGTTGCAAACACTGCCAGCAACACATTGCCGGATACAACACCGCCAAGAATGCCACCGATCAGCACGCCGGTCAGGATCGAGGGCGCCCAGAGCTTGAGCAACGCGGTGTCGATCGCCCCTTTTTTGTAGTGGCCATAGCCCGAGGAGAGCGAGGTAAAGACGATGGTGGCCAGAGATGTTCCGACCGCAACCTGCATGGTCAGTGCCGGATCCATGCCGGTGAGGGAGAGCGCGAAATAGAGCGCTGGAACAATGACGATACCGCCACCAACGCCCAGCAGCCCGGCAAGGATGCCACCTGCGACGCCCGCCGCCGCTGCTACGCCTGCCAGCGGCAGGAGTGTGTCCAATTCCAACATGTCGCGCCGGCCTTCCGTTCTGCTGCGGTCTGCATTGGCGCTAAACCAGTTTGAAATTGGTTGCAACACTTCTGTCCGGAGACGACATGCCCCGCCGGGTGGCTGGGTTCAGGAGGTGGGGGCAAAGCCGCTGTGGCTGTCCAGAAGATATTGTGCAATCAGGGGTTTTGCCGCAGCGCCAAGCGCGGATGCATTGGCGCCGATCCGGCCTTCCTGGACCTCTGGCAGGAAAAGACCGCGCGCATCCAGTCGGGGCAGTTCCTCGTGGACGCGGGCAACCAGCCGGTTGCGCAGGGAGGGGGGCATGGCGCCGTCGATCACCACCGCCTGAAAATCGATCACGGCGCAGCTGGCCAGCGTCGCTCGGGCCAGCGCATGGGCGGTTTCCTCCAGCCATTGATCTGCCTGCTTGGCGATCCTGCTCCAGTCTTGCGGCTGCTGCCAGAGCACGGCGGGATCAATATCCTCGTCGACAAGCCGCCGTTCCAGCACCCGGATCGACGCCGTATCAAGCAGACGCGCCTCCCGACCGTCCGGCAGGCGCGACGGCAGGGGCCCCAACGCGCCCGCGTTGCCGTGGCTACCTTCGTAGACGGAGCCGTTCAGGATGACGCCGCCCCCAAGGAACGACGCGATAAAGAAATAGAGCCCATCGCGCCAGGCCCGGTTGCCCCCGAACATATGCTCTGCGCGGCAGGCGGCGGTGGCATCATTGATGATGAAAACCTGAAGGTTGCTGAAGCCCGCGATTTCGGTTGACGGATCCAGTTCCCGCCAGGCTTCCAGGCTGGCTTTGGGCGCTCCGACCTGTTCGTGCCAGCGCCAGAGATCAAACGGAGTGGCGACACCAATGCCACAGATACGGTCTTTGTGATCGGCGGTCATGCCCGCCTCGATGTCGCGCAGGCTGGCTTTGATAAACCCAAACACTTCGGCAGGCTGCGGGTAGCGGTAGCGCAGGCGGCGTTCCGCGTGGATGGTGCCGCTGAAATCGATCAGCAACAGGTCGGTGCTGCGGCGGCCAATTTTGATCCCGTAGGAAAAAAGCCCCTCCGGATTGATGGTCATTGGTACCGAAGGTTTGCCCACGCGACCTTTCTGGCTCTCGCCACGCAAGGTCAGCCCGTCCCGTTCAAGTTTGCGCAGGATGACGGACACCGTCTGCGATGACAGCCCGGTGCGCCGGGCCATCTCGCTGCCGGGCATGGCGCCGTCATGATGAAGGACTGAAAGCATCAATCGTTCATTGTAGGCGCGCACTTCGCTCTGGTTGGCGCCGCTGCTGTATTGGCGTGTGTCTGACATGGGCCGCTCTATGCGCTTCTCCTCGTATTGAGGCAAGAGATTGCCGCTCGCCCATTAATAAATCAAGTTGAATTATTTATTGACAGAGACCGGGAATCGCGGCTTTCTGTGGGCGAGCAGCGTACCGGCACAGCACAGAGAGGGTCGGGCGCGGTGTTCTAAAATCAGTTTCTGGGAGGAGACCATGAAGAAACTTCTGATGACCACCATTGCCGGTGTCGGCTTGATGGCAGGCGCCGCACAGGCGCAGGACACGGTGACGGCCTGCCTGATCACCAAGACAGACACCAACCCTTTCTTTGTAAAGATGAAAGAGGGCGCCACCGCCAAGGCCGAGGAACTGGGTATGGAGCTCAAGTCCTTTGCGGGCAAGATCGACGGCGATCATGAAACGCAGGTGGCCGCGATCGAGACCTGCATCGCCGATGGCGCCAAGGGGATCCTGCTGACCGCTTCGGATACGTCGTCCATCGTGCCCGCCGTGCAGCAGGCGCGGGATGCGGGCTTGCTGGTGATCGCGCTCGATACTCCGCTCAGCCCGATCGACGCGGCGGATGCGACCTTTGCCACCGACAACTTCCTTGCCGGCGAGCTGATCGGCCAGTGGGCTGCGGCCGCATTGGGAGATGAGGCCGAAAATGCCAAGATCGGCATGCTCGATCTCGCCGTCAGCCAGCCGACCGTTGGCGTCCTGCGCGATCAGGGCTTCCTCAAGGGCTTTGGCATCGACCTGGGCGATCCGAACAAATGGGGCGACGAGACCGACCCGCGCATTGTTGGCAACGACGTCACCGCCGGCAACGAGGAAGGCGGCCGGAAGGCGATGGAGAACCTGCTCGCCAAGGATCCGATGATCAACGTGGTCTACACCATCAACGAACCCGCGGCCGCAGGGGCCTATGAGGCGTTGAAATCCATCGGGCGCGAAAACGATGTGCTGATCGTGTCCGTCGATGGCGGCTGCCCCGGTGTGCAGAACGTCAAGGACGGTGTGATCGGTGCCACCTCGCAGCAATATCCGCTGATGATGGCATCGCTCGGCGTTGAGGCGATCAAGAAATGGGCCGACGAAGGTGTGAAGCCGGAGCCGACCCCGGGCAAAGAGTTCTTCGACACCGGTGTTGCACTGGTGACCGACAAGCCCGTGGACGGTGTCGACAGCATCGACACCACCGAAGGGACCAATCTCTGCTGGGGCTGATCCGTGTGGGACGGCGCGGTCTCTTGACCCGCTGACCTGATCTGGTTTCCCGGATCGATTTTGAAAAGGGGCGGCGCGCGTTCGCCGCCCCTTCGCCCCAGACCACAAAAAAAACGACACAGACCAACCCCGCCAACCCGGGTGATTTGGAGGAGTATCATGTCAACCCCGCAGAGCTATGAGGCCGCGGTTGCCGGTAGCCCGGACAAGGTGGCCGAGTTCGACCACGGCCCGCAGAGTTTCATTCAAAAGCTCCAGCATGCGCTGCATGTGACACCGTCTCTGGTGCCGCTGATCGTGTTGGTGCTGTCCATCGTGATTTTCGGCCTGCTTCTGGGCGCGAAATTCTTCTCGCCCTTTGCGCTGACGCTGATCCTCCAGCAGGTGGGGATCGTTGGGATCGTCGCCTGTGCGCAGTCGCTGGTGATCCTGACCGCCGGTATCGATCTGTCGGTCGGGGCCATCATGGTGCTGTCGTCGGTGGTGATGGGGCAGTTCACTTTCCGCTATGGATTGCCGCCGGTGATGGGGGTGGCCTGTGGCCTCGTTTGCGGCATGATCTGTGGCTATATCAATGGCTGGCTTGTGGCCAAGATGAAGCTGCCGCCCTTTATCGTGACCTTGGGCATGTGGCAGATCGTGCTGGCGACAAACTTCCTCTATTCCGCCAATGAAACCATCCGCAGCCAGGAAATTTCCGAGCAGGCTGCGTTCCTGCAGTTCTTTGGTGAAAAGATCAAAGTGGGCGGAGCCGTCTTCACCTATGGGGTGATCTTCCTCATCGCGCTGGTGCTGATCCTGGCGTATGTCCTGCGCCACACGGCGTGGGGGCGACATGTCTATGCGGTCGGCGATGACAAGGATGCAGCAGAGCTGTCCGGTGTGAACACCGACAAGGTGCTGATTTCCGTCTATGTCCTTTCCGGATTGATCTGCGCCTTTGCGGGCTGGGCCCTGATCGGCCGTATCGGATCGGTGTCTCCGACCTCGGGCCAGCTGGCCAATATCGAATCCATCACCGCTGTGGTGATCGGGGGAATCTCGCTCTTTGGCGGACGCGGCTCCGTGCTTGGTACCTTCTTCGGGGCGCTCATCGTGGGCGTCTTCACCCTGGGTCTGCGCCTTCTGGGGGCGGACGCGCAATGGACATATCTCCTCATCGGCGTGCTCATCATCGCCGCCGTGGCTGTGGACCAGTGGATCAGAAAGGTATCGGTGTAATGCAACCCATTCTCAAAGGCCGCAATCTGGTCAAACGCTACGGCAAGGTGACCGCGCTCGATCACTGTGACTTTGACCTGATGCCGGGGGAAATCCTCGCGGTGATCGGGGACAATGGCGCCGGTAAATCCACCCTGATCAAGGCACTGTCGGGCGCGGTGATCCCGGACGAGGGCACTGTGGAGCTGGACGGCAAACCGGTCGATTTCCACTCCCCCATCGACGCCCGGGAGGCAGGGATCGAGACGGTGTATCAAACGCTTGCCATGTCGCCCGCGCTTTCGATTGCCGACAACATGTTCATGGGGCGTGAACTGCGCAAGCCGGGCTGGCGGGGTCAGGTCCTGCGCCAGTTGGACCGCAGCCGGATGGAGGAGATCGCCCGCGAAAAGCTCAACGACCTGGGTCTGTTGACGATCCAGAACATCAACCAGGCGGTGGAAACCCTGTCAGGCGGTCAGCGCCAGGGTGTGGCCGTGGCGCGGGCTGCCGCGTTCGGGTCGAAGGTGATTATCCTCGACGAGCCGACGGCCGCGCTTGGCGTCAAGGAAAGCCGCCGGGTGCTGGAGTTGATCCAGGACGTGAAATCGCGCGGTATTCCGATCATTCTCATCAGCCACAACATGCCGCATGTGTTTGAGGTCGCAGACCGCATCCATGTGCATCGCCTGGGCAAGCGGCTTTGCGTGATCGACCCGAAACAACACGAAATGTCGGATGCGGTGGCCTATATGACCGGTGCCAAGGAACCAGATCCGGCGCTTTCTGCGGCATGATGCAGGTGGCCGAAGAGGCGCTCTGCGCAGCGGTTCTGAGCCGTCTCGACCTCCATGCCGACAAACGCTGTCTGGTGGCGCTATCGGGCGCCCCGGGCAGCGGCAAGTCGACGCTGTCGGGCCCTTTGGCGCAGCAGATGACGGAGCAGGGGATCGCGGCCGAGGTGGTGCCTATGGATGGGTTTCACCTGGACAACGGGCTGCTGGAAAAGCGGGATCTCTTGGCGCGCAAAGGGGCGCCGGAGACCTTTGACCTGGCCGGGTTTTCCCATCTGTGCCGCAGGCTCCGGCATGAGGATCACGTGATCTATCCGCTGTTCGACCGCAACCGAGACGCGGCAATCGCAGGTGCGGGGGAGGTCACGCCGGCGTGTCGCGTCGTCATTGTCGAAGGCAACTATCTTCTGTTTGACGAACCCGGCTGGCGTGATCTTTTCCGGCTGTGGGACGTGTCGATCCGAATGGAGGTGCCGCTCGCGGAACTGGAAACACGCCTGATCCGGCGCTGGCGGCAGCAGGGGCTAGGTCCCGAAGCTGCACTGGTGCGTGCGCGTTCCAATGATCTTGCAAATGCGGCGCGGATTGCAGCCGCGCAGCTGCCGGCTGACCTGATGGTGGGCTAAGGCCGGGAGGCCCGGGTCAGACCTCCGCCCCCGTATCCGACATCGCCCCCGTACCCGACCTCGCCCAAGGAGGCGGGGCAAACGGGTCTAGCCATGGGCGGCGTCGCCGGTTGCGGAGGAAGCCGCCTCGGCAGGCGGCAGGCTGTTCAGGAACCCTCGCACATCGCTGAGACTGCGCAGCACATGGATTTGCTTCTCCGCTGGAGCGTGCTGGATCAGGTGCTGGATTTGCTGCCGCGATGTGTGGCGTGTGCGCCAGATGAAACGAAAGAAGTCGAGGTTGAATTGCTCGGGGCAGCCCTCGGGCATATCCGGGCGACTACGTCCCCAGTAAAGAGCAGAGCGACGGATTACCCGCCAGAACCGCAAACCAAGCGGAACATCAAGCCAGATCACCGTATCGGCACGCGACAGGCGCTCTCTCCATGTTGCGGAATGGCCCCCTTCGAAGATCCATTCCGGGCGCGCATGGACCTCCGCGCAGCGGCGGGTTTTTTCATCCCGTGGGCGCTCCACCCACCCGGGTGCCCAATGAATGTGATCGATATGAACCACCGGCAGCCCCGTGCGGGCGCCGAGTTTGCGTGCCAGTGTGGATTTGCCGGAGCCCGGTTGGCCAATGATCATTACCCGTTTCATTCCAGACTCCCGGCCAGTTAATGTGCGTCGATACCCAAGGCGACGAGAGCTACCACCAGGGGTTGCATATGACAAGGCGCGTCGCGCGCCATGCGTGGCGCGTATTGATCCCGCTGCCGGGATCACGCCGGCGGGAAGCACTGCCTCAGATCCGTGTATCGCGGTGCCCAGCCCGTCGCCTGTGCAAGGCGCCTTGCAGAGAGCCGTTGATCGAGCATGGGACCCTCCGCCCAGGCGCCTTCACTGGCCAGCACCTCGGCTCGGGAACGGCAGACGTAGGGGGTGGTTTGCCCGTGAGAGCGTGCAAGGATACCTGCGATCTCTGCCACCGGAACGCCGGTCTGAGCGACCGCATTGTAATGCCCCGTGAGCCCCTGCAGCTCGAGCAGCAGGCGATAGGCCCGCGCCAGGTCGTCTCGGTGAATGAGCGGCCAGCGGGTGCTGGCCTTTCCCCAGATCTCGATCGGGCGTTGTGTCCGGACCTGCCGGAGCATCTGCTCCAGCACGCCACCTTCGGCGTGGTAGACCATGGCGGGATGAAGGACGGCGGTTGAAAGTGCAGGCGACGCCAGGAGGCGCCGGGCGTGGTCCACCATCCAGGCAAAGGCGGGGATCGGCGCGAAGCGATCCGTCTCGGTGGCAAGGGTACCGCCGGTGTCACCATAGAGCCAGCACCCACCGGTATAGACCACACGCAGAGGTGTCGCGCGCTTTTCAGCCTGTTTGAGCAACATGCGCACGACGCCGAGGTCGGCGGCGGCCATGTTGTTGTCAAAGGTGGCAGCGGCGTGGATCACGGCCTCCTGATCCTGGAGGGCATCTGCCCAACCGTCCGGGTCACATAGATCGCCAGCAAGGGGTGTTGCCCCGAGTTTGGCGACGGTCGCGGCACTGCGTTGCGACCGGCACAGGGCGGTGACGTCATGCCCTGTGCCGAGCAGTTCTTTTAGGATGGCTGTGCCGATGGTGCCGGTGGCACCAAGCAGGAAAACGCGCATGGATCAGACCTCTGCAAAAGGATGTCCAGCTCTCTGTGCAGGCTCAACCATGGTTGAGGGCAAGCGTTTTCTCGGCAGGGGGGCCTAGGTTTATAGGCCGGGTCCGCCAACGGGAAGGTTAGACAGCGGACGCGCATGAACGTGGCCCGGCAGTAAACGGGGCGCTGTGGCGCGCCCCGTCTGAGTTTGATCGGTCGTCGGTGCGGCCCTTAGGCGAAATAGACGCCAGCCTCTGCCATCGGCAGTTCGGCCACAACGGTTTCACCTGCGGAAAGACCTGCGATCGCATTGGCCAGGGCAGGTGCCGACGGCGGCGTGCCCGGTTCGCCAATACCTGTCGGGGCAATGGTGGAAGGCACGATATGGGTTTCGATCTGCTTGATGTCAGAGATCCGAAGAGGCTCATAGTCCGGGAAGTTCGATTGCTCCACCTCACCGCCGGCGAGGGTGATCTGATCTCGCATGGCATGACCGATCCCGTATCCGATACCGCCTTCCAGCTGGGCTCTGATCACATCCGGGTTGATGGCGATGCCGCAGTCGACCGCGGCGGTGACCTTTTCGATCACGATGCCATCATCCGGATTGCCGGAGACCTCTACGACCTCGGCGACATAGGATCCGAACGACTTGTGCACGGCGATGCCCTGGCTGCGTCCTTCGGGGGCCTGACCCCAACCGGCCTTTTCCGCGACCAGTTTCAGAACGCCTGCCTTGCGGGTCTGATCGGCGCCGTCGCCGGTCAGATGGGCGAGGCGGAATTCGACCGGATCCCGTCCCGCGGCGCGGGCGGCCATATCCATCATGGTTTCCATGACGTAGGCCGTGTGGGTGTGCCCAACCGAGCGCCACCACAGCACCGAGGTTGCCTTTTGCGTGTCGGTGAGGCCAACCGCCATGCCGGGGATCTGATAGGGGCTGTCGCCAATACCCTCGACCGAGGAATGATCGACACCGTCGTGAACGGACATGGGTTCAAACGCGGTGCCTTTCATGATCGACTGGCCGGCGACCTGGTGTTCCCAGCCCGCAATCGTGCCATCCGCGTTCAACCCGACACGCACCTTATGGCCAAACGCGGGGCGATAGTAGCCGCCGCGAATGTCGTCTTCGCGGGTCCAGACCAGTTTGACCGGGCGTGAGCGATCCGTCATCGCAAAGGCGAGACCCGCTTCTACCTGATAGTCCGCATCCGGTGTCGCGCGGCGCCCGAAGGACCCACCTGCGAGCATTGTCTTGATGTGGATCTTCTCCGCCGGCAGGTCAAAGATCTGCTGATAGGCCATATGCGGCCCGGTCGGCATCTGGGCGCCATCATGCAGCACGATGTCCCCCTCGGCGGTCTGCTCGATGGTGCAGTTCAAGGGCTCCATCGGCGCATGCGCCAGCAAGGGGAAATAGAAGGTCTGCTCCAGGACGGTATCCGCCGCGTCCACGGCGGATTTGACAGCCGCGCGATCCGCCTTGTTGACGTTATAGGTGGGCTCCCCGTCGAGCGCGGTCATGATCTCCTCGCGGATTTCCGCGCTTGATCGGGTTTCAGCCGCGGCCATGTCCCATTCGACCTCCAGCGCCTCGCGGGCCTGGATCGCCGCCCAGGTGTTTTCCGCATAGACCGCAACGCCGTGTTTGGTGGGCAGGGTCTGGGCCATGATGAAGCCTTTGACGTCCTTCGCGGCGCTGTCATCGAAGGAGACCACAAGCCCGCCGCGCTGCGGCGTGCGCTTGATCATGGTGACCATCTGGTTGGGCAGCTGCACATCTATGGCGAATTGCGCCTGACCATTGACCTTGGCCGGGCTGTCGAGGCGGCGGGTCTCGGGGCTGCCGATGATTTTCCACTCCGACGGCGCGCGCAAACGCGGGTTTTCCGGCGGCGTCATCTCGGCGGCAGCGGCGACAAAATCGCGCAGCGGCGCGCTGTTGTCCGCGCCGGTGATCTGACCGTCGACGATGTCGAGCGTCGCCGGGTCAACGCCCCAGGCCTGTGCGGCGGCGGCAATCAGCATTTCGCGGGCGGTGGCCCCGGCGGTGCGGTATTGTTCCCAGGAATTGGCGATCGCGGTGGAGCCGCCAGTGCCCTGAAAGGCGCCAAAAAACAGGTTGTTGTAGACCTGCGGATCGGAAGGGGCAAATTCGAAATCGATCTGCTCCATGGTCACGCCAAGCTCTTCGGCGATGATGGTGCTGAGGCCGGTGGAGGGGCCCTGACCCATTTCGAAGTGCTTGACGATGGCAAAGACCTTGCCATTGGCATCGATTTTCACAAACGGGGTGAGCATGGCGTCGGCGGATTGACCTGCGGCCATGGCGCCCTTGGCGGTGGCGCCGACAAACAGGACGGCACCGGCTGCGGCTGCGGATTTCAGGAACCCGCGACGGGAGGTGTTCAAGGTCATGATCTCAGGCCTCCATGATTTCGGATGCGCGCAGTACGGCGGCGCGGATGCGTTGATAGGTGGCGCAGCGGCAGGCGTTGCCCCACATGTAGCTGTCGATGTCGTCGGCGGTGGGTTTGGGCGTTTCGCGCAGCAGGCCGACGGCGGACATGATCTGGCCGGACTGGCAATAGCCGCATTGCACCACGTCCAGCTCGGTCCAGGCCTGCTGGACGGCGGCGCCGATCTTGTCGTCCTGCATGGCCTCAATGGTGGTGATTTCGGCATCCTCGATGTCGTCGACATAGGTCTGGCACGAGCGCACCGGCTCGCCATCCAGATGCACGGTGCAGGCGCCGCAGGAGGCAACGCCACAGCCAAATTTCGTGCCGGTCATCTTGAGGTCATCGCGGATCACCCAGAGCAGCGGGGTGCCTGGTTCGGCGTCGACCGTCTTGGTCTCGCCGTTGATTTTAAGGGTAAAGCTCATGGCTTAGGATCTCCTGTTGGGGTGGCGGCCCATCCTGAACCGGTGAGCCAATGCCTGCAGGGCGACGGCGGGCGGGGCAAAGCGCGTGCCGCGAAGCCGTCTGGTGGTATCTAAAAGATAGGCGGCAGGGGGGCAGGTTCAAAAACAATTGATGCCAATGTTCATGCAGATGAGGCCAATGGTGTTTCGCGTCAGGCTGCGCCTGACACGACCGGCGGGGGCGCGGGCTCGTTGAGCCCGCGCCCCCGCGCCCCCGAACCGATGTCAGGCAGAGGCCTCCTGCCGTTGGACGCCCGGGTCTAGAGCGATGCCACCAGATCTCCGGCCGCAAGTCGCGCCCGGGCCTGCAAGGGGGTCAGACCGGTCCAGTTGCGAAAGGCGCGATAGAAGGAATTCGGATCGCTGTAGGCCAGGAGATAGGAGATTTCCTCGACGCTGATGTCGTCCTGACGCAGATAATGGAGCGACAGCTCGGTGCGGGTTTCATCAAGGATCGACTGGAAGGTCACCGCCTCCCGCGCCAGATGGCGATACAGCGTGCGTTTGGACATCACCATCTGGCGACACACCGCATCTGCCGTGGCGTGACCGGACGGCAGCAATTCCAACAGCGCTGCCTTGACCCGTGCAGAGGTGGGTTGGCTGGCGCGCCAGTCCAGCATCTGGCGGCGCAGCTCCTTTTCAAAGGCGGGCCAGATCTCCGTGGCCTCGGAAATCAGGCGTCGGGTGCTGTCCTCCGGTGCGAGCAGGAAGCTCAGGCTGTCGCCGGTTGTGATCTCGCAGCCCACATCGGCCTCCAGTGCTGCCATGTCGATTTCAAGGGACAGGACCGAAGCCGGAAGCGTCACAGCCAGCGGCACCACGTGACAGGCCGTGCAGGCGCGGATGAGTTCCAGGAAAAACACCAGCTCAAAGACAGACATGCCCGCCGGCACGGGGCAATCCGGCATGGTGGAGGTGACAATCACCCGCGTGCGGCCCTCCATCTGGGCACAGGTGATCTGCACGGGCGCAACCAGCGGTTTGAAGACGTTGAGCCGCTCCAGCCCGGTCACCACATCCGGGCTGCAGGAAAAGGCAAGCAAGGCGGGCTTGAAGGGGGTCCGTGCCGAGGTCTTTGCAAGATGCAGTACGGTATCCAGCGACCCGGCTTCGGCAAATGTCGCCTCCCAGAGGTCAAAGATCTGGCGACCGGACACCCCGCGCTGTTCGTGATCGAGCAGGTCGACTGGCAATCCGGCACGGCGCATGATCCGTTCGGGATCGATTTGCAGCAAGGCGCAACACCCTTTCAGAGTTTTGACAAAGGGGAAACGCTCTGCTTGCGCCATGGGGACCTCATGTTTCGGGTTGGCCGGTGGAGGCAGGAAGATCCCTAGTAGATCGGTACAAATGGTCGCGGTGCAAGGGGCAGGGCCTCAATTCACACGGAGTGGCATTATTTGCAGGTCTGGTGGCGCGATTTGCAGAATCTACCCATCCAGAATGATCGCGGCTCCTGCGGTTTTGCCGGTAGATCGAGCGCGGTTTGGCATATCGGAGACAGGACAGGCACAGCGCCCTTTGGCGCGGTGCTTTTGAATTGGGTGCGATCCGCGTCGCGCCTTTGCCACCAGTGGTACGGGCGGCAAAGGCGAGGTGCGGTAGGTGAGCGTACCGGCCAGGCAGGGAGGGATCTTGCCACCCCGTTCGGGCCTCTGTCCTGTCGCGGGACCGCCTGCGTGGGGGTCAGGCGCGTTCCAACTGGCTGGCTTCGCGGGCCAGCTCTTCGATCGCCTTCCAGTCGCCCGCCTCGACCAGTTTGGCAGGTGCAACCCAGCTGCCACCGGCGCAGATCACGTTCGACAGGCTCAGGTAGCTGTTGGCATTGGCCGGGCTGACGCCGCCGGTGGGGCAGAAGGAGATTTGCGGCAAGGGCGCGCCAATGGCCTTGAGTGCGGGCGCACCGCCAGAGGCTTCGGCGGGGAAGAATTTCAGCATGTCATAGCCCAGTTCTAGCAGCGCCATGGCCTCGGATGCGGTGGCAGCCCCCGGCAGCATCGGCAGATCGGCGGCCAGTGCGGCGTCCAGCAACAGCGGCGTGGAGCCGGGGGAGACACCGAATTTGGCGCCCGCTGCAACGGCGGCGGTGACATCGGCGGGGGTGACCAGCGTACCGGCACCGACAACGCCGCCTTCGACCTGTGCCATTTCGCGGATCACATCGAGGGCTGCGGGCGTGCGCAGGGTGACTTCCAGTGCGGGCAGGCCACCAGCCACCAGCGCCTCGGCCAGGGGGCGGGCGTGTGCAACATCGTGGACGACCAGAACCGGAACGATGGGGGCCAGCGCGCAAATCTCGCGCGCCTGTTTACTGGCGTCTTGCGGGGTAAGGGCCATGGGATCAGACTCCAAATACGGTTGCGCCGGTGTCGGCGGAGGTCACGGAATTGCGGAACAGGGCGAAGAGTTCGCGCCCGGTGCCGTGCTGATAGGATGTGAGGTCGGCGGTGGCGGCGGGGCGGTCCAGCACGCCTTCGGTCAGTACCTGCAGATCGCCGCTGAGCGCATCCACCCGCACCACATCGCCATCCTGCAGTTTGGCGATCGCGCCGCCGTCCAGGGCTTCGGGTACCACATGGATCGCCGAAGGCACCTTGCCCGAAGCACCGGACATGCGGCCATCGGTGACCAGCGCCACTTTCTGCCCGCGCCCCTGCATGATCGACAGGAAAGGCGTCATGGAGTGCAGCTCCGGCATGCCATTGGCCTTGGGGCCCTGGAAGCGGACCACGATAACCACGTCACCCTTGTCGAGTTCGCCTGCCTTGAAGGCGGCCTTGGCCTCGTCCTGATCATGGAAGACCCGCACCGGAGCTTCGACCACACGGTGTTCCTCGGCCACGGCGGAGATCTTCATCACCCCGGTGCCGAGGTTGCCGGTGAGGCGCGCAAGGCCGCCGGTGGGCTGGAAGGGGTCGGAGGCAGGGCGTACGATCTTGTCGTTGAGCGATTCCGAGGTGCCCTTGCGCCATGTCAGCGCGCCTGCATCAAGGAAGGGCTCCATCAGGTAGGAGCCAAGACCCTCGCCAGTCACGGTTTTGGTATCGGGGTGCAGGTAGCCCGCATCCAGCAGCTGACCGATCATGTAGCCCAGACCGCCTGCGGCGTGGAAGTGGTTCACATCCGCCAGCCCGTTGGGGTAGACCCGCGCGATCAGCGGCACCACGTCAGAGATTTCGGAGAAATCCTGCCAGTCGAGGATGATCCCGCCGGCGCGTGCCATGGCGATCAGGTGGATCAGCAGGTTGGTGGAGCCGCCGGTGGCCATCAGCCCGACCATACCATTCACGAACGCCTTCTCATCAAGGATATCGTAGGTCGGCGTGTAGTCATTGCCAAGCGCCGAAAGCGACAGCGCACGTTTAGCGCCTTCTTTGGTTAGCGCATCGCGCAGCTCGGTGCCGGGATTGACGAAGGAGGAGCCGGGCAGGTGCAGCCCCATGAACTCCATCAGCATCTGGTTGGTATTGGCGGTGCCATAAAACGTACAGGTGCCCGGGCCATGGTAAGCGGCCATCTCGGCCTTCAGCAACTCATCCCGACCGATCTCACCCTTGGCAAACTTCTGGCGGATCTGCGCTTTTTCATCATTGGAGAGGCCGGAGGTCATCGGCCCGGCAGGGAGGAACACTGCAGGCAGATGGCCAAAGGCCTGCGCGCCGATCACCAAACCGGGGACGATCTTGTCGCAGACGCCAAGGAAAACGGCGGCGTCAAAGACGTTGTGCGACAGCGCGATGCCTACGGACATGGCGATGCTGTCGCGCGAAAACAGCGACAGCTCCATGCCTGCTTCGCCTTGCGTGACGCCATCGCACATGGCCGGAACGCCGCCTGCCACCTGCGCGGTGCCGCCCGCCTCGCGCACGGCTTCGCGGATCAACATCGGATAGGTCTCAAACGGCTGATGCGCCGAGAGCATGTCGTTATAGGCGGTGACGATCCCGAGGTGGCCGCCTGTGCCGGTGGCGAGTGTTTCCTGATCGGGGCCGGTGGCAGCGTAAGCATGGGCCTGACCGGAGCAGCTGAGGTGCGCGCGTGCGGGGCCTTTGGAGGCGGCGGCGCGCATCCGCGCAAGATAGGCCTCGCGCGTGGGACGGCTGCGTTCGATAATACGGTCGGTGACGGCGGCGAGTGTGGCATGGAGCGACATTGGCGTGCCTCCTTTTCAGATCTTACAACAGGGTCAGGCGCCGATGGCGCGCCAGCGGCGGCCATCGCGATGCAGGAGCAGGAGCGCGTCCTCGGGGCCGGAGCCGCCCTGATCGTAGGGTTGCGGCGCGCGGGTGGAATTGTCCCAGGCCCCGACGATGGGATCGGCCCAGGCCCAGGCGGCCTCGACCTCGTCGCCGCGCATGAACAGGGTCTGGTTGCCGCGGATCACATCCATGATCAGCCGCTCATAGGCGTCCTGCGGGCGACCGGCCTCGGGCAAGCTGTCGGCAAAGGTCATGTCCAGATCGGCAGAGGTCAGGCGCATGCCGCCCGGACCGGGATCCTTGATGGTGGTCTTGAGCGTGATGCCCTCGTCCGGCTGCAGGCGAATGACCAGCATGTTGCCGTCGATGGCGTTGTCCTCGCCAAAGATGTTGTGCGGTGGCTTGCGGAAGTAGACGGCGATCTCCGACACCCGCTCGCGCAGGCATTTGCCGGTGCGCAGGTAGAAGGGCGTGCCCGCCCATCGCCAGTTGGCCACCTCGACCTTCATGGCAACAAAGCTCTCGGTGCGGCTGGCGGGATTGCCCGCATGGTCGCGGTAGCTGTCATCGCCCGCCTTGGCGCGGTACTGCCCACGCACGATGTTGTCCATCGGCGTCGCCTCGAGGCTTTCGATCACCTTGAGTTTCTCATTGCGCACGGCGTTGGGTTCGAAGGTCGAGGGCGGCTCCATCGCTGTGAGACACAAGAGCTGCATCAGGTGGTTCTGCACCATGTCCCGCATGGCGCCGGATTTGTCGTAGTATTCACCACGCCCCGCCACCGAGATGCTCTCGGAGACGGTGATCTGCACGTGGTCGATGTGGTGCGAGTTCCACTGCGGCTCAAACAGTGAATTGGCAAAGCGCAGCGCCATCAGGTTTTGCACCGTTTCTTTGCCAAGGTAGTGGTCGATCCGGTAGATCTGGCTTTCTTCAAAGTGCTCGCGCAGGGCTGCGTTCAGCGCCTGCGCCGAGGCCAGATCGTGACCAAAGGGTTTTTCCACCACGATGCGGCTGTCGTCATCCGCGATGCCGGTAGATTTGAGCCGCCCGGCAATGTCACCAAACAGAGAGGGCGCAACCGAGAGGTAAAACGCCCGCACCACACCATCGCGCAGTTTGCTGCCGAGGTCGGACCAGCCGCCTTCGCCCTTGGCGTCGACAGAGGCATAGTCGAGCAGCGCCAGAAACCGCTCCACATCGGGCTCCGCATCGGCGGGGATGTCACCGAATTCCTTCAGCGCATCGCCGACGAGGGTCTGGAACTCGCCCTGATCCATCTTTGAGCGTGACGCCCCGATAATGCGGCTGGTGTCGTCGAACTGGCCGATCTGGAACCGGTGGAACAGGCTCGGCAGGATCTTGCGCCGTGCAAGGTCGCCGGTGGCGCCGAACAAGACGAAGTCGAAACTGTCTACGGGGATGACGCGGGATACCATAAGTGTCTTCCTCTTGAATGGCGGGTCAGGTTGAAAGCTTGGCCAGCAGGCCCCGGGTGGAGGCATCTTTTTGGGATGCATCTGCCCCTTCGACCATGGGAAGGAGGCGGGTCGCCAGTTCCTTGCCCAACTCGACGCCCCATTGGTCAAAGGAGTTGATCCCCCAGATCACGCCTTCGGTGAACACTCGATGTTCATATAGCGCAACGATCTGGCCAAACACGAAAGGCGTCAGTTTGGGATAGGCAATGGTCACCGAGGGACGGTTGCCGGGAAAGCTCAGATGCCCGGCCATCCGGTCAGCGTCAGCGCCGCTAAAACCACGTTTTTCAGCGATCTCGCGCGCCTCATCCCAGGACCGCCCCAGCATCAGCGCCTCGGATTGGGCGAGGCAATTGGCCTTCAGGAGGTTGTGCTGATGGGCCAGATCAGGCTCGTGACCTGTGGCGGCGATCAGGAACTCGGTGGGGACCACCTGCGTGCCCTGATGGAGCAACTGATAAAACGCGTGCTGGCCATTGGTGCCCGGCTCGCCCCACACAACGGGACCGGAGGCACGGGGCAGGGGGGTGCCATCCAGCGCGACGGATTTGCCGTTACTCTCCATATCAAGCTGCTGCAAATAGGCAGGCAGGCGGGAGAGCCGCTGATCGTAGGGCAGCACCGCGCGCGAAGCATAGCCGCAGATATTGTTGTGCCAGACACCAATCAGCCCCAACAGAGCGGGTAGGTTTTCAGAGAGTGGCGCGCTGCGGAAATGCTGATCCATCGCCGCCGCACCATCAAGGAACGCGCGGAATGCCTTTGGCCCCACGGCGATCATGATTGGCAGACCGATCGGCCCCCACATGGAGTAGCGCCCGCCCACCCAGTCGGCAAAGCCAAAGACGCGGGCGTCGGGAATGCCCATCGCGGCGGTCTTGTCCATCGCGGTCGATACCGCCGCCAGATGCGCCGAGACATCTTCGCCAAGCGTGCCTTGCAGCCATGTGATGGCGGTCTGGGCGTTGGTCATCGTCTCGATGGTGGTGAAGGTTTTTGAGGCGATCACGATCAATGTGGTTTCAGGGTTCAACCCCGCCAACACATCATGAATATGCGCGCCGTCCACATTGGAGACAAAATGACAGGCAGGCCCGTCGTGATAGGGGGCAAGCGCCAATGTCGCCATCACGGGACCAAGGTCAGAGCCGCCGATGCCGATATTCACCACATCCGTAAACGCCTTGCCGGACTTGGTCACATAGCTGCCATCGCGCAGGGCGGATGCGAACCCACCCATGCGGGTCAACACCTCCTGAATACCGGGCACCACGTTTTCGCCGTCCACCTCGATCACCGCATCGGCGGGGGCGCGCAGGGCGGTGTGCAGCACCGCGCGGCCTTCGGTGGTGTTGATCTTCTCGCCCGACATCAGCGCGTCGATCTTTGCGGTGAGATCCGCGCTTTCGGCCAGCTGCAACAGCAGATCGCGCGCCGTATCATCCAGTGCGGTCTTGGAGTAATCCAACAGCATGTCATCTGCGGAGGCCGTGTACCGGTCAAACCGATCAGCGTCCTGTGCAAACCGCGCGGCCAGCGGCGTGGATTCTGTCGCGGCACGATGGGCCTGGAGTTTGTGCCAAATATCACTCATCGGATCAGCTCCTCATGGGTCTGCGGCGGGACCGGCTATCAGGCTGGCCGGGGCCGGGCGGGGCGAAAAGGGACGGCTGCGTCGACTCTCGCCGCCTATATGCCAAGTTAGCGCTAACAATGCCAGATCTAATTCAGACCTCTCATCGCGATAGCGAAGCGCGGTTGCCCGATCCTGTCTCAGGGTCCGTGACATGTTCGGATCTGCCCGCTGCTTCACTGCTTTGTTCGAGGTCTGTATGCCATGACAGCGCTGTCGTACCAACAGGGCATGCAAAAAAAACCGCAGTTGTGTGAAGCGGTTCATAGTGTCCCAAAGCGCCGCCCGGTACGATCTTTCCCATACGAAGCGGATTACACGCCCGAGATTTGGAGGAAAGTGATATGGTCCAACACATCAAAACCGTTGCCTTGGCGGCCCTGATCGCGGGCGTTTCCCTGAGCAAGGTCTATGCCTCAGATGCCTATTGCCCGACCGCGGATCACGCGGCTGCCGCGGTTGTGACGCAGGTCTGACGCCGACGGTCTGCCGGTTCTGACCTCAGAGCTCAGCCCATGTCTGTGCCCGCGCGGCTTACGGGCGAGTCGAGGCCACCGATCTCGCATAGATGCCGGATCACCTGTTCCACGCCGGTCCCATGGCGCATCGCAGTAAAGACAAATGGCAGCCCCCCGCGCATCCGGGTGGCGTCGCGTTCCATCACCTCAAGTGAGGCCCCCACATGTGGGGCCAGATCGGTCTTGTTGATAATCAGCAGATCGGACCGGGTGATGGCGGGGCCCCCCTTGCGGGGGATTTCCTCGCCCGCTGCGACGTCGATCACATAGAGCGTCACATCCGCCAGTTCCGGTGAAAACGTCGCAGAGAGGTTGTCTCCGCCGCTCTCGATCAGCACGATTTCCACCTCCGGGTGGCGTTTTTGCATCTCGGCCACGGCCGCGAGGTTGATCGAAGCATCCTCGCGGATCGCCGTATGCGGACAGCCCCCGGTCTCGACGCCAATCACACGGTCCTGCGGCAGGATTTGCTGACGCATCAATGCCTCGGCGTCCTCCTGAGTGTAGATGTCATTGGTGATCACACCGATGGAGTGATGATCCTTCAGCGCGCGAGCAAGCTGCGCCGTCAGGGTGGTTTTGCCTGCACCCACGGGGCCACCGATCCCAACGCGAAGCGGGCCATTGTGCGAAGTGGTCTTCGAGGTCATGAGCGGAAGATCCTTGAATATTGGGTTTCATGGCGCATGGATGCGATGTCTGCGGCGAAACTCGCACCAAAGAGATCGTCGAGCGTGCTGGACAAGGCGGCTTGGGCCGTGTCGCGCAAGTGTGGCGAGAGAGCGGAGAGGCGCTGCTGCGCGTCTGTCTGGCCGAGCGCCAGAAGTCTTTGGCCAGCGGCGATGAGGTTTGCGAGAAACGCATGCAGATACATCTGCACGGTGAGATCCAGCGGAATGTCATGTTGCCGTGCGGCACATCCCACCGCCACCGGATAGGTGAGATGCGAGAGGTCATTGCCCCAAGTGGCGGCTGTGGTTCGGCAAAACGCCGCGCCTTGCAGGTCGGTTTCTTGCAAGCGCTCGCCCGTGGGGCAAAACGCGCGGGCGGTGGCGTCGATCTCGGACAGGTCCGCCGCCGTCTCTGCCCGATAGGCACAGGCCAGCAGCACCGCATCAGAGCGTGCGCCCCCATGGGTCAGAAGGTCTGTCAGCCACCGGGACAACCCGCTTCCATCGCTGACATGCCCCTCTGCCACCGCACACTCCAGCCCGTGTGAATAGGCAAAAGCCCCCACCGGATAGGCAGGCGACAGCCATTGCATCAACAAAAGCGTAGCCTCAGTGCTCATGGCTGTGGTCGTGATCGGCGTGGCCGTGATGATGCGTATGCCCGTGTTCATGCGCATGGGTGCGCCCGTGGCCATATGCGCCACCTTCCGGGGTAAAGGGTTCTTCGACCTCGCGCACAGTGGCACCGAGGTGGTCGAGCATCGCCCGGATCACATGATCTCGCTGGATCAGCAGGCGGGTGTCTTCGATCTGGCAGGGGGTGTGGCGGTTGCCGATGTGCCAGGCGATCCTTGGCAGATGGTCGGCAGTGACCTCCAACAGCGGCTCCGAGGCTGCGACCACAAGCACCTCGCCGCCGCCCTCCAGCAGAAGAACGCCGCCATGATCGAGCGAAGTCGTATTGGACAGGTCAACCAGCAGGCGCTCACCGCTCTCGCAGGTCAGCACCTTGCGACGCAGAAAACGGGCGTCATAGTCGAGCACCACACTGTCGCGAGGGCTCTGGTCATGCGGGTGCCCGTGGTAGTGGCGGGCGGTCAGCCGGGGGGCGCTCATGACAGTCCCCCCGCTGTGGTCGTTTTCAGGTATCTTGGCGCGCAGAGGCTCAGACGTACATGATGTCCGAGAAGACGTGTTTTACAACGTCGTCGCGCTTCAGGCCGCGCTTTGCCAGTTCCTCGTCGGACAGCGCCATCAAGGTGCGGGCGCGGTTCACACGATGGTTGGATTCCGCGAGGTGAACCAGACCGTTGCCAATCGCGCGGAAAAAGCCTGCGATCAGGCCCAGCGGATTGAAGGGGGCGCGTGTTTGTGCGTTCGATGCGTATGCCATGGGGATATGCTCCTGTGTTCAAGAATGTCTCTCCCGTGACACCAATATAGCTGCAGCGCAGCAAATAGGTAGGTAGTGTTGACGCATTCCCGCCATGCGTCTGTGACAAGGCAAGGGGTGAAGATTCTGATTTTGCTGAATATTTCGGCATGATGATGGGGCCTTTGATGGATTTGTCGCCGTGTTTTGGCCAAGGGGGCAGCCGCGCGACTATCTCTTGGTTGCAGCTGGGGTGCGCTTCAGAACAGGAAATACCGCTGCGCCATGGGCAGCTCCGCCGCTGGCTGACAGGTCAGCAACTCACCGTCTGCGCGCACCTCATAGGTTTCCGGGTGGACCTCGATATGTGGTGTCGCATCGTTGAGCTTCAGCGCGGATTTACCGATCCCCCGCGTGCCCTTCACGGCGAGCGTCTGCTTTGCCAGGCCAAGTTGGCCGCGAATGCCCGCCGCCTGCGCCGCCTCTGACACGAATGTCACGGCGGAGTGTTCAACAGAGCGGCCATAGGCCCCCCACATGGGCCGGGAATAGACCGGTTGCGGCGTCGGGATCGAGGCGTTGGGATCGCCCATCTGGGCGCAGACAATTGTGCCCCCCATCAGAACCATCTCCGGCTTCACGCCAAAGAACGCTGGATTCCACAGCACCAGATCGGCGCGTTTGCCAACCTCGATCGAGCCAATCTCATGCGAGATACCATGCGCGATGGCCGGGTTGATGGTGTATTTCGCCACATAGCGGCGAACGCGGAAATTGTCGTTCTCGCCGACCTCATCCGAAAGCCGGCCGCGCTGTTTCTTCATCTTGTCGGCGGTCTGCCATGTGCGGATGATCACCTCGCCGACGCGCCCCATCGCCTGACTGTCCGACGCGATGATCGAGAACGCCCCCATATCGTGCAGGATATCCTCGGCCGCGATGGTTTCCCGGCGAATGCGGCTCTCGGCAAAGGCCACATCTTCGGGAATGGATTTGTCGAGGTGGTGACACACCATCAGCATGTCGAGGTGTTCTTCGAGCGTGTTCACAGTGAAGGGCCGCGTCGGGTTGGTCGAGGACGGCAGCACATGCTCCTCGCCGCAGATCTTGATGATATCGGGGGCATGGCCACCGCCTGCGCCTTCGGTGTGAAAGGCATGGATCGTGCGGCCTTTCATGGCCTTTACGGTATGTTCGACAAAACCCGATTCATTGAGCGTATCGGTGTGGATCATCACCTGCACATCCATCGCATCGGCAACCCCGAGACAGCAGTCGATGGCGGCGGGGGTGGTGCCCCAGTCCTCGTGCAGTTTCAACGCGCAGGCACCTGCGTTCACCTGTTCCTCGATGGCCGCCGGCAGCGACGCATTCCCTTTGCCAGCGAAGGCGAGGTTCATCGGAAACGCATCTGCGGCCTGCATCATACGACCAAGGTGCCAGGCACCGGGGGTGCAGGTGGTGGCCAAGGTCCCATGCGCTGGCCCGGTGCCGCCGCCCAGCATGGTGGTGAGACCAGAGTGCAGCGCATCCTCGATCTGTTGCGGGCAGATATAATGGATATGGCTGTCAAACCCGCCCGCCGTGAGGATACGCCCTTCGCCCGCGATCACCTCGGTGCCGGGACCAACGATAATGGTCACATTGGGCTGGGTGTCGGGGTTTCCGGCTTTGCCGATGGCATGGATGCGCCCATCCTTCAGGCCGATGTCAGCCTTGTAGATGCCGGTCCAATCGAGGATCAGCGCATTGGTGATCACAGTATCAACCGCGCCCGCCGCGCGTGTGGTCTGTGCCTGCCCCATCCCGTCACGGATCACCTTGCCGCCGCCGAATTTCACCTCCTCACCGTAAGGTCCGGTGAGGTCGCGCTCCACCTCGATGATCAGGTCAGTATCGGCCAACCGCACGCGGTCTCCGGTGGTGGGGCCATACATGGCGGCATAGTCAGAGCGGGAGATTTTGGCGGGCATGTCAGTCGTCCTTCTCGTGTGCCAGAGCTGAGTTCACAGCAGCACTGTTCGATTGCATCAGCGGGCTCGCCGCTTTCAGAGATCCAGCGTTTGGGGAAAGGCGCGACAATTTCTCTGTCGTGAGGATCATTTTGGGCTCACCGGGGCACGAAACTTGAACTTGGGCAGCGGTGCCTTGGGTCAGCGCAGGCGCAAAGCCGGAGCACTTTGTCCCATCAGGGCGTTCCAAAATGACGTTGCACCCGACAACGCAAGCGCCTTGATACATCTCGAACATCTGCGTTCCGTCGTTGTCGACGATCTGAAACGGTTGGGATCCGCAGGCTGAGAGCATGGAGATCGAAAGGAATAGGCCCGCGACGCGCAGCATCACAACTCCCCCATCACCTGAGCATTGAACCCATAGACCCGGCGTGCACCCCCAATCGGGATCAGTTGCACTTCGCGGCGCTGACCGGGCTCAAACCGCACGGCGGTGCCAGCAGCGATGTCCAGACGCAGTCCACGGGCGGCGGTGCGGTCAAACTCCAGCGCGGGGTTGGCTTCGGCGAAATGGTAGTGACTGCCCACCTGAACCGGGCGGTCGCCGGTGTTGGCAACCATCAAGGTGAGGGCCTCGGCCCCCTGATTCAGGGTCAATTCACCACTGGCGGGGAACATCTCTCCGGGGATCATGTGAAGCGCTCCTCAGCCTGCGAGCCCAAGTGCGGAACCGGCGAGGACAACGCAGGCTCCAAGGACGCGGGGCAGGGTGGCGCTGCGCTGCGCCAGTGTCAGCCCGCCCGCAACACCGGCGGCGTGCAGCAGAGCCGTGGAGAGCGCAAAGCCCGCCAGATACGGCAGGGCCTCGGCTGCACCGATTTCTGCACCGTGGGCATGGCCGTGAAACAGCGCAAAAATCCCGGTAATCGCGGCAGCCCCCGCAGGCGGCATCCGGAGGGCCAGCGCAGCCATACCGCCCAGCACCATGACAGAGGCGAGGATCATCGGCTCGACCAGGGGCAGGCCCACGCCGCGCATGGCGAAAAGGAACCCGAGCGTCATCATGCCCACAAAGGCGGTCGGCAGCAGCCAGAGCGCCCGGGTCTCTCCTGTGCGGCGCGCCTGCACAACGGCCCACAGGCCCACCGCCACCATGGCGAGGATATGATCCGGGCCGAACACCGGATGGCTGGCACCAGCGGCAAAGGAGCCATGCCCGGCCGGGTCCAGATGCGCAAAGGCAGGGCTGGCGGTCAGCAGGGCAGCGAGGGAAAGGGCAATACGGGATTTCATGTCGGTCAGTCCTTGGAAAGCGGTCAGTCAGCGAATGGGGTTATGCACGGTCACCAGCTTGGTGCCGTCGGGAAAGGTGGCCTCGACCTGAACCTCGTGGATCATCTCGGGCACGCCCGCCATGCAGTCTGCACGGGTGATGACCTCGGCCCCGGCCTGCATCATCTCTGCGACGGAACGACCGTCGCGTGCGCCCTCGACCACGGCATCGGTGATCAGCGCGATCGCCTCGGGGTGGTTGAGTTTGACTCCACGGGCGAGCCGCTTGCGCGCGACCTCTGCGGCCATGGCGACCAGCAGTTTGTCCTTTTCTCTCGGGGTCAGGTTCATGGATGTGGCGCTTTCATGGTCAAAGTCTCCAGCAACGGGGCAGGCCACCCTCGGTCAGCCTGTCAAGAAGGGGCAGCAGGCTCTGGCGCAGGACAAAACTATCCACCGCCAAGAGCCGCATGTGCAGTAAATCGGGGGCCAGGAGCGAGGCGCCGCCAAGGGCGTCGCCGCCGTCCGGCAGGTGAGCGCGCAGCCCCCCCAGCGTCGCCTCGGCGTCTGGTGCGGCCAGCAGGAGGGTCGCCATCGCGCTGCAGCGGGCCGACAGGACGCCAGCCACGCCCGGACGGCTAAGCTGCGCCGCCAGATCGCCTTGCAGATGGATTGCATCGCGATAAATAAGCTGTCCCGCGCGCCGGATCTGGATGTGATCGCGAAACCGCGCGGAGGTGAGCGCCTCGCCCATTGCGGCGCGTCCGAACACCAGCGGCTCCACCAGCAAGAGCCGTGCATCCTCTGCCAGATCGGCCTGCAAACTCCGGGTGAAATCGCTGCGCTGAAAGAGGATCGTTTCCTGCGGCAGCCAATTGAGGCAGGCACGGGCGGCGACGCTCAGATGTGTGGTCATCTGGCCACTCTGCCCGGGTTGCGCGCGATAGGCGCGTTCGGCGGCCTGGGTCGTGAGGGTCAGCTGGCTGTCCGGCCCGGCTGCGGCGTCAATGGCAAAGCGATCACCTCCGGTAATGCCACCTGCAATGTTGACCAGAACCGCCTCCAGCGGCGGGCGGCCCTGGGGAAACAGCAGTTTCAGCGCCCCGGACTGATGCAGGTGATCGAGCGCGACCTGACCATCGCCACGGCGCTTGGCCGAGAGGCGCGCGCGCCCGACTGCCCGGGGTTGAGCGATGGCAGCCACATCGGCCAGCGCGGGCACCCGTGCCGTTATGTCGGTGATGTGATTGATCGCCCTCTCCCCGAAATGCCGCCACCGGGTCGGTTCCAATGGCGTGTCCTCACGGTTCGATTTGTCCCAGTCTGGACGCGGAAGTGCCATTTCAGACCGCAATTTCAGGCGGCTGAATGGCGTGTTTGACGATTTTTGCGCCGTTTTGCGCAAAAGCCGCCCAATAAATGGGCATGTGGAAATTTGTCCGCGAGCGGCCGGGGCTGGCAATTGCCAAGCGATGCGGCGTTGCAGAAATCTGAACCCGTCCGGACAGGATGACCCCGCCGCCAAGAATGCGGGGCCCCGGTCCGGCCGCTACCGATAAGGCGTGTGACGACCCTGCGAATTGCACCTCGACCGGGCCGCCACACTCAATCGCAACAACAGTTGCAGGGTGGGAAGGTAATGCTCCGCTGCCGGTTCGGCAAGCGACAGCGGCCCGATGTGCCCTGCGTGGAGGGATCTACGATGACGTTTTTCACCAAACCCGCTGCCAGCGTGCTGGCTTTGACCATTGGCGCAGGCGCCGCCGCCGCAGACTGCCCGATCAAGGTGGGTGTGCTGCACTCGCTGTCCGGCACGATGGCGATTTCGGAAACCACGCTCAAGGACACCATGCTGATGCTGGTGGAGGATCAGAACGACAAAGGTGGCCTGCTGGGATGCGAGCTGGAGGCCGTGGTGGTCGACCCGGCGTCCGACTGGCCGCTCTTTGCCGAAAAAGCACGCGAACTGCTGACCGTTCATGATGTCGATGTGATCTTTGGCAACTGGACCTCGGTCAGCCGCAAATCCGTCCTCCCCGTTATCGAAGAGCTCAACGGCCTGCTGTTCTATCCGGTCCAGTACGAAGGCGAAGAGAGCTCCAAGAACGTCTTCTACACCGGCGCCGCCCCGAACCAGCAGGCGATCCCGGCGACGGATTACTTCCTCGAAGAACTGGGCGTGGAGAAGTTCGCGCTGCTTGGCACCGACTACGTCTACCCGCGGACCACGAACAACATCCTGGAGGCCTATCTCCAGGACAAGGGCATTCCGGCTGAGGATATCTTTGTCAACTACACGCCCTTTGGCCACTCCGACTGGTCCAAGATCGTCGCTGATGTCGTGGCGCTGGGCGCGGATGGCAAGAAGGTCGGCGTGATCTCCACCATCAACGGCGACGCCAATATCGGCTTCTACAAGGAGCTGGCGGCGGCGGGTATCTCTGCCGACGACATCCCGGTGGTGGCCTTCTCTGTTGGCGAAGAAGAGCTTTCCGGCCTTGATACCTCCAACCTTGTGGGGCACCTGGCCGCGTGGAACTATTTCCAATCTGCCGACACCGAAGCCAACTCGGCCTTTGTCGACAAGTGGAAGACTCTGATGGGGCAGGAGCGCGTCACCAATGACCCGATGGAGGCGCATTACATCGGTTTCAACATGTGGGCCAATGCGGTGAGCGCTGCGGAGACAACGGATGTCGATGCGGTGCGAACGGCCATGTATGGTCAGGAGTTCCCGAACCTGACCGGGGGCACCGCCGTGATGCTGCCGAACCACCATCTGGCAAAGCCGGTGCTGATCGGCGAAATCCAGGAGGACGGCCAGTTCGACATCATCTCCGCCACCGATCCGGTGCCCGGCGACGCGTGGACCGATTTCCTGCCCGACTCCGCTGTCCTGACCTCGGATTGGAAGGATCTTGGCTGTGGCATGTACAATACCCAGACCGAGACCTGTGTGCAGTTGAAATCCAACTACTGATTTCTCCTGACGAGCTCCGGGTGCCTGACGGCCCCGGAGCCGATTGACACCGACCTCCGGGTTCAACCGGCGGCACCAATAGGGCCGGACCACCTTCCATGACATGTAAATTTCGTGCTGATCTGCTGCTGTTCTTCTGCGGTGTGCTGGCATTGGCGCTGGCCAGTTTCGCCAGACCCGGGCACGCGCAGGAGGCCGGCACCCTGCAACAGCTGTTGCAACAGGATGCCGCTCTGATCTCCAAAGCCTCACGCAGGACCATCGGACCGGTCATCGACCGCATCGTCGCCTCCGACTTGCCGGCGGTGCCCATGTTCCTGTCGGCCTGGCAGGACAAGACCATCTGGCAACGCCGCGCGGACGGTCTGTTCTTTGTCGGCGCGGACATGGGGGATCGCACCTATCGTCTGACGGATATCGACAGCGGCGCGGTGATCGCGACCGTCCCGAAGGATGATCTCAAGCAGTTGAAACCAAACAGTGGCGTGCGCGGGCTGATCGCCACCGCCCTGGTCCGGTTCCAGCTGTCCGACCCCGACCCCAGTCTTCGGGAGGAGGCGTTGACCGCCATCGAGCGCCGACCGGAGGCGGGGTTGCTTGCCCCTCTGCGCGCCTCTATCGACACCGAACCCGATGCCGAGCTGAAGGCCAGGAAGATGCGGATCGAGCGCCTGTTGACCATCGGCCATGGGCGCGATCCGGCCGAACGCGTTGCCGCGATCAAGGACATGTCGGGCGATCTCGGCGTTGATCTGCGCGCCGCACTCAATCCGCTGGTCGCGACCCGGCTGCAGATCTCCACAGACCTCCCCGAAGGGGTCAATCTCGCCCGTGTGTTGTCTCCCGGAGGGCCCGATCTGGGGCGTCTCGAAGCCTATGACATGCTGGCGGAGGCGGAACTGGCGCCAGCGCGCCAGACGCCGGATCAGATCAAGACCGTGCTGTCGAACCATGTTGAGGGTGGCACCGTCGGAGGGGTCGCGCTGGTGCGGCTTTCGACCCCGGACGCCCGTGCCATCGCCTATGACACCTTGGCGCAAGAAGGCAAGGTGGCGCCCTTGGTCCGGGACGAGGAGATCGACGCGGCACTTGCGGCGCATGTGTTCTTTGAAACCTACGCAGAGCCGAACCCGGAGGTGACCGCCGCCGCTCTTGCAGCGCTGCAGGGCATCGCCACCCGTGTCGGTCTCAATCAGACGCTGGACCTGGGGCTGGATGCGATTTCACTGGCCTCGATCTATTTCCTGGCGGCGATCGGTCTTGCCATCACCTTTGGCCTGATGGGGGTCATCAATATGGCCCATGGCGAATTCATCATGATGGGCGCCTATACCGGCTATCTGGTACAGCAGGTGATCCCGAACCATACGGTGTCGATCCTGCTGGCGATCCCGCTCGCCTTTGCGGTCACCTTTGCCGCTGGCGTCGCAATGGAACGTCTGGTGATCCGCCACCTCTACAATCGGCCGCTGGAAACCCTGCTTGCGACCTTTGGCATCTCCATCGCCCTGCAGCAGCTGGCCAAGAACATCTTCGGCACCCAGGCGCGTCCGCTGACGGCCCCCGGCTGGCTGGATGGGGCACTGGTCCTGAACGACGTGGTGGCGATCAGCTACATCCGCATCGCGATCTTTGTTCTGGCGCTGATCTTCCTCGGCTTTTTCCTCTTCCTGATGAAACGGACCCGTCTCGGGCTTGAAACCCGGACAGTGACGCAGAACCCGCGCATGGCCGCCGCCATGGGCATCAACCCGGGACGCGTCAACATGCTGACCTTCGGTCTCGGCTCCGGCATCGCGGGCATCGCAGGCGTTGCCATCGGCCTCTACGCCAAGGTCACGTCCGAGCTGGGCGCCGACTATATCGTGCAAAGCTTCATGACCGTGGTGGTCGGCGGGGTCGGCAACATCTGGGGCGCGCTCCTCGGCGCCACGATGATCGGCACCCTGCAAAAGGGGATCGAGTGGCTCAACCCCTCCAATACGCTCGCCGCCCAGACCTACATGATCATCTTCATCATCATTTTCATCCAGTTCCGGCCCCGCGGCATCATCGCCCTCAAAGGCCGCGCAGCAGGAGATTGACCGCCATGACCCTTCATCTTTTTCCAAGTACCTCGGGGGGGACGGGGGGCTGGCCCCCCGCCGCAGGAGAGCCGCGCCATGCGTAGATCCTTTGTCGCCCAAAACCCCTCGGTGCTGGTTTTCCTCCTGGGCCTCGCGGCCTTCACCCTCGGCGTCAGCCTCCTGGCCGAAGGGTTTGGCATCGGTCTCATTTCCACCTCTTTCATCAAGACATTGGGCAAAACGCTCTGCCTCTGTCTTGTGGCCATCGCGATGGACCTGATCTGGGGCTATTGCGGCATCCTGTCCTTGGGCCATTTCGCCTTCTTTGGTCTCGGCGGTTATATGATCGGCATGTGGCTGATGTATGCCCGCACCGAGATCATCGTGGAGGCCTCGCTTGCCCAGGGCGTGATCCCGCCGACCCCGCAAGAGGTGATCGACGGCATTGGCAGCCAGATCTTTGGCGTCGTGGGCGCGTCGGACTTTCCGGTGATCTGGATGTTCGCCGACAGTCTGACGCTGCAGCTTGCTCTGGTTCCGCTGGTGCCCGCGATCCTGGCGCTGGTCTTTGGCTGGTTGGCGTTCCGCAGCCGCGTCACCGGCGTGTATCTGTCGATCCTGACCCAGGCGATGACGCTGGCGCTGGCGCTTTACCTGTTCCAGAACGACTCCGGCCTGCGTGGCAACAATGGCCTTTCGGGCTTGCAGAACCTGCCCGGTGTCACAGCGCCGCAATCGGCGATTTCGCTCTGGTTCTTCTGGGCCTCGGCGCTGGCCCTCGGGCTGGGCTATCTCCTCAGCGCCTGGGTGGTCTCCGGCAAATTCGGCTCCGTCATCCGCGGCATTCGCGACAACGAAGCCCGCGTGCGCTTCCTCGGCTACCCGGTCGAAAGCTTCAAGCTGATGCTGTTCACTCTGACCGCGATGATCGCGGCCATCGCCGGCGCGCTCTATTATCCGCAGGCGGGGATCATCAACCCGGCCGAGATTGCCCCCATCGCCTCGATCTACCTGGCGGTCTGGGTCGCCATCGGTGGGCGGGGGCGGCTCTATGGCGCGGTTCTGGGTGCGGGGTTTGTCAGCCTTGTCTCCACCTGGTTCACCGGCGGGCAAGCGCCCGACATCAATCTGGGGTTCTACACCCTGCAATGGGTGGACTGGTGGCAGGTGATCCTTGGGCTGTCCTTCGTGCTTGTCACGCTGTTTGCGCCCAAGGGCATCGGCGGTCTGTTTGACCTTCTGAACCGCGGGGACAAGGCATGAGCCAGATGAATACGCTTCTGGAGGTATCCGGTGTCTCCGTGTCCTTTGACGGGTTCAAGGCGATCAACAACCTGTCGTTTCAGATTGGCCCGGCGGAACTGCGCGCGGTGATCGGCCCCAATGGCGCGGGCAAGACCACCTTCATGGATATCGTCACCGGCAAGACCCGACCCGACGCGGGGCGGGTGCTCTTTGGTGAAAAATCCATCTCTTTGCTCACTCTGTCCGAAGCGCAGATCGCGCAGGCGGGGGTGGGGCGCAAGTTTCAGAAACCCACGGTGTTTGAGGATCAAACCATCCGGGAAAATCTGATGATGGCGCTGAAGGCTCCGCGCAGATGGTGGTCGGTCCTGACCTTCCGGGCAGCGGACACCCATCTCGCACGTGTTTCGGAGCTGGCCGAGGAGGTTGGTCTGTCGGACCAGCTTGATCGCATCGCGGGAGAACTGTCGCATGGGCAAAAACAATGGCTGGAGATCGGCATGCTGCTGGCGCAGGAGCCGCGCCTTCTGCTGGTCGACGAACCTGCTGCCGGCATGACGCCGGAAGAGCGCGCGCATACCACCGATCTGCTGGTCGAGGCCGCCCGCACCCGCGCCGTGGTTGTGGTCGAACATGACATGGAGTTCGTGCGCCGCCTCAATTGCAAGGTCACGGTCCTGCATGAAGGGGCGGTTCTGGCCGAGGGCGGTCTGGACCACGTCACGGCTGATCCGCATGTCATCGACGTGTATCTGGGGCGCTGAACATATGCTGGAATTGAACGATATCACATTGCACTATGGCCATAGCCAGATCCTGAACGGGGTCTCGATGACTGCCGAGGTGGGCGAGGTGACCTGCGTGATGGGCTGCAACGGGGTCGGTAAGACCTCGTTGATGAAGGCGATCACCGGCACCCATGCGCGCTCGGGCGGAGGGGTGACGCTGGACGGTGAGGTGCTGGGGGTGCTGCCGGCGCATGTATTGGCGCAGAAAGGCATCGCCTATGTGCCGCAGGGTCGCGATATTTTTCCGCTGTTGACGGTCAAGGAAAACCTGGAGACCGGCTTTGCCTGCCTGCCCAAGAGCGCGCATCACATCCCGGATCATATTTTTGATCTGTTCCCGGTGCTGAAGGAGATGATCTCGCGTCGGGGTGGGGATCTGTCGGGCGGTCAGCAGCAGCAGTTGGCCATCGCGCGTGCACTGATCACGCGGCCCAAGCTGCTGGTGCTGGATGAACCGACCGAGGGCATTCAGCCCAATATCATCACCCAAATCGGCGAGGTCATCAAACTGCTGCGCGATCAGGGCGAAATGGCGATCGTGCTGGTCGAGCAGTATTTCGACTTTGCCTATGCGCTGGCGGATCGTTTTGTGGTGTTGCGCCGGGGCGATGTGGTGATCGCGGGCAAAAAGGGTGAGGTCGAACGCGCGGCGCTGCTGGACGGTGTGTCCGTCTAAGCGGGGTCTAGGCCGGGGGCAAGAAGGGTGCGCTCCCGCCCGGTTTGCATGCATTGAAAATGCCGTCAAACCCGTTGGGCCCGGCAGCGCACCTGCGATGCGCTGGGGCAGGCGTGCCGTGTCGTCTCCGCGCAATGGGATTGGCCTTTGGCGATCGGGTCGGCTATGCAAGGGACCAAAGTGTTTAACTTGCAAAGGACATTCCAGCATGACTCCGCTTCAAGGTCTCAAGGTGGTGGAACTCGCCCGTATTCTCGCCGGTCCGTGGATTGGGCAAGCCTTGGCGGATCTGGGGGCGGAGGTCGTGAAGGTCGAAAGCCCCGAAGGCGATGACACGCGTCGCTGGGGGCCGCCCTTTGTAGAGCGGGACGGAGACAAGACCGCCGCCTATTACTATGCCGCCAACCGGGGCAAAACATGTGTCACCGCAGATTTTCGCACGCCAGAGGGGCAGGCCAAGGTCCGCGATCTGGTTGCGGGCGCAGATATCCTGATCGAGAACTTCAAGGTCGGCGGGTTGGCGAAATATGGCCTTGATTACGAAAGCCTCGCTGAGGTGAACCCGCGGCTCATTTATTGCTCGGTCACGGGGTTTGGGCAGGATGGGCCTTATGCCAGCCGTGCCGGTTATGATTTCTTGCTGCAAGGCATGTCGGGGCTGATGTCGATCACCGGCGCAGCTGAGGGTGAGCCGCAAAAGGTGGGCGTCGCGATCACGGATGTGGTGACAGGGCTATACGGCAGCATCGGCATTCTGGCCGCAGTCGAGCAACGGCACCGGACCGGACGGGGACAGCATATCGATATGTCCCTGCTGGATTGTGCCACGGCCATGCTGGCGAACCAGAATATGAACTATCTGGTGACGGGCGACAGCCCCACCCGCATGGGCAATGAGCACCCCAATATTGCGCCCTATCAGGTGATGGCGGTGCGCGACGGGCATGTGATCCTTGCGGTCGGCAATGACGGTCAGTTCACGCGGCTGTGCGATGTGCTCAACCTCGGAGGTCTCAAGGATGATCCCCGTTTTCTCACCAACCAGCTGCGGGTCGCAAACCGGGGTGATCTGACGCCGATGCTGACGGCGGCGCTGGCACAGTGGAGCCAGGCGGATCTGCTTGCCGCATTGGAGGCCGCGACCGTTCCGGCGGGGCCGATCAACACCATCGGGCAGGCGTTCGACGACGCGCAGATCAAACATCGACAGATGCAGATCGCGCCCGAAGGCGTGCCGGGCGTGCGGGGACCTTGGGTGTTTTCGGATGCGGAACTGGCGCTTGATCGCTCGGCGCCCGTATTGCCGCGCAAGGCAGACTAACTGGGCGGATAGGCGTCGAGCGTCACACTTAAAGGCACCTCATCGCCAAGCAGACGTCGCACCTTGGGGTCGAGGCGCGCGCTATCCTTTGGCAGGGCACCCACATCAGCAAGAGCCTCGCGCGCAGTGCGTTTTTCCTCAAGCCGCACCCAGACCGTGCGGGTGGAAAACGGGCGCCGATTGGCCCCGGCAGAGACCCCCAGGACCAGCCCTTGCAGATAAGAGATCTGATGCGGGTGTTCCGGCATCAGGATCGTCTCTGAAAGAGCGCCAACGGTGTTGCGGGGGCGTTCTGTCAGGCACAACCGTCCGCCACGTTCTGCAACCAGGCCCAGATAGGTGCTGCGTTGGCGGATACTGCCGTCACTTGCGTGGGCGCGCTCGAATGTGTGGCTTACCACATAGCCATCGACCTCTTTGAGATGGATCAGCGATCGCAGCACCTGTCCGGGCCATGTGGGCGTGCAAAAATACCCATGATAGGTGCCGAGAAACCGGCGCAGGGGGCGGGCCTGATCGGCAAAACCCGTGCCGATGTGCCAAAGCGGCGCGGGGAGCTTGGGCGCGGTGGTCGGGCGACGCGCGGCTGCGAAGTGATCGGGGTCGGTAAAAAGATCGGCCTCTCCTACGTTGAAATGACGCGCGATGCGGCGCAGGTTATGCGCCGAGGGGAGTCCGGCTCCTGAAAGGTAGCGGTTGAACTGTTGCCGGTTGAGGCCGATCTCGCGGCAGATCTGCGCGATCGAGGGGGCCTCGGCGCAGAGAAACCGTAAATTCTGACTGAAGGCCGTGCGCATGGTCCGAGCTTTCGCGATGTGACGCGACTGTGCGTACATCTGCATCATCCCGCGTACAAGTGCGCAGTTTCGCCCTGTCCGGAATTCGCGCACACTCTGCCCAAACGCATAAGGAAACGAGGCCGACATGTCCGCGCAGACTCCCATCACCGTGACCGAACACCTGTGGATCCCGCTGCCCGATGGCCGCAGGCTTGCGGCGCGGATGTGGCAGCCCGCGGGCGCAGGTCCGGCTCCGGTGATCCTTGAATATCTGCCCTACCGCAAACGCGATGGCACGGCCCCACGGGACGCCACCACGCATCCGGTGTTTGCAGCCCATGGCTATGCCTGTGTGCGGGTGGATATTACGGGCTCCGGTGACAGCGATGGGCGCTTTGATGACGAATACTCCGAGCAGGAACTCTCGGATGGTGAGGCGGTGCTGGAGTGGATCGCGCAGCAGCCCTGGTCGACGGGCAAGGTCGGCATGATCGGGATTTCCTGGGGCGGGTTCAATGGCTTGCAACTGGCGTACCGCCGACCGGAGGCCTTGAAAGCGGTAGTTTCGGTGGCCTCTACCGTGGATCGCTATGCTGACGATATCCACTATATGGGGGGCTGCCTGCTCAGCGATAACAAGAACTGGGCGAGCCAGATGTTCGCCTATATGACCCGGCCGCTGGATCCGAAGCTGCGCCCGGATTGGCGCGAGGAGTGGTTGGGCCGGATCAATGATCTGCCCTTTATGGCGGCGGATTGGCTGCGCCATCAGACGCGAGATGCGTTCTGGAAACATGGCTCGGTCTGTGAAGACTGGTCCGTGATCGAGGCGCCGGTGCTGGCAATCACCGGCTGGGCCGATGCCTATGTGAACGCTCCGCCGGCGCTGGCTGCAAAGATGACCGGCGCGCCGGCCAAGGCCTTGATGGGGCCGTGGGAACACCGCTATGCCCATATCTCTCAGATTGAGGCGGCGGATTTTCATGGCGAGGTGCTGCGCTGGTTTGATCAATACCTCAAAGGGGAGGACGTCGGGGCAGAGGCCTTGCCCGACTACCGGGTCTTTATGCAGGAGTTCACCGCGCCAAGCCCGAAGAACCTGCCGCAGAACGGCCGTTGGGTGGCCGAAGCGCAGTGGCCCTCGCCCAATGTCACGGACGTGGAGTGGCCGCTGGCCGAGGAGGGATTTGCACCCGAGCCGCAGGCGGGCACGGCGAGGGTAAAAAGCCTCGCGACGGTTGGGCAGGCGAGCGGCTATTTCTGCCCCGGTATCCGGATCGACAATGAACGCCCCGGCGACCAGAGCGCGGATGACCGGGCCTCGACCTGTTTTGACAGCACCGCGTTGCTCGCCCCGATGGAGATCCTAGGCCGTCCGCGTGTGCGACTGGCCTTTAGTGTCGACAAACCCGTCGCGCAGGTGGTGGCGCGGTTGTGCGATGTTGCGCCCTCGGGTCAGTCGCAGCGCATCACCTATCGCCCCCGCAACCTGTGCCATGACGACAGCCATGAGGTGGCAACGCGGCTGGAGCCGGGCAAGCGGTACGAGGTGGAGTTTGAGCTGAATGAATGCGCGCATCGGGTGCTGGCGGGGCATCAATTGCGGCTGGCGCTGTCGACCTCCTATTGGCCGATTGTCTGGCCCGCGCCGGAGGCTGCCGAGATCACGCTGCATCTGGACGGGTGCGCGCTGATCTTGCCGGAGCGCCGCGTCGAGGTTGAGATTGAGGCCCAGGCTCCGTGCGCGGCGCGTGACTACCCGAAGTATCAGGCCGAGGTGTTGGAAACACCCTGGGGCGAGGCCGAGACACGCATTGAAGCGGACGGGACTCATGTGCTGGAGAGCTTTGACAGCTATGGCGCGGCGCAGGATCTGACCCATGGCCAGCGTGTCGCCAGTAACGTGCGGATGCGCTATGCGATCCACCCCGATGATCCGGCCAGCGCGCGGTTTGACTGCGCTTGGGTCTTCAACTTTGGCCGGGATGGCGATGGCGATGGCGATGGCGAAGGCGATCAGGAGGACTGGGGCGTGCGGATCGAGACCGACAGTTCGATGCATTGCGACACCGAGAATTTCACCCTCTGGCGGGGGATCAAAGCCTATGAGGGCGAAGAGGTGGTGCTGACGCGCGAGTGGACCGAGGTCATCCCGCGCGGCTGTCTCTGACGGTGGGCCCAAAGGGGCCACCCAGTTGAACCAACGCGCGCGCCCGTCAGGATTGCGGCAGGGCGCGCGGGTCGAATTGGCACATCTCGCCCGCTTTGGCCAAGGCCTGATCCAGCCCGGAGAGGGAAAAACCACCGTAGAGCCAGGTTTCCCCTTCGGCTGCGCGATCCACCGCAAAGCCAAAGTCGCCCTTGGCGGCAAGCATGGCGCTGATCAATTCCGAGATGAAGCCCGGTGTCAGGCTCGCACCATAGGTGAAGCCCGGTGCGGTGTAGAAAAACATCTCGTCACCAAACCACACCGGCTCATCCCCCAGATAAAGCGTCACACTATCTGCTGCCTCATCCCAGGGGGCTTCGACCTCATCAGGGCCGTAAGGCGTGTAGATATAGTCGAAGGTGGCATTCAGACCGTTGTTTTCGAACGTGAACTCCAGATAGCCGGAGGTGTCGCGCGCGGAGGAGAGCGTATAGACGTGGCAGGTTTTGCCCTTGTAGACCGCCGCCCAATTGCCGGCCTCAAGGAACAGCGTCGAGGCCTGCGCGAGGCCACCCATAAGAGACAAGGCGAGCGCCGCAGCGATAGATTTCAGCATGAAAGATGTCCTAAACAAACGTGGTTGGCGCAAAGCTACTGCGCAATAGATGCGGAAACCTTAATGCGTTATCGCGTTTGGTGCTCGCCGGGGACACCGTGGTTCAGTCGTCTGTCACATGGATCGCGAATTGCTCGAGCCCCGCGGATTGGGCTTCGATCACGCGGAAACTCTCGCGCACGCCAGCCTCGGTCAGGTCTCGCGCCACTGTCAGCAGCGTGTTGGGGGCGTGATCCTCGCAAAGCTCTGCCATATGGTCGATCTCGGCTTCGGCCACGGGGCGGGCGCTGGCCATATCCGGCGCGCCATAGATCTCCATGAAATGCCGGGCGAGCTGTTCGATCAGTGTGGTGACTTCTTCGGCCTCGATCTGGGTCACGGCGACAAATGTCACCCGACCCGCGGTCTCCAGCCCCATCCAGCCATTGGCAAAGGCCTGACGCTGCTTGCCAACAAGGTCGCCCTCGCTCCAGTTGGAGAACTCGAACCCGCCGGAAATACACCATTCCCCGGTGCGGGCGGGGCTGGCAAAGACGTTCATGTCGCTTTCGTCAAAATGAATGGCACGGGCCAGTTTCATCGCGTCTTTCTCCTGTCAGTCCTGCACCAGAACAGTGGTGAGCGGGATCAGATGGGTTGTTGTGTCGTCGCGCAGGAGCATGCCGAAATCCTCATCGACGCCAAGGAAGGTACCGCTCAGCCCGGCTTGCTGGCGATCTTCGCCGATGCCATGCGCAAGCCCGCGCCATTCTGCATGAAGCGTTTTGAGTTCGCCTTCGTCCCATCGGTTGATCCAATGCAGGCAGTGGCGGGTCCAGCTTTCCAGCAGGCGCGGCGCAGCCACATCGGCGCAGCCTTCGGCATAGAGCGCGGTTTGATCCGGGGTGTCGCCCCCGTCGCCTGCAGGCCAGAGCGGCAGGTCCAAGCCCACAACCAGCCAGTCCGGCTGGGCGTCGGGCGCATCGGTACTGGCCGCGACGCGAAGGCGTCCGCATCGCGCGCCATTGATCAACAGACCACCGTCCCAGTCCAGATGTACGGCAACTTCGGGCGGGGCGAGCGCGCCAAGGGCGTTCTGAAAGCCCAGGCCGCACACGGGCAGCATCGCCATGGCCTTGGCCAGCGGCACTTCGGGCGCGAGCACCAGTGCGGCACGCAAGATGTCAGTGCCGAGGTCATAGACGACAAGCCCCGCATCGACGCCCAGCTCGGCCTTCTGGCAGGCGAGATCAAACGGCTCCTGTCCCGGACCTGCGGCCTCGCCCGTCATCAGAGGGGGGAAGGTGACGGTATCGCTCATACGACGCCGCGCTCCACGAGGGCTGCGGCGATGTCCTGAAAGGCACGTGCCTGTGTGCTGTCGGGTTTGGAGACCACGATGGGCGCGCCGCCATCCGCCGCCAAGCGGACATCCAGATGCAAGGGCACCTCTGCCAGGAGCGGTACGTTCAGTTTCTCAGCCTCTGCCGAAACGCCGCCATGGCCAAAGATATGCTCCTCATGGCCACAGTTGGAACAGATGTGGGTCGACATGTTTTCAATGAGGCCGAGGATCGGCACGTTCAGCTTGTGGAACATATCAATACCTTTGCGGGCATCAATCAGGGCCACATCCTGCGGGGTGGAGACCACAATCGCCCCGTCCACCTGCGCCTTTTGCGCCAGCGTCATCTGCACGTCGCCGGTGCCCGGCGGCAGGTCCACGATCAGCACATCGAGCGCGCCCCATTGCACCTGCATCATCATCTGTTGCAACGCCCCCATGAGCATCGGGCCGCGCCAGACCACGGCCTGATCGTCATTGGTCATCAGACCGATCGACATCATGGTGACGCCGTGATTCCGCAGCGGCAGGATGGTCTTGCCGTCGGGGCTGGCCGGGCGGCCAGAGACACCCAGCATGCGCGGCTGCGAGGGGCCGTAGACATCCGCATCCAAGAGACCCACGCGTTTCCCAGCCTGCGCGAGGGCACAGGCAAGGTTGGCCGAAACGGTGGATTTCCCGACGCCGCCCTTGCCCGAGGCGACCGCGATGATCTTTGCGACGCCGGGGATCTTTTGCGGGCCTTGTGGCTCTGCGGGTTTGTTGGGTTTGAGATCCGGCGGGGCTTTGGTGCTATGGGCCGTCATCAGGGCTGAGACTTTCTCAACACCCGCGAGGTCGCTCACCAGGGCCTCGGCCTGATCGCGCACTGGCGCGTAGGCCTCGGATTTGGCCGGGTCAATTTCCAGCACAAACCGTACATTACTGCCCTCAATGGTGAGGGCGCGGATGATGCCTGCGGCGACGATATCGCTGCCGCTCACGGGGTCTTTCAGGGTCTTCAGGGCGTCGAGGACGGCGTCGCGGGTGATGGACACGCGGGTCTACTCCTTGGTTGGTCTGGTGGTTGGCCTGGTCAGGTCACGCGGCTGCATGGTGCCTGCTGCGCGCGCGGGTTTAAAGGGCTCAGTGGCGCAAGTTTGCGTCAATGGTCGCGCCGCGTGCTGAGATAATCCTCAGTGGTGCGCACGCGGGGACGTTCCTTGCCCGCAAAGGGGGAATCCTTTTGGTGGAATTGCGCGTTCACGCGGCAGTCATCGCACATCTGGATCATCCTGGCGGCATCCGGATTGGCAAACATCGCATGATTGCCCGCAAGCTTTTCCATGATCCGCTCGACGGTGGATTTGACCCCAAAGAGGCTGCCACATTCGATGCAGGCAAAGGGCTCTTCTTCATTCAGAACCACCTGATCCAGCGCCGAGGCGGCAAGGTTCAGGCGCGGCTCATAGGTGATGGCATCCTCCGGGCAGACAGTGGCGCAAAGACCGCATTGCAGGCAGGCATCTTCTTGAAAGCGCAGCTGCGGCAGGTCCGGGTTGTCCCCCAACGCCCCCGACGGGCAGAGCGACACGCAGGACAGGCACAGGGTACAGGCATCCTGATCGACCAGTACCGCGCCATAGGGCGCACCCTCTGGCAGCGGCAATTCTGTGTCAGCGGCGTTCAGGGCCAAGGCGGCCTGTCGGGTGATCTGGCGGCGGGTGCCCATGGGGCGCTGGACCGTCGCGGGGGCTGCGGGCAGATCGCGGGTCTCGTAGAGTGCATCACACAGCGCCTCGGGCTCTGCCGCGTGCAGCAGGCGCGCGGCATCAGCGGAAATCGCATTGGCCAGATCAACCTCACGCGTTTGAACCTCAAGATCGGCGCGCGGCCCGGGCAGCAGGCAGACCTCGCGGAACCCAGCGGCACGCGCCGCGAGGATTTCTGCATGGCCAAAGGTGTTGAAGGCCTCGACCTCCAGCGGAATGACGCTTGCGGGGAGGCCACGGTCAAACCGCGCGGCGAGGCGGATCATCTCGGCACCATGGGCGTCCACCACCAGCAGCCGGGGCGTATCGCCGCCCGCCGCCAGGTAGGCCTTGGCGAGGGTTTGAACACGCAGAAACAGGCTCTCGGCCGGGGGCGCATCATAGGTGATGGCGCTGGACGGGCAGAGCGAAGCACAGGCGCCGCAGCCTGCGCAAATCATCGGATCAATGGCAACGCTGTCGCCATTGGGCGTGATCGCACCGGTGGGGCAGGCATCCAGGCAGCGGGTGCATCCGGTCTGACGCGCGCGGGAATGGGCGCAAAGCAGCGGCTCCGCCTTCACGTAGAGCGGTTTTTCAAAAGTGCCGACCATCTGGCTGGCGGCCAGCACCGCGTCCGCCACCGCAACCGGCGATTTCGGGTCTGCGCGCAGGTAGCCTTCGCGTTTCTCGGGGGCCGGGAACAGGGGGGCGTCACCGCGCAGGTCGAGGATGATATCGCACGCGGAGCGGCCTGCGTCGCGGGGCGCGCTCCACGTCCAGTCACGCCCGGTGACGTCAAGCGATTGCAGCGCGTCCACCGTCACCTCGAAACTGCCAAGCGCCCCGCGCGCGCTGCGCAGCTGCCCTCGGATTGCGTCGAACCCGCGGCTGAGCGGCGGCGCGGCGTCATCGGTCAGCAGGACCGTAACACCAAGGATATCCTGTAGCTTCTCGGCGGCAGGCAGCGCCACATCCGCAGTTCCGACGATCAGGCACAGACCTTCGCTGATCACATCGACGCTCTTGGCGGGGCGGATATCCAGCTGCGCCTCGGCCACCAAGGCGGACATTTTGGGTAGTACATCGCCTGCAGTCTGCGCCTCTTGGGACCATCCGGCCCGGTCCCGCAGGTCGAGGAACCGGGGGGCCTCCCGACCCAATTCCTCAGCCAGGGCGGTGAAAAAGCGGCTTTCCTGGCCGCAACAAAAAATTGCATCCGGGTCCTGAAGGGCTGCGACTGCGGCATCGGTTTGGGTTGTGCAGAGGCTGGAATGCACCTTTGAACACGGCAGCCCCGAGGCGGCGCTAAGCGCCTCTGAATCGAGCGGCTGTGATCCGGAACAATCACACAATATCAACTGCTTGGGCATGTTTTCCTCGCTGGCGGTCAGGCTGGCATTCAGGGCTCTGCGCTGGGTCTTGAGGTATACCCTAGGCATGTTTTTGCCAGAACGTAAACCGCCGCGGAGACGCGGTTTCTGGCTGCGTCGACCACGTTCTGCGGGGTGATTCGCCGAGCGATCAGAAAAACTGAATGCCTGATAAAAAAACTAGAAATAGACAATTCGTCCGCTTCGGCGGGTTGCTCTGCGATGGCGCCGCCAAATTGTCCAGTGATGGCCAAAATCCGGGCAGGTGGTGAACTGCTCGCTTTTGTCCACGGTGTGGTTTGCGGCAAGCTTACGCAACAAAAGTCAGGGATGGGTCGTGGACCAGAACTACGCAAAGATGGACGTGATGCCGCTTGGGGTCGTGATCCGGCGCACGCCGGGGGTGACACCCTGGGCGCGTTGGGCGTGGCGTGTGGTGGCGGTGCTGCCCGGAGCCGCTGATGCCGACTGGAGCCTGATGCGCGAGGAAGGCGAGGCCTGCGAGTTTCACGCAGCCACGCTGCCGCTCGAATTGCACCGCGCCGATGCCGAGGCCTACATGCAGGGTCTCACGGCCAGTCCGCCGAGTATCTACGTGGTGATGCGACCGGGGCCGGATGCCCGCCCGTCGGTGACGCTGGTCACGGCCTCGCCGTTTGAGGCGCAGGATTATGCCGACACCGGCGAGGACCAGGTCGAGAAGGTCGAGATGCCTGCGGGTCTGGTGGCATGGGTGCGCGACTTCACCCTCGCGCATTTCAAGGAAGAAGAGTTCAAGAAGCGCCGTCGTGACCGCCAGCGCGTGGATCTGGAAGAGGACGGCGTGGGCGATGCGCGCATTCCGCAACTGACGGATGTGTATCGCGCCCCGGCCAAGGCCCGGAAGGAGCGCCTGCAATGAGTGCGCAGGATTTCTGGTCCCGCCGTCGCGCCGCGGTTGAGGCGGAAGAGGCGCAGGAAGCCCGCGCGCTCGAGGAAGCCGAAGCGCAGGCGCGGGACGCTGAACTGGCAGAGCGCAGCGATGCAGAGCTTCTCGCCGAGTTGGATCTGCCGGACCCCGATACGCTGGGGCCGGGGGATGATTTCAAGGCTTTTCTCACCGAAGCCGTTCCCGCACGTCTCAAGACACGCGCGTTGCGTCGGCTCTGGGTCACCAACCCGGTTCTGGCAAATGTCGACGGGCTGATCGACTATGGTGAGGATTTCACAGATGCGGCGATGGCGGTGAAAAACATCCAGACCGCCTATCAGGTCGGCAAAGGCATGACCGCCCATGTGGAAGAGCTGGCCCGTCAGGCAGAGCGTGAAGCTGCAGCACAAGACGCCGATGACGTGGCACCGGACGTTGCAGCCTCTGATGTGCATGAGGACACCATCGCGTTGGAGGACGCAGCGGATGCAGATCCTGCGCCGGACGCCTCTGCCGAGGTCGCAACGGTGCAAACCGATGAGTCGGCGCACAGCGATGTGCAGGTCGAAGATACCCCGCCACAGGTGACATCGCGCCGAATGCGCTTTGTCTTTGAGGATGCGGAGGCAACAATATGACACAGGAGAGCCCGATGACAGACGCCGCCGTGACCACAGAGCGGGTCAGCGAAGAAGATCGGCTGCGCGCGGATCTCTACAACTACCTTGGCCTGATGCTGGCCGCGCCGCCGAGCGAGATGCTGCTGGAACAGACGGCTGGGCTCTCCGGGGATGAGACGCCGCTGGGGCAGGCGATCACCCAACTGGCACGGGTGGCCAAACGCACCAAACCCGCCGGAGCCGAACGCGAGTTCAACGCGCTGTTCATCGGTCTGGGTCGGGGGGAGTTGCTGCCCTATGCGAGCTATTACCTCACTGGTTTCCTGAATGAGAAACCGCTGGCAGCGCTGCGCAAGGACATGAGCGCGCGGGGCCTGAGCCGCGCGCCCAATGTGTTTGAACCCGAAGACAACATTGCCTCCCTGATGGAGATGATGGGGGCGATGATCGTGGGCCGGTTTGGTGCCGCCACACCGCTGGCGGAGCAGAAAACCTTTTTCAACAAGCACATCGGCCCTTGGGCTGCGCATTTCTTTGCCGACCTCGAGGGCGCAAAGAACTCGGTGCTGTATGCCTCGGTCGGCGCGGTGGGGCGGGCCTTTATGGAGATTGAGGCTGAAGGATTTCGGATGGGGGGCTGAGCTCTCTGATCCATGACGATGCGCCCGCAGGAGGCAGGTGCAGGGCAGGGCGGCCCGGACGCCCGAACGACTGGACCTGAAGACCAAAAGAGGAGGAGGATCCACATGTCACGGAAAGAGGATGGCGCAAGCCGCCGCGACTTTCTGAAACTGGCTGCAACCACCACGCCCGCAGCGGCGGTGGCCCTTGCAACCACCGGAGGCGAGGCCGAGGCCGCAACCCCGGATCTGTCATCGAACAAGATGCAGGATACCGCGCATACCCGCGCCTATTACGACAGCACCCGGTTCTGACCGGATGCCTTTCATGCCTGAGCCGACTGGTTGCGTGACGCCCGACTGAGCACAGGTTTCTCAATAAACCCAGCGCGTTCCTGACTGCAGGGACAAGCAAGGGAGGTTTTAAAATGCTTAGGAAAAAGACCAACGGGGTAGCGCGACGCCCCCAGCGGACCAGTATCCTGTCCAAGGTTGGCGACACAGCCGTCGACCGCCGCGCGTTCCTGCGCGGATCTGGCCTCGCCATCGGCGGGCTTGCGGCGATCAGCGCCACCGGCGGAACGGTGACGCAGGCCAATGCCGCGGCCTCTGCGACTGGTGAGGTTGAAATCATCAAATCCGTCTGCACCCACTGCTCTGTCGGCTGCACGGTCCTGGCAGAAGTGCAGGATGGTGTCTGGACCGGTCAGGAGCCGGGTTGGGACAGCCCCTTCAATCTCGGGTCGCACTGCGCCAAGGGCGCATCGGTGCGCGAGCACGCCCACGGCGAGCGCCGCCTGAAGTACCCGATGAAGAAAGAAGGCGGTGAGTGGAAGCGCATCAGCTGGGAACAGGCCATCGACGAGATCGGCGACCAGATGATGTCGATCCGCGATGAAAGCGGCCCCGACAGCGTCTATTGGCTCGGCTCGGCCAAGCACAACAACGAACAGGCCTACCTGTTCCGCAAGTTCGCCGCCTACTGGGGCACCAACAACGTGGATCACCAGGCGCGGATCTGTCACTCCACCACGGTTGCGGGTGTTGCCAACACATGGGGCTACGGCGCCATGACCAACAGCTACAACGACATCCATAACTCCAAGGCGATCTTCATCATCGGCGGCAACCCGGCGGAGGCGCATCCCGTCTCGCTGTTGCATGTGCTGAAGGCCAAGGAGCAAAACAACGCGCCGCTGATCGTGTGTGACCCGCGTTTTACCCGCACGGCGGCCCATGCGGACGAGTATGTGCGCTTCCGTCCCGGCACCGACGTGGCGCTGGTCTGGGGGATCCTGTGGCACATCTTTGAAAACGGCTGGGAGGACAAGGAGTTCATCCGCACCCGTGTCTGGGGTATGGACCAGATCCGCACCGAAGTGGCCAAATGGACACCCGAAGAGGTCGAGCGCGTGACCGGCACCCCGGGTAGCCAGCTCAAGCGCGTGGCGCGGACCCTGGTGAACAACCGTCCCGGCACCGTGATCTGGTGTATGGGCGGCACCCAGCACACCAACGGCAACAACAACACCCGCGCCTACTGCATCCTGCAGCTTGCACTGGGCAACATGGGCACCTCCGGCGGCGGCACCAACATCTTCCGCGGTCACGACAACGTGCAGGGGGCAACCGACCTTGGCGTTCTGAGCCACACGCTGCCGGGCTATTATGGTCTGTCGGCTGGCGCATGGGGCCACTGGGGCCGCGTCTGGGGCGAAGACATGGACTGGCTCAAGGGGCAGTTCGAAACCGTCAAATCCGCCGACGGCAAGGACAAGAACCTGATGAACCTGACGGGCATTCCGGTGTCCCGCTGGATCGATGGGATCCTTGAGGACAAGGAGAACATGGATCAGCCCAACAATGTGCGGGCCATGGTTCTCTGGGGCCACGCGCCGAACTCTCAGACCCGGATGACGGAGATGAAGACGGCGATGGAAAAACTCGACATGCTGGTCGTGGTGGACCCCTATCCGACCGTCTCTGCCGTGCTGCATGACCGCACCGATGGCGTCTACCTGCTGCCCGCCTGTACTCAGTTTGAGACACGTGGCTCGGTCACGGCGTCGAACCGGTCGCTGCAGTGGCGCGACAAGGTGGTGGACCCGCTGTTCGAGAGCCTGCCGGATCACGTGATCATGGCCAAGTTCGCCAATAAGTTCGGCTGGGCAGATCGTCTCTTCCGCAATATCGAGATGGAAGACGCCGAGACCCCCAACATCGAGAGCATCACCCGCGAGTTCAATGCGGGCATGTGGACGGTGGGCTATACGGGTCAAAGCCCGGAGCGTATCAAACTCCATATGGCGAACCAGCACACGTTTGACCGCACCACGCTTCAGGCCGTTGGTGGCCCGGCGGATGGCGATTACTACGGGATGCCCTGGCCCTGCTGGGGCACACCGGAGATGAAGCATCCGGGCACGCCGAACCTTTATGATATGTCCAAACCGGTGGCCGAAGGTGGCCTGTGTTTCCGCGCCCGTTTCGGGGTGGAACGCGATGGTGACAATCTGCTGGCCGAGGGGGTCTCGAACCCCGGTGCGGAAATTCAGGACGGCTATCCTGAGTTCACCATGCAGATGCTCATGGATCTGGGCTGGGACGGCGACCTGACGGACGAGGAACGCGCGGCGATCGATGCGGTTGCTGGTCCGTCGACCAACTGGAAAACCGACCTCTCCGGCGGGATCCAGCGGGTTGCGATCAAGCATGGCTGCGCCCCGTTTGGCAACGCCAAGGCCCGTGCCGTGGTGTGGACCTTCCCGGATCCGGTGCCGCTGCACCGCGAGCCGCTCTACACCAACCGGCGGGATCTGGTGGCGGATTATCCGACCTATGAGGATCGGAAATTCTACCGTCTGCCCACTATGTATGCCTCGATCCAGAAGAACGACGTCTCCAAGGAGTATCCGATCATCCTCACCTCCGGTCGTCTGGTCGAATATGAGGGCGGCGGGGATGAGACCCGTTCGAACCCATGGCTTGCGGAATTGCAGCAGGACATGTTCGTCGAGATCCACCCGCGCGATGCCAATGACATCGGCGTGCGGGATGGGGCTCAGGTCTGGGTCGAAGGCCCGGAAGGCGGCAAGGTCAAGGTGATGGCCATGGTGACAGAACGGGTGGGTGAGGGCGTTGCCTTCATGCCGTTCCACTTTGGCGGGCACTTCCAAGGTAAGGACCTGCGGGAGAAATATCCCGATGGTGCGGACCCCTATGTGCTGGGCGAAAGCACCAACACCGCGCAGACATATGGCTATGACTCGGTCACTCAGATGCAAGAGACCAAAGCCACCCTCTGCAAAATCATGCCAGCGTAAGGAGACGGACATATGGCACGAGCTAAATTCCTGTGCGACGCCGAACGCTGCATCGAGTGCAACGCCTGCGTCACCGCTTGTAAGAACGAGCACGAAGTCCCTTGGGGTATCAACCGTCGCCGTGTTGTGACCATCAATGATGGCAAGCCCGGCGAGCGGTCGATCTCTGTCGCCTGTATGCATTGTTCCGATGCACCCTGCATGGCGGTCTGCCCGGTGGACTGTTTCTATCAGACCGAGGACGGGGTGGTTCTGCACTCCAAGGACCTCTGCATCGGCTGTGGCTACTGCTTCTACGCCTGTCCCTTTGGGGCACCGCAGTATCCGCAGGCGGGCAACTTCGGCTCTCGCGGCAAGATGGACAAATGTACCTTCTGCGCCGGTGGTCCTGAGGAAAACAACTCTCAGGCCGAGTTCCAGAAGTACGGGCGCAACCGGATCGCAGAAGGCAAATTGCCGATCTGCGCCGAGATGTGCTCCACCAAAGCGCTGTTGGCCGGCGATGGCGACACAGTCTCCGCTGTCTACCGCGAGCGTGTGGTGGCCCGTGGCTTTGGCTCCGGCGCCTGGGGCTGGGGAACCGCTTACGATCAAAAGGGCGGCTGACGCCCACTTTTGATCCCAATACGCCTACTATGAGGCGGCCCGCCATTGTGGCGGGCCCCTCCTTCTATGCGCACGTTTCCTTTCTCAAATCCGGCTCAACGGGAGGTCCATCCATGCCGCGCCTGATTTTCGTATTCGTCCTTAAACTGGCCCTGCTCTGCGGCCTGTCTGCCCATGCGCAGGACGCACCCCCCGTGGCAGTGGCACCTGATCGTTCCGCCACCGGTGGGGCGCAGACACTGGAGGACATTCTCGCGCGGCAACGTGGCGAGGCGCTGGACGACAGTTTCCGCAGCGATGCGACGGGTGATCCTGACAGCGCCGCTGGGATTGCACAGCAGCTGGGCACCCTGGGTGGCCAGTCCGATCCCGAACTCTGGCGGGCGTTGCGCTACAACTCCGCCGATATTCGCGTCTCTGCCGGGGGCGATGTGGCCACGGTTCTGGTGCAGGACGGCGGTATGAACTGGCTGTCCGTCCGGGCGGGCCCGTTGCGGCAATATGGTGGCTGGCTCCTGCTGGGCACGATTGCCGCGCTGGCGGTGTTCTTCCTGCTGCGGGGCCGTATCCGTGTCGACGGGGAAAAGACCGGGCGCACGGTGACCCGTTTTGCCTTTGTCGAGCGGATGACCCACTGGACCCTTGCCGGATCTTTCATCCTGCTTGGTCTGACCGGGCTTCTGACGCTCTTTGGTCGGGTGGCGATCCAGCCATATCTGGGCAAGGACGTGAATTCGGTGCTGCTCATCGGCTCCAAATGGATTCACAATTCCGTCTCTTGGGCCTTCATGCTGGCGCTCATTTTGGTGTTTGTCATGTGGGTTGCGCATAACATCCCGAACAAGCTGGATCTGGTCTGGATCAAGCAGTTCGGTGGCATCATCGGCAAGAAACACCCCCCCGCAAAGAAGTTCAACGCCGGTCAAAAGGTGATTTTCTGGTCGGTCATCCTGTTCGGGGCCTCGATCTCCGTCTCCGGCCTGTCGCTGCTGTTCCCGTTTGAACTGCCGCTCTTTGCCAAGACCTTTGCCATTCTCAATGACACCGGCATCCCGCAGTGGCTTGGCTACGGCGTCTTGCCCACCGAGCTTGCCCCGCAAGAGGAGATGCAGCTTGCCCAGCTCTGGCACGCGATCGTCGCCTTTGTGCTGATGGCGATCATCATCGCGCATATCTACATCGGCACGCTTGGCATGGAAGGCGCTTATGACGCCATGGGCTCTGGCGAGGTGGATGAGGCCTGGGCGCATCAGCACCACTCGATCTGGCTCGAGGAAGTGCAGAAGAAAGAGAGCGCCAAGGCTGAAAACACAGGCGCCACCCCGGCGGAGTGACGTGATGCGGCGACTGGCGCTAAGCCTTGCGCTCTGTGCTGCGCCCGTCTGGGGCGCGGGGGCAGAGGAATTCGTGACCCTCAAAGGACACGGCGGGCCGATCATGGCGCTTGCCGTGGATGATGCGGATCGCGTGGCCAGCGCCAGTTTCGACAATACCGCTGCCATTTGGCAGGGAGGCAGCGCTACGTGGTTGGAGGCCCATGACGCGGCCACCACCGCAGTGACCTTTGGCCCGCGCGGGGCGCTGTTCAGCGGTGGTGATGATTTTGCGATCTATCGCTGGCAGCAGGGACAGCCGCAGCACATCGGGCGTCATGCGGGCAAGATCCGCGCGCTGGATGTCTCGTCGGATGGGGCGTTTCTGGCCTCAGCCAGTTGGGACGGCACCATCGGTCTTTGGTCGCTGAACGGCGGTGCCGGGCAGCAGATCAAGGTGGGCGCAGGTGTCAACGATGTGCGCTTTGATGCCCAAGGGCGCCTGTTCGCCGCGACCATGGCCGGGCAGGTGCATGTCTATGACACGCTCGACGCCACCCCCCGGCTGTTGGCCGAACAGGGGTTTGGCATCAACCGTCTGGTGCTGTCGCAAGAGGGCTGGCTTGCCTATGGCGCGGTGGATGGCGGCACCCGGGTGATCGACATGGAAACCGGCGCGCAGATTGCCGATTTCACCCTCGACCGCCGCCCGATCCTCGCCTTGGCCTATCATGCGCAAAGCCAGCAGATCGCGGTTGGCGACGGTCATGGCTACATCATGATGATCGATACCCGCAATTGGACCATTGCCCGCGATTTCAGGGCGATGCGCGAGGGGCCGGTCTGGGCATTGGCGTTTTCGCGCGATGGCAGCCGCATCTGGGCCGGGGGCATTCACGATGTGATCTATGGCTGGCCCATTGCGCTGATGGACAGCCATCAGGCCGCAGGAAACGAGACACGCAGTTTTCTGCAAGCCCCCGAAACCATGAGCAACGGCGAGCGCCAGTTCATGCGCAAATGCTCCATCTGTCACGATTTGAACGATGCCGGGCAGCGCCGGGCCGGGCCGCATCTGGCAGGTCTGTTCGGGCGCGCGGCGGGCAGCCTGCCGGGCTACCGCTATTCCCGGACATTGCTGCAATCCGACCTGATCTGGACGGACGAGACCATTGATGCCCTGTTCGACCAAGGGCCTGACCACTATATTCCGGGGTCCAAGATGCCGATGCAACGCATCACCGCCCCCACGGATCGCCAGGATCTGATAGACTATCTGAAAACCGCGACAAAACTTCCGGAGGACGACTGAAATGAAAGCCATGCTGACAGGCTTTGCCCTCATTGCCGCAATCGCGGTGGGCGCTGACTTTGCGCTGGAGCGTGCAGGATTTTCCGCGCAGGACCAGAACTCCGGTGCTGCCGTGCGCCTGAACTGACGCGCCAAATGAACGTCTCCGCCACCATCCGCGACGAATACTCAGAATCGCTGTCGTCCGCATCGATCCTCGTGATTGATGACGAACCCGGCATGCGTCACTTCATGACCAAGATCCTGGAACCTCGCTGCAAACGCGTGGAACAGGCAGCCTCCGCGGCAGACGCCTCTGATATTCTCGACAAGGCCCATTTCGACCTGATCGTGCTGGATAACATCATGCCGGGGAAAACCGGGCTGGACTGGGTGGCTGAACAGCGCCGGGTGGGGCTGTTTGCCGACACTATTCTGGTGACCGCCTATGCGGATCTCGATACGGCCATTCAGGCGCTCAGGATCGGGATTGCGGATTTTGTGCTCAAACCCTTTCGCGCCAATCAGATCCTCAACGCGGTAGCGCGCGCCCTCGACCGCAAGTATCTGCGGCGGGAAAATTACCTGCTGAAACACGAGCTTTCAGCCGAGCAATCCGGCGCGCGTGGCCGCCTTTTGGGCAAATCCGCCGCCATCGAAAAGGTGCGCCAGATGTTGCAGCGGTTGGCCCCCTTGCCGACGCCGGTGCTGTTTACCGGCGCGTCTGGTACGGGCAAGGAAATCGCCGCCCGCACGTTGCATTCGCTCTCGGATCGGGCGGAAAAACCCTTTGTCGCCGTGAACTGTGCCAGCCTGTCGCCGGAGCGGCTGGCGGAAGAGCTGTTCGGGGTGATCGAGGAGCACGAGCGTCGGCGCGACGGTCTGTTTCTGCATGCAGATGGCGGCACATTGTTCCTCGACGAGGTCGCGCAGATGCCGGAACAGGTGCAGGCGGCGCTGCTGCGGGTGCTCGAAGATCAGAAAGTACGCCCCGTGGGGGCAGAGCGCGACATCCCGTTGAATCTGCGCTTTTTCTTTGCCACCAACATGGATTTGCAGCAAGCAGTGGCGGAGGGGCGCTTTCGCGCGGATCTCTACCACCGCATCAATGTCGTCAATATCGAGATGCCACCGCTGAAGGAGCGGGTCGAGGATATCGTCGAACTGGCCGCGCAATTCATGGAGCAGTTCTCGCTCAGTCTGGGCATGCCGGCGCTTGAAATGGACGAAGAGACTCTGTTGAAATTTGCCCGATACGACTGGCCGGGCAATGTGCGGGAACTGCGCAACCTGATCGAACGTTCGGTGATCCTGGGCGCGTTTCCAGAGGCCTTTTCCGGTACCGGCTCGGTGACGGGCGTGGCTGCGGTCGAGAATCTGGATCTGGTGATGCAGCGCCATATCATGCATGTGCTTGACGCCTGCGATGGCAACCGTGCCGAGGCGGCGCGCCGGCTCGGGGTGTCCCGCAAGACCATCGACCGCAAATGTGCCAGCTGGGGCGTCTGATCCGGGGTCGCGCGGGCTGATCCCGGGGATGCATGCGCGCATCAGACTGGCGCTGCTGCGGGCGGGATGCCGGGTGCGGGGGCGTCAGATGCCTGATCCGGGCCGGGCAGCCAGATCAGGAACTCGGCGCCCCGGGCGCGCCGGTTCCGGACGCTGATGTGGCCGCCCGCTCTTTGTATCAGGGTTTGGCTGATCGACAGTCCCAATCCGGTCCCTTCGCCCTGTTTGGTCGTGAAGAACGGATCGAAGATCTGGCCAATCCGGTCGGCGGGAATGCCCGGTCCGGTATCCGCGATGCGCAGGGCAACGCCTGCATGGCCATTCCTGCTCTCGCCCGCGACAGAGAGCGCAAGCGTGCCTTGCCCGTCCATCGCCTGACTTGCGTTGATGATGAGATTGATGATGACCTGTTGCAGCTCGCCGGGGTCGATACGCACACAGGGCGCGTCATCAAACTGCGTCAGGACGCGGATTTCCTGTTTGGAGATCACATGGTCCACCAGCACCAGGCAGTCTCGGACCACGGCCGCCACATCCACATGTTCCGCAAAGGTGCCGAATTCCGACGGGCGGGCGAATTGCAACAGTTTGCCCACAATGGCCCCGATCCGCATCACCTGATTGTCGATCAGGTCAAGCTCGGTGCGCACAGGCTCTGCCCCGTCACCCAGCGTCATCCGCATCACGTCCACATTGCCCTGGATCACCGCGACGGGATTGTTGATCTCATGCGCGACCCCGGCGGTGATTTCACCGATCGAGGCGAGCTTTTCGCTCATCACCAACTGGCGAAAGGTCTCTTCGAGTTTTTCATTGGCGATCTTCAGCTCGCGGGTGCGTTCCTCGACACGGGTGTTCAGTTCATCCGCCCAGTTTCGCAACCGCCGGTCCCGTTCCTGCACCTGATCGAGCAGCGTATCGAGGTGATCGGCAACCTGCCCGATTTCGTCGTGGCGCCCGATGGTGCCATTTCGCGCGGTGAGGTCGCCGCGTTCAACCCGCGCCATGGTGCGGGTCATGCGTTCAAGCGGGGCAAAGATCCCCTTTGCCAGCCACAGGAACAATGGCGCGGACAGGGCAATGACCAGCGCAAATGCGCCAACGACAATCCAGTAGGCTTCCCGTTTTGCGGTTTGATAGGGGGCCTCCAGAAACCCGACGTAGAGCATGCCGACACGTGTGCCAAAGCTGTTGGTCAACGGCAGATAGCCCGAAATATACCAGTCATCGACCACAAAGGCGCGATCCAGCCAGGTCTTGCCCTGGCCCAGAACCGCCTCACGCACCGCGGCAGAGACCCGAGTCCCCAGCGCGCGGACATCTTCGAACAGACGCACATTGGTGGACACACGGGTGTCGTCCAGAAACAGCGTTGCGGTGCCCTGGCGACTGACATCGGATTGCCCATGCAGGTAGACCAGCGCGTTGATGGTATCGATGAAATCGAGGTTTCGGTTCAGCAGCATCCCACCGACCAGCACCCCCCGGTGCCCCTCGACCCGGATGGGCGCGGCGGAATGCACCACCATGCCGCGATCCTCGACGCGGCGGTCGGTCGGCGCGGCGGCTTCGGTTTCGATCAGCTCGATGCGGGCACGGGCTGCCAGCGTGGGGGAAACCGCCTCCAGCTCGGCGGCTGGAAAGATGTCGATCTCGGAGGCCATCCGACCCGCGGCAGCCTCGTGAACCACGGGCCATTTGGCCTTTTCCCGTGTCAGGGCATCGCCTTGCAACAGGTAAAGAAAATCAAGTTGCAGCGCCTCGCGCTGGGTGTCGAGAAACCGCGCGGGCGGAGCGCCGTCAGACAGGACCCGGGCCAGCCGTGCGGAACTGGCAAGCTCTTGCAGGGCGCGCGCGGAATTGGCCTGCAGCTGGCCCAGATATTGCTCGGCAATGCGCAGATCGCTTTCGACATTGGCGATCAGAACCTTGTCGTAATCGGCGTTCCAGCGCGCCATGGCCAGCACCATCAGCAGCGGCATCAAAACGATGAGCGGCAGGAGCGCAAGCAGCAGCAGGCGCAGGCGGACAGATTTGAGCACGTCTGGCGTCCTCCCTCCTGGCGCCGGAATAGGGGCATGTCTGCCGCCCAATGTCGCCGGTTCTCGATCCGGGTGCAAGGTCCCAGACAGTGGGCAATTGGTATGACCTGCAATTGCAGCACGCCGTCGGAGGGGTGATCACGGGCGGGGGAATGCGCGCTGGCGGCACGTCGCCGCCGCTCAGGCCGGCACCTCTGCGCCAGCCCAATCAAACTGTTTGCCGCTGTCCGCCTGCCCCAATCCGGCAAGGACCGATACCAGGCGGTCCGCTGCATAGTGCGCGGTGAATAGTTTACCGTCCGGCACATTGGCCTGAAACGGCGCAGAAAGGGCGGTGTCCACGGTTCCGGGATGCAGGCAGACACAGATCGCGTCGCGGTTCTTGCGTGCAACTTCGATGGCGTAGTTGCGCATCAGCATGCACAGCGCCGCCTTTGAGGCGCGATAGGCATGCCAGCCGCCCAGCTGGTTGTCGCTGATCGATCCCACCCGCGCCGCCAGCGCGGCAAACACGCTGCGCCCTTCGCGGGGCATCCGGCCGAGGATGTGTTTTGCGACCAATGCGGGCCCGAAGGTGTTGATGCGGAACACCTGCTCAAACGCAGCCATATCCTGATGGCGGTAGCTTTTTTCGGGGGCGAGTCCGGTCTCCGGATCGGTCAGCAGGCCGGTGGCGAGGATCACCAGATCCGGCGTGCCGACCTGCGCGGCCAGGGCCTCGATGTCGGCTTCGGATGTGATGTCTGCCTGATGCTGCTGGATTTTGGCCAGCGCTGCCTGAGCGCCCGAAAAGGCAAGGTTCCCACGGCGTGCAACAGCATGAACGCGCTCGACAGTCGCCATCCCGGCATAAGCCTCGACCAGAGCGCGGCCAATGCCGCCGGACGCCCCAAAGATCAACACGTTGCGCGGTTCAGTCATATCAGCCTCGTAATCCATTTGCGGGGCAGATGCGCGGCGATGCGGAACACCCAGGAAAACGGCGCGGGAAAGGAGCTCTGAAAGCGGTTCGAGCGCAGCGCCTTCATGCAGCAGGCGGCGGCCTGTTCCGGGGTTTGGATCATCGGCATCTTGAAATCGTTCTTGGCCGTGAGCCGGGTCTTGATAAAGCCCGGGTTGATTACCTGCACCTTCACATCGGTGTCGCGCAGGTCGCGGTGCAGGTTCTCGCCCAGATGCATGACGGCGGCCTTGGACGCGCCATAGCCAATGGCGCCGGGCAGGCCGGTAAACCCGGCCAGAGAGCCGATCAGCACGATATGTCCCTGTCCGCGGCGCGCCATGCGCGGGGCAACCCGGCCCATCACCCGCATCGCGCCCATGAAATTGACCTCGCAAATCGCCTCTGCCGCTTCCGGCTCCCAGTCCTGCACCGTCATCGGATCATAAAGACCCGCACAATAGATGACGCCATCGACGTCATTTGCCTGCCTTGAGGCCGCCACCACGGACCCCGGATCGGTGACATCCATCGGCAGCGCCTGCGCATCGCGCAATGTCTCAGCGAGCGCGTTCAGCCGATCTGCACCGCGTGCCGACAGGATCAGGGATGCGCCCTCCTTGTCCAGCGCCTCTGCAAGCGCCCGCCCGAGACCTTCGCTGGCGCCGATGATCCACCATGTCTGGCCATTGAACCTCATGGCTGCGCCTCGGATGCGCCATCCGGGGCAGGGCGGATGGTGGCGATCAGCTCGGCCACCTTGATGCCGAATTTGCGCATCTCGGAACGGTTCATGATGGTGCCGTTTTCCATCAGATACATCCAGTCGGTGACATCCAGCACATGCCCGCCAGCATCCTCCGGCAAGCGCAGCCGGTAGCGAAGCTGTACCGTCGCGCCTGTGTGCTGTCCCGTGCCGGTGCCGATAATATCCTCGGCAGTGGCGGTGAACCGGCCGTTCTCGCCGACCTCCAGCATCCACTGGCGGGCCTGTGTGCCGCCGCCCGCGTAGGCAAAATCCTCCGTCAGCGTGCCCGTGGTGCCCTCCCAGCTGCCGTTCATTTCGGCCACGAACCGGGACACCACGCGCCCGGTGGGCCCATAGATCATGCCCTCGGAAATAAAGCGCCCGTTCAGGTGCTTGCGAATGTCAAAGGCGGGATCGGTGTTGCCATAGTCTGACGGGCGCTGCGCGCGAAACCCGAAACCGGGGCGCAACAGCGCCAGGAGCAGCACGAGGATGGTGATGCCGAGGAGCAGTTTCATACATGGACCTCTTCACGGGGGAGTTGCAGCGCCAGCGCGATGGCGGCGCATTTGATGAGACAAGGAAGAACCGCATACCCGAGGGTGAGGGTCGTGAGCGCGGCCTCGGAGTTTTCGGCACCGGGGCGGTAGCCGCTCAGTTCCAGCAGCGGCAGCAGCAGGATGGCGGCGCTCGCCAAGGCAAGTTTCGCGGCAAAGGACCACAGCCCGAAGGCACGCCCTGCCTGGAGCCCTGCGCGGTCCAGAGCGCCTGCAAAGAGTGCGGGCAGGATCACCATATCCGCACCCAGGGCCGCGCCGGAGCCGAGACAGATCAGGGCAAAGCCGACCGCGGCCCCCGCAGGCAGCAGCGCGGCGCCGATAAAGGCAAGGATCGCCAGGCACATCGCAAGGATTAGGGTCCGCGCGGCGCCGTTCCGCGTCGCAGCGCGGGTCCAGAAGGGGACAGAAAGACCTGCCGCCACAAAGAACAGGATCAGGAACGGCCCCGCCAGATCCGGCAGCCCAAGCCGGTCTTCGACAAAGAACAGAAACAGCGTCGAGGTGATCGCCACCGGCAATGCGTTGACAAACGCCAGCGCCAAAAGGCCCAGCCCGCCAGAGGCCCGCAGCTCTGCAAGCGACAGTGGAGACTGCGCAGGCGCCGAGACACGCCACAGCGGTCGACTGACCCAGAGCGCGATCAGGCACACACCGGCCAGCACTCCGCCAAAGGCCGCATAGCCGCTGCCCGTGGCCCCCAGCATCACAAGCACCGCGGGCGCGCTGGCCGCAAGGATGATGCCACCCAATGTGCCCGCCTCGCGGTAGCCGGCCAGATGGATCAGCCCATCGGTTTGTGCGGCAAGGGCCGCGCTTTGGCCGTAAAACAGAATGGTTCCAAGGCTATAGGAGGTGAACACCAGCACAAGGGCCGCGATGAACCACCATAAGCCGCCGCCGTCGGGGCGCAGCGTGTAGAGCATCACAAATCCCAGCGCCATTCCCAGGGCGGCAGAGGTTGCAAAGGCGGTTTTTTTGTCCGGGTAGCGATCCACCAGCCAGCCCAATGCGGGATCTTGCGCAAAATCCATCACCCGGATGGCTGCAAGGATCACGCCAAGGGTTGCAAGGCTCATCCGCAGTTCGCCGGTCGCGTAGCGCGGCAAATGGATATAGAGCGGCAGCCCCGCCGCAGCCAGCATCAGCGCATATGTGCTGACCCGCCAGTGCATGTTCACTCGCCCCGCAACTGTGCCGACAGGCGCGCGGAACGGCTGTTGGGGGACAGCCAGATGCCGAGGAACCGCCTGCGCAGATCAGGGTGCGACACCCGGCAGGTGCGTTGGCCATTGAGGCGCATTTCCACCGTATCCGGATCGGTCGCGATGGCCACGTAACTATCACCCTGTTGGACAGGGCGGTAACAAGTGGCCAGTTTTTGCAACATCTCGGGCAGGTCGGGCTGCGTGCCCTCGATGCGTTGCAATTCCTTCTGCGTGCCTTGCAGGAGTTCCTGATTGGAAAAGCTGCGCGCGTAGTCCAGGCGCAGCGACAGAGGCTGATCCCAGCTGAACCGCTGCGCGCCTTCTGTATGAAGCGTCGCCGTGTAGACCTCGAACCCCAGAAAACGCAGTGTGGCCTGACCCAGTTGCACCGGCGCCTTGAGGCCGGTGGCGCTGGAGCTTGCCAATAAGGGCGGCGCCAGCGACAGGGCGGCCAGCAGCGACAGCCCCGCGATCAGCGAGAGGACAGTTGCAAGGCCGGTTTCAGGTCGCATGGGTCAGCTCCACCTGCACCACATCGGTCTGGCGGGTCTCAAAGGATGCCGCGCAAATCTGCAGGTAGAACTGCCAGTTGCGCAGGAACCCCTGATCGTAACCCAGGCCCATCACCTTGTCCGAGGCCGCACTCAGGCGCTCTGACCACATCCGGCAGGTGCGGGCATAGTCCTGACCAAAGCCAAAGTTGTCGGTGACCTTCAGCCCCGCCCTGGCGGCGTGATGCGCGATCATGGCATCCGACAACAGCATGCCGCCGGGAAAGGTATATTGCCGGATATAGTCCGATCCCTTGCGGTAGATGTCGAAATAGGCATCCGGCACGGTGATTGCCTGCACCACGGCCCGACCGCCCTCGGCCAGACGGTCCTTCAGCATCTCGAAATACTGCGGCCAGTACCGTTCGCCCACGGCTTCGATCATCTCGATCGAGACGATGCCGTCGAATTTGCCCTTGGTATCGCGATAGTCACAGAGCTGGATTTCCGCGCGCCCATCAAGGCGTGCATCGGCAAACCCGTGTTGGCTCGGGGAAATGGTGATGCCGGTCACGTGGCGTCCGCGATCAGCAGCTCGCTCTGCAAACCCGCCCCAGCCACAGCCGACCTCCAGAATGCGTTCGGCATCGCTGGCGCGGTTCAGGATGCGGTCGTATTTGCGGTATTGCGCATCCTCCAACGTCTTGTCGCCGGGGGCAAACAGGGCCGAGGAATAGGTCATGCTTTCATCGAGCCAGAGCTGGTAGAACTCATTGCCGACGTCATAATGCGCCTTGATATTGCGGCTGGCCCCGGCGCGGGAATTGGCGCGCAGGATGCGGTCCACGAGGCGAAACTTCAGCGTGGCAAGGCGGCTCGGGTAGGCAAAGGCCTCAAGATAGTCGAGGTTCAGGAGCGCCACTTGCGTCACGGCCTCGATCGACGGTGTGTCCCACAGCCCGGCCACATAGGTTTCGCCCAGCCCGATGTCCCCGCGAGAGGCCAGTGCGGTCACCACGCCCCAGTCGTTGATCTGCATCTCGGCCGCAGGTTCACCCTGGCCAAAATCATGCACTTCGCCTTCGGGGGTGATCAGCCGCAGGCTGCCCCGTCGGATCCGTGCGCAACTGTCGAGAAAATCGCGTTTCACGCGGTTGGTAATGAACAGCATCAGCTTACCTCCTGTTCGGGCGGAAGCGGGCGTCTTCTGTAGCGCGCGCCCTTGAGTTTGAGTTTCAGGGCCTGCCAATAGATCAGCGCAACAGTGCGCAGCGCGCCGAGCGGGCGGCGCAGGCTGGCTTTGATCAGGCGGGCGTTGTTCAGGTTGTGTACATCGCCCACCAAAGTGGCGATCACGCCTTCCGCGCCGTTTTCATGGGCGATGCGGATGGCGATCCGTGACTTCGTTATATCAAAGGTAAACCGATACGCGCCCGCGACCTCCTGAAAGGGCGAGACGTGAAAGATTTTCTGCGCGGTCAGGCAGGTTTTGGCCGTGATCGGCGTGAAATCCGGCTGCGCGCAGAGATAACTGTGACGGTCCCCGAAGGTGTTTGAGACCTCTGCGATCACCGCGCGCAGGTCATCGCCGTCATAGGCAAGCCAAAAGCTCACGGGGTTGAAAATATAGCCAAGGAAGCTCGGTTGCGTCAGCAGCAGGATGGTTAGGTCGTCCGGGGCAAGCCCTGCGCCTTCAAAGACCTCTTTCGCCCACGTCAGCCCGCGTCCCTGTTTTGGGGCGCCGCCGTGATTGCGATCCATGACGGAGGCAAGATTCCAGCGGTTGCGCGAAAACAGCAGTGGCCCCCGCGTCGAGTTTGGGTCGAGCAGCACATAGTCCACCCCGTAGCGAAAGGCATTTTGGATGCCGCCACGTCGCGCATGGGTGGTGGTGCCCGCCAGATAGTGCGGCCAGCGCGGGGTATGGTCGCCGGGCGTGCTCATGCGAGCAGCTCTGCCGCGTCGCGATTGCTGTGATAGCGGGCGTCGATGCTGCGCGCGACGCGTACTGCGCTGGCAAAGCCGTCCTCATGGAAACCGTGGCGCAGATAGGCCCCCGCAAACCATGTGTGGTTCTGCCCCTGCATCGCCTGTACCGCCCCCTGTGCCCGGATCGCGGCGCGATCAAACACCGGGTGGCGAAAGGTCTTGTCGTCATAGATCAGCTGCGGGTTTACGTCCTGCACCGGGTTGAGAGAGACAAACAGCGGATCGTTTTCCGGCAGGTTCTGCAAGCGGTTCATCCAATAGGTGACGCCGATCGCCGGGCGGTTGTCACGCTGATCCGCCTTGTAGACCCAGGACGACCAGCAGGCGCGGCGGCGGGGCATCTGGCCCGCATCCCGGTGCAGGATCATGTGATTGTCCTGATAACGCATCACCCCGAGAGTGGCCTGTTCCTGGGGCGTGGGGCGGGCCAGCAGGCGCAGGGTATCATCCGAATGGCAGGCAAAGATCACCTCGTCAAAACCCTCAGCCTGCCCATCCGGCAGGCGCAGGGTGACGCCATCCTCAGTGCGCTCGACCGATTGCACCGGGCAGGCTGCGCGCAGATCCACGCCGATCTTTTGCAGATGTTGGGTCAGGCGGCGGACATATTCGCGGCTGCCGCCTTTGACCGTCCACCATTGATGCTGACCCGAGGCCGAAAGCAGCGCGTGGTTGCGAAAGAACCGCACCAAAGAGCGTGCCGGGAATTCGCGGATCTCTTCGGGTGGGGTGGACCAGATCGCGCCGCATATGGGCATCAGGTAATAGCGCTGGAACCAGTCCCCCAGAGACAGTTCCTGCACCATCTCGCCAATGGTGGTGCTGTCATCATGGGCCACGCCCTCGGCGCGGGCGTTGAAGCGCAGAATGTCGCGCACCATGCCAAAAAATGCGGGCCGGCCAAGGTTGCGGCGCTGACCAAACAGTGCGGCGATGTCCTTCAGCCCATATTCCACGGCCCCGTTCTGGATTGTTGCACCAAAGGACATGTCACTGCGCACCACCGGCACATCCAGCGCGTTGAACATGCGCGTCAGATGCGGGTAGTTCACATAGTTGAACACGATGAACCCGGTATCCACCGGCTGATCGCCGCGAATGCCTGCCGTCACCGTGCGTGCATGCCCGCCAAGCCGCGCGGAGGCCTCAAACAGGGTCACATCATGACGTGGACCAAGGAGCCATGCGGCAGCCAGACCGGATATGCCACCGCCGACAATGGCGATCCGGCGGCGCTGAGAGGGCAGGGCATCAAATGACATGTATTCTCCATCGGTTTTCATAAGCTTACGAGGCGACGGGCGAGAACGGATCAAAAAAGTGGAAATTCCCGAGACAATGACGGGTTTTTGCGATCCAGCGGCATTTTTTGTGATCCACCGGTCCCAACGCTGCGTACCCCGATCATGTTTGAAGCTCCTGCCGTTCTCTGCGATGACAGCCTTGAAGACCCCGTCGCGCCCGCTAGGGTGAGCGGGGGCGCAGGCAGTTGCCGGGAGAGCGACAGAGTGACAGGTGAGGCATATTCCGAGACGACGGTCTGGATGCTGGCAGTGCGGGATCAGCGCGACAAGGTGGCCTTTGGTCGCCTGTTTGATCACTTTGCACCGCGGCTCAAAGGCGTCATTTGCCGCTCGGGGCTGCCGCCTGCGCAGGCGGAAGACATTGTGCAGGACGTGATGCTCACGGTCTGGCGCAAGGCGCATATGTTTGACCCCGGTCGCGCGCAGGTCTCTGCGTGGATCTACCAGATCGCCCGTAACCGGCAAATCGACATATTGCGCAAGGAAAAGCGACCGGTGCCGGAAGAACTGAAGCCGGTCGAGGATACAGAGGAAGACGCGTCACAGGTGGTGGCGCTGGAACAGGAAACGCAGGCTTTGCGCGCGGCGCTCAAGACGCTGAAACCCGCGCAGCGCGAAATGGTGGAACGCGCCTATCTGGGCGAGCTGACCCATGCGGAGATCAAGGCCGAGACCGGCCTGCCGCTGGGCACCATCAAATCGCGCATCCGGCTGGGGCTGGAGAAGCTGCGTCACGAGTTGAAGGGAACGGAACGCACATGACGGGCATTACGCACCACATCCCTGATGAGTTGCTGATCGCCTATGCGGCAGGCAACCTGCCAAAGGCTTTTTCGCTGGTGGTGGCCGCGCATGTGTCCATGTGCGACGAGTGCCGCGCTCGGCTCGGCGCGCATGAGGCTCTGGGCGGCGCGCTGCTGGATGACATGCCGGCGACGGATGTGTCGTCGGACCTGAAGGGGCGGCTGTTCGATGCCCTGGACGATCCGATCTCGGTCGAGCAACGCTATGATCGTGCGGGTATTTTCCCGGCGCCTGTCATGGAGGCACTGGGCGGTCTGCCGCCGAAATGGTCCCCGCTGGGGCTGGGTGTGCGGCAGATGATCCTGGATCATGACCGCAGCGGCAGCGTGCGGTTGCTGTATATCCCCGGCGGCCAAGGGGTGCCGGATCATGGCCACAATGGCCTGGAGCTGACGCTGGTCTTGCAGGGCGCCTTTCGCGACGAGACCGGGCGCTTCGGGGTGGGGGATCTCGAGATCGCCGATGGCGATCTCGAGCATGAACCGATTGCCGAGGTTGGTCCCGCCTGCATTTGCCTGGCGGCGACGGATGCATCGCTGCGGTTCCGGTCGCTTGTCCCCCGGCTGCTTCAACCTCTTTTCCGGATCTGATTGTCCAATTGTGCCCGCACGGTCTGCCGCCCTTTTTGCGAGATCTGATAGGGGCTTGAGAACCGGCTCTGGATCAGTCGCTTGCGTCTGAGGCTTTGAAAGATTTCCAGCGTGCAATTGGACAGGATCATCCCGTCGTGGGTGTAGCAGGTCACCGAGGTGATCCGGCCGTTGGCCGCGCGTTCATAGAGGACACGACCGCCCTGTGCCAGCGCGTGCAGCACGCGCTGTTCGTTCTTCGAGATATTCATTGGATATTGCCTGTGATTGAACCATGTCAAACCGGCACGCGCACGCCAAACGGCCGCGCTTGCGCGGGGGGACAGGTTTCGGGACTGCCGAACCTGTCACTGCGTGGTTGCAATCTCCAACATCAACAATTCCATTGTCTGAATGGACGGGTGCCTGTGCTTACCACGCTCGCAGGATGGAATTCAATCACGGTTCGTGATCCAGCGGCACTGATAAGGCGCAAGTGTGATTTCCAGATCGCCCCTGAATGCATCGCCCGACAGCAGGTCGTGCCAGGTTTCGCCTTCGATCAGGTTCAGCGCGCCCGGCGGCAAGCTGACGCTGTCACCGCTGACATTGTGCAGGGCAAAGATCGATTGCGCGCGATCCAGAGACTGGCGCCAGAGCGCAAAGACCCGATCATCCAGATGCAGCGTGAATTGCGTGGCGTTGGGGTGGAACGCCGCCTGTTCTGCCCTGATTTTCAAGCGCGACGACAACGCCGAGAACACCTGCGCCTGATCCGTTTCGGGATCGGCCAATCGCCGGGTCAGCTCCGGGTAGTCCCAGCGGTGGCGGTTGATCGCCCGGTTCATGCCCCGGCGCGCCACGGCGGCGTGATCGTTGGCGGTTGCCAGCAGCGCATGAATGTAGAAGGCAGGAATTCCCTCCAGGCTCATCGGGATGGTTTGCGAGCAGACAAACCGCGCGATCTTTTGGTCGTCCGCGCCCCGCAGCGTCCGGGTCATGGCATCAAAGAAGGTGCAGTTCACCTCGTAGGGGGCCTCACCACCTCCCGGCAGCGAGCGCATGGACACCAGCCCGCCGCTTTCCCTGACGCAGGCGATCATACCGTCGATCTCCTGTTGTGGCAGAACCCCCTCGGCGGGGCGCATGCCGATGCCGTCATGGCTGGCGGTAAAGTTCAGATAGGCACAGCCCAGCGGGGCAGGGGGCATTGCACGCGCCCATTTCAGCAGAAAACGCGCCGACCCGGCCAGCATCGCATGCAGGATCAGCGGCGGCAGCGGGAAGTTGTAGACAACATGCGCCTCGTTGCGGTTGCCGAAATAACTCAGGTTCTCGGTCCGCGGGACATTGGTTTCGGTCAACACCACCACGGTTTCGGTCGCGTAATCCGCCAACAGCCGCAAGAGCTGCACGATCGCATGCGTCTCCGGCAGGTGGATGGAGGAGGTTCCGGCCCGTTTCCAGATGAAGGCCACCGCATCAAGCCGGATGATCCGCACCCCCTGGTCGATGTGCAGGCGGATGATCCGCAGGATTTCCAGCAGCACGTCCGGGTTTTCGAAATTCAGATCCACCTGATCGTGGCTGAAAGTGCACCAGACATGCTTGGGTCCGTTTGCCGTATCGACCAGTTGCAACAGCGGCGTGGTTCTGGGGCGCACCACATCCGAGAGGTCGTCATCGGGACTGGCCTCATAGAAAAAACGATCATAGGGCGCCTGGCCCTGGCGGTAGGCGTTGAACCAGGGGCTCTGTGACGACACATGATTGAGCACCATGTCCGACATCAGGTGAAAGGCCTCGCCGATCCGTCGAATGTCGGCCCAATCCCCCAGTTCCGGGTTGACCTTGCGATAGTCGGTGACCGCAAACCCGTCGTCAGAGGTATAGGGAAAGAACGGCAGGATATGCACGCCGTCCACCACGCCCTGCATATGGGTGAGCAGGAAGTCATGCAGCAGGTCCAGCGGCTTGTGCGTGCCGTCGATCAGCGTGTTGCCGTAGGTGATCATCAGCGCATCGCGCTCCGACCAGAGCGTATTTCCGGGCACCCGCGGCCGTTTGCGCCGGTGTGTGCCATCCGGCCAGAAGGCCTCCACGACCTGCGAACCGAGGATTTCGCAATCGACGTCCGGGTAGATCCTGGTCAGGAGCCGCGACAGGCGGGCTCCGAAAGATGCGCTTCCTTGCGCCATCTGGCTACACTCCCTCACCTGTGCGGATTGATTTCCACTTTGCCGTCAATTGCTTCGCGCTCGGGTGGTTCGAGGATCAGCCTATCCGCGTCGGTGCAGGGGCGTAAACCGCCGAGCCGTGTCCACAGCCTGGACCCCGGCTGAAATGACCATTTAACGGGCAGATGCGCGACATGGGACGGGTCCGCGCTATCTTGAGATGTCGGAGTTCCGTCGCGCATGCAGGTCACCTCTGGTGCGACGGGGCTTGATCGCCAGCGTCGTTAGCGATAACGATTGCCGCGAGTGATAGCGGTACCATCAGGGTGCCGTGCCCGGAAACCGAACCGGAGTTATTGGCAAATGACCCTTAAGATCGCGATCAATGGATTTGGCCGGATTGGCCGCAACGTGCTGCGTGCCCTGCTGGAGAATGACACCACGGATGTGGAAGTCGTGGCCATCAACGACCTGGCGCCGCCGGCCACCCAGGTCCACCTGCTGAAGTATGACAGCGTGCATGGCCGCCTTGGGGCGGATGTGGTTGTCGAAGGCGACACCATGAAAGTGGGCCGTCACGAGATCCGCCTGACCGCGATCCGCAATCCAGAAGAGCTGCCCTGGTCCGATGTGGACATCGCCTATGAGTGCACCGGCCTCTTCACCACCCGCGAGGCTGCGGCCCGCCATCTGGAGAACGGCGCGCAGCGGGTGCTGATCTCCGCGCCCGGCAAGGAAGTCGACCGGACCGTGGTGTTTGGCGTCAACGACGGTGACCTGACTGCGGATGACGTCATCGTGTCCAACGCCTCCTGCACCACAAACTGCCTGGCGCCTGTGGCCAAGGTTCTGGATGACGCCTTTGGCATCAAGACCGGCTACATGACCACCATTCATGCCTATACCGGCGACCAACCGACTCACGACACCACCCACAAGGACCTGTATCGGGCCCGCGCTGCGGCTTTGTCGATGATCCCGACCTCCACCGGCGCAGCCCGGGCGATCTCCGAGGTGTTGCCGCATCTGAAGGGCCGCCTCGAAGGGTCTGCAATCCGGGTGCCGACACCGAATGTCTCGGTTGTGGACCTGACATTCCAGCCGGAGAAGGCGGCCTCGGTCGAGGCGATCAATGCAGCGATCCAGGCGGCCGCGACAGATGGACCTCTGAAGGGCATTCTGGGATACGAAGAAGAGCCGCTGGTCTCGATCGACTTCAACCATGATCGCCGATCGTCGATCTTTGCCGCACCGCAGACCGCAGTCACCTCGGAAGGGCTGGTGCGTGTTGTCAGCTGGTATGACAACGAGTGGGGCTTCTCCAACCGCATGATCGACACCGGTCGCGCGATGGGCAAGTTTCTCTGAGCCACAGCGCAGTCGATATGAGATACCAAAGGGCCGTGGCATCAGCCGCGGCCTTTTTGATTGTCTGCACTTTGGGTGGGCGCGGCACACTGTGGACATGCCCTGCGCGTCTTTGCTCAAGTATCAGACCAGAGACCGCGTTGACACGGGCACGAGGGAGCCATGAAAATACGCAAAGAAAGACGCGGGGATGAATCCGCCATTCACGCACTTACCGTGGCTGCGTTCAGGGGGCATCCCTACAGAGACGGCACGGAGCCCGGGATCATATCCGATTTGCGCAGCGCCGGTGCATTGTCCCTGTCTCTGGTCGCGGCGGATAGGGACGAGGTGGTCGGTCACGTCGCCTTTTCTCCGGTGACTATCGATGGTGCCGACTGCGGTTGGTTTGGCCTCGGGCCGATTTCGGTCACCCCGGATCGGCAGCGGCAGGGGATCGGCTCCCTGTTGATCCGCGACGGTCTGAAACGGCTTTCGGCGCTGGGGGCCAAGGGTGTCGTGCTGTTGGGGGATCCCGCCTATTACACGCGGTTTGGCTTTGCCTGCCACGCAGGTTTGGTGCTGCCGAATGTCCCCGTCGAATATTTCATGGCCCGCACCTTGCAGGGCCCGAACCCAACGGGCGAAGTCGCCTATCATGCGGCCTTTGGCAGCTGAGGCGCATATTTCGCACGGCCCCCCGGTTATTCCGGGACAAACTCGGCCTCATCCGCCAGTGCCGCCGCCTTCAGATCGCCGAGAAAGCTCGGGTTGGCGGAATGGATGCGGTTCCAGTTGGGAATAAAGGGCGTCTCGTGCGGGTTTTCGAGAAAGACCTGCCCCGCGGTCATGATGTTGTTGGCAAACATCTCCACCATCTTTTCCTCGCCATGACGGTCCATTTCCAGGCCGTTCATGATCGCGTCGTGAGAATAGGCCTCCAGCAGGTCCAGCGCCGAGCGATAGTAGGTCGCCTTGAGCGTGCGAAAGACATTGGGCGTGAACACGGTGCCGTCCGCCGCGAGCTTGCGGAAAATGGCCTTGCAGATGTCGGTGGACATGCGGTTGAGACCGGCAGAGGCATCCTCGGGGCTCAGGGACTGGTGTTTGTGATCGTAGTTGTCGGCGATTTCCACCTGGCACACCGCCTTGCGGCCGAGGTTCCGCCAGGCCTCTGACAGGACGCCGATCTCCAGCCCCCAATCGGAGGGAATGCGTAGGTCCGGCAACAGCGGCGCCCGCAGGGCCATCTCGCCGGAGAGCGGATAGCGGAAGCTGCGTAGATAGTCGATGTAGTCGCGATCCCCGATGGTGCGCTTGAGCGCGATCAGCAGCGGCGAGACCAGCAGGCGGGACACCCGACCGTTCAGCTTGCCGCCACCGACGCGGGCATAAAACCCCTTGGACAGCTGGTAGGAGAACGCCGGATGCGCCACCGGATAGACCAGCCGGGCCAGCATCTCCTTGGAATAGGTGGTGATATCGCAGTCATGGATCGCCACGACAGAGCTTTCGGCCTGGGCCAGCAGGTAGCCGATGCAGGACCACACGTTCTTGCCCTTGCCGGGTTCGGGCGGTGCCAGCCCCTGTTCGGCAAGCCGCGCACCAAGCGCGCGCATCCGCGGGCTGTCGTTCCAGAGCACCCTGTGGTTCTGCGGCAGCGAGGAAAAATACTGCCGGGCGTGGCGATACTCCGCCTCCGTGGCCCGGTCGAGGCCGATCACGATGTGGTGCAGATACGGCACCCGCGCCAGCTCATCCAGGATGTGGCGCAGGGCTGGCCCTTCCAGCTCCGAATACAGACAGGGCAGGATCAACGAGATCTTGCGGGTCTGGGCAAAGGTTGACAGTTCGTATTCCAGTTCTTCCACCGGGCGGCAGCGCAGATCGTGAAATTGGGCAATGTTGCCGTTCTGGTGGAAGTCAGCCATGCGTGGCGGTTCCTTTCTGTTCCTGATCCCAGTCTGAGAGAAGTTGCATCACCGCTGCGTACCAGCCGTCGGGACCGGAGTGCTCTGTGCGCAAAATGCGGTGTTCATGTTGAAACGGGGGCAGGTCCGGGCTGTGCGGGTTGCGGATCACCACGCCGCGGTCCGCCGCAGCGATCATGTCAAAATCATTGGGTGCATCCCCGATCGCAATGGTGAAACAGCCGCGATAGCGCTGCCGCAGTTTCATCATCTGATCGGCCTTGGTCGCCCCAAAGGACAGGGTCAGGAACCGCCCGCCCCGGCTGGCATTGATCCCGTGCCGCGCCAGGGCGGCCAGAAACGCGGCGTGCTGATGGGCATCACCCTGCCATAATCCGGGTTCGCTGAATTGCCGGGCCTTGGCGCGCTCGGCCTGAAGATGGGACAGGCCGGTCTGGGCACTGACTTCGGCAACACTCATGTCGCCAAAGCCGCGAAACGGGGCGTTCAGGGTGCTCAACACCTGCCGAATGGCGCGATAATCGGCGGTCTTGCTGCCAATACCCTCGGGCGAGACACAGGCGGCGCCGTTCTCGACAATCATCGGCGTATCGCCCAGGCCCAGATCATGATGAAGCGGCAGCATCTCTGCCGCGGTCTTTGAACTGGCAAGAACCAGTATCCCGCCGCGCGCGTAGATCTCGGCGATGGCGGGCAGCGCCGGAGTATAGTCATAGCTGTCGTGATCCAGCAGGCTGCCATCCAGATCACTGAAAACCAGAAGTCGTCGCATTGCATGCCTCCTTGTCAGAGGGGCCATGTTCTGAGCTTAGGTCGCAGCGCGGATCAGGCAATCAGTGCTAATGCAGGTTTTATTTTAATTCGCACAGTTTTCGGAATTGCGCCTGCTTTTTATGCAGGACTTTCGGCGTGAGGCGGCAAGCACGAATTGCGCGGGCTGGTCGGCGCAAGGAATGGCGCACCGGAACAGCAGCCCGCAACAGAGGTCTTCGGGGCGCGAGGATTCTCATCTTTGCGCAGCGCGCGTGAGGGGCGAATGCGGGTGGCATCTGCTTTGCGACGGCGGCCTTCAGAATTGCGACCTCTCCGGAAAACAAGCCGACATTCAGTGACGTATTGCCGTCATTTCCTGTCGGATCGCCGTTGGCGGTTCGCGTGGCGAAACAGGAGGCTACGCAAATCCACCACATGCTTCCCAGGTTGGTGGCAACACAAAGGGCACATGCGATTCCTTGCCTCATGTGCCGAGAAAATAACAGAGAGGAATGTCAGTTTTATGTCTCTTAAACCTCCTTTGACGGAGCTCGAGATCAAAACCGCACAAAGCGGTTTTTACAAAGGGTTCACCAAAGACGTCACCATCACCGCCAAGATTCTCGTTGCGGCGCTGATCCTCTGGGCCGTTGCCTTTCCCACCCAGGCCGCCGACGTGTTGTCGCGGTTCAATACTCTCATTCTTGCCAGCTTCAATTACTGGTACATTTACGTCGTCGCCTTTTTTGTGATCGTCTGCCTCGGGCTCGCCATCTGGCCCAGTTCCGGCAATCTGCGACTGGGCAACGAGGATGAAAAGCCCGAATTCTCGGCCTTTTCCTGGTTCTCGATGATGTTCGGTGCGGGCATGGGGATCGGCGTGCTGACCTATGCCACCGGCGAACCGATCTACCACTTCCAAAACAACCCCGATGTGATCCAGGGGCTGGTCGAGGGAGCGAGCGCCGAGACGGTCCGCTCGGCCTACAAATGGTCCTTCCTGCACTGGGGCCTGTCCCCGTGGGGGGCCTACGCCTTGACCGGGCTGGCGCTTGCGTTCTTTGCCTATCGCCGCGGTCTGCCGTTGACCATCCGCTCCGCCCTGACGCCGCTGTTTGGCGGGCGCCTGTCCGGCTATGTCGGGCACACGGTTGATGTTGTTGCGGTGATCGCAACGGTCCTCGGGGTGTCGCAGACGCTGGGCTATGGGGTCGAACAGTTCGTCGCCGGTCTGAACCGTATCGGTCTTGGCGACTGGCTGCTGGTGACGGCTGCCGACGGATCGCAAAAGGCTTCGGTCGCGGCGGTCATCCTGTCGCTGGTGGTCATCATGGGGGCCTCGACCCTGTCCGCGCTGTCCGGTGTCGGCAAAGGTATCAAATGGCTCTCCAATATCAACATGGCGCTGAGCTTCTTTCTGCTGTTCTTCTTCCTGCTGTTCGGGTCCACGTTCTTTGGCCTGAATGCGCTGGCAACGGGGATCTATGACTATGTCGTGGCCCTCCCGAGCATGATGTTCACGGTCTGGAGCGACAATGGCACCGAGGTCGGGGCTGCGCTCGAAGGCTGGCAAGGTGGCTGGACTGTCTTCTACTGGGCCTGGTGGATTGCATTTGCCCCCTTTGTCGGCCTGTTCCTGGCGCGGATTTCGCGGGGACGTACCATTCGCGAGTATGTCTTTGGGGCCATGCTGGTGCCATCGGTGATGTGTTTCGTCTGGTTCGCACTGGTCGGCGGCACCGCCATCGATCTGGAGCTGTCCGGCGTTGCGCAGAATGCGATTCTGGGAACCGGCCTGTCGGATCAGCTGTATGCAACCCTCGCAGTGTTGCTGAGCGATGGTCTGGCCTGGGTGTTCTCCGTGGTGGTTGCGGTTCTGCTGCTGACCTATCTGGTGACCTCGGCCGACTCGGCGGTGCTGATCATCAACACCATCAACGCAGCCGGTGACGAAGGGCCAAAGGCACGTCCGCATATCATCTTCTGGGGTGCGGCGCTGGCCCTGGTGGTCGGAGCGCTGCTGATCGTGGGCGGCCTCGGGGCCATCCAGACGGCCATGGTGATCGGCGCGCTGCCGTTCTCGGTGGTCATGGCGTTGATGGGCGTTGCCCTCATCAAGGCGATCATCAACGACAGCATTCGTGGCCGCGCGGGCCTGCCTGTGACCGCGGACGAGATCGCCGGAGAGTAATCTCGGCGGTCCACACCAGTTTCGGTGTTGCCAGACTGAAATCGCCCGCCGGACGTGCTGTCCGGCGGGCGATTTTGCTTTGGTCCCGGGGAAACCGGCTCGGAATACCGGAATCGCAGCGGGTCAGGACATCGTTGACAGCGCCGCGACACTGCGCATGGCTGCGGTCACGGCGTGGTGCAGCGAGAGTGCAAAGGAGCGCGCGACAAGAATGTCATAGGCCTGATCCTGCTCTCGGCAGAGCAGGAAGACGTTCATGTGCTCCAGAAGCAGGCGCTGGGCGCTGCCGTTGCTCAGGGCCCGGAGGTCTGTCATGACCAAACGCTCCAGCACCCGGATCACCCCGTCACCTTGGAGCGTAAAGACCACCCAGCCATCATTCTGCTCCGTCACCGATGCGGTCATGCCCAGGTCGTCCGCCAGCGTCCGGGCGAGGTGCTCCTGTTCGGTGTGATCGGCGGTGACAAACCATTGCTGAAGAGCTGTTCCGAACACATCAACAGAGGGACCTCTGCGAAGCGTGCCGAGGTCCACAGGACCGGAGGCAAGCGTGGCGAGGGTCGCGGCAACTGCATCCTCATGCCCCTGACGCGCGGCCACGGAGGCAATGGCACGGTTCGGACACTCGGTCAGGGTCCAGGGGCCGATGGTCTCCACGCAGGGATGGTCGGCACCAAATGCGGTGCGGGCGATGAGGCGGGGGGCGGGGCTTTGATCAGGCACGCAGACGCTCTCCTTCGGGATCGATGAAATGGGGGCTGACCACGCGGGCCTTCAGGCTCTGGCCTTGCAGCGGGTTGGCGACGGTAACGACCTCGCCCAGGCGGTCCTGTCCGCGTTCGAGAAAGCCAAGCGCGATGGATTTGCCCAGGTGTGGCGAATAGGCGGCGGAGGACAACCAGCCTTCGCTGGCCCCTTGCGCGGTTGCGGTGGTTGCAAAGAGGTGGCTGCCCGCGGGCAGGGTGGTCTCTCCGTCCAGTGCCTCAAACCCCATCAGCCGGACGCCTTCGGGGGCGTTCAGCCCGTCGCGCCGGGACAGCACCGCACCGATGGAGTCCTTCTTCGTCGACACCATGCGCCCCATCCCGAGGTGATCGGCCGAGGTCTGGCCGTTCAGCTCATTGGCGGTGGCGTGACCTTTCTCGATCCGGAGCACGCCAAGGGCTTCGGTGCCATAGGGGGTGACGTCGAACTCCGCGCCCTCTGTCATCAGCTCGCGCATCAGGGCATCGCCATAGCGGGTCGGCACGGCGATCTCATAGGCCAGCTCGCCGGAAAACGAGATCCGGAACAGACGTGCGCGCAGGCCGCCGCAGATGGTGATCTCGCCGCAGCCCATAAAGGGGAAGGCCTCGTTGCTGATGTCATGACCGGGATCGACGAGTTTTTGCAACAGCTTCCGGGCATTGGGCCCCGCCACCGCATATTGCGCCCAGGCGTCGGTGGTGGAGATCAGCTGAACGTCCATCTCCGGCACCAGGCATTGGCGCACGAACTCCATGTGGCGGTAGACCGGGCCGGCATTGGCGGTGGTGGTGGTGACGACGAAGTGATCCTCGGCCAGGCGCGCGGCGGTGCCGTCGTCCATGGCGATCCCGTCCTCGCGCAGCATCACCCCGTAGCGGCATTTGCCGACCGGCAGCTTGGCAAATCCATTGGCGTAGACAAGGTTCAGAAAGGCCGCCGCGTCCTTGCCCTGCACATCGATCTTGCCCAGCGTGGTGACGTCGCAGACGCCGACGGATCTGCGCACGGCAAGGGCCTCGCGGTCGACCGTCTGGCGCCAGTGGGTTTCGCCCTGGCGCGGGAAATACTGCGCGCGCAGCCACAGGCCGGCCTCGACAAAGACCGCACCCTGTTCCTCGGCCCAGTGGTGCGATGGGGTGAGGCGGGTCGGTTTGAAATCCTTGCCCGCAGCGCGCCCGGCCAGCGCCCCCATCGCGACGGGGGTATAGGGTGGGCGGAACATGGTGGTGCCGGTTTCGGCGATGCTCTGTCCGGTGGCCTCTGCCATCACCGCGAGCCCGCCGAGGTTGGAGGTCTTGCCCTGATCGGTGGCCATGCCGAGGGTGGTGTAGCGCTTGAGATGCTCCACCGAGCGGAAACCCTCCTGATGGGCGAGCTTCACATCCTTGACGGTGACGTCGTTCTGGAAATCGAGCCATTTGCGGCCCTTGCCTTCGGCCACATACCAGAGGGGGGCGATGTCATAGGCGCCATCTTCGGCGCGCGGGCAGGGGAGCGCGGTGGTCTTGAGGTCGAGAGCCTCGAGCGCTGCACGCGCGGCGTCGATACCGGATTGCAAGGCCTCAGCAGTGGAGAACAGACCCGCTGCGGCGCCCGCCACACGCATCCCCTGCGGCAACTGCGCGCCGGGCACGAAGCTTGCGATCTGGTCGTTCCAGACCGGGCGGCCACGCTGGTGGCAGGTGAGGGAGACATTGGGGTTCCAACCGCCCGAGACACCAAGCGCCTGACAGGGCAGGGTCCGGGTGCTGCCGTCTGCGCGGCGGATCGTAACGCCGGTGAGGCCAAGCTTGCCCTTGGCGTCCACCACCTGCGCCCCGGCAAAGAGCGGGTAGTCGCCCAGAGCCGCAGAGGTCGCGGTGGCGCTGGGTCGACTGTCGATCACGCCGACGACGTCCACTCCCAGCGCGGCGAGATCGCGTGCCGTGCGGTGACCGTTGTCGGTGTTGGTGAAAACCGCCACCTGCTGTCCCGCCGTGACCGCCCAGCGGTTGGCATAGGCCCGCATCGCGCCAGCCATCATCACGCCGGGGCGGTCATTGTTCTGAAAGGCGATCATGCGTTCGGTCGCCCCGGCACACAGGAGGCTCTGGCGCGCATAGATCCGCCACAGCGTCTGGCGCGGCATGTCTGGCGCAGGCGCGGCGACGTGGTCTGCGTTGCGCTCCAGCGCCGCATAGGTCCCGTGGTCAAAAGCGCCAAGCACCGTGGTGCGATGCATGAGACGCACATTGGGCAGGGTTTGCAGTTCGGCGACGGCAGTCGCGGCCCAGAGATGTGCGGGCGTGCCGTCGATTTCCTCGACCTCGGCATTGAGGCGACCGCCAAGGGTGAAATCCTCATCCGCAAGGATCACCTGCGCGCCATTGCGCCCGGCGGTCAGCGCCGCGGCCAAACCTGCGGGGCCAGCACCGATGACAAGCAGATCGCAATGCAGGAACCCCTTGTCATAGGCATCCGGATCGGCCTCCATCGAGAGCGACCCGAGGCCCGCCGCGCGGCGGATGATCGGCTCGTAGAATTTCTCCCAAAAGGCGCGGGGCCACATGAAGGTCTTGTAGTAGAACCCGGCGGTGAGGACATTCGAGAACAGATCGTTCACGCCAAGCGCATCAAAGGCGAGCGACGGCCAGCGGTTCTGGCTCTGCGCGCTCAAGCCGTCGTACAACTCCGCCACGGTGGCGCGGGTGTTGGGCTCCTGCCGCGCGCCGGTGCGCAGCTCGACCAGCGCGTTGGGCTCTTCGGACCCGGCAGAGACCACCCCGCGCGGGCGGTGGTACTTGAAGCTACGGCCCATCAGGCGCACACCATTGGCCAGCAGCGCCGAGGCCAGCGTGTCGCCGGGATGGCCCGTGTAAGATCTGCCGTCGAAAGTGAACGTCAGGGGCCGGCTGCGATCAAGCTGGCCGCCGGAGAGACGGTTAATCTGGCTCATGCCGCGCCCCTCCGGGCCAGAGCCACATCGCGGGCAAGCTCCACCTTCAGGATTTCATGCGTGGTGGTGTCGCGCGTCACCACGAGCCAGGAGCGGTCGCCTTGTTCATGGAACCACAATTCGCGGTGCTGCCCGGCAGGGTTGTCGCGCAGGTAGAGATAATCGTGAAAGGCGCGTGCAGCGTCCTCCGACAGCCAATAGGGCCGGTTGATAAGCCCTGCATCGCCCAGATAGGTGAATTCTTGCGCGTCGCGGGGGCCGAGGAGCGGGTGGGGAATGATCATCGTTCTGTCCGGGTTTGTCTGTGGGCGTTTCGGGTCAGTGCAGGTTCGGCTGGGCGCCGACGCCTTTTTCGTCGATCATGCGACCAGTCAGGGTGCGGTCGAGACGATAGGCCGTCGCCGTGTCATGCGGCTGGTCGGTGGCAAGGAGATGGGCAAAGGCATACCCAGACGCAGGCGTTGCCTTGAAGCCGCCGTAACACCAGCCGCCGTTGAAATAGAGCCCGTCGACAGCGGTGCGGTCGATGAAGGGCGAGCCATCCATCGACATGTCCATGATGCCGCCCCACATCCGCAGCAGCCGCGCGCGCCCGATCATCGGCATCAGCGCCATGCCGCCTTCGGCCACGTCCTCGACCACCGGCAGGTTGCCGCGCTGGGCGTAGGAGTTGTAGCCATCGATATCGCCGCCAAAGACCAGGCCGCCCTTGTCGGACTGGCTGACGTAGAAATGCCCGGCCCCAAAGGTGATGACGCCCGGGATCACCGGTTTCAGCCCTTCGGAGACAAAGGCTTGCAACACGTGGCTCTCGATCGGCAGACGCATCCCGGCCATCGCCATGACCTTGGAGGAATTGCCCGCCACCGCCACGCCGACCTTTGTGGCACCGATATAGCCGCGCGAGGTCTCGACCCCTTTGATGCGGCCCTGTGCGATGTTAAAGCCGGTGACCTCGCAGTTCTGGATTATGTCGACGCCGTGGCTGTCCGCCGACCGGGCATAGCCCCAGGCCACCGCATCGTGACGCACGGTGCCGCCACGGCGATGCACCAGCGCGCCCTTGATCGGGAAGCGCGCATTGTCGAAGTTCAGGAATGGCGCTTCTTTGCGGACCTGTTCCGCATCCAGCAGTTCCGCATCCGAGCCTTGCAGGATCATCGCATTGCCGCGGCGGCGATAGGCGTCGCGCTGGCTGTCGGTATGGATCAGGTTCATGATGCCGCGCTGGCTGACCATCGCGTTGTAGTTCAGGTCCTGTTCCAGCCCCTCCCAGAGTTTCAGCGAGAACTCATAAAACGGCTCATTGCCGGGCAGCAGGTAGTTGGAGCGGATGATGGTGGTATTGCGTCCCACGTTGCCGCCGCCGATCCATCCCTTTTCAAGCACCGCAATACGGGCCTTGCCATAGACCTTGGACAGGTAGTGGGCGGTGGCGAGCCCATGCCCGCCGCCGCCGATGATGATGTAATCATAAACGGGCTGCGGGTCTGGGTCGCGCCATACAGGAGTCCAGCCCTTGTGTCCGGTCAGGGCTTCCTTGGCGATGCGGAGCGCGGAGTATCGCATGTGGTGTCTCGGGTCCTTGGCAACTGCTTTGCGTGACACTAGGCGTCTTGAAGGCTGTTGACTTTTCCAATTCAGTCGAATTTTTGTCACATATGGACAATCCAGAGACACCCCGCCGATATGGCGTTTTGCTCGTCGACGGGTTTGCGCTGATGTCGGCGGCCTCCGCGGTTGAACCGTTCAGGGCTGCAAATCTCCTGAGCGGGACGGACCTCTACCGCCTCACGTTCCTGTCGCGACAGGGGGGGCGGGTCTGTGCGTCCTGCGGCGCCGGGTTCGACACGGAGCCGATCAGCAGCGGGGCCATGGCGGCTGGAGGGCCGCTTGACCTTGTGTTTGTGATCGCGGGCGGGGATCCGTTTGCAACGCTGGACCCTTTGGTGCTGGCGTGGCTGCGGCGACTACAAGCGGCGGGGGTGCCGCTGGGTGGCATTTCGGGCGGTGCGGTGCTGTTGGCCCGCGCGGGCGTGATGGCAAATCGCCGCTTCACCGTGCATTGGGAGCACTTCGACGCCCTGCGTGCGCTGTCGGAGGACTACCTGATGGAACGGCGGCTCTTCGTCATTGACCGGGATCGCTATACCTGCGCGGGGGGCGTGGCGCCACTGGACCTGATGCATGCGTTGATCCGCTCGGATCATGGGGCGGCGCTGGCCCGCAGGGTCAGCGATTGGTACATCCATACCGGCATTCGCGCCGCGGATGCTCCGCAACGTTCGGATCAGACGGAGGGGCTGCACCGGGCTGTGGCAGCCGCCCTGGCGCTGATGGAGACGCATCTGGCCGACCCCCTGACGCTGGAGCAACTGGCCCAGCTGGTGGGGCTCAGCCCCCGCAGTCTTTCGCGACAGTTTTCTGCCGACATCGGCCAGAGCGTGATGCGACACTACCTGGTGCAACGGTTGGAAAAAGCCGACGACCTACTGCGCCAGACGCGCCTGCCGGTGTCGGAAGTGGCCTTGGCAACGGGGTTTGTCAGCCAGGCGCATTTCGCCAAGAGCTTTGGCGCGCACTTCGGCCACAGCCCGCGCGTCCGCCGAGCCGAGGCGCGTGGGTGACCGGGCCACTTGGCGCTGCGGCGCGAAATGGCTATCCCTGTCTCTGATGATCAGGAAAGGACTGCCCATGCCCGCCGCCCATCCCGCATATGTTGTATCGCCCCCGCCACAAGCGGCCTTGCCCATCCTCGGGTCGCAGGCGCTGTTTCCGGTGCGGCGCGTCTATTGCATCGGCCGCAACTACGCCGCCCACGCGGTCGAAATGGGGCATGACCCGGAGCGCGCGCCGCCGTTCTTCTTTCAAAAAGCGCCGGATAGTCTCGATGCGTCCGGTGAATTTCCCTACCCCGTGATGAGTGCGGAGGTGCACCACGAGGCGGAGCTTCTCGTGGCCCTGGGCCAGGGCGGTCAGGACATCGCCGAGGCAGAGGCGCTGGAGCATGTCTGGGGCTATGGGCTCGCGCTCGATATGACGCGGCGCGACCTACAGGGGCAGGCCAAGGCTGCGGGTCGTCCCTGGGAGATCGGCAAATCCTTTGAACACGCAGCGCCGGTGGCGCCGCTCTTACCGGCCACAGAGATCGGCCACCCGCACGAGGGGGACTTGCGCCTGACGGTGAACGGAGACCTGCGGCAGCAGGGCAATCTCAACCAGATGATCTGGAAGATCCCGGAGATCATCGCCCATCTCTCGCGCTATTACCGGCTTGCGGCAGGGGATGTGATCCTGACCGGCACACCTGCCGGGGTCGGGCCGGTGCAGCGCGGTGATGTGATGGAACTGTCCTGCCCCCCTCTGACATCCCTGCGTGTCGAGGTGGTCTGAAACCTGTCCGCGGGGGCGCGGCCGTCAGGCCGCGCCCCCGCGCTGGTCGGATGCGTCAGCATCCGAAACACCGCACCCTGGTGACGGGTCGTCCGCCCTGGCTCTCCGGCTTGTCCAGGGTCTGCCGGCGCAACACGGGGTCGTTCTTTCCGACGCATGCGGAACAGAACCGCGAGCTCAGCGTTAAGCTTGCACCCCACCGGCGGAGCAACGGCATCCTGTCCATGGCACGAGATCGCGCAGGGTCCTCCGGGGCCGGGTTGGTCACCTGTCGGGCAAAATCCTCAGGTCTTGCCGTATTTGACAGGACCTCGGTCTTCACGGGTTCTTTTGGGGCGACAAACAACCTATGTCTGATCGGGGCCAATGCGGCGGACGGACTGGAAATGAGGGGCAAATGACTTCAGAATTTGATGCGGCGCGTCTGGGGCCCATTCTCTATTATCGCGGGTTGGAGCAGGGCGGTTTGCGCCTGGCTGCGATGGTTCTTCTGCCGGCGGGGGAGCAGCCCGGTCCGCTGCAGGCCGATGGGCGCGCGCATGATCCTCTTCGACTGCGGCAGGTCGGCGAGAATGTGATCTGGCGCTATGATTTCACCCTCTCTCAGGACGCGGGCGGCTATCAGTTCGACGGCGAGACCTACCCGGTCCAGACCAGGGTCGACGGCGACCTGCGGATCGCCTTCGCCTCCTGCAACGGCGAGGAAGAGGGCGATCTCGACCGCGATCAGGAGGAGCGCAACAAGATGTGGGCGCATATGTGCGACGAGCACCGGCACGCCCCCTTTGCGCTGTTGTTGCAGGGCGGCGACCAGATCTATGCCGACGAGGCCACACTGGGCCATCCGCTGAGTGATGCCTGGCCGGATCAGGTGCCGCGCCCCCGAAATGCAGAGGAGCTCGAGGACCTGGCCGATCACCTGCGTGGACGCTTTGCCGCGCGCTATGTGCAGGCCCTGTTTGGCGCGGCCCCCAGCTGGATCATGGCGCGGGTGCCGACGCTTGCGATCTGGGACGATCATGACATCTGCGATGGCTGGGGCTCGCTCTATCGTCGCAAGACCCACTCCGAGGTCGGTCAATGCCTCTACCGGGTTGCCCGCGAGATGTATCTGCTGTTCCAGCATGCGGCGGTGGAGGCGGACATCCCGGATCTGTTCCTGGACAAGACCGGCACCTCCCTGTCCTGGCAGCGCGCCTTGCCCGGGGTGCAGTTCCTGGCCCCAGATTTGCGTGCAGAACGTGGGCGACGTCAGGTGATGGGGGCCTATGGCTGGTCCGCCACCGAAGCCATGCAGCCGGGGACAGAGCACACGTTCCTGATTTCCAGCGTACCGCTGTTGGGGCCCCGCCTGTCATTGGTGGAACGTTTCATGCTGATGATCCCCACGATGCAGAAATACGAAGATGACCTGCGCGATCAATGGCAAAGCCGGGCCCACCGCGCGGAATGGGTTCGAATGCTGAAGCAGGTTCTGAAATGGCATGAAACCAGCCCGGTGACGGTGGTGTCCGGCGAGATCCATCTGGCCACGCGGGCCGAAATGCAGGCCCGGGAGGCGCCGGTGCAACAGCTTGTGGCCTCCGGCATTGCCCACCGGGCCCCGCCGCAAGCCTATGCGCGCGGACTGGGCACGCTGGCGGGGCTGGGGGACGCGCCGGTTCCGGGCCACCCGATCCGTATCCACCCGCTGCCGGGGCAGAAGCATCGCTACGCGGCAGAGCGTAACTACCTGGAATTGAAGCGGGAAAATGGAACCTGGAGCGCCATCTGGCATCTGGAGGACAGCGGCAGTACCGCGCCGATGGCGCTGGCCGAAGGGACGGGCTGCGCCGGATCCTCTTCACCTTTGTGAAATTTGTCTGAACTTTTCCTTGCAGTCCCGGCTTTCGTTAAGGGGAAGATTAACGCTCCTCGGGTCTTCTGTCTGCAACGCCGGGGTGGCGGAGTGGGAAGAAAACTGTGCGTGGATGGGGCGTCGGGGATGCCTTGTCCATACGCAGATCGAGTGGACCGGCGGCATCAGATGACACAGCACAACAGGACCGCGATCACGCTGCAACGGGCGTCTGGCCCGGCATGGTGCCTCAAAGGGGCTGCGATACTGTGCACCTGTCTTCTGCTGTTGTCTCCGGGACAGGCGCATCTGCCCGATAGCCTGTCGGGGGACAGCTCGTTGATGCGGCAGTCTGCGCAAATCCGCACGCCGCTCCGCACGCCTGTTCAAGAACAGCTGCGGCGCGCGTCGATGAACTGGCGGTGTCAGGCGGTCTGTGACGAGACCGGGCGCCTGCGTCAGACCTGCCTGATGCTTGCGGATCCGCGCCTGAGCGGTTTGGGGCAGGGTTTGGATCACCTGTCAAAAGCGCAACCAGCGCAGAAATCACTCAGTGACCTCGGGCTGCTGGAGGGCCGTGATCGCCCAACCTGCTAGGGCAGGCCTGCGCGGTGTCGATCCGGCATCCGGTCCGGCGCAGGCCGGCGCAGGGGAATTACTCTGCCGCATTTGCGTTCAGCGCGATCTGATTGACATAGGCCATCAGATCGTCGCGCAAATCCTCCCGGGCGAGGGCAAAGGCGACCGTCGCACGCAGGAACCCGGCCTTGGAGCCGCAATCGAACCGTTTGCCGTCAAAGCGATAGCCGTATACGGGTTCACCCTGGCCGATGTCCTGAGCGATCGCATCGGTCAGCTGGATCTCGCCGCCCGCGCCTTTCTTCTTCTGTTGGAGGTTTCTCATCACCGAAGGGGACAGGATATACCGGCCGATCACCGCGAGGTTCGAGGGCGCATCCTCTGCCTTTGGTTTTTCGACCATCCCGTTGGCCGAAACCACTTTGCCCATGTCCTCTTTGACATCGAGTACACCATAGGATGAGGTCTTCTCGGGCGCGACTTCCATCGCCGCCACCATATTGCCGCCGGTTTCCTCATAGGCTTCGACCATCTGCTGCAGGCAGGGTTTGTCCGCCGCGATCACATCGTCGGGCAGCATGACCGCAAAGGGTTCATTGCCGATCAACCGGCGCGCACACCATACGGCGTGCCCCAGACCAAGAGCCTGATGCTGGCGGATATAGGCGATGGCGCCGGACTCCATATTGGTGTTCTTCAACACCGAGAGCAGCTCGTCCTTGCCTTTCTTGCGCAGCTCCTGCTCCAGCACCGGCGCATGGTCGAAGTAATCCTCCAGCGCACCCTTGCCGCGCGAGGTGACAAAGATGAACTCCTTGATCCCCGCCGCGCGCGCCTCGTCGATGGCGTATTGCACCAGTGGCCGGTCGACCAGGGTCATGATTTCCTTGGGCACGGATTTGGTGGCCGGCAGAAACCGGGTCCCGAGACCCGCAACCGGAAAAATGGCTTTGGTTACTTTTCTACGCATTCAATCACTCCACCAATGTTCTTATGCAGCCGCTGCAATTGCCTCGTGCGCCCCGGGTCCAAGACCGTGGCCCTTCCCACCAGCATAGTGGCAAATCCCGATCTTCCAAACACTCTGGCAAAAGATTGCAGGCGGCTCAAAGGGTGAGCCGCCTATACAAAAGAACAGGGTGTAGATGATGAATTAACGGGCACTGTAATGCTGCAATGCGGCGCGCGTGCCCCGGTCCCAGACCATCCGGAGCCAATCGGCAAAGCAGGCCGCGAACCGGTCATTCCGCGACAGGTCCCCGTAGAGCCCGGGCTGTGCCAGCCACGCCCGAGGATCCTGGCGTGCCGCCTGAGCGTTCAGGGCGAGCGTCTCCCACCGCGGATCATTGGGCGAAATGTCGCTGCCGTCTTCGCGGGTGCCGGCGCACATGCGCGCCCACAGCGCCTCGACCAGAGCGATCCCGCTGATCGAACCACCGGCATCGAGCGCATCACGCAGCACTGGCAGGATAAATCCGGTGTGGCGCGACGATCCGTCAAACGCCACCCGGCGGGTGGTGTCGTGGATCGCAGCGTTGGAAAACCGCGCGGCAATCAGGGTTACGTAATCCGTCGGCGTGATCTCCGGCACCGGATGTACATAGGGGGCGATTTCCTCGGACTGGACCTTGTGAAAAAGCGCGGCGATGTCGGGATCCCTCATACAGTCCGCAATGGTTGCACAGGACAGCAGTTCGCCCGCATTGGCGATAACCTGATGGCCCGCGTTCAGAATGCGGATCTTCATGGTTTCATAGGCGTGCACCGCATCGGTGAAGGTCGCACCCACCGCATCCCAATCGGGGCGGCCCGCGCAGAAATCATCCTCGATCACCCACTGGCGGTAGGGCTCATGCGTGACCGGCGCCGTGTCGGCAACACCCATCGCAGCAGCGCGGGCGATTTCGGCCGGGCCGGTCGCCGGCACGATGCAATCCACCATGGAATTGGGAAAGCTGCACTGCGCGTCGATCCAGTCGGCCAGGTCGGCGTTGATCGCGCGGGCAAGGCCAAGCACGGTCTGACGGGTGATGTCCCCGTTGCCTTGCAGGTTGTCGCAGCTCTGCACGGTGAAGGGGCCGTGGCCCGCCGCGCGCCGTTGGCCAAGCGCAGCGACGATCGCGCCAAAGGCGGTACGCGGCGTGGCCGGGTTGGCGATGTCATGCTGGATATCCGTGTGGCCAAGATCAAAACCGCCGGCGTCGGGCTCCTGATAATAGCCGCCTTCGGTCACGGTCAGGGCGACAATGCGGATCTCGGGGCGGGCCATGGCGGCGATCAGCGCGCCGTTGCCATCCTCGATCGGCAGGTAGTCGATCATCGAGCCCACAATCTCCGCCGAGGTGGCGTCGGGCGACAGTTCGATCAGCGTGGTCAGGCAATCCTGCGCCAGCAGGCGGTCGCGCATGGCGGCGTCATAGGGGCGCACGCCGGCACCCAGGATCGCCCAGTCATGGGCCGCCCCCTGCTGCATGAGCCGATGCAGGTACCAGCTCTGATGGGCGCGGTGAAAATTGCCGAGCCCGATGTGGACGATGCCGGGTGTCAGGGCCGTGCGGTCGTAGGTGGGGCGGGCGATGGCCTCGGGGAGGGAGGCCAGCGTTGCATTCGAAAGAGACAGGGCGTTCATTAGCTCATCCAGTTCCCACCGTCGACATTATAGGTCTGGGCCACCACGTAATCGGCGTCCTGACTGGCCAGAAAGATAGCCATGCCGGTCAGATCGTCTGCGGTGCCCATGCGGCCGAAGGGAACGGCGGCGCCGACCTCTTGCTTCTTCTGACCGGGGGCCTTGTTTTCATATTTGGCAAAGAAGGCATCGACGCCGTCCCAATGTTCGCCGTCCACCACGCCGGGGGCGATGGCGTTCACGTTGATGCCGTGCTGGATCAGGTTCAGCCCCGCCGATTGCGTCAGGCTGATGATCGCCGCCTTGGAGGCGCAATAGACCGCCACCAGCGGCTCTCCCCTGCGCCCGGCCTGGCTGGCCATATTGATGATCTTGCCGCCGCCGCCCCGGGCGATCATGTGTTTTGCCACCGCCTTCATCATGAACAGTGTGCCGGACACATTGATATCGAAGGTACGGGCAAAATCCGCGCGGGTGATCTCGATCAGGGGGGCAGCGGTGAAGATCGCCGCGTTGTTGACCAGAATGTCGATGCGCCCCAGCGCCTCCGTCGTCCGCGCGATACAGGCGTCGATGCTCTCCTGCCGGGTCACGTCAAGCTCTACCGCAACGGCCTTGTCGCCAAGCTCGGCGGCGGTCTCGCGGGCACGCGCGGTGTCGATATCGGCGATGGCGACCTCGGCGCCCTCGCGGAGGTAGGCCTCGGCAAAGGCGCGACCGATGCCACGCGCCGCGCCGGTGATCAGGGCTTTCTTGCCATTCAGCCTCATTGCGCGATCCTCAGACCCTGGGCGTCGAAACGATGGATCACGTCACTGCGCGGGGTCAGGCTGACCCGGTCACCGTGGCGAAAGCCCACTTCGCCATCGGCCCGCACGGTGATGGTTTCGGCCAGGCCCGTGTCGTGGATGTGAAAGAACGTGTCCGATCCCAGGTGCTCGGACACCGAGACCACACCGGACCAGGGCCCGTCCCCATCGCTGATGGAGATATGTTCGGGACGCACGCCGATGGTGTCGGCATCGTGTTTCGCCGCCTCGGGGCCGGTGATGAAGTTCATCTTGGGCGAGCCGATGAAGCCTGCGACAAAGAGGTTGCGCGGGCTGTGATAAAGCTCCAGCGGGCTGCCGACCTGTTCGATGTGACCGGCACGCAGCACCACGATCTTGTCGGCCATCGTCATCGCCTCCACCTGATCATGGGTCACGTAGATCATGGTGGTCTTAAGCCGCTCGTGCAGTTCGGAGATCTCCAGCCGCATGCCGACACGCAGTGCCGCATCGAGGTTGGAAAGCGGCTCGTCAAACAGGAACGCCGCAGGTTCGCGCACAATGGCACGGCCAATGGCGACGCGCTGGCGCTGACCACCCGAAAGCTGACCGGGTTTGCGTTCCAGATAGTCGGTGAGATTGAGCGCCTTGGCCGCGGACTCGATCCGGCGGTTCTGTTCGGCTTCGTCGATGCCTGCCATTTTCATCGGAAAGGCGATGTTCTTGCGCACCGACATATGCGGATAGAGCGCATAGGATTGAAACACCATGGCAAGGCCGCGTTTGGCGGGCGGCGTCATGGTGGCATCCTGACCGTCGATGCGGATCTGGCCGGAGGACACGTCCTCAAGCCCCGCAATCAGCCGCAGAAGCGTGGATTTACCGCAGCCCGAGGGGCCGACGAAAACTGTGAATTCGCCGTCTTCGATGGTCAGGTCCAGCGGCGGGATGACCTCTGTTGCACCAAAGCTCTTGGTGACTTTGTCGAGTGTAATACGTCCCATAGTTCGTCGTCCTTATTTCACAGCGCCAAAGGTCAGGCCGCGCACAAGTTGTTTCTGGCTGAACCAGCCAAGGATCAGGATCGGCGCGATGGCCATGGTGGAGGCCGCGCTGAGTTTTGCGTAAAACAGGCCCTCGGGGCTGGAGTAGCTGGCGATAAAGGCCGTAAGAGGCGCGGCTTTGGCGGCTGTCAGGTTCAGCGTCCAGAAGGCCTCGTTCCACGCGAGGATGATGTTCAACAACAGCGTGGAGGCGATGCCGGGGATCGCCATCGGCGTCAGCACATAGAGGATTTCTTCTTTGAGGCCTGCGCCATCCATCCGCGCCGCTTCGAGAATTTCGCCGGGGATTTCCTTGAAATAGGTGTAGAGCATCCAGACGATGATCGGCAGGTTGCACAGCATCAGCACGATGATGAGGCCGGTGCGGCTGTCGAGCATTCCGAGGCGGATGAAGATCAGATAGATCGGGTAGAGCACACCCACCGCAGGCAGCATCTTGGTCGAGAGCATCCACAGCAGGATATCCTTGGTGCGTTTGGAGGGCACAAAGGCCATCGACCACGCCGCCGGGATTGCGATGATGATGCCCAGCACGGTGGAGCCGCCCGCAATCGCGATCGAATTCCACAGAAAGCGCATGTAGTCGGAGCGCTCCTGCACCACGGCGTAGTTTTCCAGCGTCCAGTCAAAGAAGAAGAACAGCGGCGGGTCGTTGATCGCCTGCGCCTCGGTCTTGAAGGAGGTCAGGATGGTCCAGAGGATCGGGAAGAAGATCAAAAGACCAACCGCCCATGCGGCGACGGTGTTGATCGCCTTGCGTTGTTGGGTCACGGAACGTGCCATATCGGTGGTCCTCCCTTACGCGTCGAGGTTCTTGCCGACGATGCGCATCAGGAATGCGGCAACGACATTGGCAAGGATGATGGCATAGACACCGCCGGCAGAGCCGAGGCCGACGTTCTGGCTTTCCAGGACACGCTGGAAGATCAGATAGGTCAGGGTGCGGGTGCCAAAGGAGCCCTGGGTGGTCACAAAGATCTCGGCAAAGATCGACAACAGGAAGATCGTCTGGATCAGAACCACAACGGTGATCGCCCGGCCAAGGTGGGGCAGGATGATATAGCCAAAGCGGGCGAGGGGGCTTGCGCCATCCATCTCTGCCGCCTCAAGCTGCTCGCTGTCGAGCGACTGGATCGCGGTCAGCAGGATCAGGGTCGCAAAGGGCAGCCACTGCCAGCTGACGATCAGGATGATCGACTGCATCGACGCCTCGGAGAGCCAGGAGATCGGTTCCGCGCCGAAGAATGTCCAAAGATGCGCAAAGAGCCCGTTCACGGGGTCCATGAACATGTTCTTCCAGACCAGTGCCGACACGGTTGGCATCACGAAAAAGGGTGCAATTACAAGGATCCGCACGATCCCCTGTCCCCACATCGGCTGGTCCAGTAGCAGCGCCAGCAACACGCCAAAGACGACGGTGATGGCCAGAACGCCGCCGACGATCACAAGCGTCGCCTGCACGCTGGGCCAGAAGGCAGAGGACGAGACAAAACGAACGTAATTGTCAAAGCCGACCCAACCCAGATCGCCGCCCCGCAGGGGGAGATACTTCTTGAACGAGAAAACAAGGGTCATTGTCAGCGGAACGAGCATCCAGCCGAGCAGCAGGATGACGGCCGGGGCCATCATGATGCGCGCGGCAGAGCGGGAATGCTGGGTTGCCATGGGGGACTCCTCATCAGACAGGCGGCACCCGTCCGAAGACTGCGATAGAGAAAAAAAGGGCCAGGGTTCGCGGGGTGCGAAAGCCCTGGCCGAGGAGGAGTGACGTTAGTAGCCTGCGGCTTCCATTTCGTCGGTGGTGAGGGCCTGTGCTTTTTCAAGCGCCTCATCCACGGTTTGCTGACCGGCCAGCGCGGCAGAGAATTCCTGACCGACCTGCGTGCCGATGCCCGCAAATTCCGGGATCGCCACAAATTGCACGCCGGTATAGGGGACCGGGTCCACAGAGGGGTTGGTCGGGTCAGCGGCGTTGATCGAGTTCAGGGTCATCTCGGCAAAGGGTGCTGCGTCGAGATACTTCTGGTTCTCATAGAGCGAGGTGCGGGTGCCCGGAGGCACGTTGGCCCAGCCTTCCTTGGAGGCGACCAGCTCGGTGTAGCCCTTGGAGGTCGCCCATTCGATAAAGGTCTTGGCCTCATCGGTGGCGTCGGATCCGGCCGGAACCGCCAGCGTCCAGGCCCAGAGCCAGTTTCCGCGTTTGCCCAGGCCGTTGTCCGGTGCCAGTGCAAAACCGACCTTGTCGGCCACGGTGGAATCATTTGGGTTGGTCACAAAGGATGCCGCAACTGTAGCGTCGATCCACATGCCGCATTTGCCCTGCTGGAACAGCGACAGGTTTTCATTGAACCCGTTGGTGGACGCGCCCGGAGGGCCGTAGTTCGTCATCAGGTCCATGTAGAAATCGAGGGTCGCCTTCCACGGCTCGGAGTCGAACTGCGGGGTCCAGTTCTCGTCGAACCACTTGGCGCCAAAGGAGTTGGACATGGCGGTCAGGAAGGCCATGTTCTCGCCCCAGCCGGCCTTGCCGCGCAGGCAGATGCCGTAGATGCCTTCGGCCTCGTCGGTCATCCCGGCGGCGGCTTCCCTGATGAACTCCCACGTGGGGGCTTCGGGCATCTCGAGGCCCGCTTTTTCCATCAGGTCGGTGCGGTACATCACCATGGAGCTTTCGCCGTAGAACGGTGCCGCATACAGCTCGCCGTCAACGGTCAGACCACCGCGGATCGCGGGCAGGATGTCGTCGGCGTCCCAGTCCGATGGCATGTCGTTGAGCGAGACCAGCCAGTCATTCTTGGCCCAGATCGGAACCTCATAGGTGCCGATGGTCATCACATCGAACTGACCGCCCTTGGAGGCGATGTCCTGGGTGACACGTTGACGGAGCACGTTTTCCTCAAGCGTGACCCATTCCAGTTTGATATCGGGGTGTTGTGCGGTGAAATCGTCAGCCAGACCCTGCATGCGGATCATGTCGCCGTTGTTGACGGTGGCGATGGTCACCGTGGTTTCGGCCTGAACGGCGCCAGCCGCCATGACTGCAAGTGCAGATGCCGCACAAAGTGCGTTTCTCAGGTACATCCGTTTCCTCCCTAGTGTCTGGATGTTGTGCAGATACGGTAGGGGGAAGGTCCGGGTTTCGTCAATGAAATTTTTACGCGCGTAAAAATTAAGCGGTGAGGTCGATTTCTCAACAGCTTAGCGGCATGACTATGCTGAGCTGCGTTGGATCAGAGTACCGGAGAACAGGGTCGTGATCCGCGTTTCGGCCCGCTCGCCCGATTCGATCAGGTTCAGAATCGCCTCGACGCTGCGGGTCGCGATGGCGGCGTAATCCTGCGCGACGGTGGTCAGCGGCGGGCAGGTGAAACGTGCGTAGGGGTGGTCGTCGTGCCCGGCCACACGAAGCGCGCTGCCGTTGCCACGCCCGACCCGAAGCCCGCATTCATAAGCGGCCGCCAGGAAACCGATGGCCAGGCGGTCATTGGAGCAGAGCACGGTGTTGGTGCCCAGCTCGCGCCCTTGTATGGCCTGCAACCCGCCCTGATACCCGATGTCCTCAAAGTTCCAGGTGTCGCCAGCCACCTGCACCAGCTGTGGCGTCTCGCCGAGGCGTTCCATCGTTTCGACATATGTGTTGCGCCGTTTGTAGGCGTTTGGGTTCGTAGGGGTCCGCATCTCGAAGAACACCGGCGGCTCTCCGGTGTCGCACAGGTATTTCACCATCATTCCAACGCTCTGCGGATTGTCCAAGCCAAAAAAGGCCTCGCCGAGGTCCCCAATGGAGTTGTCAAAGAGAACGGTCGGAACATCGGCGCAAAAGCGTTCGATCGCCTCCGCGTCAGAGGTGCGGCCCAGCGGTGCCAGCAGCACACCCGCCGGGCGGATCGAGCGCAGCGACTCCAGGTTGTCGTTTTCCTGTTCGGTTTCGCCGTGCGAACTGAGCAGGATCGGGCGGAAGCCCCCCGCGATGACCAGATTCTCGATCACGCGGGCGATTTCGGCAAAAAACGGATCAGCGAGGAATGGCACCACAATGCCGATGTTCTTGGTCAGTCGGCGGTTCTGGTTCATGGCGTAGATGTTCGGACGGTAGTCGTGCTTTTCCAGCGCCGCCTCGATCTTTTTGCGCGTGGAGGGACGCACACTGTCGGGATCATTGAAGTACTTCGACAGGGTTGGGCGGGAAATGCCGCTGACCGTGGCGAATTCTTCCATATTGCGGATTTTGGACTCCGACATGACATCATCTCCCGCTGGACGCCGCACTTCTTTCGGGCAATTTTGTGCTGTATGCCCGTTTAAAGTGCCGACAAATATTTACGGGCGCAAACTTAAGTTGCGCATCTAGTATAAGGTGATGTCCCTTTCCTGCAAAAAGCGCAAGCCGCGCGTGACCCCGGAGGGTCAGGCGGTGCCGCTGCGCGTATCGGCGCCCGCCTCTGCGTCGTCTTCGTCTGCGGGGGGCGTTGCGACCTCTTCCCATGTGGCGGGGGCGTCCGCGCTCATGGGGGCGTCGATCTGGAAACGCGCTGTCACCTGGGTCAGCGTGTTGGCCTCGCTCTGCAGCAGCTGGCTGGCGGCCGAGGCCTCTTCGGCCATGGCGGTGTTCTGCTGGGTCACGGCGTCAAGCTCGCGCATGGCGCTGTTGATATCCTCGAGCCCCTGAGACTGGTGCTGGACACCGCCGGCGATCTCGGACACCAGGTCGCTCACATCCGTGACCTGCTGAATGATGCTGGTCAGGGCGTGGCCGGCGCGATCCACCATCGAGACCCCGTTGGCCACATGTTCTTCGCTGGCCGTGGTGAGGGCCTTGATCTCGCCTGCGGCTTCCGACGCGCGGCGCGCCAGATTGCGGACCTCGGAGGCCACAACCGCGAATCCCGCACCGGCAGATCCGGCCCGGGCGGCCTCCACCCCGGCGTTCAGTGCCAAGAGGTTGGTCTGAAAGGCAATATCGTCGATCATGTTGATGATCTTGGAGATCTCGGCAGAGGCCTGCTGGATCTGGTCCATGGCCGCAACGGCAGAGCGGACGACCTCGTTGCTCTGTTCCGCTTCGCGCCGGGTGCCGCGCATGGTGGTATCGACCTCGGTGGCCTTTTCCGCCGTGTCGCGCAGGCGCTTGGTCAGATCCTGCATTGCGGTTGCGGTCTTTTCCAGCGTCGCGCCCTGGCTTTCCGTGCGTTCTGCCATCTCATTGGCGGCGGCGCGCTGCTCCTGCGAGAACCGGTCCACGTGCTGCGCTGCCTCGACCACCTCCCGTAGGGAGTGGCGCAGGTTCTGCAGGCTGCGATTGTAGTTTTCCCGCAGGGTTTCATAATGGGCGGCAAAGGGACGCTGGATTTCACAGACAAGATTGCCGTCTTGCAGGTCCGACAGGGCCTGGCTCATTTCCTCGACAACAAAGTCGGTCTCCTGCCGGGCTTCGATCTCGCGCGCGCTGGCCTCGTCCGCCGATTTGAGCTTGTCCCGGAAGGTATCCAGGCTGCGGGCCAGATCCCCGAACTCATCGCCGCGTCGCAGGCCGGTGATGTCGACGTCATAATCCTCACTCGCTAGCGCGTTGGTGACGTCCCGCAGGCTGTGGATCGGCCGTGTGACCCGATTGGCAGCCGCCCAGGACACGCCAATGGACACCACGATCGAGGCACCAATCAGTGTCAGCACCAGGGTGCGGATGCGATTCACCATGGCAAAGGCGGTTTCCGCATCGGTCTCCATGACCAGGGACCAGTCAAACCCCTCGAGTTCCATGGGGATGACCACCGCAGTCGCATGCTCGCCGGAGGCGGTGATGACATCTTCGAACTGTCCGGCGGTTCCGGCGCGCGCAGCGGCGATATGCGGTGCGTCGGGCAGGGGGGCCAGCATCTCGAAGGCGTCCGGAACCACGCTTGGGCTGCGGGCGACGCCATCCGGACTGACCAGGAAAATATTCTCATGCCCGCGATCACTGAGGTTTGCGGTGAGTGCGGCTTGCACCATATCGGTGGCGATCCGAACCGCAATCACACCAACCGATGCCCCGCGTTTGTTCAGAACGGGCGAGGCCAGGAAGGCATCGCTGCTGCCCACCGGGCTGTAGGGTTCAAAATCTGCGGCCACCACGGTGCCGGGGTCGGCGTCCAGGGCCGCGGCCGCCACCCGGGCCAGCGCGCTTCCTGACAGCACGTCCCCCGTGATCTCTTCGGCAAAATCAGCCTGCTTGCGGGTCGAATAGACCACAAGCCCGGCGGGCGTGATCAGATAGATATCGGCATAGCCATTCAGCTCGGCGGTTTGCACAAAGGTCGGGTGATAGGTCACATGGGATTGCGTGTAATAGGAGCCATCGCCCGGATCGACCAGATCTGCCCGCTGCTCAATGGCATTGGGGTTGTCGGCAACATAGTGCTGCTTGAGGAAGCCGATCGGGTCGTCATCCTCGATCATGCCGATCACACGTTCGAAGTTGTTCATGGCCCGGAATGTCGTCGGCTGGGCGGCAAGGTTGGCGACATCCCGTTGCGCCGCGCCAATGCTGAAGGCCAGGGCCTGGGCCCCCGCTTGCGCCTTGGAGGCCTGCGCCGTTGCGACATTCTCGCGAATGCTGCGATCTGCCAGTGTGTAGATCAGAAAAGAGACCGTGATCACAAAGGCGACCGTCAGCGCCACCATCAACAAGGGCAGTTTCAGCTTCAGTGACACGGTTGAGAATTTAGGCACCACGTTGGGGTCTCCTTCGTAAAAGGCAGCGCACGACGCAACTATTAATGCCGGAAAAACGCTAATTTTGTGTTCGCAGAGCGTTTTGTATATATTTCAGCTGCTTATGGAGATTTGACGGAATGTCGGATGGGGCGACGTGCCATTTTGCGACAGGCAGACCTGGGCGGGGGGGGGCACGCAAGCCGGTGGCGATCACGAACAGCGGTGCCACACAGCGAGAGCAGCGCTTTATGCCAGCTTTGCTCGATGCAATGCGATCAGCGATACCGTAGCAGCGGGCCTGATGCTCAGGTCGATTCAGATCGAGGATGCACAGCCATAGCACTGTCGGCGCCGCTGCGCCTCTGTCGTACCATCTGTCTGGTAAGGTATATCCGGGAAGGGTGGTAGCGGAGGAGGGACTTGAACCCCCGACACGCGGATTATGATTCCGCTGCTCTAACCAACTGAGCTACTCCGCCGCTCGCTGTGTGGAGGCGATTTACGGAATGCCGCCGAGAGGGTCAAGGGCGAAATCAGCCAGAACCGGATTTTTGCAGGTTTTTTTTATTGCCGCTGTGTTTTGTTCATATTTTACAAAAGGATGGCTATGGGGCTGCGCGCAGTTGTTCTGTTGGTGGCAAGGGGTCTGCGGCCTCCAGATCACTCAGGTCCGGGCGGTCGAGCCGATCAAGGAGGGCAAAGACCTTCTGGCGGCAGGCCTCTCCGGCCCAATCGGCAGGATGAAAGCGCGGGGGCAGGCAGGGGTGGCGCAGGGCGATGCGGCGCCAGCGGTGTACGATCAGGGTGCGCAGGCAGGCGCGGCGCAGGGGGTCCAGCTCCGGCGGCTGGCCGAGCGGTGCAAGCGCCGCGTTCAGCGCCGCGCAGCTGCGGCGCAGGGGGGCAGGGAACAGGTCATCCTGAAGCCAGGCGGGCACCTGCGCAATGTCGGCCCGTACCACAAGCATGTCCGACGGGGACGCGGTGTCGGCGCCGGAAGCAAGGCCAACCTGCCGATTGACCCGGATCAGGTGGTCGGGCGAGGTTTCCGAGAGGTGGTCCAGATGCTCCAGCCCTTCGGAGGTGCCGGCCACCAGAAGGTGCCAGTCCTTTGCGCTGCAGGGGGTGCGTGCATAGATGCGCGGCGTGACGCGGGCGGATTGGGCGCGACCATGCGGTGTCAACGCATGGCGAGACCCGCGGCCCTTGCGCTCGCTGTCGGTCCAGCCATCCTTGCGCAAGCGGTGCAGGGCGACGCGGATGGCCTCAGGCTTGATGCCGAGCGGGGTGATCACCCGGGTCAGCGCGGCGCTGCTGATACCGGCGTCTTCATCCTGCGCCATGTCACCGAGAAAGGAGATGATGATGGACCAGACCCTCTGGCCCTGCGGCTCTGCAAGCGCCGACAGCGCAGTGGAAAACCAGTCATGTGCGTCCAATGTCATGGGATTACGATAGGGGCTGGCGCGGTGCAGCACCAGCCCCATCACAACATGGTGGCCTCACATGCGGGCGGGTGCGCTCAGAACGCAACCATCGTCAGCAGCTCATATTCCGCCACCAGTTCGTCGTCCTGATTGGTGAGCGTCACGTGCCAGCGGATCTCGCCATATTCCTCGTTGCGCGGGGTCTTGGCCTTGACGGTGAGGCGCACCTTGATGCTGTCGCCGGGGACCACCGGTTTCATGAAGCGCAGGTTGTCGAGGCCGGTGTTGGCCAGAACCGGACCCTCGTCCGGCTGCACGAACATGCCCGCCGCAAAGGACAACAAGAGATAACCATGTGCGACGCGGCCCGGGAAGAACGGGTTCCGTTCGGCGGCGGCGTCATCCATGTGGGCATAGAACGTATCACCCGTGAACTGCGCAAAATGGGCGATGTCGTCGCTGGTCACGGTGCGCGGTGCGGTGTGCAGCGTCTCGCCAATGGCCAAGTCGCCAAAGCGCCGGGTGAAGGGATGCGCCGGGCCGGTGGTCTCTGGGCTGCCGGGCACCCATTTACCGGTAATGGCCGACAGGATCTCGGGCGAGCCCTGCACCGCGGTGCGTTGCATGTAGTGTTTCACCGCACGCACACCGCCCAGTTCCTCACCACCGCCGGCGCGACCGGGGCCACCATGCACCATATGGGGCAGGGGAGAGCCGTGGCCGGTGGATTCCTTCATGGAGGTGGCGTTGTTGATATAGACCCGCCCATGGAAGGCCGCGATATTCAGTGTCACCTCACGCGCCACCGCCGGGTCGGCAGTGATGAGCGAGGCCACGAGGGAGCCTTGGCCGCGATTGGCCAGTTCAGCGGCATGCGCAAGGTCGCGATAGCCCATCACGGTGGAAACGGGGCCAAAGGCTTCGGTGTCGTGCACGTGGTGCGCGGCGTCTGGGTCCGCGCAATGAAACAGCATCGGCGGCACAAAAGCACCCTTGTCCCTGTCGGCGCCCTCAACGGTGAAGTCGTCGGGGTCGCCAAAGACGCGGGTGGCTTCGGTTGCGATCTTGGCGGCTTGCTCCAGCACATCACGTTTCTGCGCGGCCGAGACCAGCGCGCCCATGCGGGTGCTGTCGGCGCGCGGGTCGCCAATGGTGATTTTTGCCAGCGCGGTGCTTAGTCCCTCGATAACCGCGTCAACCTGTGCATCGGGCACGATGATGCGACGGATGGCGGTACATTTCTGTCCCGCCTTGGTGGTCATTTCGCGCTGCACTTCCTTGAGAAAAAGGTCGAATTCCGCGCTGCCGGGCGCCGCGTCAGGGCCGAGGATCGACGCATTGAGGCTGTCTTGTTCCGCCACGAACCGCACGGAGTTTTCTACGATTGCAGGCGTTTGGCGCAGCTTTAGCGCGGTGGCGGCAGAGCCGGTAAAGCTCACCACATCCTGACAGGTCAGCCGGTCCAGCATGTCGCCAATGCCACCGCTTACCAATTGTAGCGCGCCCTCGGGCAGAAGGCCGCTGTCCAGCATCAGGCGCACGGCGGCCTCGGTGACGTAGCAGGTGGCGGTTGCGGGTTTTACAATGGCCGGAACACCGGCGAGCAGGGTGGGGGCGAGCTTTTCCAGCATGCCCCAGACCGGGAAGTTAAAGGCGTTGATATGCACCGCAACACCGGGCAGCGAGGTGCAGATGTGCTGGCCCATAAAGCTGCCGTGGCGCGACAGTTGCTCGACCGCGCCGTCTGCATAGACCGTGCTGTCGGGCATCTCGCGCCGCCCCTTGGAGGCAAAGACAAACACCGTGCCGATGCCGCCGTCCACGTCAATCAGATGATCCTTCTGCGTCGCGCCAGTGTCAAAGCTCAGGTCATACAGGTCCTGTTTGTGGGCGTCCAAATGCTGCGCCAGTGCCTTGAGCATGCGGGCGCGGTCATGGAAGGTCATGGCGCGCAGGGCGGGGCCGCCTGTATCGCGGGCATAATCGAGCATCGCTTGCACATCGAGCGTGGCGTTGCCTGCGCGGGCGATCACCTCTCCGGTGATGGCTGAGGCAATCTCGCGTGCGCTGTTGTCCGGTGCGATCCATTCTCCGGCGGCAAAGCTCGCCACATCTTTCGGGCACATGTCTCGGGTCTCCCTGAAGTCTGTTGTGCAACGCGCCTGCGCCCGGTTTCGGGGCGGCCCATTTTCCTGATCAGATATATTGACCGTCCGGTCGGTTTATGCAAGTCTTTTCCCAATCGGGCGCTGGATCGCCCGCCGCTGCGAGGGGAGGCATCATGGAACAGAGCATTCTGACACAGGATCACGGGACGTGGTGCGAGATCACGCTGAACCGGCCGGATCGGCTCAATGCGTTTACCGACGAGATGCATCTGGCCCTGCGTGCCGCACTGGAAGAGGCGCGCGATTCTGGCAAGCGGGCGCTCTTGCTGACGGGCGCGGGGCGCGGTTTTTGCGCGGGGCAGGATCTGTCGGCGCGTAACCCGGATGCGGCGAGTGATCCGGTGGATCTGGGCTACACGGTGCGCACGTTTTATGCGCCGCTGGTGAACCTGATCCGCGCGTTGGAGTTTCCGGTGGTCTGCGCGGTGAATGGCGTGGCGGCAGGGGCGGGGGCAAACCTGTCGCTGGCCGCAGACATCGTGCTGGCAGCGCAGAGCGCGAAGTTTATCCAGTCCTTTGCCAAGGTCGGGCTGATCCCCGACACCGCTGGCAGCTATCACCTGCCGCGCCTGCTGGGCGAGGCCCGCGCCAAGGCGCTGGCGCTGACCGGAGAGCCTCTGAGCGCCGAACAGGCCGCCGACTGGGGGCTGATCTGGAAATGCGTCGCCGATGATGTGCTGATGACCGAGGCACGCGCCCTGACGGCCAAACTCGCGGATGGACCAACGCTGGGGCTGAGCCTGACCAAATCGCTGATCCAGACCTCGGGGGCCTATACGCTGGCCGAGCAGCTGGAGCGCGAGGCGGATGCCATGAAAACCTGTGGCGAGAGCGCGGATTACGCCGAAGGCGTGCGGGCATTTCTTGAAAAGCGCCAGCCGGTGTTTCGGGGGGAATAAGCCATGACCATGACCGCAAAGACCCGCGCCGAGAAATCCGCCGCCGCCATGTGGGCCGACGATCAGGCGTCCAAATGGGCCGGTATGGGCATCGAACGTGTCGACGAGGGCAGTGCTGCGCTGGCCCTGACCGTCGAGGCGCATCACTGTAACGGCCATGGGATCTGCCATGGCGGTGTGATTTTCATGCTTGCCGACAGCGCCTTTGCCTTTGCCTGTAACAGCCGCAATCAGGCGACGGTGGCGCAGCACAATATGATCAGCTTTATCGCGCCGGGGCGCAAAGGCGACCGGCTGCTGGCTGAGGCCCGCGAGGTCTCGCTCACCGGGCGCAGCGGTCTCTATGACGTGAGCGTCAAAAATCAGGACGGACAGCTGATCGCAGAAATGCGCGGCTGCTCGCGCGCCATCAAAGGGCATCTGTTTGAGGAAACCGATGCGCCTTTGCCCCGCGATTAAGCGGCACCAGGACTATCCCGCGACGGAGGACGCCAATGATAGATTTGACACCCAACCGGTCAGACCTTGACCCGATCGAGATCGCGTCCATCGACGAGATCCGCAGCCTGCAACTGGAGCGCCTGAAATGGTCGCTGCGCCACGCCTATGACAATGTGGCGATGTACAAGGCGCGGTTCGATGCGGCCGGGGTACACCCGGACGATTTGCAAGAGCTGTCGGATCTGGCAAAGTTTCCCTTCACCACCAAGGGCGATCTGCGCGATGCCTATCCTTTTGGCATGTTTGCCGTCCCGCGCGAGCAGATCCTCCGGGTGCATGCGTCTTCCGGCACCACGGGCAAGCCCACGGTGGTGGGATACACGCAAAAGGACATCGACACCTGGGCGGACCTTCTGGCGCGATCCTTGCGTGCGTCCGGGCTGCGGCGCGGCGATATGGTGCATAACGCCTATGGCTATGGGCTCTTTACTGGCGGGCTTGGTGCGCATTACGGCATTGAGCGCCTCGGCGCGACGGTGGTGCCGATGTCAGGCGGCCAGACCGAAAAGCAAGTGACGCTGATCGAGGATTTCCGCCCCGACGGCATTATGGTGACGCCGTCCTACATGCTGAACATCCTCGAGCAATATCACCGCATGGGGATCGACCCGCGCAGCTCTTCGCTGAAGGTTGGCGTCTTTGGCGCGGAACCCTGGACCGATGCGATGCGCCGCGAGGTCGAGGCGGCCTTTGATATGCATGCGGTCGATATCTACGGCCTCTCGGAAATCATGGGGCCGGGTGTTGCCAATGAATGTGTGGAGACCAAGGACGGGCCGGTCATCTGGGAGGATCATTTCCTGCCGGAAATCATTGATCCCGAAACCGGCGCGGTGCTGCCCGATGGCGAGTTGGGCGAGCTGGTCTTTACCACGCTCACCAAGGAAGGCCTGCCGATGGTGCGCTACCGCACCCGCGACCTGACCCGCCTGCTGCCGGGCACGGCGCGCTCGATGCGGCGGATGGCCAAGATCACCGGGCGGTCTGATGACATGATCATCCTGCGCGGCGTCAACGTCTTCCCTAGCCAGATCGAAGAACAGATGCTGACGGTGGAGGCGCTCGCGCCCTACTACCAGATCGAGCTTTACAGCAAGGGCCGCATGGACGCGATGCGCATCCATGTTGAGGTCTTGCCAGCGGCCACCGCGCCTGAACAGCGCGAGGCTTGCACCAAGCAGTTGGCCAAGCGGATCAAGGATATCGTTGGCATCTCGGCAGAGATTTCGGTAGGCGAGCCCGGCAGTGTCGAACGCTCGCAGGGCAAGGCGCGCCGCGTCGTCGACAATCGCGAGAAAGGATAGGCGCCCTTGGCCCGGACCATTGCCAAAGACCACGACCAGAAGCGCGCGCTGATCCTGTCGGCCTCGGCGCGGCTGTTTGCCGAAGAAGGCTATGACCGGGCCTCGATGACCCAGATCGCGCGCGCCTGCGGGATCTCCAAGGCCAATATCTACCACTATTACGAGGGCAAGGACGCGCTGCTGTTCGACCTGTTGGACAGCTACCTGCGCAGGCTGCGGGATCGGGTCTGTCAGATGGATCTGAGCGATCTGGACCCGGTAGCGCGGCTGAGACGTATCCTGACAGAGGTGCTCTTGGCTTATGAGGGCGCGGATCACGAGCACAAGGTGCAGCTCAACGCGATCTCAGCCCTGCCGGACCCACAACAGGAGCATCTGCGCGCCTATCAGCGTGAAATGGTGAAATTCATGAGCGCCGCCATCCGCGACGCCGCGCCCGAGACGCTTGGTGCCGACAAAGGCAAGCTGCGCGCGGTCACCATGTCCGTGTTTGGCATGTTGAACTGGCATTACATGTGGAATGCCGATGCCGACACCGAAGACCGCAAAGGCTATGCCGATCTGGTCGCGCGCCTGACGCTGGAAGGGGTTGCGGGGCTTTAGGCTGCCGGCGATGTACATCGGCAAGAGCTTGCTTGCGCCATGGCTCTTCTGGCCAAAAGCTTGGGAACATTCCGCGCCGCCCTACGTTTAGTCAAGGACGATTAACCATCACCGGGGTGGGGTTGAGGCGTATGTGGCGGCGATGGCCCTGCGTGGTTTCGGCTCTGTCTCCCCGGGAAATCAGAGAGGAGATGGGATTATGTCTAAGACTTCTGGCGTTCTTGCGGCGCTCTTTGCGGCCAGCGTGTTTGTGGCGGGCTGCTCCGACAATCAGGACATCAATGCGGTGACCGGCGCCTTGGCCGGTGCAGCAGTGGGCAACCAGGTCGGCTCTGGCAGCGGCAAGACCGCCGCGACCCTGATCGGCGGCGCCGTTGGCGCGCAGGTGGGGGCAAACGCGCCGCGTCAATGTACCTATCGTAACAGTGCAGGTCAGACCTACAAGGCCGCGTGCCCGTAACCTGTCTGGACCAAGAGCACATGACAGCAGCCGCTCCGACAGGGGCGGCTGTTTTTTGTCGCCCGCTGTGCGAAGGCCTTTGCAGCGGAACAGGATTGCAACAGAAAAAGCCCCGGCGCAGTGCCGGGGCAAATTGTTTTCGGGGCTGGCCATCGCGGCTTACTTCCGGGACGCCAGCAGCGGTGTAATGCGGCGCACGGTGACACGCCGGTTGGCCCGTTCGGCGTCCAGCACCGGCACCGCCAGATCGCTTTCGCCATAGCCCTGGATCACCATGTTTTCCGGCGGCACGTCAAAATACTCGGTCAGGGCCAGCGCCACGGTTTCCGCCCGGCGATCCGACAGCGCGAGGTTATAGGTCGCCGCCCCCACCGCATCGGTGTGGCCCTCGATCAGGAACACCTCGGTTGGATTTTGCTCGACCATCTGGCGCAGGGCATTGCCAAGGTCCGTCAGCTCTTCGGCCTGTTCCGGGCGGATCACCGAGGAGCCGGTCTCAAACGTCACCTTGTCGACGTTGATTTCCGGCACCAATCGGCGCACCGCATCGATGTTGCGCACCTGTGCCAGCGAGAAACGACGGTCAACGCCTTCGGGCTGTTGCGCCGCAAGCGCGGCGGCGAGATCCTCGGCGGAGATGCTGCCATCGGTTGCGAAGGCGCTCCGGCGCGGCGCCGCCTCGGGCAGTTCGGTCACCACGACCTTTTCAGCCTGTTGCGTGTCGTCGAACAACACCACCGTGCGGCCATCGGTCAGGGTCTTGCTGCGGCGCAACACACGGCCATCGGCGGCGCGGATGGTTTCGACCTCAATACCGTCGTCGCGCGTGACCACGGTGCGGGTGGAGCCGTCCTTGAACTGGTAGGTCTTCACGTTCGACCCCGGCTGGCGCAGCAGGGCGTCGTCATTCTTGATGACGCGGAACTGTCCGTCCTGTTCGACAACCGCGCGGTCCCCGCTGTTAGAGACCACGGTTTCACCGGATTTAAGCAATTGCCCAACCGCAAAGGCGCCAAGCCCCAAGAGCGCGGCCTTTTCCAGTTTGGACAGGCCATCATCGGAGTCTGCTTCGGCGCTCGGTGCGGCAGGGGCGGCGTCTTCGGTCGCGGCGGTCTCGTTCACCTTGGTGTCGAATTCCTCCGCAGAGCTGCGCGCGGTGTCCTCAGTCACGGTCTCTTCGATCACCTCAGCTTCGGCCTCCGCGTCATCCCCTGCGGCGGCGGCTGCGGTGGTTTCAGTCTGCGTTTCCGCCAATGCGTCGGCTTGTTCCTGACTGTTGCGTTCGGTGACTTCGGGGTTGTCAACAGGAGCACTCTCGGCCACCTCAGCCTCAGCCTCAGCCTCAGCCTCAGCCTCAGCCTCAGCCTCAGCCTCAGCCTCAGCCTCAGCCTCAGCCTCGGTGGTGGCGTCGGCGTTTTCCGCCGCCAGTTCCTCCGCTAGGGCCTCAGCGGCCTCATCGGTGGTTGGTTCTGCTTCATCGGCCGCGTCTGCGTCAGTCGCAGCGCCTTCTGCTTGATCGGCCTCGGCAGATTGCTCTGCCTCTGCGGGCTCTGTTTCAGCGGTGCTGTCAGTCGTCTCGGCGGGGGCGGTGGTGTCTTCAGCCTCCGCAGCAGCGGCCTCATCGAGGGGCGCTTCTTGCACCTCTTCCCCGGCGCCTGCTTCTGGTGCGGGTTCTGGTTCAGCATCTGCCGCCTCTTCCAGCTTCTGTTCGAGGTCGCTCACCTCCTCGGCGGCCGGTGCCAAGGCCGACAGGATGGAGCCGGACTGCAACTCAACCGGCAGCGCCTCATCATAGGTGCCTTCACCATATTCTGCGCAGAACGCGGCAATCGGGTCAGCCCCTTCGGCCTCTGCATCCGCCTCAGCGCCTTCGCGGCAACGCTCCACCAGCGCCGCGATTTCGGTCTCGCTCATCTGGCTGAGATCGAATGCTGCGTCGCCATCAGTTTGGGCCACGACCGGCATCGGTGCCGCCAGCGAGGTGATGACGGCCAATGCGGTGGCCGATCTGAAGAATCCCGGTTTCATTGCGCGTCCTTTCCTGTGTCAGCACATGACTGTGCCTGAAGAACGCAGAAACCGGACAAAAGTTGCATCACATAAACGTAAGGGCCACCCTTTGGGCGGCCCTTTGCGTGTTCGGACAGCAGTGTTGCGGGGTCAGATTTCGACCGGGGCAACCATGCCGACGATGTCGTAGGTCTTGCGCAGGATCGGTACGGTGATCTCGCGCGCGCGTTCGGAGCCTCGGGCGAGGATCTTGTCGATCTCGTCCTGATTTTCCATCAGCCGGGCCATTTCGGTGGTGATCGGCGCCATCTTTTCAACCGCAAGATCGGCCAGCATCGGCTTAAACTCCGAGAACTGCTTGCCACCCACATCCGCCAGCACCTGATCCACCGATTGGCCGGACATGGCCGCGTAGATGTTGACCAGGTTGCGGGCCTCCGGGCGATCCTCCAGCCCTTTGGCTTCCGAAGGCAGGGCCTCGGGGTCGGTCTTGGCCTTGCGGATCTTCTTGGCGATGGTGTCCGCATCATCGGTGAGGTTGATGCGGCTCGCATCAGAGGGGTCCGATTTCGACATCTTCTTGGACCCATCGCGCAGGGACATCACCCGGGTGGCCGCACCTTCGATCACCGGCTCGGTCTCGGGGAAGAAGTTCACACCGTAGTCGTGATTGAACTTGATCGCGATGTCGCGGGTCAGCTCAAGGTGCTGTTTCTGATCCTCGCCCACCGGCACATGGGTGGCGTGATAGACAAGGATATCCGCCGCCATCAGCGCGGGATAGGCCAGCAGGCCGAGCGAGGCATTCTGTTGGTTCTTGCCGGCCTTGTCCTTCCACTGGGTCATCCGCTGCATCCAGCCCATGCGGGCGACACAGTTGAAGATCCAGGCCAGTTGCGCGTGCTCCGGCACCTGGCTCTGGTTGATCAGAATGGATTTTTCCGGATCAAGCCCGGCGGCGATAAACCCGGCGCACAGCTCACGGGTGGCCTTTTTCAGATCAGCCGGGTCCTGCCAGACGGTGATCGCATGCAGGTCGACCATGCAGTAGATGGACTCCACGTCCCGCGCTTGCCAGTCGACGAACCGCTTCAATGCACCGAGGTAATTCCCCAGATGCAGATTGCCCGAAGGCTGGATGCCTGAAAAGACACGCGGGGTGAAGCTGGTTTCGCTCATCGTCGAAAACTCCCGTCTGGAATTATGCACCATCGTCGCTTACCCATGGCGCAGAGTATCGTCAACAGGCCTAGACCCGCAGAGAGCGCGAGAGAGCGCCGGAGAGCAGGACCAATGCAAGATCCAAACCAATCCCCCTTTAACGCGCTGCCACCGGTGGTGGTGGCTCTGGTGATCGTGATCCTCGGGATCGAAGTGGTGTTCTCGCTCGGCGCGCGCGGCCTGATCGGCGGGCCGGAGGCGGTCGGCTGGCGATTGAGCGCGCTGCAGGAATACGGCTTTGGCGCGCAGTATTTCTGGTGGATGTGGGAGAGCGGAACCTGGCCCTTTGACCTGCTAAAGCGCTTTGTCACCTACGCTTTTGTGCATGGGGTTTTTACCCAGACGATCTTTGTCTGCGTGTTCCTGCTGGCCATGGGCAAGATGGTCGGCGAAGCGATGGGAGAGATCGCCGTGGTGTTGATCTTTCTCGGCTCTGCCATCGGCGGGGCGCTGGCCTATGCGCTCTTGGTTGGGGGCAATGTGGCGTTGATCGGGGGCTTTCCGGCGGTCTACGGGCTGATTGGCGGATTTACCCATCTGTTGTGGCTGTCGCTTGCGACCGTGGGGGCGCAGCAATATCGGGCGTTCTCCCTGATCGCCTTCTTGATGGGCATTCAGCTGCTCTTTGGCCTGATCTTTGGCGGCAGCCCGGAGTGGGTGGCCGACCTTGCGGGCTTTGGCACCGGATTTATGATGTCGTTCTTTCTGGTGCCCGGCGGGTGGGCGCGGATCTTGCAGAAACTGCGTCAGGAACGGTGATGGGGTGGGTCCCTACGGTCAGGCTTTGCCGCGCCGCAGGGCCGATCTGAACTCCGACAGTCTGAAGGCCCCGATAATCTGGCCGATGGCGAAATAGGCCACCGCACCGATCACGATCAGCGCCAGCAGGGCGAGGTAGCGCCAATAGGCTGTCGCCAACGCCGGGCCGAGCAGCGCGGCGGCGGCGAACAGCACAGCGCCCATGGCGATAGCGGCCAGCACGATGCGCAAGCAGCGGCGTTGAAAGCGCGCGTCAAACTGCGCTGCCGCGCCCATGCGTCGTGCGCCAAGCCAGAGTTGAAGCACCATCACCCAGCCCGCCGCCGGGGCGGCGATGGCCGGGGCCAGCCAGCCAAAGACAGGTTGCAATCCCACCGCAAGAACCGCGTTCACAACCATCGCCACAAGCGCGTAGTGAAACGGGCTGCGGGTGTCTTCGCGCGCAAAATAAAGCGGTTGCAGCACTTTTTGCAGCACAAACGCCGGCAGCCCTGCACCGTAAATGGCCACGGCCATGGCAATGGCTGCTGCGTCCTGCGGCCCCGTTGCGCCACGCTCATAAAGGACAGAGACCAGCGGCACCGGAATGGCGATAAAGGCCACGGCGGACGGGATCGTCAGCAGCAGGGAAAACTCGCCCGCGCGCGACAGCGCATCCTGCGCGCCCTGATCGTCTCCGGCCCGCAGGCGGCGCGACAGGTCGGGCAGCAAGACGATGCCCACCGCGATGCCCACCACGCCAAGCGGCAATTGATAGAGCCGATCCGCCAGCGAAAGCCAGGAGACCGCACCGGCGTAGCTGGAGGCAACTGCCTGACCCACCACCAGATTGACTTGTGTCACCCCCATCGCGAGGGCGGCGGGCAGGGCGACGCGCACCAGTTGCTTCATCTCGGGGGTGAGGCGGGGCAATCCGGGACGCAGGGAGATACCCGCACGCGCGGCAGCGCTCCAGACCAGCGCCAATTGCGCGATGCCTGCAAAGGGGATCACCCAGACCAGCCAGTCGATCACCTCTTGTCCCAGCAAGGCGCCCGCGATCATTGCGGCGCAGGCGAGGATGTTCAACAGCACCGGCGCCGCCGCTGCGGCGGCAAAGCGCCCGGTGGCATTCAGAACGCCGGAAAACAGTGCGGCCAGCGACATGCAAAGGATGTAGGGAAAGACAATGCGGCCATAGCCGACGGTCAGATCAAACCGCGCATCCCCGTCAAAACCGCCGGCGGTCAGCAGCACCAGCGCTGGCATGAACACCATGCCCAATGCCGTCAGCAACAGAACCGAAGCGGCAAGGAGGTTGAACGCATCCTGAGCAAAGCCCTGCGGGTTCTCATCCGCCTCCCAGCGTTTGGCAAACATCGGCACGAAGGCCGCGTTGAACGCGCCCTCGGCAAAGAACCGGCGGAACATATTGGGCAGGCGGAAGGCGGCGTAAAACGCATCCCCCAGAACACCGGGGCCGATATAGGCGGCGATCAGGATTTCACGCATGAACCCCAGTATGCGGCTCGCCAGCGTCCAGAATCCGACTGTCATAAAGCCGGACATCAATTTGATCGGCTTCATGTATCGGCCCGCTTTGCACCGTCGATGATGGCTTCGCGCAGTTTTTTCTCAAGCGACTGCTGCTTGGCTGCGGAGTGGTATTTCAAACCGAACATGTCCTTGACGTAGAAACTGTCCACCACCTGTTCGCCATAGGTCGCAATGACCGCATTGGCGATATAGACGTTCGCCGCCGCCAAGGTGCGCGCCAGATCATAGAGCAGGCCGGGGCGGTCGCGGGTGTCGACCTCGATGATGGTGTAGATATCGGAACCATCGTTATCAAAGGTGATATGGGTCGGCACCCGGAAGGCACGCTCGCGCTTCTTGATCTTGTCGCGCGATTTCAACGCGTCACGGGCGATCACTTCACCATGCAGGGTTTTCTCGATCATGCTGCGCAGGCGGGGCAGGCGAGAGGCCTCGAACGGGTGACCGTCGGCATCCTGAATCCAGAAGGCATCGGTCACAAACCCGTCCTTGGTGGTGTAGCTGCGGGCATCGACCACATTGGCCCCCACCAGCGCCAGCGCGCCCGCGATACGGGCAAAAATGCCCGGGTGGTCCGGCATCACGAAACAGGCGCGGGTGGCGTCGCGGTCTTCGTCCGGGTGCAGACGCACCAGCATGGCCGAAGGGTCATCCAGCCTGTCGATCTCGCGCAGCATCTCGGCAAAATCCACATGCGCGGTGACATGCAACCCCTGCCAATAGGGCGGATAATGGCGGGCGGTTTCGCGTTTGACGGCGGATTTTTCCCAGTCGGGCAGGGCCTTGCGCAGGCGTTTCTTGGCCTCGGTGCCGCGATGCTCGCGGTTGAATGCCTCCAGCCCGTTTTCCATCGCGTCGCGGGTCTGGTTGTAAAGCGCGCGCAAGAGCACCGCTTTCCAGTTGTTCCAGGTATCGGGGCCAACGCCACGAATGTCGCAGACCGTCAGCAGCAGCAAGAGATCCAGCCGTTTGACCGTCTGCACCGCCTTGGCAAAATCGCGCACCGTGCGCGGGTCGGCAATGTCGCGTTTCTGTGCGGTGTCCGACATCAGCAGATGGTAGCGCACCAGCCATTCCACCGTCTCGGATTCGGATTTGTTGAGCCCCAGCCGAGGCGCGACCTTGCGGGCGATCTGCGCGCCAAGAATGGAGTGGTCCTGCGGGCGTCCCTTGCCGATGTCATGCAGCAGCATGGCGATGATCAGCACCTTGCGATTGACGCCCTGTTTGATCAGCGAGGACGACAGCGGCAGCTCATCCTCCAGCTCGCCCCGCTCAATGGCAGAGAAGTTGGAGATCACCTGGATCGTGTGCTCATCCACCGTGTAGGAGTGATACATGTTGAACTGCATCATCGCCACGATCGGCTCGAACTCCGGGATGAAGGTCGACAGAACCCCCAGTTCGTTCATGCGCCGCAGCACGCGCTCCGGGTTGCCGTGTTTCAGCAGCAGGTCGATGAAGATCCGCCGCGCATCCGGGTTGTTGCGCATCTCGTCATCAATCAGATGCAGGTTGCCGCGCACCAGTCGCATGCTGTCGGGATGCAAGAGCAGGCCGGTGCGCAGGGCTTCTTCGAACATGCGCAACAGGTTCAGCTTGTCCTGCAGGAAACTCTCGGGATCGGCAATTTCCAGACGGTTGTGATTGATCTTATAGCCGGCTTTGACGCGCGGTTTGCGCCGGAAGATGCGCTCCAGCAGCGGTTCGCTCTTGAGCTGGCTGTCTTCGAGTTTGGAGAGCAGGATGCGGGTCACATCGCCCACTTGCGTGGCGTGGCGGAAATAATCCTGCATGAAGACCTCGACCGCGCGCCGGCCGGAGGTGTCCTGATAGCCCATGCGCTCGGCGACTTGCACCTGCATGTCAAAGGTCAGTTGCTCGGTGGCGCGCCGCGCACTCAGATGCAGATGCGCCCGCACGGCCCAGAGGAAGTTTTCCGCCTTGGCAAAGAAATCAAATTCTTCGGGGCGGAACAGGCCGAGGGGCACCAGTTCGGCCACGTCCTGCACCTTGTAGAGATATTTGGCGATCCAGAACAGCGATTGCAGATCGCGCAAGCCGCCTTTGCCCTCCTTGACGTTGGGCTCCACCATGTAGCGTTCGCCCTGCTTCAGGTGGCGCGCATCGCGTTCGGCCAGCTTGGCGTCGATGAACTCGGCGGCGTCCTTGGCAAAGAGATCCTTTGCCAAACGCTCTTCCAGCTCTGCCGCGAGGGGGCCGTGACCGGCCAGAAACCGATGCTCCAGCATGGCGGTCCGGATGGTGAAATCCTCAGAGCCGAGGCGGATGCAGTCCTTGATGGTGCGGCTGGAATGGCCGACCTTCAGCCGCAGATCCCACAGGATGTAGAGCATGGACTCAATCACGCTCTCCGCCCAGGCGGTGATCTTGTAGGGCGTCAGGAACAGCAGATCGACGTCGGAAAACGGCGCCATCTCGCCCCGGCCATAGCCCCCGACCGCAAAGACAGAGATCCGTTCACCGGTGGTGGGGGTGGCGATCGGGTGCAGCACGTCCACCGCCGCAGTCAGTGCCGTCGTCACCAGCCCATCGGTCAGATAGGTATAGGACCGCGCGAGCTCCCGGGCGGCAAAGGGCTGGAGTTCAAAGGCCTCGGCAATGGCGCTGCGCCCGGCCTGGTTGGCCTCGCGCAACAGCGCCACCACGGCGGCGCGAAACTCGGCCCCCTGCACCTCCTGAGACAGTTCATGCACCCGGGCGCGGATCGCGTCGGTGTCAAAAATCGCACTGGGGTCGCAGATCAGCGACCCCAGAGGTTCAGGAAGGATTTTGGTGTTGGCGTCCGCCGGTTCAGGAACCGGCTCCGGGGAAACTTCTGGGCGCTGGGTCAATGATGACGACTTTCTGATCCTGGATCGTGGCAACGGCAAGGCCGCGTTCATTGGTGCCATCCGGGCGCAGGCGGAAAATACCACCGGTGCCCTGGAAGCCCGCGGGCTGGGTCAGGGCAGCGCCGGTGAGGGCACCGGAATTGCCGGCGCTGACAAGCGCGCCGATCGCGGCGATCCCGTCATAGGCGAGGCCGCCGATGGGGTGCGGGGCTGCACCATAGGTGGACTGGTAGCGCGCCCGGAAGGCTTCGGTCTTCTGCGGGTCGGGCAGGGCGAACCAGCCGTTCTGCACGCCGGGCAGCTCCAGCGTCTGGGCGGGAATGTCCCAACGGGTGAGGCCCATGTACTGCACGTCGGTGGTCTTCACGCCCGCCTCGGGCAGCAGCTGCGTCAGCAGCGGCAGCGCACCTGCGGTGGTGGCGGTCATGAACATGACATCCGCATTGGACTGGCGCACGCTGTTGGTAATGGTCGGAACCGCGTTGATGACGCCCTGCTGCGACAGGTCGTAGCTCACATTGCCGGCCAGCGTCATGCCGCTCTGAACGGCGGCCTGCTGGATGGCCGAGCGGCCCGCCTGGCCGGCGGCATTGTTGCCGGAGACCACGACCATGGTGCGTTTGCCCTGACGGGCTGCATATTGCGTCAGCCGGTTGGCGGAGTTGTCGAAGGTGGCGCCCATGACAAAGACATTACCGCCGGCGATCGAGGTGTTGTTGGAAAAGGCCAGCACGTTGACGCCGCGCTTGGCCGCCGCGATGCCCGCGGCATTGGCGGCTTCGGCGTAGACCGGGCCGAGGATGATGCGCGCCCCGTCCTGCACCGCCTGTGTCGCCACATTGGCGGCGGTCTGCGGGTTGCCGGCGGTGTCGTAGACGCGCAGGTCCACCTGCACACCGTTGAGGTCGGCGATTGCCAGACGCGCCGCGTTTTCCAGGCTTTTCGCCAGCACATCATCGCCGCGCTGCGCCGACCCGCGTGGCACCAGCAGAGCAACAGGGACAGGTTTCGAGGTGTTGATGGTCGGTCCCCCACCGGAAATCGCGCCGGGGTCACAGGCCGCCACAAGGGCGGAGGCCGCTACGGCGGTGGCGGTCAGGACAATCTTGCGGGCCCGATTGAAAACAGCAAACATAAAGCGCATAAACTCCCTGTTCCGGGCTGCGGCGTTATGCATCGCGCACCCGTTTTGGTTCGGGGCGATCATAGACGACCAGAAAAGCGGGTCCAGCGTGAATCATAAAATCGTCAGTTTACCGCCGGGGTTGTACTTCGTCGCAACGCCCATCGGCACCGCACGGGATATCACCCTGCGCGCGCTCGACGTCCTGGCCTCGGCCGACGTGATCGCGGCCGAGGATACGCGCTCCATGCGCAAGCTCCTCGACATCCACGGGGTGCCACTGGGGGACCGCCCCGTCGTGGCCTATCATGACCACTCCGGGGCCGGGGCACGCGCGCGTCTGATGGCGGATCTCGCGGCAGGAAAATCGGTGGCCTATGCGTCCGAGGCGGGCATGCCGATGATTGCCGACCCGGGCTATGACCTGAGCCGGGAGGCGGCGCAGGCAGGCCATCTGGTGACCGCGGCACCGGGGGCCTCTGCCGCGCTTTGCGCGCTCACGCTTGCAGGCTTGCCGACGGATGCGTTTTTCTTTGCCGGGTTCCTGCCCAATGCCAGCGGCGCGCGGCGCAAGCGCCTGGAAGAGGTGGCAAATATTCCCGGCACCCTGGTGTTTTACGAATCACCCAAACGCGTCGCGGCCTCGCTTGCGGATATGGCGGCAGTCCTTGGCGGGCGCGAGGCGGCCCTGTGCCGTGAGCTCACCAAAAAATTTGAAGAGGTCCGCCGCGGATCGCTCGCCGATCTTGCCGCGGGACTTGCCGACGCGCCGGTAAAGGGTGAAATCGTCATTCTCGTGGACCGTCAGCGGGCGGCCGCGGCCAGCGCCGCGGATCTGGAGGCCGACCTGCGCGCGGCGTTGCGGGACAACTCGGTCAAGGATGCAGCCGCCATTGTCGCCGAGGCGCATGGCGAGCCACGTCGCAAGATCTATCAACAAGCGCTTCAGATCGCGCGCGAGGACTGAGGGCGGACAGCAATGGGGCAGGGCAAACGGGCGACGGGACAACGGTCTCATATCGCAGGCGCTGCCGCCGAGGAGATCGCCATTCGCGCGTATCTCGCCCGTGGGTATGCGGTGGCCGAAACACGCTGGCGCGGCCCGCATGGCGAGATTGATCTGATCCTGCGGGACGGCGACGGCGTGATCTTTGCCGAGGTCAAGTCGAGCGCCACCCGCGACGCAGCCGCCGCCCGTATTCGCCCTGCGCAAATGCAGCGGGTGATGGCCAGCGCGGCCGCCTTTCTCGATGGCGAACCCAAGGGGCAACTCACCGACGCGCGGCTTGATGTGGTGCTGGTCTGGGGCGCGGGCGAGGTGGAGATTATCGAAAATGCCTATGGCCACGGCTGAGCCATTGAACATGGCCCGCGCCTGCGCCATGTATCGATGGTGAAACAAGGGACACATAGTATGAAAATCGCATTTCAGATGGACCCGATCATGGGCGTCGACATTAACGCCGACAGCAGCTTTCGCCTCGCCGAAGAAGCTCAGAAGCGCGGGCACGACCTGTTTTATTACGATCCCGATCAGCTGGCCTATCAGGAAGGGCGCATTACCGCGCGCGGTCAGGACATGGTGGTGCAGCGCGTCGCCGGCACCCCGGCCACGTTGGGAGAGATGCGCGAGGTCGATCTGGCGGATTTCGACGTGGTCTGGCTGCGCCAGGATCCGCCGTTCGACATGCACTACATCACCGCGACCCATCTGCTTGACCGGCTGAAGGACGTGACGCTGGTGGTGAATGATCCCTTCTGGGTGCGCAACTACCCGGAAAAACTGCTGGTTCTGGACTTCCCGGAGCTGACGCCGCCGACCACCATCGCCCGTGATCTGGACACCATCAAGGCGTTCAAGGCCAAACATGGCGATGTGATCCTGAAGCCGCTCTATGGCAATGGCGGGGCCGGCGTGTTCCGGCTGGATGCCAATGATCGCAACCTGTCGTCTCTGCACGAGCTGTTTACCGGCTTCAGCCGCGAGCCGCTGATCGTGCAGAAATTCCTGCCGGATGTGTCCAATGGCGACAAGCGGGTGATCCTTGTGGATGGCGAACCGGTGGGCGCGATCAACCGCGTGCCTGCGGCGGGGGAAACACGCTCCAACATGCATGTGGGCGGGCGGCCCGAAAAGATCGGCCTGACCGACCGGGACCTTGAAATCTGCGCCGCGATCGGCCCGCTGTTGAAAGAGCGCGGCCAGGTGTTTGTCGGCATCGACGTCATCGGCGACTACCTGACCGAGATCAACGTGACCTCGCCCACCGGCATTCAGGAGCTGGAGCGGTTCAACGGCGTCAATATCGCCGAAAAGGTCTGGGAGGCGATCGAGGCGCGCCTCGCGTGAGCCGCGCACTTGATCTGCTGGTGACCGGGTTGCGCCATGTGGCGCGGCCCCGTCTGCTGTCCGTAAAAGAGCCACAGGTGGCGCGCGCCGAGTTCGAGCGCATGGCGCGGCTGGCATTCCGATCGCCGCCCCATCTGTGCCATATCCAGGATCGCGCCGGGCTGGACCGCATCCAGTGTGGCCGCTGTGCGCCCGGCAAGATCGTGCTTTTTATCCATGGTGGCGGTTATATCGCCGGCAGCCCCAGAAGCTACGCCGCGATGCTGGGTCGGTTGTCGCTGCTTTCCGGGCTCGAGATCTGTGCCCCGGATTATCCGCTCGCACCGGAGCACCCCGCTCCGGCGGCCTTTGACGCCGCCGTTGCAGCCTGGGAGCATCTGATCGCATCGGGCTATGCGCCCGCTGATGTGGTGCTGGGCGGGGATTCCGCCGGGGGCGGCGCGGCGCTGGCACTGTTGTCGCATCTGTGCCGCAAGGGCACCCCGCCAGCGGCCCTGTTTGCCATGTCCCCCTGGTGTGATCTGACCCTGAGTGGCGATAGCCTGACCCGCAATGCGGATCGCGATCCCTTCCTGCCCGCCGCGCGCATCCGGGAACTGGTGGACTATGTCCTGCCCCCGGGGATGGAGGCCGCCGATCCGCGTATCTCGCCGCTGTTTTCGGACTTTCCGGACTGTCCGCCGGTGTTGCTGCACTATGGCGAGACCGAGATCCTGTTTGACGATTGCCGCCGCATGGCCGCGCAGCTGCGCGCATCTGGTGCGGAGGTTTCGGAGGATGTGCATCCCACAGCGCCCCATGTCTGGCACCTGTTTGATGGCTGGATACCGGAAGCCCGCAGATCGCTGTGCGATATCGCCTATTTTGCACGCATGTCGCTGTAACCCACGGGGTTAGCGCGGCAACCGGTAGGACAGCGCCTCGGCGACGTGATCGCGCGCGATGTCGGGCGTGGCATCGAGATCGGCAATGGTGCGCGCCACCCGCAACACCCGGTGATAGCCGCGTGCGCTGAGGCCAAAGCGCTCGGAGGCCTGCATCATCAGGGCGCGGCTGTCGGCGTCCAGACGGGCGATCTCTTCCAGTATTCGCCCTTCTGCATCGGCATTCACCGTGGCCCCGTCGCACCCCGCGTAGCGGTCGGCCTGAATGGCACGGGCCTGCGCGACGCGATCTGCGACGGTGGCAGAGCTTTCTCCGGGGCGGCTGCGCTCCAGATCGGCAAAGGCCACGGGCTCCACTTCGATCCGCAGATCGAACCTGTCCATCAGCGGGCCGGAGATGCGCCCCATGTAATCGGCGCCGCAGGCTGGGGCGCGCGGGCAGGCGCGGGTAGGATCGGTCATGTAGCCGCAGCGGCAGGGATTGGCGGCGGCCACCAGCATGAAACGGCTCGGATAGCGCACATGCGCATTGGCGCGGGCCACCATCACATCGCCGGTTTCCAGCGGTTGGCGCAGGGTTTCCAGAACCGCGCGGGCAAATTCGGGCAGCTCGTCCAGAAACAAGACGCCATTGTGCGCAAGGCTGATTTCACCCGGTTGGGCCCGCCGCCCGCCGCCGACGATGGCCGCCATCGAGGCGGTGTGATGCGGCGCGCGATAGGGGCGGGCGCGGCTGACGCCTCCGGCCTCGATCAGGCCACAGATGGAGTGGATCATCGACGTCTCCAACGCCTCTTGCGGGGTAAGCGGCGGCAGGATCGACGGCAGGCGGGCGGCCAGCATGGATTTCCCGGCCCCCGGCGGGCCGCTCATCAACAGGTGGTGCCGTCCGGCGGCGGCGATCTCCAGCGCCCGGCGCGCGACCTCCTGGCCTTTGACATCCGAGAGATCCTTGTCCGGAGGACCGTCGATCACCTCGCCGGGCTGTGCGGGCGTGATGACGCTCTGGCCGGTGAAATGGCGGATCACATCCGACAGGGACGCGGCCCCGATCACGGTTGTGGCCTCCACCCAGGCGGCTTCGGCGCTGGAGCCCCTGGGGCAGAGCAGGAGCCGATCCTGTTCCGCAGCCGCCAGCGCGGCGGGCAGGGCGCCGGTGATCGCGACCAGGGTGCCGTCCAGCGACAACTCGCCCAGAGACAGGGTTTCGTTCGCCGCTTCGGGAGGCAGGATTTCCAGCGCCGCCAGCAGGGCCACGGCGATCGGCAGATCAAAATGGCTGCCCTCCTTGGGCAGGTCCGCAGGCGACAGGTTGATGGTGATCCGTTTGGAGGGCAGGGCGATGGACATCACCGCCAGCGCCGAGCGCACCCGGTCGCGCGCCTCGCTCACCGCCTTGTCCGGCAGGCCGACGATGGAAAACGCCGGCAGTCCCGGTGCGACAGCGCATTGGACCTCGACCGGGCAGGCCTCAACCCCCTGAAATGCAACAGTTTGAGCGCGTGAAATCATAGCTGCCCCCAGAGACACCCCGAATGAGGTGCTCAGGGAGCAGCATTGGAAATCGTGGTTACTGATTGGTTAAAGGTGCCGTGAAGCCACCGCGAAATCGTGCGTGGCCCGGTTCAGAGCACCCAAGGCCTGCGGTCCAGGTCCAGCTGATAGGGCTCCGGATCATAGGTCACCTGGCGTGCGGCCTCTTGCCAGGATAGCACAGCCGGATCGCGCAGCAGTTCGACACAATAGGCGCGGGTTTCCGCCGAGACCGGCAGATCATAGCCGATGATCCGCGCCGCCACGGGGGTGTAGAACACATCCGCGAGGCTGTAGGTGCCAAACAGCGGGCCGCTGGCGTGGCCGGAAGTCTGGCGCGCGTGGGCAAACAGCGTCTCGATCCGCCGCAGATCCGTCAGCACCGCCTCCGAGGGCTGAAACCCCTGCCAGATATGGCTGAGCTGCATCGAGCAATCGCCGCGCAGGGCGGTGAACCCCGCGACCATCTCGGCACAGAGCCAGCGCGCGGTGGCCCGGTGTGCGGCCTCCCGGGGCCACAGGCCCGCGTCCGGGTGGCGCTCGGCCAGGGTTTCGGCCATCGCCAGGGTTTCGCCGACCACGGTGCCGTCGGGCAGGGTCAGGGTCGGCACCAGCCGCGCGGGCGCAAGCGCGGCCATGTCCTGTGCCATGGTTCCGGAATACAGTCCCACCATGCGCACCGCGTGCGGCAGAGAGAACTTTTCGAGCATGAGCCAGCCGCGCAAAGACCAACTGGAATACATGCGATCACCGATGTAGAGTGTGTATGTCATGGGGTGATCCTACGGGTCACGCGATACATCAGTAAAACGAATATTTGCGCGATAACATATCACAGAATTTGATTTATCGCCCCCAGTTGCCACCCCGCCGGAGTGTGGTCGATCCGGGTGACGGAGAGATTGTCGATCTTATGCGCAAAGGCTTCGGAGGCTGTTAGGCCGGCGGCGCGTTGCACCTGACACAGGATCTGGCCAAAGTGACCCACGACGATGATGTCCTGGCCGCGATGGGTCCGACACAGCGTATCGATCCGGTCAGACACGCGCTGCAACAGGGTGTTCCAGCTTTCGCCATTGGGTGGCGCAATGTCACCGGGCTGTTCCCAGAAGGCGCGGATGTGGTCCGGGGAGTGCGCATCAACCTCTGACCAGCGTTGCTGCTCCCAGTCACCGAAGTGCATCTCGCGCAGGTCTCGGGCATGTGGCAACCGGCGGCGGGGGCCCTGAATGGCATCCGCCGTGGTGACAGCTCGGCGCAGATCGGAGGAGACCACAACCGCATCCGCGGGCAGGGTCTCCGACAAACGTGCAAGCGCTGCGGTATCCGACAGGTCGGCAGGCAGGTCGGACCAGCCCACCATGCATTTTGCGTGGGTCGGCCCGTGGCGGACCATGTGAAATCGTGTGATCACAGCGCCCCCTTCAGTACCAGAGGCAACCCTGCCGCAACCAGGACGACGCACTCCGCCTGTTCGGCCAGGGCGATGTTCAATCGTCCCTGAGCCTCGCGGAAGCGGCGGGCAAGGGCGTTCTCCGGTACGATGCCAAGCCCGGTTTCATTGGTGACGATCACGACCTCGGCAGGGCAGTTGGCGATGGCCGCCAGCAGCGCCTCGGTTTCCTGCTCCAGATCATGCTCGGCCAGCAGGTGATTGGTCAGCCACATTGTTGCGCAATCCATCAGCAGGACATCCTCTGCCTGCACGCGCGGCATCACCCGGCTGGCATCAAAGGGTTCCTCGATCGTGGTCCAGTCCCCGCCTCTCTGGGTCAGATGGCGGGCGACCTTCTGTTGCATCTCGGGGTCAAGTATTTGTGATGTTGCCCAGTAGATCCGGTTTTTTCCTGTGTTCACACAGGCTTGCTCGGCGAAAGCGGATTTTCCGGATGCGGCGCCGCCGAGAATAACTGTGACTCTGCCCGACAAGATGGGTACCCTCAAAGTTGTAAGTGTGCTTCGCGTTGCGACAGGTCTCGCAACCGGCAAGACAATACGGCGCTGCTGCCGAACCCTTCAATGCCACGATCACTTTCGACAGTCAGCTAGACTATTTTTGAACCAAAGCCGGCCCTCACGCGTTGTCAACGTAGTTCTTAGAACAGGGAGTTTAAAATGGCACTGGACGAGACCACCGAAAACCCCCTCCCGAAGCGGGCGATGAAAGCCGAGCTTCTGGATGCTGAAACCGAGTTGGCGCTCGCCTATGCGTGGCGTGACGAAAAGGATGTGCAGGCGCTGCATCGCCTGATCACGGCGTATATGCGGCTTGCGGTGTCGATGGCCTCGAAGTTCCGTCGCTACGGTGCGCCCATGAACGACCTGATCCAGGAAGCGGGCTTGGGGCTGATGAAGGCAGCGGAGAAATTCGATCCGGACCGCGGCGTGCGATTTTCGACCTACGCGGTGTGGTGGATCAAGGCGTCGATCCAGGATTACGTGATGCGCAACTGGTCGATGGTGCGCACCGGCTCTACCTCGGCGCAGAAATCCCTGTTCTTCAACATGCGCCGGGTTCAGGCACAGCTGGAACGCGCCGCAGAGAGCGAAGGGGTCGAGCTGGACCGGCACAAGCTGCACCAGATGATCGCCGAGGAAATCGGCGTGCCGCTGCGCGATGTTGAAATGATGGATGGTCGCCTGGCCGGGGCGGATTTCTCGCTCAATGCCGTGCAATCCGCCGATGAGGACGGGCGGGAGTGGATCGACGCGCTGGAGGATGACCGCGAACAGGCGGCAGAGCTGGTCGAGGCCGATCATGACACGCGCAAGCTGCGCAACTGGCTGGTGACGGCGCTCAATGGGCTCAACGAGCGGGAGCGCTTTATCGTGCGCGAGCGCAAGCTGCGCGAAGATCCCCGCACGCTGGAAAGCCTCGGCACCGAGCTGGGCCTGTCCAAGGAACGGGTGCGGCAGCTGGAGGCGGCAGCCTTTGTGAAAATGCGCAAGACGCTTGAAGGTCAGTCCCGCGAGGTGCAGAACTTCCTCTTATGAGGAAGACGACTGGAACACGCAAAGCTGGCCTGTCGGGCCCGGCGCGCGCAATCGCCGGGCACCTGAAAGCCCTGACACAGCTGACACAGTTGACACTGGCAGGCTGGTTGGGGTTTTGGGTCCTGTGCCTTTTCGGGCCTGCGATGGCGCAATCGGAGGTTTCCCCGGATCTTTTGCGGCGTGCAACGCAGGCCGACATCGTCATTCTGGGCGAGGTGCATGACAACCCGGACCACCACAGGACGCAGGCTGCCCTGATTTCCGAGATCGCCCCTGCGGCGGTGGTGTGGGAAATGCTGACGCAGCAGCAGGCGGCGCGTTTGACGCCAGAGGTGCTGCGAGCGGCGGATGACCTGCCGCAGGTGCTGGCGTGGCAGCAGTCCGGGTGGCCCGAGTTTTCCCTGTACAGACCGGTCTTTGAAGCCGCCCGCGCGGCGCGTCACTGGGGCGCGGCGGTGTCGCGTGCCGACGCGCGGACGGCGATGCGCGCAGGTGTGGCCAGCTTCTTTGGGGCCGATGCCGGTCGGTTTGGTCTGGATAAGCCCCTTGCCGCGCCAGAACAGGCCCAACGCGAGGCCGACCAGCAGGCGGCCCATTGCAATGCGCTGCCAGAACATCTGCTGCCCGCAATGGTTGATATTCAACGTTTGCGGGATGCCACCCTTGCCCGGGCCGCGCTGGCGGCGCTGACTGAGACTGGGGGGCCGGTTGTGGTTATCACGGGCAATGGCCATGCGCGTCGCGATCGCGGGGTACCGGTCTATCTGCACAGGGCGTCCGACGAGGTGGCAGTGTTTGCCCTGGGTCAGGCTGAGGCCGGTCGGGTCGAGGGGGACTTCGATGCGGTTATCTCCGCCCCGCCGGTCGAACGCCCGGACCCCTGCGCGGCTTTCGACTGACCCATGTGACGGACCGGGGCCGGTCCTTTGTTCCAGGACCGGCGGCGCGGGCCTGTCCCGGAGACAGGAAACCGGTTTCCTCTCCCTCGCGGGCACAGTAGGGTGAAGGGCATCGGGCTGCGCGAGGGCACATCATGTTGTCAGGTAAACATATTCTCTTGATTATCGGCGGCGGCATTGCGGCCTATAAATCGCTGGAGCTGATCCGTCGCCTGCAGGACAAAGGCGCGCGGGTGACCCCGGTGTTGACCCGTGCGGGAGAGGAGTTCGTGACACCGCTGTCGGTCTCCGCTCTGGCCGGTACCGCGGTGCACAGGGATCTGTTCGACCTGACCGCAGAGGCGGAGATGGGGCATATCCAGCTGTCGCGCAGCGCCGATCTTCTGGTGGTGGCGCCGGCAACGGCGGATCTGATGGCAAAAATGGCGCAGGGCCACGCCAATGATCTGGCCTCGACGCTGCTTCTGGCGACCGATACGCCGATCCTGCTGGCGCCCGCGATGAACGTGCGGATGTGGCAGCACCCGGCCACCCGGCGCAATCTGGCGCAACTGATGGAGGACGGCGTTCAGGTCGTCGGGCCGGATGAAGGCGGCATGGCCTGTGGCGAATTCGGCCCGGGGCGGCTGGCAGAACCCGATGAGATCGTGCGCGCGATTGCCGCGCATTTCGACGCGGGCCCGCTCGCGGGTAAGCGGATCGTTGTCACCTCCGGCCCGACCCATGAACCGATCGATCCGGTGCGCTACATTGCCAACCGTTCTTCTGGCGCGCAGGGCACGGCGGTGGCCCGTGCTCTGCGGGCGTTGGGGGCGGAGGTCGTGTTTGTCACCGGCCCTGCAACGGTGCCCCCGCCGGAAGGGGTGGAGGTGGTGCCGGTGGAAACCGCACGTGAGATGGCTGCGGCCGTGGATGCGGCGTTGCCGGCGGATGCTGCCGTGTTTGCGGCGGCCGTGGCCGATTGGCGCGTCACGTCTGCCGGGGACCGCAAGCTGAAGAAGTCCAAGGACGGGCTGCCCACGCTCGACTTTGCCGAGAACCCTGACATCCTGAAAGGGGTGGCCCAGCGGCAATCCGGCCGCCCGGCGCTGGTTGTGGGATTTGCCGCGGAAACCAACGATGTGATCGAACACGCCACCGCCAAGCGGCTGCGCAAGGGGTGCGACTGGATCGTGGCCAATGATGTCTCGCCCGCCACGGGAATCATGGGCGGTCAGGAGAATTCCGTGACCGTCATTTCCGATTCCGGGGCAGAGGCCTGGCCGCGCATGGCCAAGGAGGCGGTGGCCGAAAAACTCGCCCGTAAAATCGCCGACGCGCTGGCCGCGCCAAAGCCGGTGACTTGACCCGGTGAAATTGCCTTTGATTTCAGGGTAGGGCGGACTGAACCGGACGCCCCCGGTCACGTTGTACATCCGGAAAACGGAATTTTTTACGGAAAGTCATCGGCAGCGTTTACCAATTTGTGAGTAGAACAGAACAGATTGAGCGCAATGGCGCCGTGTTGCGCGCTGTTGTGTCGTTTCAGGTGTGTCCGCGTCGTGTGTCCCGACGCGCTGTGTTAACAGGTGTGAATATGTCTCATGGTGTTGCAGGTGTGCCCCTGCCAGTCTGCCCGCAAACGGGGGGCTGTCCTCAATGGCCCGGTCTCGGGTCTCAGCGCGCGGCGGTGCCGTGATGCGGCGCGACATGAATGTTCTAGTGCTGGAGGAGGATGTCATGCTCGGGCAGGTCCTGTGTGACATGCTCCGGCTGCACCGGGTCGGATCCCTGCAGCTGGCGACAAGCGAAGTGGATGCCTGCCAGATGATGCAGGCGCAGAGCTTTGATATCTGCATCCTTGCGGCGCATATGCGCGGTCTGCCCAGTGCCGAGGCGGTCGCCATGGCGAATGCGCAGCGCCTGCCGGTTCTGTTGCTCACCAACGGGATCGAGGACACAAGCGGCGCGGTGCAGCCGGATCACGGCATCGCGGTGCAGAAACCGGCGCATGAGGAGGACATCCGCCGGGCCTTGGCCGAATTGATGCAAGACGCCTAGCGGTCCGCGCGGGCCTGTCCCGTTTCGCAGGATCGACCGGCGGTGATTTGCACCTGCCCCCCGCCGTGGTAAAGGGCGGCGGCCGGATGCGCTGGCAGTCATGGGTGTTCCACTCGTGCGTCGGCCGCTATCCTGACGCCAACCGAAGCTTGCACCGGGGCGGGGGCCCGTCCAAGTCGCATCCATGGGAACGGGCCGTATGAGCGATCACAGCATTCCATTTATCGTGGGGATCGCCGCATCCGCCGGTGGCCTGGAGGCTGTGTCGGACCTTGTTCAGGCGCTGGGGGATCGACATGGCGCCACCTTCGTGATCGCGCAGCACATGTCGCCCACACATACGAGCATGCTGAGCGCGCTGATTTCACGCGAAACGCAGCTGCCGGTGGCGGAGCTGACCGACGATCTGGACCTGCGCCCGGCGCCCGACACGATCTATGTGGCCATGCCCGGCTATGACGTGGTGGTGACCGAGCAGGGGTTGCTCGGGTTGCGCGCGCCGGAGGGACCGCCCGGCCGCCCGAAACCGCTGGCGGACCGGTTGTTCAAATCCATGGCAGAGCAGTGTGGCGACGCCTGCGCCGCCATCATCCTGTCGGGAACCGGCAGCGACGGCAGCTATGGGGTGCGCGCCATCCGCGAAGCGGGCGGGATCACCATCGCGCAGGACCCGGAGCGTTCGAAATATGCCGGCATGCCATCCTCGGCCCTGCATACCGGCTGCGTTGACCTGACCCTGTCCCCGGACGAGATCGGAACCCACCTTGGCAAGATCCTGTCCCGGCCACGCGATCTGGGCGCCTTGCAGGACTTGCACGGAAAGCCGAACAAGCTGTCAGACCTGCTTCAGGTGCTGTCGGCCCGCACCGGGGTGGATTTCCGCGAATACAAGGCCTCCACGATCAGTCGGCGTATCACCCGGCGCATGTTGGCCTTGGGGTTTGCGGACTACGGTGCCTATGTCGATTTTTGCCGCGGTGATCCGGCCGAGGTTGAGGCGCTCTACAAGGATCTGATGATCTCGGTGACGCGCTTTTTCCGCGACCCGCAGCAGTTCGACGCGCTGAAGGCAAGTCTTTGTGACATGCTGGAGAAGATGGACCACAGCGATCAGCGCACCATTCGGGTCTGGGTCGCAGGATGCGCTACCGGCGAAGAGGCCTATTCGGTTGCGATCCTGATCCTCGAAGCGATGGGCGGCATCGAGAAGGTTGCGCAGCGCCGGTTGCAGGTCTTTGCCACCGATATCGACCAACAGGCGCTGGATGTGGCGCGGCGTGGCGCTTATCCGATTTCCGCCATCAGCGATATTCCGGACGACCTGGTGGATCGGTATTTCCTGGTGCGCTCGGAGACGATCGAGGTCCGCAAATCCCTGCGCGCCTTTGTGCTGTTCTCGCGCCACAACGTGATCCAGGATCCGCCGTTCACCAATCTCGACTGCATCAGCCTGCGCAACCTGCTGATTTACTTCAGCAGCGCGTTGCAGGACAAGGTGCTGGCCCGGGCGGGATATGCGCTCGCGCCCCAGGGGCTGCTGTTCCTTGGTGCGGCAGAAACCATCGGGTCGATGGACAATGTGTTCGAGGCCACTCAGACCTCTGACCGGATCTTTCGCAAACGGGTGATGACACGCAAACCCGTGGTCGAGTCGTTTCTGCCACCGCCAGCCAGCGAGGACCCTCACACCCCGGACCCGACCCGGCGTGTTGCCGACACGGCGCGCAATCACGCCGCGTCGCAACAGTTCGACAGCCTGATCCGGGTCCTGGCTCCAAACGGGTTCCTGGCCAGCAGCACCGGTGCGATCCTGCGCGTCATCGGCGATATTTCCTTTGTGACCGCCCTGACCGAGAGCACGGGGTTGCAGGTGGACCTGAAGATCCTGCTGCCGCAGCTGCGCGGTGAGGCCGCAAGCCTGCTCAACGTGTCCCTGCGCTGCAATGCGATGCGCCGTGGCCAATGGCACCGCCTTGCCGACAGCGCGCAAGAAGAGGTGCGACTGACCTGCTACCCGATCACGACCGGCGGCGACAGCGATGGCGGTGGCGTTGTCCTGATCGCGGTGGAGACGCGCCCTCGGCAGGCACCCTCCGGCACGCCGGAAAACCTGGAGCCGGGCGAGCAGGAGCAATACATCCGCCAGATCGAGGACGAAGTGGTTTCCACCCGCGAGGCGCTGCAACAGACGATCGAGGAGTTGCAGACCGCCAACGAGGAATTGCAATCGGTGAACGAGGAAATGCAGGCCGCCAATGAGGAACTGCAATCCACCAACAAGGAACTGGAAAGCTCGAACGAGGAATTGCAGTCCACCAATGAGGAGCTGATCACCGTCAACGAGGAAATCCAGGTCAATTCTGCCGAGATCCAGCACCTCAGCGCGGAACTGGCGGCGGTGCTGCGTGCCAACCCCTTTGTGATGATCGTGGTGGACCACGCCTTGCAGGTCCGCCACGCCTCGCGCCAGGCGATGCGCTTGTTCGAACTGGACAGCCTGCCGAAAGCGGGGGTTCACATCAATCAATGCGCCGCCGTCGCCGGGATGCCGGATCTCACCAGCCGGATCAACCGGGTGTTCCGCTCCCGCTCAGCGCTGATCGAGACTGCGGAATTCCAGGGGGCGCGTCATGAACTGACCTTTACCCCGTTTCATCAGAAAGATGGCCGCGGTCTGATCGGCGTTGCGGTCACCATCGTGTGAACAAGCTCGCCCGGGTCTGTGTCAATTGCATATGTCATGTGGCAATTCGGGCCCGAACCGGGGCATAACCGGAGCGCGCCCGCCCGTGCTGCACGTCGGGTGCGACGGATGACGAAGAGGAAAGTCCCATGACATCAGCGCCCTTTGCTGTGGAAGTGAAGATTCTGGACCCGCGCATTCGCGAGTGGGGCATGCCCGCGTATCAGACCTCAGGGGCGGCGGCGATCGACCTGTTTGCCTGTATCGATGCCCCGATGGAGATTGCACCGCAGGCGCCGGCGGTGCTCGTCCCCTCGGGGCTGGCGTTCTACATGGGCGACACCAGCTGTGCCGCCCTGGTGCTGCCGCGCTCCGGTCTGGGACACAAGAAAGGCCTGGTGATGGGCAACAGCGTCGGGCTGATCGACGCGGATTATACCGGTCAGGTCTTTATCAGCACCTGGAACCGCAACCCGGCCGGGGCCGATCCCATCCGTATCGAGCCCGGAGAGCGCATTGCCCAGCTGATGTTTGTGCCGGTTCTGCATGCCGCCCTCGACGTGGTCGACACCTTCTCTGATGCGACCGAGCGTGGGGCGGGGGGCTTTGGCTCCACCGGCACAGGGGGCGGCGCATGATCCTGGTCTTTGGCCTGGCCGGGCTGATCTGGTGGGGCGGGCGCCTGCTTGGACTGGAGCGCAGCCTGCGGGCGGCGTTGCTGGGGGTGCTGTTCTGTGCGGTGCTGGCGATCCAGTTGACCCTGCCCGACGGCGCACCGCTGAGAGAGGCGACGGGAGGCTCTGCCAGCCTGTGGCTCCTCCTGGCAGGCGGGGGCGTTCTGGTTGCGCTCTATTCCGCGGTGTTGCGGCGGTTGCGCGCGCGCGCTGCGCCGACGCAGTCGGATTCGGACGAGGCCGGGCACGATGCGCCTGCCTTCTCCGATGCCGAACTCAATCGCTATGCCCGCCATATCGTCCTGCGTGAGGTCGGCGGCCTGGGCCAGAAACGGCTGAAGGACGCCCGGGTGCTGGTGATCGGGGCCGGCGGGCTTGGTGCGCCGGCACTTCAATATCTGGCCGCCGCCGGCGTCGGCACCATTGGTGTGGTGGATGATGACACGGTTGAAAACGCCAACCTGCAACGACAGGTGATCCACCGGGATCGCGACATCGGCCTGCCCAAGGTGTTTTCGGCCCAGGCCGCGATGGAGGCACAGAACCCCTTTGTCACCGTGCGCCCCTACCGGCGCCGCCTGACCGAGGACGTCGCGGCAGAGCTGTTTGCCGATTATGATCTGATCCTGGACGGCACCGACAATTTCGCCACCCGGTACCTCGCCAACCGCACCGCGGTTGCGCAGCAGAAACCGCTGATCTCCGGTGCGCTGTCGCAATGGGAAGGGCAGATTTCCGTCTTCGACCCGACACGCGGCGGCCCGTGCTATCAGTGCATCTTCCCCGAAGCCCCCGCCGAAGGGCTTGCACCAAGCTGCGCCGAAGCGGGCGTGATCGGTCCGTTGCCCGGTGTTTTGGGCACAATGATGGCTGTGGAGGCTGTGAAACAGATCACCGGCGCCGGAGAGGTCTTGCGTTCGCAGATGTTGATCTACGATGGTCTCTATGGTGAAACCCGCCGGATCGCGCTGAAAGCGCGTGCCGAGTGTCCGATTTGTGGACCCGATAACGGCACCCCGGCCCCGACAGGAGAAAACTGACCATGTCCCGCCCCTTTGCTTTGGCCGCCTTTGCGACGGCCGTCTTTGCCACCGGCGCTTTTGCCGCCGATCTGCCGGATCTTGACGGGCGTGAGGTCGTGGTCGCAAGCGAGAACACCTATCCGCCGTTGCAGTTCATCGACCCCAACAGCGCTGAGGCGATCGGCTGGGAATATGACGCGGTGGCCGAGATCGCAGACCGGCTGAACATGACGGTGGTGTATGAAAACACCAGTTGGGACGCGATGATCCCGGCGATCACCGCCAGCCAGTACGACATGGCGATGAATGGCATTACCATTCGCGACGACCGCAAGGAAAAGGTCGATTTTTCCGACAGTTACCTGACCTCGCAGATGCGCATGATCGTGGCGGGGGATGAGGACCGGTTTTCTGATGCAGCGGGCTTTGCCGCCGATCAGGATCTGCTGGCCGCGGCCCAGCCCGGCACCACGCCCTTTTATGTGACCGTCTATGACGTGCTGGATGGCGATGAGGCCAACCCGCGCATCAAGCTGTTTGAGACTTTCGGCGCCTCGTTGCAGGCGCTGCGCACGGGCGATGTTGATCTGGCTCTGTCCGACAGCACCGCGGCTGCGGGTGTGGTTGCGGCGTCGGATGGCGCGCTGAAGATCATTGGCGAACCGCTCGGCACCGAGGATTTTGGGTTCATCTTCCCCAAGGGCAGCGACCTGGTGGAGCCCGTGAATGCGGCGCTGGCGGAAATGAAGGCCGACGGCACGCTTGATGCGCTCAACAAGAAATGGTTCCTCGACTACAAGATGGGCCAATAAACGCCCCATACTTTGAACCTCAATTCCGCCCCGGCCAGTCCTCAGGCCGGGGTTTGTCGTGACAGGGCAAGCACATGACCAATCGCCACAAGCGCGAAGACAAAGAAGATTTCCCATGGTGGCTGGTGGCCGTCGGGCTCACGGCGCTCTATCTGGGCATCGAGGTCGCGCGCAGCGATGTCTACGCCCAGATCATGAACACGCTCTGGCGTGGGGTGGGGATCACCGTCTTTGTGACGGTTGTGAGCTTCTTTTCGGCCTCAGTTCTGGGCATGGCACTGGCGCTGGGCGCGGATTCACGCTGGCTTGTGCTGCGTCAGACCTGCCGGTTCTACGTCGAGGTGGTGCGCGGCGTGCCGATCATCGTGCTGTTGCTTTATGTGGCCTTTGTGCTGGCACCGGCCCTGGTGGATCTACGCAACTGGCTGGGCAGTTTCATCGGGCTGGAGGACATCCGCACGCGAAACTTCCCGTTGTTGTGGCGCGCCATTGTGGCGCTGATGATCGCCTATTCCGCCTTTATCGCTGAGGTGTTTCGCGCAGGCCTGCAATCGGTGCCCGAAGGTCAGGTCGAGGCAGCAAAGGCGCTGGGTCTCTCTGGCTGGCAGCGGTTCCGGTTCATCGTGTTTCCGCAGGCGATCCGCACGATCCTGCCGCCGCTTGGCAATGATTTTGTGGCGCTGGTCAAGGATTCCTCGCTGGTGTCCGTGCTCGGTGTTCTCGACATCACCCAGCTTGGCAAGGTCACGGCGGCCAGCAATTTCCGCTATTTCGAGACCTACAACATGGTGGCGCTGGTCTATTTGGCGATGACCATTTCCCTGTCGCTGGGCCTGCGCGCCCTGGAACGCCACCTGCGCAACAAGCAGGATCAGCAATAGCGCGTCAGGTCGTTTTGCGGGCGTAGAAAACCGTCGTGGTGCAGACAGATTGCAGGCCGGAGGGGAAGGCGCTAGCGTCGACCCAAAGGAGACCTCACATGACAAATCCGCTGCTGCGCGACTGGCAAACACCCTTTGGGATTGCGCCCTTCGATCAGATTTCTGACGATGATTTTGCCCCCGCGCTCGATCAGGCCCTTGCTGCCCATCAGGCGCAGATCGAGGCCATCGCCACCAACCCCGAGCCGCCCACATTTGCCAATGTGGTGGAGGCGCTGGAGACCCCCTGTCAGCCGCTTGAGCAGGTACTGTCGGTATTCTTCTCGGTCGCCGGGGCGGACAGCAACCCGGCGCGTGAGGCACTGCAACGGGAGTTTTCGCCCAAGCTGGCCGCGCATTTTTCAGCAATCACCGCCAACAAGGCGCTCTATGCCCGGGTGCAGGCGGTCTGGGAGCAGCGCGGTGACCTCGACCTGACGGATGAACAGGCCCGTGTGCTGATGCTCACGCACCGTGGGTTTGTGCGTGGTGGCGCGGCGCTTCAGGGTGCGGAAGATACGCGCATGCAGGAGATCAAATCGCGTCTTGCAACGCTTGGGACCAATTTCACCCAGAACCTGCTTGCGGATGAGCGGGAGTGGTTCATGGAGCTGACGGAGGGTGACCTCGAAGGCCTGCCCGAATTTGTGGTCAAAGCCGCGCACACGGCGGGCGAGGAAAAGGGCGCATCCGGTCCGGTGATTACGCTTGCGCGTTCGATCGTGACGCCCTTCCTACAATTTTCGCCCCGACGGGATCTGCGCGAAAAAGCATTCCGCGCCTGGGCGGCGCGTGGCGCGAATGGCGGTGACCATGATAACCGCGCAATTGCCGCTGAAATCCTGACCCTGCGCGAAGAGCGCGCCAAGCTGCTGGGGTATGAGAATTTCGCCGCCTACAAGCTGGAAACCGAAATGGCCAAGACGCCAGAGGCCGTGCGCGGTCTCTTGATGGATGTCTGGGGCCCGGCCAAGGCGCAGGCCGACAAGGACGCCGAGGTGCTGACGCGGATGATGCATGAGGATGGCATCAACGGCGATCTGGAGCCGTGGGACTGGCACTATTACGCAGAGAAACGCCGCAAGATCGAACATGACCTCGATGAGGCAGAACTGAAGCCCTACCTGCAGCTTGACCGGATGATCGAGGCGGCCTTTGCCTGTGCCAATCGTCTGTTTGGGCTGGAGTTCGCACCGCTTGATGTGCCGCTTTATCACAAGGATTGCCGCGCGTGGGAGGTGACCCGGAACGGCAAGCATCTGGCGGTGTTCATCGGCGATTATTTTGCCCGTGGCTCCAAACGCTCGGGCGCGTGGTGTTCGGCGATGCGGGCACAGGCGACGTTCCCCGAGGCGCAGACGCCCATCGTGGTCAATGTCTGCAATTTCGCCAAAGGGGACCCGGCGCTGCTGTCCTATGACGATGCGCGCACGCTGTTTCACGAGTTCGGCCACGCGCTGCACCAGATGCTGTCGGATGTGACCTACGAGAGTGTCTCGGGCACCTCCGTGGCGCGTGATTTTGTGGAATTGCCGAGCCAGCTTTATGAGCATTGGCTCGAAGTGCCCGAGGTGCTGCAAGAGTTTGCCACCCACGCCGAAACCGGCGAGCCGATGCCAAAGACAATGCTCGACAAGGTGTTGGGAGCGGCGACGTTTAACATGGGCTTTCAGACCGTGGAATATGTCGCTTCGGCATTGGTGGATCTGGAGTTCCACGATGGTGCCGCCCCCGCTGATCCGATGGCAAAACAGGCCGAAGTTCTGGCGGAGATTGGCATGCCCTCAGCCATTGTCATGCGCCACGCGACGCCGCAGTTTGCGCATGTGTTTTCGGGCGATGGCTATTCCTCGGGCTATTACAGCTACATGTGGTCCGAGGTGATGGACGCGGATGCCTTTGCCTCCTTTGAGGAGGCGGGTGGCGCGTTTGACCCCGAACGTGCCAAGGCACTGGAGGTGCATATCCTCTCCAGGGGTGGGTCTGAGGATGCGGCGGATCTCTATACGGCGTTCCGGGGACGGTTGCCCGGCGTTGAGGCGCTTTTGAAAGGGCGCGGGCTGGCAGCGACGTAAGCGCCCCCTGCGGGGACGCGGCCTCCGGCGGAGGTATTTTGGAAAAGATGAAGAGGGGCGCGATGCGGCGCCCTTCTTTGTCAGTAGCCGCGGGCGCGGTCCACCACATGCACAAAACCCTCGCCTGCCTCGCCGCGGCGTATGTTGTCTGCGATCACGCGCGATGCGGTGAGGGGCCGGGTTTCGGCGGCAATATGCGGTGTGACCGTGACGCGGGGATGTGCCCAGTAGGGATGGTCCTGGGGCAGGGGCTCCACCCGGAAGACATCCAGCGTCGCATGGTCGATCTGACCGCTGTCCAGCGCAGCCAGCAGGGCCGTGTCATCAATCAGCGGCCCACGCCCCGGATTGATGAGGCGCGCGCCTTGGGGCAGATACCCGAGGCTCTGTGCGTTCAGGATGTTTTCTGTCTGCGGGGTGTCTGGCAACAGCAGCACCACGATCTGTGCGTCTGCGAGCGCAGGCTTGAGACCGTCAGAGCCATGGTGACAGGTCACATCCGGCAGATCCTTGGCGGTGCGCGACCATCCCGATACCGGAAAGCCCAGCTTAGTCAGCGCCTTGGCGCAGGCTTGACCCAACGCGCCGAGGCCGAGGATGGTCACCGGGCGTTCCTCTGCCAATGGGGGCACATAGGGCAGCCAGCGGTCCTGCAACGCGACGGACCGGTCGATTTCCAGATGGTAGCGCAGCACGTGGCCAGTGACCCATTCGACCATGGATTGGGTGAGGCCCGGATCAACCATCCGGCACAGGGGCTGGGCCAGGGTTTCATTGCCGGTTATGTTTTCGACCCCGGCCCAGAGGTTCAACACCGCCTTGCAGCGCGTGTAGGGGCGAAAGTCCTGCACGTCGGAATTGGGCGCGTAGATGATGTAGTCCACCTCCTCCGGCGCAAAATCCTGACGCAGATCGACCTTCAGCCCTGCGTCCGCAAAGGCGGCTTTGAGCGGGGCCTCGTAGGTCTCCCAGCGTTCGGGGCGGGCGGCAAACAGGGCGTTGATCATGTGGCAAAGACCCCGTCCATATCGGCAAAGCCCTTGACCTCGATCGGATTGCCGGCCGGGTCGTAGAAGAACATCGTGCTCTGTTCGCCCGGTTCGCCCTTGAAGCGGGTGGTCGGGGGGATCTCAAATTCGACGCCCGCCTCGTGCAGACGCTCGGCGAGGCGTTCCCACTGGTCCTGTGGCAGGATCACCCCGAGATGCGGCATCGGCACCAGATGTTCGCCGACGCGCCCGGTCTTTGCTGTTGCAAACGGGGTGCCCTTGTGCAGCGAGATCTGGTGGCCGAAAAAGTCGAAGTCGATCCAGCTGTCGGTGCTGCGCCCGGCGCGGCAGCCGAGCGTTTCGGCATAGAAATGACGGGCGGCATCAAGGTCATCGACATGGTAGGCGAGGTGAAAGATGCTCATGCGGTGTCTCCTGCATCGGAAAATCGGGTGTGCCATCCATAGCCCCCGGGCCGGGGGCGGGGCCAGCCGGTTTTTGACCGGGTCCTGCGCAGCGGCGCCATCTGAGCGGTGTCAGCGCGGGCGGTGGACGTTGGCGCTCTGAACAATGCCAAAGGCAGCAAGCAAGACCATCATGGCCGATCCGCCATAGGACACCAGCGGCAGGGGGACACCGACAACCGGCGCCAGCCCCATGACCATCGACATATTGACCGCAAAGAACAAAAAGAAGTTCAGCGCAATGCCCAGGGTCACCAGCGACGAAAACCGGTCCTTGGTCGAGATCGCGGTGACGATGCAGAACAGGATGATCAGCATGTAGATCACCAGCAGGGTCACGCCGCCCACGAAGCCGAACTCCTCGGCCAGCGTTGTAAAGATGAAATCGGTCTGTTTTTCCGGCAGGAAGTTCAGCCGCGATTGGGTGCCCTGCATGAAGCCGCGACCGGACCAGCCACCCGATCCCAGCGCGATCTTGGACTGGGTGATGTGATAGCCGGCCCCCAGAGGATCCTGAGAGGGATCAAGAAAGGTATCAATCCGCCGGTACTGATAGTCCTTGAGCAGTTGCCAATCGCTGCCCCGGCTCTGGAACACCGCGGTGACCAGCCCGATCGTCGCGGCGATCACCGCCGCGAAATAGGCCCAGTGCACACCGGCGAGAAACATCACGCCGCCGCCTGCCGCCAGCAGCAGGATCGAGGTGCCAAGGTCCGGCTGCTTCAGCACCAGAAAGGTCGGCAGGACAATCAGCAGCACCGGCAGGATCACAAACAGCGGGCGCGAGGTGCGGTTGGCGGGCAACCAGTCGTAATAGGCCGCCAGCACCATCACCAGCGTGATCTTCATCAGTTCCGAGGGTTGCAGCCGGATCGGACCGATGTCGACCCAGCGCTGCGCGCCCATGCCGACAGAGCCGAACAGCTCAACCGCGACCAGCAAGAGGAGCGCGATCAGATAGGCGAGCACGGAGATATTGCGCCAGAACCAGATCGGGACCATCGCCACCACCAGCATGGCGCCCAGGCCGACCATGAAACGTTTGGCCTGTGGTTCGACCCAGGGCGTGAACGACCCGCCCGCCACCGAATACAGCATCAGGAACCCGATCCCCGCCGCCGCTGACAACAGCAGCACCAGCGGCCAGTTCAGGTAGAAGATCTTGCGCAGCCCGGTGGGGGTCGATTTGGCATGATATTCAAGATAGCTCATGCCTGATCGTTCCCGCCACTTTCAGCCCGTTTCAGCCGTTCGCGTTCCAGGCGGTCCTGCTGTGCTTCGATCTTGCGGCGATCTCCGGCCGGGTAGGCGTCCAGCGGCGGTGTGCCCCCATAGAGCGCCTGCAGCATCACGTCCCGCGCAATTGGTGCGGCCGCGGTCGAGCCGCCGCCGCCATGTTCGACGACAACCGAAACCGCGTATTTGGGATTGTCGAAGGGGGCAAAGCAGACAAACAGCGCGTGGTCGCGGCGCTCCCATGGCAGGTCCTCGTTGCGGATCACCCCCGCAGCGCGTTCGGCGGCGGTGATGTTGCGCACCTGGCTGGTGCCGGTCTTGCCCGCCATCCGCATGCCATCGGCGATGATGCGCGATCGGTAGCCGGTGCCGCGCCGGTCATTGCTGACCGCATACATGGCCTTGCGCACATGTCTCAGATGGGTTTCGCTGATGTCCAGGGGGGTGCCTGCGCCCGAAGGCTCCTCGACGCCATCGACAGATTTCACCAGCCGGGGGGTGACGCTGCGGCCAGAGGCGATCCGCGCGCTCATCACCGCCAGCTGCATCGGCGAGGCCAGCATGTAGCCCTGTCCGATCGAGGCGTTCACCGTATCGCCGACCAGCCAGTCCTGACCATAGGTGCGGGATTTCCACGCCCGGTCCGGCGCCAGCCCTGCGGCGACGGCGGACATCGGCAGGTCGTGACGGATGCCGAGCCCCAGTTTGTTGGCCATTTCCGAAATGCGGTCGATGCCGACCTTGATGGCCAGGTCATAGTAGTAGACGTCGCAGGAACTCTTGAGCGAATCCAGCAGGTTGACATGTCCGTGCCCGGCACGTTTCCAGCAGTGGAACCGCCGCCCGGACACTTCGAGGTGGCCCGGGCACCAGGTGGTTTCCTCCGGCGTGATGACACCGTTTTCCAGTCCCGCAAGCGCCGTCACCATCTTGAAGGTGGAGCCGGGCGGATAGGTGCCCTGCACGGTCTTGTTGGCGAGCGGCCGATAGGGGTCTTCGGTCAGCGCGCGATAATCGGCGACGGAAATGCCGCGCACGAACAGGTTCGGGTCGAAACTCGGGCTGGAGCAGATCGCGCGGATGTCTCCGTTTTCGATGTCAACCACCACGGCGGCGGCGCTTTCGCGTCCAAGGCGGGCCTGCACATAGCTCTGGAGCTCCGCATCCATGGTCAGCTGCATGTCGGCGCCCGCAACCCCCTCACGGCGGTCCAGCTCTCGCATGACGCGGCCGGCGGCGTTGACCTCCACCCGTTTGGTGCCCGCCTTGCCGCGCAGGGTTTCCTCCAGCTTGGATTCAAACCCGACCTTGCCGAACTGGAAGCGCGGGGTCAGCAGCACCGGGTCGGGATCTTCCATCTTGGAGAGGTCATAGTCCGACACCGGGCCGACATAGCCGACGACATGGGCAAAATCCTCGCCCTGCGGATAGACCCGCGACAGGCCGACCTCGGGGGTGATCCCGGGCAGGGCCGGAGCATTCACCGCCACTTTGGAAATATCATCCCAGGACAGCTGATCGGCCAGCGTGATCGGCAGAAACGGGCGCGAGCGGCGCATTTCCGTGCGGGCGCGCTCCAGGTCCTCTTCGTCCAGCGGCAACAAGCGGCTGAGGTTGGCAATCACCGCCTCAACGTCGCCTGCGTCCTCGGGCACCATGACGATCCGGTAGGAGGGGGAATTCTGGGCGATGATCATCCCGTTGCGGTCATAGATCTCGCCACGGCTGGGCGCGAGCAGGCGAATGTTGATCCGGTTCTCTTCCGCCAGCAAGCGGAACTGATCCGCCTGATCCACCTGCAGGAACCGCATCCGCATCGCCAGCGCACCGGCAAAGCCAAGCTGGAGCCCGCCCAGCACCAGCGTGCGGCGGGTCACGGTGCGATGGCTGTTGTCGAGCTCTTTCGGGTTGCGTTTCACGGGCGGGCTCCCAGGGTTTCGGCATCTGCCGCCGAAAGGCGCCGGACCCCGATCACGCTCTGGCTGAGAAGCACGACAAGAGGATAGGCGGCAATGGTCATGATGACTTGCACCAGTATCAGGGCAATATGGGCTTGTTCCACGGCAAGAATGCCAAGGATCACCCGATTGAGCAACGCCATGCCGATCACAATGACGGAGATCGCAAACCACTCGGCCAGAAACGGGGTCTCCCGATGCGGGGACAGACGCGAGCGCGCAAACTCGCAGGCCAGCAGCACCAGCAGTGCCCAGAGGCCGGGCGGGCGTTGAAACAGCAGGTCGGCGAGGAACATCACCGCCGCGATCAGCAGCGGCGGCACGAAATCCGGACGACGCACCGACCAGGCCAGCGACATCGCCAGCAGCAGATCCGGCGGGCTCCAGCGTCGCGGCAGCGTGTCCAGCGGCAGCAGGTGAAAAAACATGATCAGGAGCGCCAGGCCCACGTAAGCCGCGCGCATGAGCCAGATCGCCGTTGGCGTCGTCCTAGCCATTGTCGGCCTCACGGGCGGGGGCGGTTTCGGCGTCGCTGCCCTCCAGCAGGCTGTCCGGGCGGGGCAGGGGGATCATGTCCTCCGGCACGGGTGCGATCAGCGCGCCCGGGTCGGAAATCGGGGTGCTGCCCTGATGGCGCAGGACCCGCAGGAACTCCAGCCGTTCGTAATCGGCCGACAGGCGCACCCGCAGGCGGCCGGCCCGGTCCTGCGCAACCTGTCCGATCAGCAGACCGGGCGGGAACACATGCCCGTCCCCCGAGGTCACCACACGGTCGCCGGGGCGGATCAGCTCCGGGTTCTCGACAAAGTTCAGCAGCGGCGCGGCGGTGTTGTCGCCGCTGACCAGCGCGGTCTGGCCCGAGGGCTGCAAGGTGGCGGGCACGGCGCTGGCGGCATCGGTCAGCAGGATCACGCGGGCGGTATCAAGTCCGGTACCGGAGATACGCCCCACCAGGCCGATCCCGTCCATCGCAGCCCAGCCATCCTGGATGCCGTCCCGGGCGCCCACGTTCAGCAGCACCGACTGGCGGAACGGTGACCCCGAATCCGCCAGCACCACCCCGGTGACATAGGTCAGCTGCGGATCGAGGCGCACATTGTTGAGGTCCAGAAGCCGCGCGTTTTCCTGTTCCAGTTGCAGGGCTGCCTCTTTCCAGGCGCGCATCTGCCGCAACTCGGAGCGCAATTCCTGGTTCTGTTCCGACAGGCGCTGGTAGCTCTGAAAATCGCGCAGCAGGTTCACTACGCTGGTGACCGGCACCATGGCCCATTGCATGTTGGGCACCACTGCATCGACCACCTGGGCCCGGAACCGCTCCACGCGCGGGCTGTCGATGCGCCAGACCAGAAAGATGACCGCCAGCACCAACACCAGAAGCCCGACAAGCAGACGCTTGAGCGGGCCAGCATAATCATCGCGCTGTGACCGATCTTTGGCCAAGGCTCTCCTTCCAGACATGGTTCAATACCAGAGACATGCCCGATCAGGGCGCAGGCGTCAGCTTTCGTAGTCGATGGCGTGGCGCAGCTGCTTTTCGTATTCCAGCGCCTTGCCGGTGCCCAGGGCCACGCAGTTCAGGCTTTCGTCGGCGATCGACACCGCAAGGCCGGTCTGTTCGCGCAGGGCCAGATCGAGGTCGCCCAGCAGCGCACCGCCACCTGTGAGCATCACGCCACGATCAACGATGTCGGCGGCCAGATCCGGAGGCGTGGTTTCCAGCGCGGTCATCACCGCCTCGCAGATCTGCTGCACCGGTTCGGCCAGCGCTTCGGCGACCTGGGCCTGCGAAATCTCGATTTCCTTCGGCACCCCGTTCAGCAGGTCCCGGCCACGGATCTGCATCGACTGGCCGCGGCCATCGTCGGGCATGCGGGCGGTGCCGATGGAGGTCTTGATGCGCTCGGCCGTGGCCTCACCGATCAACAGGTTCTGCTGGCGGCGCAGGTAGGAAATGATCGCCTCGTCCATCCGGTCGCCACCGACACGCACGGAGCGCGCATAGACGATGTCGCCCAGCGACAGAACCGCCACTTCGGTGGTGCCGCCGCCGATGTCGACGACCATGTTGCCGGTCGGGTCGGTGATCGGCATGCCCGCCCCGATGGCGGCCGCGATCGGCTCTGCAATCAGCCCGGCACGGCGCGCGCCGGCAGCCAGCACCGACGAACGGATCGCCCGTTTTTCCACAGGGGTCGCGCCATGCGGGACGCAGACGATGACCTTCGGCTTGGAGAAGGTGGAGCGCTTGTGCACCTTGCGGATGAAATGCTTGATCATTTCTTCGGCGGTGTCGAAATCCGCGATCACGCCTTCGCGCATCGGGCGGATCGCCTCGATCGATCCGGGCGTCCGGCCCAGCATCAGTTTTGCGTCCTCGCCAACGGCGAGAACCTTCTTGACGCCATCCTTGACGTGATAGGCGACCACCGAGGGCTCCGACAGGATGACGCCTCGACCCTTGACGTAAACCAGCGTGTTCGCGGTGCCGAGGTCAATGGCCATGTCCGAGGTGAACAGACCGCCGAGATTTCCGAAGAGCGCCATGTAAGAGGGATCCTGTGAGTACTGCATTTATCTGACCGCGACTCTCTCGTCGGGCCGCAGACCTTGATCTTATAAGCAGGGCGGGCCTGCCGTAAAAGGGAGGAATCCGATCACCTAGCGTCTTTTCGCTTGTGAAACGGGTGGATTTCGATCTGTGCGGCCGGGATTCGCGATTTCGGTGCGCCTGCGCACCGCGCCGGCGCCCGAGCGGTGCCCTCAACCGGCAAAGATCGCATCCATCTGCGCCTTGTAGGTCGCCCAGGTCTTGGTGGCGCGGTTGCCGGCGTAGCCGTGATAATAGGATTTCCCGCTGGAGGTCGGCAGCCCGGCCCAGATCTTGGCCAGGTTGTTCATAAAGGCGGTCTGGGTGATCTCGCCCGCCTTGAAATCCGACAGGCCGGCCTCTTCGATCAGCTGATGGGCAAGCTGGTCCTGCAATTCGGGGCTGAAGCGGCGCCCCAGCGGCACGCCCTGGTGTTTGGCGAGACGGCGCAGGGTGGCCGGAATGAACTGATAGCGCCCGATAGCATGCGGCTGGCCCGGGGTGGCATCGATCCAGGCGTAGATCTCAAGCAGGGTCATGTCGGTGGGCGCAGCCGGGGGCTTGACCCGGGCGCCGTGCTGCACCGCATCATAGTCGGCCTGGCCCGCTTCGGCGCTGGCGATCACATTCATGATTTCGGCGACGTCCACACCCGCCTTTGGTGGCGGGCTGGCAAACAGGCTGCCACTCATGCGACCGCGAAACAGGCTCGCCGCGCCGGGGTTCATAGAGACCGCGCCGCGGCCGGTTTCATCATCGTTGAGGAGGACCGCGCCAGAGGCGGGGGCGGATGTCCGCATGAAGAAACCGCCATCGCCCACCAGCGAGAAACCGGCGGAATTTGCAGGGGCCGGACCGCTCCAGAGCGGCAATATCAGCATCAGCGCGGTGAGCGCACTGGCAAGGGAACTCGTTCTGAGGGGCATCTGGACCTGCTTCTGCGGGCGATTTCAGGGATCAGACTGCGCCATCGAGGTTGAGATTTCGTTTAGGCTGCGCCCTTTCGCAGCGGCGGGTTTGCGGCTATGGGATCTGCATGCTGTCGTATCAACATATCTATCACGCCGGGAACCTGGCGGACGTTCACAAACATGCCCTGCTGGCGTGGATGCTGGACTATATGACCCGCAAGGACAAACCGCTCAGCTATCTTGAGACCCACGCGGGGCGGGCGCTTTATGATCTCGGCTCTGCCGAAGCGGTGAAAACAGGCGAAGCCGCCAAGGGGATCGCGGCGGTGCGGGGCTGGTTCGACGCGGATCACCCCTACGCACGGGTCCTGGACCGGGTTGCCGGTGCGCATGGGCCGCAGGCCTATCCGGGCTCGCCCAGGATCGCGGCAGAGCTGTTGCGCGTGCAGGACCGCCTGCATCTGGCAGAGCTGCACCCGCAGGAGGCCGAGGCGCTGCGCGCGGCGATGCAGAGCACCGGCGCCCGGGTTCATGCGCAGGACGGGTTCGAGATGGCGCAGTCGCTGGCGCCACCGGACCCGCGTCGCGGGCTGCTGCTGATCGACCCCAGCTACGAAATCAAATCGGACTATGCCCGCCTTCCCGGCATCATCGGCAAGCTGCACCGCAAATGGAACGTGGGGGTCATCGCGCTGTGGTATCCGGTCCTGACAGACGGATCTCATGGTGCCATGCTGCGGGCACTGGAGGGGCAGGGCCTGTCCGGCACCCTGACGCATGAGGTGCGTTTCCCACCTGCGCGCAAGGGTCATCGCATGATCGGGTCGGGGCTGTTCGTGGTCAACGCGCCCTTCGGGCTTGCGGCAGAGGCGGCGCGGTTCGATCCGCTGTTCGCGGCGCTCTGACCCACCGCGGCGGGCTTCTCAGGCCGATTGGAGGGCGTCGTCGCGGGCCTGCCACTGCGCGATCCAGTCCCAGCCGCCGAGGGCGGCAATCAGCGGCGCAAGCTCCGCCTCGTATTGCCGCCATTTGCCAAGGCCGTCGGTATTGAGCCCCTGTCGCACCTGAAGGCTGGACGCGGTCAGGATCGCCGTGTCGCTCGCCTCGGGCATCAGGCAGCGCGGGTCCCAGGGCAGGCCCAGAAAGTCGAGAATGTCGCGCAATTGCGCCTCCGGCTGCGTCACCAGCGCCCGATAGGATTGCAGGCGCAGATCCGGCCCCAGTTTCGGGATGTAGTCCTCCAGGCTGTCGTAAGTGCGGCGCAGCATGTGGCCGATCCATGTCAGCTGTCGGGTGTAGGGATGGCGTTCGGCGAAATGGGTGGTGAACATCGAAAGCCCGACATCCAGCGGGTGGCGCAGCATGAAGATCGCGCGGCTCCCGGGCAGGATCATCCGCGCAAATCCGAGATAGAAGCTATCGGTCGGCATCTTGTCGAGCACAACCGGCTCTGGCGGCGGGGTCTGCAACCGCGCCTGCGCCATAAAGGTCGTGCGCCCCTGGTCGATCAGGGCCTCCGACGCGCCAGCGGTCCAGTCGTGCACATGCGGGATGGCCGCCGGATCGTTCGAGGCCGCGCGGCAGGCATAAAAGGCGGTCTGCAAGGCGGGGCTTTCGCCGATGCTGGCAATCTCAGGGTGTTGCAACAGCATGGTTTCCAGCAATGTGGTGCCGGATCGCGCCGGGCCAACCACAAACGCCAGCTTTGGCGCAGCATGGGGCGGCTGCGGTGCGGGGGCCGTATAGCAGCGGCGCTGCGAGGTCACCCGGCGGTCGATCTTGTCCGGGTCATGCCCGCCTGCCAGCAGGCTGTTGCTGGTGGCGAAATGCACAAAGGCGGCCTCCGCGTCGTGGGGGCGCAGCACTTTGGCCAGGGCGTTGTGCAAGGCGGCTCGCTCTGCAGCCGGGCGACTGTCATCGGTGCTCATGTCGCGCAACAGCTGCGCCTCGGGGCTGTCCGGCGCCGGACGGCGGAGCCCGCAGAGCCCCAGAACGGCGGCGCTGCACCCGCGGTCGCGGGCCAGGATGTCCTCAAACACGGCGCGCGCCTCGTCTTGGGCGCCCAACGTGGCGAGGCGGGCGGCAAAGCGCAGCGCGGCGGATTGCCGGGCCGGCCAGTGCTGGTGGAGGGTGCGCAGGATATGCACCGAGCGGTCCCTGCGTTCCAGATGCCAGTAACAATCCGACGCCGCCTCCAGCAGCGCCGGGTTCGCCGGATCGGCGGCCAGCAGCGGCTGGATCGCGCGCAGGGCTGTCACATAGCGCCCGGCGTCGATCAGCGCGTGGTGCCGGGCGATGTCGAACCGGCCCACTGCGGGGGTATGGCAAGGCTGAAGCGCGGACATGGGCGAGCCTCTCGTTTGGTGTTGCCACCAAGACTGGCCGCTCGAGCTTGAGAAACCATGAATGCCAAGTTCCACCACCGCGAAACCACCGGAAAACCAAGCGCTGTCCCGCTCCGGGTCTCCCATAGCCTCCGCGTCTTCCACGGAAAAAAAGGGGCACCCTTTGGTGCCCCTTCATCGTAATCCCGGGTGTGAATAGCTTCAGCCGATGTCCTTGTAGGAAATCTCGCGCGCGTCAGCGCCTTCGCCCATCTTGTCGCGGCGCACGATCAGGCGGTTGAGCGCATCGATATAGGCCATGGCGGAGGCCACCACCGTATCGGTATTGGCGCTGTCGCCGGTGGCGATGACGCCGTCCTCTTCGAGGCGCACGGACACCGTCGCCTGCGCATCGGTCCCCTCGGTCACCGCATGCACCTGATAGAGTTGCAGATGCGCGGAATTCGGATGGATCTTGCGGATCGCCTTGAAGGTCGCATCCACCGGACCGTCGCCCTCGGCGGTTTCGGTGACATCGGTGCCGTCGACTTCCATCTCGACGGTGGATTCCGCTGGACCACCGGTGCCGCAAACCACCTTCATCGAGACCAGTTTAAGATGATCGTCCTCATCGCCGCTGGTGCGCATGAGCGCGATAATGTCGTCGTCAAAGACCTCTTTCTTGCGGTCGGCCAGCTCCTTGAAGCGGACGAACAAGTCCTTGAGCTGGTTGTCGCCGACCTCATAGCCGAGGTTGGTGAGCTTGTCGCGCAGCGCCGCGCGGCCCGAATGTTTGCCAAGCGGAAGCGAGGTTCCCGCAAGGCCAACGTCCTCGGGGCGCATGATCTCAAAGGTTTCCTTGTTCTTGAGCATGCCATCCTGGTGGATGCCGCTCTCATGGGCAAAGGCGTTCTTGCCGACAATGGCCTTGTTGAACTGCACGTTGAAGCCCGAAACGGTGGCGACACGGCGCGAGATATGCATGATCTTGCGGGTGTCGATGCCGGTGGCAAATGGCATGATGTCATTGCGCACCTTCATCGCCATCACCACCTCTTCGAGCGCGGTATTGCCGGCGCGTTCGCCAAGACCGTTGATGGTGCACTCGATCTGGCGCGCGCCCGCCTCGACAGCCGCCAGCGAGTTCGCAGTCGCCATGCCAAGGTCGTTGTGGCAGTGGGTGGCAAAGACAATCTCATCCGCGCCGGGGACGGTTTCGATCAGGCGGCGGATCAGGTCGGCGCTCTCGCGCGGGGCGGTGTAGCCAACCGTGTCGGGGATGTTGATGGTGGTCGCACCCGCCTTGATGGCGATCTCGATCACCCGGCAGAGGTAATCCCATTCGGTGCGGGTCGCGTCCATCGGCGACCATTGCACATTGTCCACGAGGTTGCGGGCATGGGTCACGGTCTCGTGGATGCGCTCGGCCATCTCGTCCATGGTGAGGTTCGGAATCGCGCGGTGCAGCGGCGAGGTGCCAATAAACGTATGGATGCGCGGCTTGGCGGCCTTGCGCACGGCCTCGGCGCAGCGGTCGATATCCTTGAGGTTGGCGCGCGCCAGACCACAGATCACGGAATTCTTGGAGCGTTCTGCGATCTCGCTCACGGCCTTGAAATCGCCCTCAGAGGCGATCGGAAAGCCGGCTTCGATAATATCGACGCCCATGTCATCCAGAAGCTCGGCAATTTCGAGCTTCTCATCATGGGTCATGGTGGCGCCGGGGCTCTGCTCGCCATCACGCAGAGTGGTGTCGAAAATCAGAACGCGATCCTGCGGGTTCACGGTGTCGGTAATGCTGGTCATGTCAGATGTCTTTCTTGCTCGGGTCCCCGCGGCGCTGTGGCGTCCTGTTCGGGGGGAAGGGTCCAATCCATGGCGCGCATGCACATCCTCTGAGCGGGCGCGCCGGATGGCACGCTCAGAGGCGGATTAGGAGCAGTAGGCCACGCGAAAGCGCGCCGCGGGTCGCAGCGTCGGCAATCTGGATATCGGCACACGTGGTCATGGGCCGAGTTATACAGGCCATGCGGCGAATGGAAAGGGGCAAATGTCTCTGCGCCGCAGCACGGTGAAGATTTTGGCGCCACCCTGGGAAGTGGATATTTGTAAGAAGTTGAAAGTAAAGGGTGGAATTTTCCACGCAGCGCGCCAGTTAGGCCGGGCATGACACGGCTTGTATTGGTATTGGGCGACCAGCTGTCCGAAGGATTATCAGCGCTGACGGCGGCTGATCCCGCACGCGATGTGGTGGTCATGGCCGAAGTGATGGATGAGGGCACCTATGTGCCGCATCATCCCAAGAAGATCGCTCTGGTTCTGGCTGCGATGCGCAAGTTTGCGGCCCATTTGCGTGCGCAGGGCTGGCAGGTGGCCTATCGCCGTCTGGATGAGGAGGGCGCTGACAGCATCGTGGGGGAGTTGTTGCGACGGGCCGAGGAATTTGACGCCTCTGAGGTGTTGGCGACCACGCCCGGCGAATGGCGGCTGATCCGCGCGCTGAAATACGCCCCTCTCAAGGTCCATTTCCACGCGGATGACCGTTTCCTGGCGACGCGCGCGGATTTTGCCGACTGGGCAGCGGGGAAAAAACAGCTTCGGATGGAGTATTTCTATCGGCTGATGCGCAAGAAAACCGGCCTGTTGATGGAGGGGGACGCCCCGGCAGGCGGCAAGTGGAACTATGATTCCGAGAACCGCAAAGCGCCACCAAAGGAGATCGACCATGCTGGCCCGCCCCGGTTTGAGCCTGATGGTGACGTCAATGAGGTGCTGGATCTGGTCGAGGCTCGGTTTGGCACCCATTTTGGCGAATTGCGCCCGTTCTGGTTTGCCACCACCCGCGATCAGGCGCTGGAGGCACTGGCGCATTTCATCACCCATGCCCTGCCGCAGTTTGGTGATTTTCAGGACGCGATGATGACGGATGAGCGCTGGCTCTATCATTCGATCCTCTCGCCCTATCTGAACATCGGTCTTCTTTCACCGCTGGAGGTCTGCGAGGCCGCAGAGGCAGAATGGCAGGCGGGGCGCGCGCCGCTCAACGCGGTGGAGGGGTTCATTCGCCAGATCCTGGGCTGGCGCGAATTTGTCCGCGGCATCTATTTCATCGAGGGCGAGGATTACCCCAGCCGCAACGCGCTGGGTCAGACGCGCGCCTTGCCGCCGCTCTATTGGGGGGCGGAAACCGGGATGCAGTGCCTGTCGCAAGTGGTGCGGCAAACCCAGGAAGAGGCCTATGCCCACCATATCCAGCGGCTGATGGTGACCGGCAATTTTGCATTGCTGGCCGGGGTCGATCCCGCCGAGGTGCACGACTGGTATCTGGCGGTCTATGCGGATGCGTTTGAATGGGTGGAGGCCCCCAATACGGTCGGTATGAGCCAATTTGCCGACGGTGGCATCATTGCCTCCAAACCCTATGTGTCCAGCGGCGCCTATATCGACAGAATGTCCAACTATTGCGCCAGTTGCGCCTATAAGGTGAAGCAGAAAACCGGCGAGGGGGCCTGCCCGTTCAACTTGCTTTACTGGCATTTTCTGAACCGTCACCGGGATCGGTTCGAGGGCAATCCGCGCATGGGCAATATGTACCGCACATGGGATCGGATGGACGCTGACAAGCGGGATGTGATCTTGCAGGAGGCCGACGCCTTCCTTGCCAAACTGGAGGCGGGCGAAAAGGTTTAGCGGGTTATGTTCATCCAGAACGTGCGCCATCTGTCTTCTGTCTCGGGCGACAGCTCGGCCAGCGTCAGGGCATCCGGTGCCAGTCCGGGCAGATCCTTGGCGAGCTTATCGGGCGCGCGCGGCGAGCGTTCGATCATATCAAGCGCGATGTTGGCCCAGACGTTGCGTCCCTCGGGCGTTGGAGCGGCAAAGGCGCAGAGATAGGCGAGATAGCCAAACTCGGTACCGCGCCCAAGCCCGTGGCGCAGCGCGTAGGCCTTGGCTTTCAGGCGCAAATGCAACGGCTTGGGCGGCTCTTTTATCACGGGAAGGCGCTCCGCAAGCGCGGTGTTCACGGGGGCGCCGGGCGGGAACATCGCGTCAAAACGCCCGTGATACACATGGCGCATATAGGTCGAATACCGGCTGACCGTATCGTTGCCAAAGCGCACTTCACGCGCAGTTTGCGTAAGGAGTGCGCCAAGGCGGATTTGTTCTATATTTGATACTTTTGGATTGGTGTTCAGTGCTTCATGCGGCTTCAATGATTGATTTATGATATCGCTTTCGGCCTCTGTCAGGCCCAGAATGCCTGTGTCGAGCACCTCTGTACCGGTCTGGATCTGGTCTTCGAGCGCGGTGCCTTTGCAGGCGTCAATGATGGGCGCCCACTCCGGGCGTCCCGCCAGCCAGCCGTCGCGATCATAGAACAGCGGCACCTGCGCCGCGATGCGCTCGGTCATCTGCCGGGGCGGTGCCGTAAAGGCCGTGTCGGTCGCCACCCAGCAGACCGGGGTGGTGCGTTCTGAAAGGGCCAGTTGGAGTGCGTGAAGCTGTGCGCGGGCAGGTGCGCGCCCGGCGTCGGTCCACTGTGCAATTTGATCGACTGACAGGATCTGGTGGCGCACGGGCAGATCCGGGCGGCGGTTGGCCTCATCGCACATCAGCAGGATCTCCACCCCCTCCAGCCCCTGTTTCAGGGCGGAAAGGATGCTGTAGGAGAGCTGCTGTTGCTGGCGCGGCGCGCGCCCGTGGACGAGATAAAGGAGCGTGGCCATCTGGCGGTTTAGTTGCCGTCGTCCTCGGCCGCGTCCTCAGCCGGGGTTGTCAACGCGCCATTGTCCCATGTGCCCGAAGCCTCCTGCCCGGAGGCGTAGCGCATGGTGCCCGGTCCCTGCCGTTTGGAGTTCACGAAGCTGCCCTCGTAGACATCGCCATTGGCATAGGTGGCCGTGCCCTCACCGCTGATCTTGCCGTCGACCCAGTCGCCTTCATAGCTGAAGCCATCGACCATGGTGATCTTGCCGGTGCCATGGCGCTGACCGTTCTCGAATTGCCCTTCGTAGATCGACCCATCCGCATAGGTGACCGTGGCCTCCCCATGGCGCAGACCGTCCTTCCAGCCGCCCTCATAGCGGTAGCCGTCGGGGTAGGTCATGGTGCCCTGGCCATCGTTCTTGGCGTTCTTGAAGCTGCCCTCGTAGGTGACGCCATTGGGGTAGGTGGCCATCCCGTCGCCCTCGATCACGCCGGCCACCCATTCGCCCTCGTAGGTGGAGCCGTCGGGATAGGTGATTTTGCCGGTGCCATGGGCCAGGTCATCGCGGAATTCGCCCTCGTAGACCGATCCATCCGGGTAGGTGACCTTGCCGGTGCCCTCGATCTGGCCGGCCTGCCACAGGCCGGTGTAGACATAGCCATCGGTGCCGGTGAAGGTGCCTTCGCCCTGGCGCAGGTCGTCTTCGAACATGCCTTCGTAGACATCGCCGTTGGCATAGGTCAGCTTGCCCTTGCCCACCCGGCGCCCGTTCACCAGCGGGCCTTCGTAGACGTCACCGTTGGGCTGCGTCAGCGTGCCGTCGCCGTTCATCTGGTCGTCGGCCCATTCGCCGTCGTATTTGAGACCGTCGGGCATCACCAGCGTGCCGAGACCGTCGAGTTTGCCGTCCTTGACACCGCCCTGGTAGGTGGCGCCGTTGGGGTAGGTGATCTTGCCCAGACCTTCTTTGCGGCCTTCGACCCAATCGCCCTCGTAGGTATAGCCACCGGGGTTCTGCATGGTGCCGCGGCCGTGGTGCTGCGCATTGACGAAATCGCCCTCGTAGCGCACGCCATTGGCATAGACCGCGACGCCATGGCCATTGATGACCCCATCTTGCCATTCACCCTCGTAGGTGCCGCCGTCGGCAAAGGTGATCTTGCCGATGCCTTCGGGTTTTCCCTTGGCGAATTCGCCCTCGTAGACGGACCCGTTGGGAAAGCGCGCAACCCCCTGGCCGCGGATCTCGCCTTCGACCCATTGGCCGCTGTATTCGTACCCGTTCGGCAGCGTGTAGGTGCCCTGACCATGTTGCAGCCCGCCCTTGAACTCGCCTTCATAGACGCCGCCGATCTCGTCCTGGGTGGTCAGAACCTGATCCTCCTGCGCGAAGCCGGGGAGGGGCGCGCCCGCCGTCGCCAGCGCAAGCAGGGAGGTCAATACGATAGTGGAGCCGATGCGGGTCATGGAAACCTCAGTTGCCTCAGTGAATTGCGAGAGCTGCCTGTCATGGGGTGCTTGCCCGGAACTTATGCCAGCGGGGATGATGTCGCAACGGTTTTGCCCCATTGGTCTTTTCCTTCGGCGGGGATCTGATACATGGCGGGGGAGGATATGCATTCAAGGACCCGGACGATGGCTGACAGGTTTCGCATCACGCTTGCGCAATTGAACCCGACGGTGGGGGGGCTGGCTGGCAATGCCGCCAAGGCGCTGGACGCCTGGCAGACGGGACGCGACGCCGGGGCTGACCTGGTGGCGCTGCCGGAGATGTTCATCACCGGCTACAATACGCAGGATCTGGTGATGAAACCGGCCTTTCATCAGGCCGCGATCGCCGAGGTCGAGACACTGGCCGCGGCCACGGCAGAGGGTCCGGCGCTGGCGATCGGCAGCCCCTGGGTCGAAGGGGGCAAGCTCTATAACGCTTATCTGATCCTCAAGGGCGGCAAGATCGCGTCGAAATGCCTGAAACACCACCTGCCGAATGAAACGGTGTTTGACGAGGTGCGGATTTTTGATGCGGGGCCGTTGGGCGGGCCATACTCCGTTGGCAATACCCGTGTCGGCAGCCCGATCTGCGAGGACGGCTGGCATGAGGATGTCGCCGAAACGCTGGAAGAAACCGGTGCCGAGTTCCTGCTGATCCCCAATGGTTCGCCCTATTATCGCGGCAAGATGGAGACCCGCTACAACCACATGGTGGCCCGCGCGGTCGAAACCGGCCTGCCGGTGATCTACCTCAACATGGTGGGCGGTCAGGACGATCAGGTCTTTGACGGTGGGACATTTGCGCTCAACCCGCATGGCGCATTGGCGGTTCAGTTGCCGGTCTTTGACGAATGCATCGCGCAGCTCGATCTGGAGCGCACCGCCGATGGCTGGCGCATCAAGGAGGGCGAGAAGGCGCATCTGCCCGATGCGTGGGAGCAGGACTATCGCACCATGGTGCTGTCCTTGCGCGACTACATGGGCAAGACCGGGTTCAAGAAAGCGCTGCTGGGCCTCTCGGGTGGTGTGGATTCCGCCATCGTGGCCGCCATCGCGGTCGATGCGCTGGGCGCGGAGAACGTGCGCTGTGTCATGCTGCCCTCGGAATATACCTCCAGGGACTCGCTGGAGGATGCAGAGGCCGTCGCCAAGGCGCTGGGCGTGCACTATGACTATGTGCCGATTTCCGAAGGGCGCGAAGCAATCACCAACACGCTGGCACCGCTCTTTGCGGGGCGTGACGCGGATCTCACCGAGGAAAACATCCAGTCCCGCCTGCGCGGTCTGTTGTTGATGGCGATGTCCAACAAATTTGGCGAGATGCTGCTGACCACCGGCAATAAATCCGAGGTCGCGGTGGGCTATGCCACCATCTACGGCGATATGAACGGCGGCTATAACCCGATCAAGGATCTCTACAAGACACGGGTGTTTGAAACCTGCCGCTGGCGCAACGCCAATCACCGCGACTGGATGATGGGGCCGGAGGGCGAGGTGATCCGCCCCAACGTCATCGACAAGCCCCCCTCAGCCGAGTTGCGCGAAGACCAGAAGGACAGCGATTCCCTGCCGGACTATCCCGAGCTCGATGCGATTCTCGATATCCTTGTGGATCAGGACGGATCGATCGCGGATTGCGTCGCCGCGGGCTTTGATCGCGACGTGGCAAAACGGGTCGAGCACCTGCTTTATATCAGCGAATACAAACGCTTTCAGTCCGCACCCGGTGCCCGCCTGACCAAACGCGCCTTCTGGCTTGATCGGCGCTATCCGATTGTCAATCGCTGGCGTGACCCGAACTGAAAAACGCGGCGGCATCGTTCTGGAACAGGAGGGTTCCGGCCCTGATTGAGGCCGGAAGAACACAGGCCGCAGGAACTGGTCCCACGTGCCTCATGCGCGGCTGGACCCGCTCTTTGCCCACGGACTAGAACTGCCCCATGCCCGGACCTCAGCTGCCTCATTTCAATTCGGACCGCGCGCTGCCAAACGCGGTTGATGTCGTCGTGATCGGCGGTGGCATCGTGGGTGCGTCCACGGCGCTGGAACTGGCCGAACGGGGCCATTCGGTGCTGTTGTGCGAAAAGGGCCAGATCGCGGGCGAACAAAGCTCGCGCAATTGGGGCTGGGTGCGCATGTCGCAGCGCGACCCCCGCGAAATGGCGCTGATGACCCATTCCCAGCGCATCTGGGAAGGGCTGGACGCACGCACCGGCTACGCGACGGGCTATACCAAATGCGGCATCATGTTCACCGCAGGCAGCCGCAAGCGCGAGGCGGAGTTGCTGGCCTGGGCGGAACATCTCAAGGCGATCGGCGGCGAAGGCCACATGCTGCGCGGCGCGGCGCTGGAGGCGCTGACACCGGGCTATGGCCATCGGTTGCGTGCGGGCTTTCACACGCCGCAGGACGGCTGCGCCGAACCGCAGATGGCCACGCATGCGATTGCCTCTGCTGCGCGCGACAAAGGGGCCGTGGTGGTCACCGGCTGTGCCGTGCGCCGGCTGGACGTGGAAGCCGGGCGCATCCGTGGCGTGCTGACCGAGAAGGGCCGCGTCACCGCAACGGCCGTGGTGGTTGCGGGCGGGGCCTGGTCGCGCCTGTTCCTGCGCAACGAGGGCATCTTCCTGCCGCAACTCAAGGTGCTCAATTCCGTGATGCGGCTGTCGCCGGTCGAGGGCGTGCCGGAAACCGCGCTTTGGGCGGCGGGCTTTGGTCTGCGCAAACGCGCAGATGGCGGCTACACCGTTGCGTCGGGTGGCGAAAACACCTTTGACATCGTGCCCGACACCTTCCGCATCGGGCACCGCTTCATTCCGGCCTTTCTGCAGGATGTCACCGCCCTGCGATTCCGCCTGTCCAACCGCTGGGGCATCGAGACCCGCGAGGCCCGCCCCTGGACCGGCCAGGATCGCACCCCGTTTGAGGAAACCCGCGTGCTTGATCCGCAGCCCTCGCAAAAGGCCCTGCGCCGTGGGCTTGCGGCGGTACGCGATGCCTTCCCGGCGCTGGAAAAGGCCGATGTCACCCAAAGCTGGGGCGGCCTGATTGATGTGACCCCGGATGAGATTCCGGTGATCTCCGAAGTGCAGGCCCGCCCCGGCCTGTTTGTCTCCACGGGCTACAGCGGGCACGGCTTCGGCCTTGGTCCCGGTGCCGGGCGGCTCACTGCGGATCTGGTGACGGGGGACGCGCCCATTGTGGACCCGCGCCCCTTCCGCCTGAGCCGCTTCGGGTCTTACCCCATCATCTGATAGCTGACCGGGACAAACCTGAACCCGTCGCCCCGCGTCTCCACATAGCCCGCAGCCGGGAACGGCATATGGTAGCCGATCATCGGCGTGCGGCTGTCCGCCAGCATTGAGAGCACCCGCCGCCGCGTTGCCGAGGCCGCATCCTTGTCGGTGTCAAAGCTGGTCTGCCATTCGGGATGGGCAAAGGGGAACACATAGTGATTGGCCAGATCCGCCGTCAGCAGCAGCTTCTGCCCGCCGCTCTCGATCATGTAGACCATATGCCCCGGCGTATGCCCAAAGGCCGCCATGCCGGTCACGCCCGAGGCCACGGCGCCGCCATCCTCGATAAAACTCATCTTCTCGGCCTGCGGAGTTACCTTGGCCCGCACCCGATCCGCGCCGCCATTGCCCTCAGGCAGCCCGGTCCAGTGGTCGTATTCCGCCGCCGCCGTCACATAGCGCGCATTGGCAAAGGTGGCCGCGCCGCTGTCGTCGGTCATGCCGCCGATGTGGTCGCCATGCATATGAGTCAGCACCACCACATCGATCTCGTCGGGGGTCACACCCGCATCCGCCAGCGCCGAGGTGATGCCGCCCGCGTTGAGGCCGGTATCAAACAGGATTTTCTCTGACCCCGTATCAACCAGCGTCGGGGTAAAATAGAACTGCGCGCTGGTGTCGGAGATGAAATTCTCCTGAGCGACCTCTGCAAACGCCTCATCCGAGGCCCCGCCGCCAAAGATATCTTTCACCCCATCGCGCCCGGTGCTGCCCGCCAGCAGGCTGTGCACGGTATAATCGCCAACCTTGAAGGCTCGGGCATGCAAGGGTTTCATGGCACCCCCCTCGCCAGCGGCCTTCACGGGCGCAGCAACACTGGCGGCAATCGGGGCGGCGGCGGCACCGGCCAGCGCGGCACGGCGGGATAGCTTTACTGTCATCCTCTTGGTCTCCTTGTTGATTGATATGATCCAAGCCTAGCGCGCCAGCCCGCAAAGTCCCCCGAAGCCCGATCACGAATGCGTGGGAGCACCACACCGCCTTCAACTTCTCCCAAATATCCCCGCCGGAGGCCGCGCCCCGACAGGGGCGCTCTTGGCGGCGAGAGAGACGCGAAAACTGGACAATTCCGCGCGCCTGTGACAGAGCAACCCCAACAGGAGATATGCGATGACCACCACCCGTTTTGCGCCGTCGCCCACCGGCTATATCCACGTGGGCAACCTGCGCACCGCCTTGATGAACTATCTGATCGCCCGCAAGGCTGGCGGCACCTTCATCCTGCGCATCGACGACACCGATCCCGAGCGCTCGCGCGAGGAATATGTCGACGCGATCAAGCAGGATCTCGAATGGCTCGGCCTCACCTGGGACAAGGTCGAACGCCAGTCCGAGCGGCTCGACCGTTATGCCGAGGCCGCCGACAAGCTGCGCGAGATCAACCGGTTCTACGAGGCCTTCGAGACCCCGACCGAACTCGACCTCAAGCGCAAGAAACAGCTCAACATGGGCAAGCCGCCGGTCTATGACCGCGCCGCACTGGCGCTGTCGGATGCGGAAAAAGACGCCCTGCGCGCCGAGCGTGGCAATGGTGTGTGGCGCTTCAAGCTCGACCACGAGCGCATCGAATGGACCGACGGCATTCTTGGCGACATCTCAATTGATGCGGCGTCTGTCTCGGACCCGGTGCTGATCCGCGGTGACGGGCAGGTGCTTTATACCATCGCCTCGGTGGTGGATGACACCGATATGGGCGTCACCCATGTGGTGCGCGGCTCTGACCATGTGACCAATACCGCGACCCAGATCCAGATCATGGCGGCGCTGGGCTTTGGCCATCCCGAGTTTGCGCACCACTCGCTCCTGACCGGCCCGCAAGGGGAGGCGCTCTCGAAACGTCTCGGCACGCTGGCGCTGCGCGATCTGCGCGAAGCGGGTGTGAAGCCGATGGCGCTTTTGTCGTTGATGGCGCGTCTGGGGTCCTCTGATCCGGTGGAATTGCGCACCGATATGGCAGAGCTGATCGAGGGGTTTGACATCAACCGGTTCGGCTCTGCTCCGACCAAGTTCGATGCCGAAGACCTCTACCCGCTGACCGCGCGCTACCTGCAAACCCTGCCGGTGGAGACCGTCAAGGCAGAGCTGGATGCCATCGGGGTGCCAGCGGACAAGCAGGAGGCCTTCTGGGCGGTCGCAAAGGAAAACATCACCACGCTCAAGGATCTTGAGGGCTGGTGGAGCCTGTGCCGCGACGGGGCGGAGCCGCTGATCGCCGACGAGGACAAGGAATTTATCGCCGAGGCGATGACCCTGCTGCCCGAAGGCCCCTATGACAGCGAGAGCTGGGGCAAATGGACCGCCGCCGTGAAGGAAAAGACCGGCCGCAAGGGCAAAAGTCTGTTCATGCCGCTGCGCAAGGCCGTGACCGGCATGGAACGCGGTCCCGACATGTCGGCGCTGCTGGCCTTGATGCAGACCGTGCGCGCGCGCGACTGAACCGGGAAACACCGACGGATAAGACCGGGCAGGGCACAGGCTCTGCCCGTTTTTTATGGGCTATGCCGCGCCAAAATAGCCGCGGCGCATCTCTCCGGCGGCCCGGGTCATCGCGTCATTGGGGTGATGCTCCAGCGTCTTAAGGGCGGACTCCATCCAGTCCATGACCTCCGGTGCAGCATCCTCGGCGCAGCGGGCGATGGGCGGAAAGCTTGCCTTCAGCAGCGATGCGGCGGTGACCGGCGGCAGGTGGATCTGCGGAAACCTTGCGTCCGCCCTGGCGGTCTCGGTGTCTTCGGGCAGGGTTTCCCACAACAGGCGTTCGATGCGGCCCATGACTTCGATCGCGGTGCCGGGGTCGTTGATCCCCGGCGACAGGGCGCGCTGTGCGGTTTCCGCCAGCAGGGTCAGGCCAAAGGTCGGATCCTGCTCGAAGCTGCGGACATCGCCGATGTCTATGAGGCCGCTTGCGGCGTCACAAAAGGCGTCATCCGCCCCTTCAGCCACCGCGACGGGGCGACCGCGCAAGACAAATTCGCCGGGCAGGCGGGTCAGATAGAGCGTGGCGCCCGCTTCCTCGGCCCGTGTGTTCAGCGCGGCCATGTCGACAAAGCGCACAAAGCCGCTTCGGGCGGCGGCAATGGGACGTGCATCTGACGGCGGCTCGGTCTTGCCACAACAGCCGCCAAGGCAGGGCGTGTCCTTGCGGGCCCGAAGACTGGTGCGGGTGCGGGTCTCGATCAGGCGCAGCGTGTGATCCATGCTGCCCAGATCCGACAGGTGATCGATCCAGCGCAGAATGGCGATCACGATCAGCACCACCACCAGCACCGTCATCACAAAGACCACAAAGGCAGCGCCCGGCGGATAGATCTTCGCCCGAAACAGGATGATCGCGCTTAAGGAATAGACAAAACCGCCGGTAAAGGTCGCCAGCACGCTCTGGGTGACTGTGTCTTCCAGCAGCAGCCGGTAAACCCGCGGCGTCGCCATGGAGGAAGCCGTGCGATAGGCGCTGACCATGACGTTCAGCGAAAACGTCGTTACCGCCAGCATGCCGGAGGCCAGGATCGTCAGCACCGGCAGCACCGCATCGCGGCCAAAGCGGTCTTCCCATTCTTGTGGCAGCACAGGGGCCAGCAGCGGCGCAAGGGCCAGTGCCAGCAGAGAGAACAGCGAAATCGCAACCACCCGGAACCACAGCTGGCGCGTGATGCGCCGCAGCAGCAGGAGGCTGCGCGAGATCATGCGCTGCCCGCCATGATCCGTGCGCCTGCATCTGCAATCAGCCCGTCGTGAAACGCCTGCTCTGCGGGGGTCATCTCCTGATGGCGCGGATAGCGCGGGGTGGCGCGATCATCGAGGATCGGCGTGTCCCAGCCATCGGTCGTCGCCATGAAGGCGCGCGCACCGCCTTCGCCAAAGACCTGCGTATACCCCCGCAGCACCACATCCAGATAGCTGAGCAGAATGGCCTGACCGGCGGTGTTGTCCTGCGTGTCCTCCGGCACCTGATAGAGCGAGATCTGCGGTGCGGGCATCATGTCGTGGGCCACCTGGGCCGACACATCCACCCGGACGTAGCCGGTTTCCCGCTCGTCGAGCGCGGCCCAGTCGCCATTCGGCACAGCAGCCAGCAGCCCTTCGATCACGTGACCCGCCGCCGGGCGGACGCTGAGAAAGGCCAATGGGCGGTCCGGGGTCTGCACCCAGGTGCGGCGCCAGCCCTCCAGCCGGGCGGGGCGGGTGTTGCCGTAGATGTGGGTGGCGGTGTTCACGAGGCTGCCGAAGCCGAAGAAATGCGGGGTCATGGGGCCTTGTCGTTTTCTGAGCGAGCTTTGATGTATGTCAAACCGCTTTTTGTCCTGATTTGCAACAGTGGGCCATCATCCCCAATGGGAGAGGACCCCTGTCATGCGTATCACAAAGAGAACCAATATCGCGGTCCGTCTGCTGATGTATTGCGCCCTCAATGAGGGGCGCCTGGTTACAAAATCCGAAATCGCGGAGCGCTGCAACATCTCGGAGAACCATCTGGCGCAGGTGGTCAATCAGCTGAGCCAGCTTGGGTTCTTGAACACTCAGCGCGGGCGCAATGGCGGGCTTGCGCTCAGCCGCTCCGCCACCGACATCTGCATTGGCGATGTGTTCCGGCAGGTCGAGGGCGGTCTGCCGATGGTGGAGTGCTTTGCCGATGTCGACAACACCTGCCCGCTGGTGGATGCCTGCCGCCTGCGCGATGCGCTCACCCGCGCGGGGGAGGCCTTTTATGGCGCGCTCGACGGGGTCACATTGGAAAGCCTGACCTGCGATAACTTTGATCTGCAACGCATTCTGGCACCTGTGTCCTGTCCGGGGCCAGCGGTGGCCGCGCACGCCTAGAGGTCTGCGCCCCTAGTCGCGCGCGCGCAGCACCCGTGCGGGTCGGGCGGCCAGCGGGCGCAGCGCATAGGCCAGCCCGGCAAGGAGCGTCACCAAGATGCCGCCGCCGATCACCCCAAGCGCATTGGGCCAGATCACCACATAGTCGGTCTCCAGTACAAAATGGCTCACCGACCATGCGCCAAGGATGCCCGCCAACAGCGCCACGCCTCCCGCCGCCGCGCCCAGCAGGGCCGAGCGCAGCGCAAAGCTGCGCAGGATCTGACTGCGCGGCGCGCCCAGCGTTTTCAACAGCGCCGCCTCGTAGCGCCGCGCAGGTTCCGCCGCGGCCGCCGTGCCCAACAGAACCAGAAACCCCGTGAACAAGGTCGCCGCCGCGCCATAGGCGGTGGCGGTGGCCAGCTGGCCGAGGATTTCGGACACGCGGTTGATCGCGTCCCGCACCCGGATTGCGGTGATATTGGGCATGGCGCGGGCCACGTCGCGCAGGATGGCCGCCTCGGCCTCCTCTTCGGCATAGACGCTGGCGATATAGCTATGCGGCGCGCCGCGCAATGCGGCCTCGTTCATGGTCAGGATGAACCCCATGCCCGCGTTGGAAAAATCCACCTCGCGGAAGCTGGTGATGGTGCCGGTGATGTCGCGGCCCAACACATTGATGGTCATGGTGTCGCCGAGCTTCAGGCCCATTTCCTCGGCCTCTTCGGCGGCAAAGGAGATCTGCGGAGGGCCATTGTAATCCTCGGGCCACCATGTGCCTGCGGTCACTTTGGTGCTTGCGGGTTTGGCAGCCGCATAGGTCACGCCGCGATCGCCCCGGATCACCCAATGATCGCCCGCAACTTCCTTGGCCGGGCGGTCATTGATGCGGGTGATGATGCCGCGCAGCATCGGCGCATTGTCGACCTTGCTGACCTGTGGGTCCCCCTCGACGCGCTCCAGAAAGGCGGGCATCTGGTCGCGCTGAATATCGACAAAGAAATAGGACGGCGCCACATCCGGCAGGTTGCCCGCAATGGCGCGGCGCATGTTGCCGTCGATCTGGCCAATCGCGGCCAGCACCGTGAGGCCAAGCCCCAGCGCCAGAACCGCCGGCATTGCGCCCTCGCGGGTCGACGAGATGGACGCCAGCGCCCAGCGCAGGGCCGGTCGCCCCCGTGCCACCCTATTGCCCACCCGCGCCAGCGCGCCGATGGCGGCCCCGGCAATCAGCAGCACGATGAGCGCGCCGATCAACCCACTCGCAGTCCAGAGCGCCAGCCGGGGAGAGCCACTAAAAAACGCCGCAGCCGCGATCAGCAGGCCCATCGTCGCAAGCGTTGCGACGATGTACCGTGGCGCGGGCCAATGGATTTTCCCGCCCACCGCATCCCGGTAGAGCGCCGCCGCCCGAATGCGTTCCGCACGCGCCAGGGGCCAGAGGGTGAACAGCAATGCGGTCAAAACACCGTAAAGTGCCGATTCCGCCAGTGCGCCGGGATAGACCGAGAACACCGCCGGAAAGGGCAGTTGTGCCGCGATCAAAGGCCCCAGCAATAGCGGGCCAAGCCCGCCGAGCAGCAACCCGAGGGCAATCCCGCACAGCGACAGCACACCGATCTGCAGAAAATAGGTCAGAAAGATCACCCGCCGTTCGGCCCCGAGGGTGCGCAGGGTGGCGATGGTCTCTGTCTTGGTGGCGAGGTACGCGCGTACCGCCGTCGAGACCCCGACGCCCCCGACCGCCAGACCAGAGAGGCCGACCAGCACCAGAAACGCGCCCAGACGTTCGACAAAACGCGCAATTCCCGGCGCGCCGTTGCGGGCATCGCGCCAGCGCATGCCGCTGTCCTCAAACCGTGCGCGGGCGTCCTGTTCCATCGCCTGCAAGTCCGCCTCGGGGGGGAGGGTCAGGCGGTATTTGGTGGAATAGAGCGTCCCCGGTGCCAAAAGGCCCGATTGCGCCAAGGCCTCGGTGTGCACCAATGTGCGCGGCCCGATGGAAAACCCGGACCCGGCGGCATCCGGCTCCCACGCGAGGAGGCCGCTCAGGCGGAACTCCTGCGTGCCAAGGCGAAACCCGTCGCCCGCGCTCAGGCCCAGCCGGTCAGCCAGCACCTTTTCCATCACCGCGCCGGGGCGGCCATCGACCTCAGCCAATGCCGCGTGCAGGGGCTGGCCCGAGGTCAGGCGGACCTCGCCGCGCAGAGGGTAGGCGGCGTCCACCGATTTTACCTGGGTCAGCGCGCGTTCGTCCCCCACCACGGCCATGGAGCGAAACTCCACCACCTCGGAGCGATCACGGGCGATCTCTTCCATCCAGGCGGATTCATCCTCGGAAGCAAAGCGATAGGTGAATGTCAGTTCCGCATCGCCCCCCAAAAGACTCGCGCCTTCGCGCGCGAGCCCCGCCTCGATCGACGCCCGGATGGAGCCGATGGCGGCAATGACACCGACCCCCAGCGCAAGGCACGCAAGAAACAGACGAAAGCCGCGCAGGCCGCCGCGCAATTCGCGCAGGGCAAAACGCCACGCAAGGCGAAGCTGGCTCGGAGCCGCTGTCTCAGCACTCATTCCGCCGCCTCACGCTGGGCGCTTGTCAGGATGCGACCATCGCGCAAATGCACCGTGCGGTCGCAGCGCTCGGCCAGCTCAGGCGCATGCGTCACCATCACCAGCGTGGAGCCATGCCGGTCACGCAGATCAAACAGCAGATCCATCACCTGTGCACCATTGGCCTGATCGAGATTGCCCGTGGGTTCGTCCGCCAAGAGGATCTCGGGCCGCGTCACCACCGCACGGGCCAGCGCCACCCGCTGCTGTTCGCCGCCGGACATCTGTGCGGGCATATGATCGCAGCGATGGCCCAGCCCCACGGCCTTCAGTTCCTCGCGGGCGCGGTCAAACGCGTCACGCGCGCCGGCCAGTTCCAATGGTGTCGCCACATTTTCCAGCGCTGTCATCGTCGGGATCAGGTGAAAGCTCTGAAACACCACCCCCATATGGGCGCGGCGGAACCGGGCCAGGGCGTCCTCACTCAGCCGGGTCAGATCCTCGCCCATGGCGCGCACGCTGCCGCCGGTTGCCTGCTCCAGCCCGCCCATCACCATCAGGAGCGAGGACTTCCCGGACCCCGATGGCCCCACCAGCGCCAGCGTCTCGCCCGCCTCCACATCCAGAGTGATCTCTTCGAGGATACGCACCGGGCCGGTATTGCCATTGAGCGACAAATGCACATCTTGAAGCGTAAGAACGGGGCGGGCGTCGTTGCTCATTCGGGGCTACCTGTCTTTTTGATCTCAAATGGATATGGAGTGTCCGAGGCCATGCGCAAGTTTCTAAGGCAAATTGCAGCGAGTTTCGCCACGATCCTGGCTTTGACGCCATTCGTCTGGGCGGAGCCGATCCGGCTGACCGCCTTTGGCGACAGTCTTGTGCAGGGATACGGGCTGGCGCAGGAGGATGGTTTTGTGCCACAGCTCGAGGCGTGGCTGCGCGATCAGGGGCATGCGGTGAGCGTGAGCAATGCAGGCGTGTCCGGCGACACCACTACCGGCGGAGCCGCGCGCATCGACTGGTCGCTGGCGGATGACCCGGATGGGGTGATCGTGCTTCTGGGGGGCAATGACCTGTTGCGGGGGCTGCCGCCGCAGGAGACCCGCGCCAACCTGGCGCAGATCATCACGGCGTCACGGTCTGCCGGGGCAGAGGTTCTGCTGATCGGGATGCAGGCCCCGGGGAACTATGGCGCAGACTACAAAGAGGACTTTGATCGCATCTATTCGGAGCTGGCCGCCGCGCATGACGTTGTGCTGCATCCCTCGGCTTTTGCCGGCATCATGTCAGAAACGGACGCGGATCCCTCCCGCATCGCTGAATTCCTGCAAGCCGACGGTATTCATCCAAACGCGCGCGGGGTGGCGGTCAACATTGCGGCACTCGGGCCCAAGGTGCTGGACCTGATCGGACGGATCAACGCGTCCGACACCGGCGTAGATGGCTGATGTTGCGGCCCCTGTCGGGCGTGCAACTCTGGCGCGCGACCGCATGCGCGCCGCGCCCAGATCGCAGCGTTTTGCGCTGCCCGCGGCGGGTGTGGTGCGGCTTAGCCGACGACGGTTCTCTGGTCTTCTGCGGGAGAGCAGTCTGATCGGTGATCCTGCAGCACATAGCCAATGCAGATCACGCTGAGGGTCCCGAAGGCCCCCGCCCCGGAATAGATCAGGAGGCAAGTCCACAGCGGGAGGGAAAGCGCAAAAAAGGAAATGCCGGCGGTGACCAGCCCGGCAATCATCCCGAATAAGAAACCCGAAAAGGCCATCTGACCGAAGTCCTCCCTATCTGGCGTCCAGAAACAGAGAAAACCGCAATCCGGTTAAGGTCTTGCAGTGTTTCTCCTCGGCTGCACAGAAGCCTTACCAATTTCGGCTTAATAAATTTTTAACATATCTACCGCCGGCGCCAAAGCGCAAATATTTTGCAGATGGGAGCGCGGTTTGCCCCGGATATCCCGGCCTAGACGTGAACCAGCGCTGCTTCGGCCTCGTCCGGTTCGGGCTCGGGGGCAGCGGATGGGCCGCGCACCCATTGGCACAGACCAAAGATCCCGGTCACCAGCAGGGTGGTAACGCAGCCGCTCAGCATGTAGATCAACAGGCAGAGCCAGACCGGTGCGCCAAAGGCCAGCCCGGCTGTGACGGCCAGTACGCCACTTGTGATGATCGCAATCAAGACTGCTGCCACAATCATGGTTCACCTCCTGGTGTCATCCCCTCGGGGATGATCCGAGTCTCTCCCCAGGGAATTATTGGCAGAGGATTATGGTCAGAATATGGAAGTTTTTGCGGCAGGTAAACCTTAGGTTGTGAATGCTGACAAAACCGGCAGAGAATGACCGGCGGTGATCGAATGGCAGCGATTGCTCCTGACCGGCGCACAGGTTATCACCTCTGCCAACCTCATTCCCCTAATGACGGAGCAATCCCATGGCCTCCTACCAGTACGTTTACCACATGCAGGGCGTCTCCAAGACCTACCCGGGTGGCAAGAAATGCTTTGAGAACATTCACCTGTCCTTCCTGCCCGGCGTGAAAATCGGTGTCGTCGGCGTCAATGGCGCCGGTAAATCGACCCTGATGAAGATCATGGCCGGCCTCGACAAGGACTTCACCGGCGAGGCCTGGGCGGCCGAGGGCGCCAAGGTTGGCTACCTGCCGCAGGAGCCGCAGCTCGACGAGAGCCTCAGCGTGCGTGAAAACGTGATGCTGGGCGTGGCCGAGAAAAAGGCCAAGGTCGACCGCTTCAACCAGATCGCGGTGGAAATGGCGGAAAACTACTCCGACGAGCTGATGGAAGAGATGACCGCGCTGCAAGACGCCATCGATTCCGAGAACCTCTGGGATCTCGACAGTCAGGTCGACGTCTCCATGGAGGCGCTGCGCTGCCCGCCGGATGATGCGGCGATCAAGGATCTCTCGGGCGGTGAAAAACGCCGCGTGGCGCTCTGCAAACTGCTGCTTGAAGCGCCCGACATGCTGCTGCTCGACGAACCGACCAACCACCTGGACGCAGAAACCATCGCCTGGCTGCAACAGCACCTGATCGACTACAAGGGCACCATCCTCTGCGTCACCCACGACCGTTACTTCCTCGATGACATCACCGGCTGGATTTTGGAGCTCGACCGGGGGCGCGGCATTCCCTACGAGGGCAACTATTCCAGCTGGCTGGAGCAAAAGGCCAAACGTCTGGAGCAGGAAGCTCGCGAGGACAAGGCCAAGCAGAAAACGCTGGAGCGCGAACTCGAATGGATGCGTCAGGGTCAAAAGGCCCGTCAGGCCAAATCCAAGGCGCGGATTGCGGCCTATAACGAGATGGCCAGCACCTCCGAGCGGGAAAAGGTCGGCCGCGCCCAGATCGTCATCCCCAATGGCCCGCGCCTTGGCGGCAAGGTGATCGAGGTCGAAAACCTCGCCAAACACTACGGCGACAAGCAGCTGGTCGAAGGGCTGTCCTTCTCGCTGCCGCCCGGTGGCATCGTCGGCGTGATCGGCCCCAACGGCGCCGGTAAATCGACGCTGTTCCGGATGCTCACCGGCCAGGAGCAGCCCGATGAGGGCTCTGTCACCTATGGCGACACGGTGAAGCTCTCTTATGTTGACCAGTCTCGCGATGACCTCAACGACAACGATACCGTCTGGGAAGCGATTTCCGGTGGCGCCGAGATCATTGAGCTGGGCGATGCGCAGGTCAATTCGCGCGCCTATTGTTCCTCGTTCAACTTCAAGGGTGGCGACCAGCAGAAGAAGCTGAACCTCCTCTCTGGGGGGGAGCGCAACCGCGTCCACATGGCGCGCCTGCTCAAGGAAGGCGGCAACGTGCTGCTGCTCGATGAGCCGACCAACGACCTTGACGTGGAAACCCTGCGCGCGCTTGAGGATGCGCTGGTCGATTTTGCCGGCTGCGCGGTGGTGATCTCGCACGACCGTTTCTTCCTCGACCGGATCTGTACCCACATCCTCGCCTTTGAAGGCGACGCGCATGTGGAGTGGTTCGAGGGCAACTTCGAGGACTACGAAGAAGACAAGAAACGCCGTCTGGGTCCGGACGCACTGGAGCCCAAGCGCCTGAAGCACAAGAAGTTTGTGCGGTGAGGCTTGATGGATTGGCATCAGGTTAGACAACTGGAGGAAGATCTGAAGAAAGTTCGGATCTTCCTTTTTGAAGTTGCTATAAAACAGCCAGAAATCGAATTGTGGGGGTTGGGCCTTGTCAATCGGATAGTGGGAGCAGATGAAGCGCTTGCGCTCCTGAGGACTATTGAGACTAGATTGTCAGATTTCCAAAGTTCCGTGCGCTATGCTGCTCCAGAGATATTTCAGAAAGTTTCGGAGCTTCTTGATAATAGCCCACTGTATCACCGGGCGGCTGAATTCAGCGTATCAATCGAGCTTGAGAAACATAGCAAGCACCCGAGCATAGTCCTCCCTACCGCAATTCAAGCTATTTTTAGATATCTCAATATTCGACGCGAACGAATTTTGGATAACGACGAGGGTGTTCCGCTTCGCAAGATCATCGTTGATTTGGACAGGTTGCTTTCATTGGTAAGTTTAGCAGAAAAATACTTCTGGCGACGGTTGGAAGAGAATCGAGAGGTGCTCAAACCGTCCGGTGTTGATTTGACAGTTATCGGCAATCATGTCGAACGTGCAATATTTCTGATTTCCAACGACAGTCGTTTGAATAGCGACGATCGTGAGAGGATCGAAGAATACCTTTTGTCCGCGCAAGCCGAACTTGTCAAAGACGATCCTTCGTGGAGAAAAATAATTGGAGCGCTTGTTATCGTTTCAACTATTTTGGGAGGCCTTGCCGTTGCACCCGAAGCTGTTGAAAATGTGAATGCGGCGGTGAGGTACCTACTCGGAACGACATTTGATGGGGGGCCTTCAAGTCCACCCGAAAGCTTACCTTCTTTTTCTATGACAGTAGAAACATAAGGCCCGTGCCTGACCTTGGGGAGGTGCGAAAGCGCCTTCCCGGGGGGAAGGTCAGGCGCGGGCCGGGCGGCTACGCCTACCGGCCCAGAACTGTGACGAAACGCTTGGGGCTGCTATAAGCAATTCTCATGGCTGCAGTTGGGGCGTCGCTGCCTTTGGCACGCGGAAATCCTCCGGCGGCGGGTTTCGTCGTTGAACGCGGCGCGGCGGGTCCATATGGTTCCCGCACGGACGACAGACAAAGGACGCTCCAGATGACAGAAGAGACCATCCAGTTGCTGACCCCGCAGGACTGCCTCGTGGCGGTGATGGTGGCGGTGTCGGCGTCGGACGAGGACATCCGAACCGCCGAGCTGGTCAAGATCCAGAATGCGGTCAACATGTTGCCGATCTTTGCCGAGTATGACGCCGACCGCATTCCGGCGGTGTCGCGGACCGTCTTTGATCTCTTTGAACAGGAGGACGGGCTGGATGCGCTGTTCGGCCTGGTTTGCGATATTCTGCCCGAACGCCTGTTTGAGACCTGCTATGCGCTGGCCTGCGACGTGGCGGCGGCGGATGGGACGCTCAACGACAATGAGCTGCGCCTCTTGGAAGAGATCCGCTATGAGCTGAACGTGGAGCGCCTGCATGCGGCGGCCATCGAACGCGGCTCGCGGGCGCGCCATATGGTCTAGGAACTGCCCCGGCGCAGGGGGAAAGATCTCTGGTCGCGACACTGACCGGATCACTGCAAAGGGCGGCCCGCATCGGGACCGCCCTTTCTTGATGCTGTAGCTGTCTGGTGTCCGGCATCAGCTGCGCCCTTTCCACGGCACCAGGATGTCCTCGGCCTTGCGCATCAGGATGTCGATGCCGTAGCCGATGACGCCGATCAGGATGATCCCCATGATGACGATATCGGTCAGCTGGAACTTGGAGGCGGCGATAATCATCATGCCGGCGCCTTTTTGCGCCGCCACAAGCTCTGCCGCCACCACGGTGCCCCAGCAGACGCCCATCGCCACCCGCGCGCCGGTGAAGATCTCCGGCAGCGAGTTGGGCACGATCACATGCCGCAGGATCTGCGCCTTGGACGCGCCGAGGGAATAGGCGGCGTGCACCTTGGTGATGTTAACCCCGGACACGCCGGCCCGGGCGGCGATGGTCATGATCCAGAGCGCGGCCAGGAACAGCAGCACGATCTTGCCCGACTCCCAGATGCCGAACCAGATGATGACCAGCGGGATCAGCGCCAAGGGGGGCACCGGGCGCATGAACTCGACGATCGGGTCGAACCAGCCGCGCACCCAGGAGCTGAGCCCCATGGCGTAGCCGAGCGGAATGCCCACCAGCGCGCCGAGGGCGAACCCCGCCAGAACCCGCAGCAGCGACCAGCCGAGGTGCTCCCAGAGGGTAAAGTTCTGATAGCCCTCGGAGGCGATCTCGATGAAACGCGCCACCACCGCTTCGGGGCTCGGCATCCAGATCGGCTCCATCTGAAACCCCTTGTCGGGGGCAAAGTTCAGCGCGCCGCGGCGGGACATGGTGACCGTGCCGTTGGGCACCGAGACCGTGTCCCCCGGTTGCAGCGGCTGGCCCTCGACCGCGGTGACGGTGACATCATCGCCATCGTTGTTGGCGGCCTTGATCAGCACCGAGCGCCAGGCGGCGACCTTGTCGGCGTCGTCCTGGGCAAATCCGCTGCGCGGCGTGACCTCCGGCAGCTCGGCATCCGCGCCGAAGTCATGCACCCGCACATGCACGGTGGCCTCGGCGGTTTCGCCATCCGGGGCGGTTGCCGTGTAGGTGAAACTGGTCTCGCCCCGGAATGGTCCCGGCACATGCACCGGCACCAGCCTGGAGCCGGTGAACGCGCCCCAGATCAGGAAGATCACCAGGATCGAGATCACCGAGGCCGCCCGGTTGGGGGTGATCGCGCTTTCATCACCGAAGGTCACCGTCTTCAGGCTGGTGAAATTGACCCCGTTACGGCGGCGCTCCTGGATTGCGTTGACGATGAAATAGGTGACGGTGAACAGGGCCACATAGGCCAGCAGGATCAGAAGGCCGGTCATGCCGCGCTCTCCGTCCGGCCCATGATTTCCTCTTCCATCTCCCAGATCATCGACAGGATCTCGTCCCGGGTTTCGGCAAAGCCCGGCTGTTTCTTCACCTCGCGCAGGTCCATGTTCACCCCCTGATCGGCAAAGGGCAGGCGGTACTCCTTGTGGATACGGCCGGGGCGGGGGGCCATCACCAGAAGGCGTTCGCCCAGCAGCAGCGCCTCTTCGACCGAGTGGGTGATCAGGATCACGGTCTTGCCGCTTTCCTTCCAGAGCTTCAGCACCAGTGCCTGCATCTTCTCCCGGGTGAGCGCATCGAGTGCACCCAGCGGTTCGTCCATCAGGATCACATCCGGGTCATTGGCCAGGCAGCGCGCCAGGGCCACCCGTTGCTGCATGCCGCCCGATAGCTCATACACCGCCTTTTCGCCGAAATCCTGTAATCCGACGGTGTCCAGCAACTGATCGCAGATCTCGGTGCGACCCGCCGGCGGCATGCCCTTCATGCGCGGGCCGAATTCGACATTTTCACGCACGCTCATCCACTCGAACAGGGCGCCCTGCTGGAACACCATGCCGCGTTCCGGGGCAGGGCCCTTGACCTCGTGGTCATTCATGCGCACCGCGCCCTCGGTGGGGGCAAGGAAGCCCGCGACAATGTTCAAAAGCGTGGTCTTGCCACAGCCCGAGGGGCCAAGGACGGACATGATCTCGCCCTTGCCGATTTCGATGGAAACATCTTTCAACGCCTGGATGTGCGAACCGTTGGGCAAGTCAAATCGCATCGACAGGCGGTCGATATGGAGGCCGTCCATGGGCTGCTCCTGCTGTTAGGTGTGGATGGGGTGGGCCGGTGTGGCATCCGCAGATGCACGCCGGCCCCAAAGGCGATGCGCGCCCGGTCTATTCGGCAACCGCCGAAAGGAAGCTGGCGTCGACCGCAGAATCGTAGGTGTCGAGCGCCTGCGGAATCGATCCCGCCTCGGCAAAGACGCCAGCGACGCCGATCATGAATTCCTGCACGCCGCCACCAAGCCATTTGTCGCTCAGGGCCTCGTCCGTCGACGGGAAGGTGAAGGTGGCGATGGTGGCTTCGGTATCCGCCAGATCCATGCCCGCGTCCTTGGCGATCACTTCGAGCATCTTGTCCTTGTTGGTGCCGGCGTTCCACATGGCGTTGGCCTCTGCTGTCACCTTCAGGAAGGCGGACATCAGCTCGGCCTCTTCGGCGGCGAAATCCGACGGGGCGGAAATCACGTCAAACACCAGAATGCCCGCAGCCTCTTTTTCTGCGCCCGTCATCAGCACGTTGCCGTGTTCCTTCATGCGGCGCAGGGCGCCGCCCCAGCCACAGACCATGTCGAGCGAGCCCTGGGCAAAGGCGGCGGCCCCTTCCGGCGGCGCCATGTCGACGATTTCCATGGTCGAGAGATCGACGTCGAAATGCTCCATCTGTTTCAGGAAGCCGAAATGCGCGGCGGTGCCGATCGGAACGCCGACGCGTTTGCCTTCCAGCTCCTTGGCCGTGGAGGCATCGATCTCCAGCGTGTCGGCGACCACGCAGTTGTCATTCTCGGAATAGCTGACGGCAACGTCGGTGATCACCAGATCCTGACCGGCGGAGGCCGCAACCACAAACGGGGGCAGGCCTTGGCTGACGGCGATCTGGACGTCGCCGGAGGCCATCGCGGCCGACATTGCGGTGCCGGTGTCAAAGGACACCCAGTTGATGCCGACGCCCAGCTCCTCTTCATAGGTGCCCATGGCTTTGGCGTATTGGAACGGCATCGGCCATTCGAGGAAATAGGCGACGGTGATGTCCTCTGCGGCAGCAGCCGAGCCCAGCATCAGGGCGAGCGCGGCGGATGTGGCGCTGAGTTTGGTCTTAAGAGACATGGGGTTCCTCCGTGTTGAACCGGTTCGCGAGTGTGTCGCGTATGTGGGAGGTCGCTTTCTTTGCGAATTTTTATGCGGACCTTCGCAAATGGTTACGATCCATGTCCTCGCTGACAACTGTCACGAGTGCACTGGCCCCACCAAAACTGGATTCTGGGCTTATCCGGAGGGGTGGTCTGCCCCGGAAACCGGCAAACTGGTCTTATCCGGGGGTGCGGGCGCCGAGATTGGGGCCGCTGGGGGCGGTCAACTGCCGTAAACCTGCCCCCAGCGCGCCAGCAATGCCTGCTGCAACCGTTTGGCGCGCCGGTTCCAGCTGCGCCCGCCCGCCGGACGTTCGCGTTCTGCACGGCTGATGCGGGAGCGCGCCGACAGATCGGCGGAGAAAATCGCAAACGCCAACTCGCGCCCGTCCTCGGCGGTGACAAACCCGCCCAGCCCGGAGACGAAATTCAGGGTGCCGGTCTTGGCGGCGATCTGCACCGGATGGGTCTTCATCGGGCGCCCCTTGGCGTCCTGGAGGTAGATCCGTTTCAGCAGCGGTTTCAGCGCCCCGTCGCGATGGGCCAGGACCAGTGCGCGCAGCATGTCATTGGCGCTGAGCCGCGACTGATCGCCGAGGCCGGAATGATCCACCAGACGACAGGACTGCATGCCGAGGTTCGCGGTGGCCCAGCTGCTCATGCTGCGCCCTGAGGCCGCAAGCGAGCCCGGTCGCCCGTCCCGTTGCAGGCTTGCGCTCATGCCGATCATCTCGGCCATCAGGTTGTTGGAATACTTCAGCATGCCCTTCAGCAGCACCGGCAGCGGGTCGCTCTGATGCTGGGCGATCAGGCTGCCGGAGGGCATCCGTGCCACCTGCCTGGGGTTGGGCAGGGCGATGCCATGGGCGCGGGCGAGGGTCTGGAACACGTCGCCGGCATAGAGCGCGGGATTGCGCACCGGCAACCAGCGCGCCCCGCCATTGCCAAGCGCGCCGCTGGCCACCGTCCAGTGATCGACGCCGGATTTGTCCTGATAGGTGTAGACCGGCAGATCCCGCCGCACCACGGCCATCTTGGAGGTGAACACCTCCGGGCGGTATTTCTGGGTGCGGGCGTCCATGCTGACGGCCCAGCTGCCGCCGGCACGTTTCCATTCGAAATGGACGCGATTGAAGTTGAGGGCAATGCCGCTGACGGCGGGGCTGTAGCCCACATGATCCGGTTGACCGGGGTCGATGGATTTGACGAAGGGCAGCATGCCGTCCCAGACCAGAAACCGCCCCGAGACCTGACGCAGGCCCGCGGCCTTCATGCCTGCGGCGAGGTCGGCCAGCCCGTCAGTGCTGAGGGTCGGATCACCGCCGCCCACCAGCACCAGATCGCCCTGCAAGACGCCGTTCTGCACCGGGCCGGTTGCAATCAGCCGGGTGCGGAACCTGTGGCCGGCGCCCAGCGTATCGAGGGCATAGAGCGCCGTGACCACCTTGGCGACGCTTGCCGGTGGCAGCCCGCGGTCACCGTCGGCGCTTTCCAGCACCTGACCGTTCCGGGCATCGGCAACGGCGCAGACCACCTCGCCCGAAAGGCCGGCGTTTTTGAGGATCGCCTCCAGCCCGTCGCGCCCGGGGCTCAGCGGGTTGAGGCCGCGCATCCGGGGGCGCGGGGTGTAGCTGGGGGCATTGGCAAGCGCGGAGCTGGAGCCAAGCGTGGCAAGGGCGGTGGTTATGAAACGGCGACGTGAGATCATGTTGCGTATTTTGAATCAAATTCCCTGCCATTCGGCAAATGCTTTGAGGGTAATATGTCAAAGAAGTTTTTGTGACGCCTGCGTGCAATGCCCCGGGGGCCGTGGCGCGGGCGTCAGTCGGACCAGTCTCCCCGGCGGCGGATCTCGGTCGAGGAGGCATCCACCATCGGGACATTGACAAAACACCAGGCCGGGGCGTCGGCCCGGGCCAGCCGTTGGCTCTGCGATGCGGGAATGCGATCTGCCCGATAGCTGCGTGCGGCAGGCGACAGACGTGCGGAGATCCGTTCGCCGGGGCGCGCCAGCACCCCCACCGGCACCGTGTCGAGGATATTGCGCCAGTCCTTCCAGCGGTGGAAATGGGCCAGGTTGTCGGCACCCATCAACCAGACAAAGCGCACATGCGGGTAGGTCTTGCGCAGGTGGCGCAGGGTTTCGGCGGTGTAGCGCGTGCCCAGCCGGGCTTCGATGTCGGAAATCCGCACGCGGGGATGGTGCATGAGTTCGCGCGCCGCCCCCATCCGCCGCGCCATCGAGGCGGGCGGGTTTTCCTTGAGCGGATTGCCGGGGGTGACCAGCCACCACAGCTGATCGAGGTTGAACCGCTTGAGCGCCGCAAGCGAAATCTGCACATGCCCGTGATGGGGCGGATCAAAGGATCCACCCAACAGGCCCACCGTCATGCCCGGGCGCAAGAAGGGAAACGCGTTTCTCATCAGGGGAGTGGTGTACAGATTTGTCGGGGGATGGCAACGGCGGATGACATATGGCCAGTGCAGGCGGCAAAACCGCCGCGTGACGGGCAGGGCTTGTTGACTCTGGCGCTGCCTCTCTCATAAGGGGGTGCGTCCTGCCACATGGGGTGGCGGGCTGACCTCACAGACACCGATGGAGTCCCTCAATGTCTGATCTGCGCGAAGAAGCTCTGAAGAGCAAAGCCTGGCCGTTTGAAGAAGCACGCCGTGTTCTCAAACGTTACGCCAAGGGCGCGCCGGAGAAGGGCTTCGTCCTGTTCGAGACCGGCTACGGCCCCTCCGGTCTGCCCCATATCGGCACCTTCGGCGAGGTGGCCCGCACCACCATGATCAAGACCGCCTTCGAGGTGATCTCCGATATTCCGACCAAGCTGATCTGCTTTTCCGATGACCTCGACGGCATGCGCAAGGTGCCGGGCAACGTGCCCAATTCCGAGAGCCTGACCGAACATCTGCAAAAGCCGCTTACTTCGGTGCCGGACCCGTTTGGGACGCATGAGAGCTTTGGCCATCACAACAACGCCATGCTGCGCCGCTTCCTCGACACCTTCGGGTTCGAGTATGAGTTTTATTCCGCGACCGAGTTCTACGGCTCCGGCCAGTTCGACGAGGTGCTGAAGCGCGCGGTTGAAAAATACGACGACATCATGGCGATCATGCTGAAGTCGCTGCGCGAGGAACGCCGCCAGACCTATTCCATCTTCCTGCCGATCCACCCGGACACCGGCCGCGTGCTCTATGTGCCGATGAAGAAAGTCTGCGCCGAGACCTACACCATCACCTTTGATGATGAGGACGGTCGCGAATGGACCCTGCCGGTGACCGGCGGCAATGTGAAATTGCAGTGGAAGCCTGACTTTGGCGCACGCTGGGCCGCGCTTGGCGTCGATTTTGAGATGTACGGCAAGGACCACTCCACCAATACACCGATCTATGACGGCATCTGCCGGGTGCTGGGCCAGCGCGCGCCGGAGCATTTCACCTATGAATTGTTCCTCGATGAAAACGGCCAGAAGATCTCCAAGACCTCCGGCAACGGCGTCTCCATCGACGAGTGGCTGACCTACGCCTCGACCGAGAGCCTTGCGTATTTCATGTATCAAAAGCCCAAGACCGCCAAGCGGATGCATTTTGACGTGATCCCCAAGGCGGTGGATGAATATCACCAGCAATTGCGGGCTTATCACGGTCAGGACCTGAAGGCGCAGCTGAACAACCCGGTCTGGCACATCCACGGCGGCAATGTCCCGCAGTCGGATATGGTGGTGCCGTTCTCGATGCTGTTGAACATCGCCAGCGTATCCAACGCCGAGGACAAGGAAACCCTCTGGGGCTTCATCAACAAATACGCGCCCGACGCCACCGCCGAGACCCATCCCGGCATGGATCAGGCCGCAGGCCACGCAGTGCGCTATTTCAATGACTTCGTGAAGCCCGCAAAAACCTACCGCCTGCCCACCGATCAGGAGCGCGCAGCCCTCACGGATCTGGCCGATGCGCTGCGTTCGCCAGAGGCGGCACTGGCGGCCATCGCCAAGAAAAACGAGCTGGTCGGCAACGATGATCCGCTGCCCGAAGCCAATTTTGCCGACGACGAGTTCCTGCAGTCCGTGGTCTTTGCCATTGGCAAGATCCACGGGTTCGAGCCCCTTCGTGCGTGGTTCTCGGCGATCTACGAGGTGCTCTTGGGCGCGAGCCAGGGTCCGCGATTTGGCGGCTTCATCGCGCTTTATGGCGTTGAGGACAGCATCGCGCTGATCGAGAGCGCCTTGGCGGGCGAGCTGGTCTGACAGCCGATTTTGTCTATGTGACCTTGCAGCAGGCGCCCCGACGGGCGCCTGTTTTGTCTCCACCGGCGGGTTTTTCAAAAAACTTCTGCGACGGATCACTTCTTTTTGGCCGTTGAGGTGTTTATCTTCTACCCAAGGTTATTTCGGAGGACTTCATTATGATGCCAGCGGCGCGACTCTCGGATATGCATGTCTGCCCCATGGTGACGCCCGGCGTGCCGCCCATTCCGCATGTGGGCGGGCCGGTCTCCGGTCCCTGTGTGCCGACGGTGCTGACCTGCGGATTGCCGCAGGCGGTGATGGGCGACATGGCGGTCTGCGTCGGCCCGCCCGACACGCTGGCCAAAGGCTCCTCGACCGTGCTGGTCGGTGGCAAGCCCGCGGTGCGCATCGTCATCGACACCTGTGCCCATGGCGGCATGGTCAGCGTCGGGGCGCCGACCGTGATCATCGGCGGCTGAGCCCCCTGCATGGTCTGTTTCTGCAAGGATCTGGAACTGCCGATGGCGCTGCCATCGACCACGCGGGACAGCCTGCGGGTGGATGCGCCGCCGCCGCAGCTGTCCAATATGCTCAAGCTGATGAAGCTGAACGCCAACCTCAGCGCGCGCACCGATCTGAACCTGGCCGAAATGCTGCCGCAGGACCAGAACTGGATGGCGGCCAATATCGTGGCGCAGGCGCCGAATGGCACGCTGCCCAGCGATCTGCCGTCCGGCGGCGGGCCGGTGCTGGCCCTGGCAGCGCGGCTGGCGGTGCCCGCGGCACTGTTCCCGCTGGACGACCTCGAGGCGCTCAAGGAGGAACTGACGCAGGCGATCCTCAGCCTTGAGGAAAACGTGATGGCGCAGACCCGCTCGCTGCCGCCGCAGATGCCCCAGCCGAGCTATCAGCACCTTGCCCTTGGCGCCCATATGACGCTGGCGCTGCGGGCGCAGGGGCTCTGCCCCTTCGAGGTGATGGAGATGGAGCTGAACGAAAGCGCCGCGCTGGGCGATGGCGGCACCAGCCTCGCCAAGCAGAACGCGACGCTGCAATTTGCCTCCCGTCTGCCAAAGATGCGGCTTCCCGCTTTTGGCCTGCCCCCGGCGCAGTTGAAACTGGCGACCCAGCTGGCGGGGCTGGCCAGCAGCACCGCGGCGCTGAACAAGCCGCCGCTGACGCCTGCCTTCATCGAGCAGCTCAAGAGCCAGTACAAGGCGCTTCAGAGCTTTCCGGTGCCGCGCACCAAGACACCGCTGCCGATCCTGATGGCGCTGGCGGCAGAGATGGCCGATCTGGATGTCATCCACGAGGCCTTTGGCGAGGATGCGCTGACCCCGGCGGGCCAGTCACGGATCAATGCGATGTACACCCATTGGGCCAAGAAACGCATTGCCGTGCCGCTGCCGGCCGCCGAATTGCAAAGCCAGTTCGAGATGCTGCCGGAGGTCCAGGACGTGCTGGAAGGCGGGCGTGTCACCAAATCCTCCGGTCCGGGCCTGATGGCGTCGATGAGCACCCAGATGCCGCCGCCGCCCGTGACCCCGGTGCTTGAGGTGATCGCGGCGCTTGGTTCGGTCATGACCAAGCTGATGCGGCAAAAGCCCTTTGGCGCCTGTTCCGCCTGCGATTTCGCCGCCTGACCGCACTGCGCTGGGCGGGGCGCGTTTTGACTGTGCGGGCTGCCACGCTAGGTCCCCTTAGGACAGGATCTGTTCGGGAGGGAACGCAATGCGTACGGGCATGGCGATAGCACTGGCGGCGGGGATCACATGGGCAAGCTGGGGCGCGGTGGCGCAGGCACAGAAAGAGCCGATCACCAGCGTGATTGACGCGCAGATCGCGGCCTTCCTGTCCGATGACGCGCAGGCCGCCTTTGGGTTTGCATCGCCGGGCATCCGCCAGCTCTTTGGCACGCCGGAGCGCTTTGCCACCATGGTGGAGCAGGGCTATCCGATGGTCTGGCGCCCCGCCGAGGTGCGCTATCTGGAGCTGCGCGAGGTCGCCGGCAACCTGTGGCAACGGGTCATGGTGACCGATGCAGATGGCAGTATCCACATGCTGGATTACCAGATGGTCGAGACCGAAACAGGGTGGAAAATCAACGCGGTGCAGCTTCTGAAGGCACCCGGTGCAAACGTCTGAACCGGCCTGCGCGGCCGCCGGTGTTGCGGGTCCGGCGCACGCCGTCCTGAGCGGGATTTAAATCCGACCTGATAGAACCCTTTCCCAATCCCGGCGTGGTGGAACAGGAAAGGGTTTTTCATGAACAAGGCAATCACCGACGGTCTGCAACTGATGCCGCCCGCGTTTACCGACGGTCTGGACGTCTGGTCGAGCGGCAATGGCACACCCGGCTCCGACACCTATGACGGGGCGGCAAATGCCGCCGTGGTTGCGGGCGACGCGGATTTTGGCGGCTGTCTGGAGCTGCAAAAGACCGACAGCACCCAGCGGCTGCGGTACATGGGCGAAACGCCGATCCTGCCGGGCTGCTACCTGCGGGTCACCGCCCGCGTCAAAGCCATGAGCGGCGCTTTTCCCACCGTGCGCATCGCGGGCTGGGCCGGGGCGGCCAACAACTCCCATGTCTCCGGCGTGATCGAGAGCGGCCCCGGAACCACACTCAGCGCCTATGGCGAGGTGGTCGAGGTGCAGGCCATCGTCGGCACCGGCAGCCGCTCCGGGGTCGATATGCCCTGGGGGTTGGACGCCGCCTACGGGCACCTCGGGTTGAACCTGACCGGGGCCAATGGTGGTGTGATCCGCGTCGACGACATCGTGATCGAGGACATCACCAGCGTCTTTTTGCGCGATATGCTGAGCGTGGTGGATGTGACCGATTTTGGCGCCGTGGGCGATGGCACCACCAATTGCCACGCCGCGTTCGAGGCGGCGGATGACGCCGCCAATGGCCGTCGCATTCTGGTGCCCGAGGGCGAATTTCGGATCAACAACACGCTGTCGCTCAATCATGATGTGATCTTTGAGGGCACGTTGTCGATGCCCGACAGCGCCATGCTCCTGCTGACCAAGAGCTATGATTATCCGACCTATGCGGCGGCGTTTGGGGATGAGGAACTGGCCTTCAAGAAGGCGTTTCAGGCGCTGTTGAACAGTGTCGATCACGAAAGCCTTGATCTCGGCGGGCGCAGCATCGCCGTCAGCGGCCCCATCGACATGCAGGCGGCGGTGCCAAATCGCACCAGCTACGCCACCCGCCGCTATATCCGCAACGGCCAGTTCACGGCGCAGGCGGGCGCGAGTTGGGATCATGACGTGGTCACCGCGCAGGCGACCTATGACAGCTCTGACAAGAAGAAACTGACCAATGTGGCCAATATCTCGGCCATTCCGGTGGGCGCGCTGGTCGAGGGCGCTGGGGTCGGGCGCGAGGTCTATGTCACCGCAAAGAACGTCGGCGCGACCGAGCTGACCCTGAGCCAGCCCTTGTATGACGCAGAAGGGACGCAGAATTTCACCTTCACCGCGTTCAAATACATGCTGGATTTCTCCGGCTTCTCGGCGCTGAAAAAGTTCGGCATCTCCGGCGTGGAATTTCAGTGCAACGGCGTCGCCAGCGCGCTGCGTCTGGCGCCCGCAGGCACCGTCTTTGCGCTGCACGACTGTTTTTTCACCCGCCCCAAGGCGCGCGGGATCACCTCGATCGGCAGCGGCTGTCAGGGCATGCTGGTGGACAATTGCCAGTTCCTGTCGGACGAGGACGCCATGGATGTGGCGGAGCGCGAGAGTATTGCGCTCAACGTGAACTCCAACGATGTGAAGCTGCGCCACAACCGCGCCACGCGGTTCCTGCATTGGGCGGTGATGGCCGGGTCGAACCACACGGTCACCGGCAACCACTTCTTTCAGGGTGACAGTGTTGCAGGCGGCATTCGCACCGCCGGGATCGTGGTGACGGATACCTATGCCTCGCACACGATTTCGGAAAACTACATCGACAACTGCTTTATCGAGTGGACCAACGAATATGACGCAAACCCCGATTTCACCGGCGGGTTCTCCTTTGCGGCCATGTCGATCACCGACAATGTGTTCCTCAGCGGTGATGTGGCGAGCTGGTTCAGCTATATCGTGATAAAGCCTTACGGCAGCGGGCATTTCCTCAATGGGGTATCGGTGACCGGGAACAAGTTCCGATCGATCAACGGCACCATCGACCGGGCCGAGCGGGTCGATACCAGCTTTGCCACTCTCGATTTTTCGCGCGCAAAGGACGTGTTCTTTGACGCCAACAGCTTTCACAACGTCAGCACCCAGTGCCGCAATCCGCTGCGGGTGGAGTTTGACCAGAACACCGCTGCCAGCACCTGGACCATACCCACCGGCGGCACGCTGCCGTTTCAGGGATACAGCCGCGCGGTGGATGCGGTGATCGTTGAGGGATCACTGCGCGGCAGCAGCGGCGCGGTGGTGTATCCCGGCCACTATGTGCGCACGCAGGAAGGCAGCAACAATGACGAGATCGACATCGTCTGGGAACAGGCCGTGCGCGGCACCGTGCGGGCGCTGATCCGCATCGACCGCTAGGCGCTCAGGCCCAGATCGGCGGGGGTGAGTACATAGGCCTTGCCAAAACCGCCGTTCAAAAAGGCCTCATCAATCTGGAACCGCACGAAGTGGAAATCGGCAAAGCCGATGTAGAGCTTGGCCTTGGGGTGGCGGCGCAGATACTGCGCGGCCATCTCCTCATGCGCGGGGCAGGCGTTGGGCAGGATCTCGGCGCGTCCATTGAGCGTCAGGCGCGGATGCGTGAGCGGATCGCCCTTGTCGCCGGGCTCCCCGATCAGGAGCGACACCTGCGGGCGCGCGGCGATCGCCTGCGTGTGTTGCGCCAGGGTGGACACCAGAGAGATCGGCCGCCCCCCAGCATCCAGCGCAAAGGCCACGCGGCTCTGCACCGGGTGGCCTACCGCGCTGAGCGTGGCCAAGGCGGCAAATGTCGCGTTCTGCATCAGATCTGATGCGAGGCTGCGCGCTTCGTCATCAGTGGGGCGGATCGGCGAGGCGGGAGGGCGGTCTGTCATGTCTGGCTCCGGTGCGTGGGGACTGGCCGGGCGGGCAGGGTGGTGCTGGCAGGGCTCAGAACCTGTGCCACAGTTCCAGCTTGAGGCCAAGCCGGGCATCGCCGAAGGACCGCCATTCCAGCCCGGCGACCAGGTCGCGGTTCTCCGACAACTGCCAGCGGAGGGCCGGCAACAGCTTCTGGATCATCTCGCTATCATCCGGCTGGTAGAGTTCCAGCTGGATCATCGGTGCGGGGCCCTGCGCGCGATGGAACCCGAGCGTGCCGTCAAGCTTCCAGGCGCGTTGGGCGCCGCCCTGCCGCCATTCCCGCGACAGATCCACCGAGACCCAGCCGCCACCGGCGGACCAGTCCAGCCCGCGCCCGGCGGACAGGGTGACCCGTTGCATGCCGGCCCACTCCGCGCCCGTGCGCGCCACTCCCGCGCCCAGTTCCAGCGCCAGTTGCCAACCCTCGTCGCGCTGGCGCAGGGGCAGGCGGGCAAAGACCAGCGCATGGGCGGCGGGAAATCCGGCGTCCTCGCTGCGGTTGATGTCGATCCCGAAGGTCAGGTTCGGCGTCACCCCATAGGCCGCATATGCCCCGATCTCGCCTCCCGTCGGGCGGGCCCGCAGGCTGCTGGACAGGAACCCGCCGCCGTCGGGTTCCAGCCAGGCCCCGGCCTGCGCGACCGGCGCGCAGATCAACAGCCGCAAACACAGGGCAATCGCGATGGCGTGACGCACAGGCGGATCCTCCCAGAGCGGCTAACTCCACCCAGGGTAGAGCGAAATTCTGTCGACTTTCAAGTCAGGTGCCATAGTCTGAAAGAGAGGATGCCAGGGAGGATCTCATGCCGACGATAGCAAAATCCAACGACGTGCAGACGGTTATCACCACCTTCGAAGTGACGCCGGGCACGTGCCAGGACCTGATTGACGCATTGGAAGATGCCTATGCGTCCTTTATTTCCCACCAGCCCGGCTTTGTCGCGGCGGGGTTGCATGTGAATGATGCCCAGACACGGGTGGCGAATTATTCCCAGTGGCGCCACCGGGAGGATTTCATGGAGATGCTGCGCAGCGAAGAGATGCGCAAGCGCAACCGGGTGCTGAACACGCTATGCCGCAGCTTCGAGCCGGTGATGTATGATGTGGTGGCGACGTTCCGTCAGCCTGAGTAGCCGCGTCGGGCACCGGGCGCAGGGTTCGGGGCATCACGCCAGCTGCTGCCACCAGGTGATCCACGACCGGGCCGCGGCGCGCAGCAGCACCTTGGTGGAATCGAGCGCCTGGGCGATCTTCTGGAAATGCGGTTTCTGCCCCGCAGAGGGCGCGCGCAGCAGCACGGTTTTGGCCTCTTCCACCACATCCAGCGTGGTCTGGCGCAGGCGGGCGGAGGCGTCGGGGCGGATGGCGACATAGCTGACAAACCCGGCCCGCTTGCGCGGCAAATCGGCCGCCAGGTTGGCATCAACCGCGCGCCCGACGCGGGTCTCGCAGAGTTTCATCGCCGTATAGGCCGCCTCGTAATCCCGGTTGCCGCGCAGGGTCGATGCGGCACGGCGAAAGGTCTTGCGGTAGCAATCGTAGTAGTAGAGATCGCCCAGCTTGTAGCATGTGTAGAGATCCCGGTCGATTTGCCGGATCAGCCCGTCGGTGGTGCGGGTGGACAGGCCGCGCGGGGCATCGCGGCTGGCCCCGTCGTGATCCTGTGCCCGTGCCGCCTCGACCGGCAGCAGCAGGGCAGAGGTCAGGGGCGCAGCCAGGGCAAGAAGGGCGCAGGTCAGCAAGGCACGCATGAGGGGTCTCCTTGTGCTAACCGCGATGCGATAGGGGCGCGACCGGCCAGAGCCCAAGCGCCAGTCGATAGAGTTGCACCGGCCCGCGCAACAGGGCGGAGCGCAGCAGTACCTTGTTGGAATCGATCACCGCGGCGATTTTCTGGAAATGCGGTTTCTGATGCGGCGCGGGGGAGCGCAGCAGAACGGTGCTGGCGTCCTCCATGGCGCGGATGGTTTCGCGTTTGACCGCCGCAATGGCCGCGGGTTTGACGGCGCTGTAGCGCACCAGCCCCTTGCGGATGCGCTTGGCGGTGGGATCGGCATTGGCGTTTACCGCGGCTTCGACCCGTTTTTCCACGCTGCGCAGCGCCTCGTAGGCGGGTTGGTAGTCGATCCCGCCCTTGATCTTGCGGGCGGCAAATCCATAGGTCTTGCGGATGCAGTCAAAGCGGTAAGCCTCGAACAGTTGCAGGCACTCGCCGACGCCGCTCTCCAGCAGCCTGACCACCTCGCGGGTGGTGCGGTTGTTGACCGTATTGCTCGAATCGCGGCCGCCACCACCGCCGCCGTCGCCCCGGTTTCCGGCATGGGCGCCCGGCCCCGGGACAAAGGTGGCAAGGGTCAGAAGAAGAATGAGAAATCGCATGATCGACCTGCTCCGTCGTTGCTCGGTACAGGCAGCGTAGCACGGGTGATCCCGGTTTCCCTAGCGGCAGGTTCCGCCCCCCGGGCAAAAGCCGTGCGTGCCTAGCCGAGCGGCGCGAAGGCGGGCAGGGTTGCAAGCCTGCGCAAGGGCCCCGGCAGCCGCATCAGGGCGGAGCGCAGCAGCACCTTGTTGGACTGGATCACGGCGGCAACGCGCTGGAAATGCTTTTTCTGTTCGTTGTCCGGTGTGCGCAACAGGATCGTGGTGGCCTCTTCCATGGCTGCCAATGTGGCCTGTTTGATCGCGGGCACGGCGTCGGGTTTGACCGCACGGTGCTGCACAAAGATGTTCTCGCGCAGGTTGCGCTGGCTGGGGTCGAGGTTGGCCTCCACCGCGGCACCGATGCGCTGTTCCACCAGCGCGAGCGCCTGGGCAATCGGGGCGTATTCGCGGCTGCCGCGCAGGGCGTGGGCTCCGGTGCGGTAACTGCGACGGTAGCAGTCGTAGCGATAGACCTTGGGCGCGCCCTGGCAGCGGCGAAAATCAGTCCTGAGCTGGGTCGCGATCGCCTCGGTGCTGTCGTCGTTCAGGCGCAGTCCCCAGCCGGGGCGGCCACTGAACCCATCGCTGCCGCGTGCGCTCGTCGACAGCGCGGGCAGCAGCAGGAAGAACAGGGTGACGGCAGTCAGAAGGCGGAGCATGGGCGGTCCTTTGCGAACGGGCAGCGGAGGGCGGTGGCGCGCGTGGATGCAGCCGGGACTATTCGGGGTGCAGGATGCGGCATTGCGCGGCGGCTTCGGCGGCGCGGGTGCTGGCCCCTGGCAGCGCGTCCTTCAGACCGCGCAGCTTCTTGCGTTCTTCGGCAACATCGATGGCGACCGGTGTTTCGATGGTCCGGTAATAGGTCTCGGGGCAGGGGTAGTAGCCCACCACCTTGCCATCCCGTACCCGCCGACAGGTGTAGAACACGGTTTCCGGCACCGTCTGGCGGTGGATCGCATAGCCGCGGGAAATATTGTTCTCGGTCTCCTTGATCTCGTTCAGGAGCCGGGTCTGTTCGGCCGCGCCCTGGCGGATACAGCGTTCCTGCGGCGTGGCGCAGGCCGCAATCAGGGCAAGGGCGGGCAGGGCGAGAAAGAAGCGGGACATGGCGGGGCGTCCTTTGAATGGGGCGATCTGACAATCCGGATGCACATATAACACCGCAAAGCTGCCTGTTATTCGATAGCAGCGCAAGCACGCCTCGGCATCCGGTATCGCGGGCGTCTCACCGTGACGTGATGGGGGGCGGTGGTGTGGCCGCTGGCGTCAGGCAACACCCCACCAGCGCAGGGTTTGCGCGCAATGGGTCGAAATGGCCTGCACGGCGGCCTCGGCATCGCCCTGTTCCAGGGCATCGATGATGGCCAGATGCTCCTCCATCGCCGAGACGATGCGCACCTGAAGGAAGGGCCGGGCATTCTGGATAATGGCAATGCGCATCCGGTTGGCGCCATAGACCCGGGCCAGCTGTTCGTTTTCGAGCCCGTCTGACAGGTAGTCGTGCAACGACAGGTCGACCGCGATGGCCCGGGGCGGCTGGGCGTCGCTGTCGGAGGCACCGGCGGCGGCCAGCATGTCCTGATGCTGCTGACGCAGGTCATCAAGCCCGCTCAATGCGCCTTTGGCAATGCGGCGGCGGGCGCCTTCCTGATCCAGAACCATGCGGAAATCGAGACAGGCGCGGATGGTTTCCGGGCGCGCCTCCATCACCTGCACGCCGCGCTTGGGCACCGTGGTCAGCAGCCCCTGGGCACTGGCGTATTTCACCGCCTCGCGCACCGCGGCAAGCGGATAGCCGATCAGGTCGACCAGCTGCGGCATGGACACGAACTGCCCGTCGCGCAGGATCCCCTGGCGCAGCGCATCACAGAGCGCGGCCTGGGCCAGATCGGTCTGAAGTTGAGCGCCCTGTGCCTGGTTCATATCTCTCCCCCCGACCTGCATTAACAATGCAGGCCTTAAAGTCTTATCTGAATTTTCTTATAGCGTCCCATCTAGAATACTCTCTAACATGTTACGTGCAAGCTTTATAACGCGGCAATGTAAAAACTTTTCAAAAGAGCGCCGCGCGGGCCGTCACAGGGAGATTGACATGGCATCCACGGAACACACGCATCTGGCGGACAGCGGCACGCTGGACCCCACCGGCAACACCCTGAGCCCGGTGACGCCGGAGGAAAAAACTTGGGGGTGGTTCGCCATCTTCAACATCTGGGCCAATGACGTGCAGTCGCTGTTCGGCTACTCGCTGGTGGCGTCTCTGTTCATCTCCTATGGCGTCGGCGGCTGGACCGCCTTTGCGGCGCTGGTGGTGTCGGGCCTGTTCGTGATGTGGATGGTGAACCTCTCCGGCGCTGCGGGCGAGAAATACGGCATCCCCTATCCGGTGCTGGCCCGCGCCAGCCTCGGCACCGAGGGCGCCAAGCTGCCGGCGGTGCTGCGCGCCACGGTGGCGGTGTTCTGGTACGGGGTGCAGGTCTATTTCGCCTCCACCGCGCTGGCGCTGCTGATCCGGTCACTCACCGGGCTGAGCGGCGGGGCGGAGATCTTTGGCCTCACCGGCATCGACTGGCTGTCCTTCGTGCTGGTCTGGGGCTTTCACATCGTGATCTTCTGGCGCGGCATGAACTGGGTTGAGACCTTCCTCAATATCGCCGGACCCTTTGTCTATGTGGTGATGATCGGTCTCGTGGTGGTGTTGTGGCAACGCTCCGACGGGGAGCTGCTGTCGGCCACCGCCACCATCTTTGCCAACCCCGAGGGCACCTTCTGGACCGAGTTCAACGGCTTCATCGCCATCATCGGCACCATGGTGGCCTATTTCTCGGCGGTGATGATCAACTTCTCCGACTTCTCGCGCTATGCCAAGGACAAGCCGACGATGGTGAAGGGGAACCTGGCCGGTCTGCCGTTCAACATGATCCTGTTCTCGGCGCTGGCGCTTCTGACCACCGGTGGTGCGGCCGTGGTCTTTGGCGCGGAGATCATCAACCCGACCGAGATCGTCGAGCGCACGGACAGCGTGCTGCTGGGCATCATTGCCGCGATCACCTTCTTTGCGGCGACGGTGGGCATCAACCTGGTGGCCAATTTCATCCCGGCGGTGAATGGCATCGCCAACCTGTCGCCCGAGACCATCAGCTTTCGCAAGGCGGGGCTCATCACCTCGGTGTTTGCGCTGGTGATCGGCGGTTTCTGGACCAGCTTCATCAGCCAGTTCGGCATCAGCGGCTTTGTCAACACGCTGGGAGCGACGCTGGCGCCGATCTTCGGCATCATGATCGTGGACTACTACCTGCACCGCAAGGAGCAGCTGAACCTCGCCGATCTCTATGACACGCAAGGCGGCGCCTACCACTACAACAACGGCTGGAACGGCGCGGCGGTCAAGGCCTTTGCCCTGGCGGGGATCTTCTCGGTGGCCACCGTCTGGGTGCCGTGGTTCGGCTTCCTTTCCGGCTACAACTGGGTGATCGGCGCGCTGTTGGGCGGTGTCCTCTATCACGCACTGGCAAAGGGCAACGGCGCGCGCTGAGCACGGTCCCTGCCTCTGACATCATCAAAACGCCCGGCCGAGTGTCGGGCGTTTTTGCATTGGAACGGCCCTGGGCAGGCCGGGGGTTGCAATCGGTTTGCCGCTGCGGTTTGAGCAGTCCCGGACCCGCAGTCAACACGAGGCGCAGCCGATGACCAAACTTGCCCACAGCATGATCCGCGTTCTGAACGAGGAGGCCTCCGTGGCTTTCTACAAGGCCGCCTTTGCGATGGAGATCGCGGACCGGCTCGATTTCGACGACTTCACGCTGATTTACATGACCGCCCCCGAAGGTGCCTTCGAGCTGGAGCTGACCGTCAACAAATCCCGCACGGAGCCTTACGATCTGGGCGATGGCTATGGCCATATCGCGTTTGTGGTTGCGGATCTGGAAGCGGCCCGCGCCCGGGTCGAGGCCGCCGGTGGGGCGCCGCGCGACATCGTCGATTTCCGCCCCGGCGGCGAACGGGTGGCGCGGTTCTTCTTTGTCGCCGACCCGGATGGCTATCAGATCGAAGTGATCGAGCAGGGTGGCCGCTTCCGCTAGACGCTGGTGACGCGCCCGGAGCGGAGCTCGAACGGCGTCTGACCAAAGCGCAGGCGGAACTTCTTGGAGAAATGGCTGGGCGAGGCAAATCCGGTGGCCATGGCCACCTCGGTGATCGGCATCTCGCTCTGCAACAGCAGATTGCGCGCCCGGTCCAGCCGCAGATCGTCGTAGAACCGCTTGGGCGGCAGACCCACGTAGCGCAGGAACAGCCGTTCCACCTGCCGTTGCGAGATGCCGACCAGTTCGGAAAAACTCTGCATCGGCAGCGGGTATTCGACATTGTCGTCCATCGCCCGGATGATCCGGCGCAGGCGCGGATGGGTCACATGGGCGAAATGGGGCGAGATGTCGGAAGTCAGCGCCTGTAGCCGGTGCTGCTGGGTATAGCTCAGCTCATCCGCCACCTGATCGGCCAGCTCGCCCCCGAGCAGGCTGCGGATGAAACACAGCGCCAGGTCGATCGCCGCGGTGCCGGCCGCGCAGGAAAAACTGTCGTGCTCAAAGACAAAGGCAGACCGCGCCAGCACCACCTGCGGGTAGCCTTCGGCAAAGCTGCTCTGATGGCGCCAATGGGTGGTGGCGGTCTTGCCGGTCAACAGGCCGGCCATGGCCAGCACCTCGGCGCCGCGCTCCAGCCCGCCGCAGCGCACCCCGTGGCGCATGGCGCTGCGCAGGCCGCGGGTGACCGCATCCAGGGTGGCACGCGGGATGTCGGGCGTGCCGCAGAGCAACAGCAGATCGCCGCGCCGCAAATCCCGGAGGCTGCCGGAAACAGGCAGGGCGAGGCCGCAGGACGAGGTCACCGGCGCCCCGTCCAGCGTGACGCAGAGGCTTGTCAGGGGCTGCGCGCGGCAGAGCCGGTTGGCCAGCGCCAGCGTGTCCAGAAAACCACTGACCGACAGCAGCGAATGCCCCGGCAGCAGCATCAGAACAAAGCGCTGCACAGGCGCGCTCACCGGGCCTGTCGGGGCGGGCGCCGCGGGGGTGGCGGTCTCTTCCTCAGACATGTGCTGCGGTCTGTCCTGCAACATCGGTCACTCTCCGGTCAGCGGGTTCCGGTCTGGGGCTTGTGGAGGTTCAGGGCTCCCCCGCGCCGATTTCTTCGCGGCGGCGGATCACATAGGCATCAAGCGCCTCGGCCACGCCCGGGTCGAGCGCCGGTTCCTCGTATTCGCGCAGCGCCTGCTGCCACAGCGCGGTGGCGCGGGTCAGCGCATCCTTGGCACCGGCGGCCTCCCAATTCTCGTAGTTGGTCCAGTCCGACAACAACGGGCGATAGAACGCGGTCTCGTAACGCTCCATCGTATGCGCGGCGCCAAAGAAATGGCCGCCGGTGGGCACCGATTTGATCGCCTCCAGCCCCAGCTCATCCTCGCTGAAGCTGATCGGCTTCATGAATTCCTTCATGTTCTGGATGATCTCCACATCGAGGATGAATTTCTCCATCGACGCGGTCAGCCCCCCTTCGAGCCAGCCCGCCGCGTGGTAGATCAGGTTGGCCCCGCCCATGGTGGCCCCCCAGGTCGACATCATCGTTTCATAGGCGGCCTGGAGATCGACGCAGTTGGAGGCATTGGCGTTCGAGGTGCGGTAGGGCACCCGGTAGCGCCGCGCCAGCTGACCGGCGATGATATTGGCCTTGGTGTTTTCCGGCGTGCCAAAGGCCGGCGCGCCGGAGCGCATGTCCACATTCGACGTAAACGCCCCATAAAGCACCGGCGTGCCCGGGTTCACCAGTTGCGTCAGCACCACGCCGAACAGCGCCTCGGCATTCTGTTGCGCCATGGCGGCGGGCAGGGTCACCGGCGTCATCGCCCCCATCAGCGTAAAGGGCGTGATGCTGACCGGCTGGCCATGTTCGGCCATCGCCATCAGCCCGTCGGTCATCGCCTCGTCCAGCAGCCGCGGCGAGTTCACCGAGATCACCGTCACCACGCCGGGCACTTCGCGCATCTCCTCGACCGAGATGCCGCGGCTGATCGCCATCATGTTGATGCCGTCCAGCGCTCGTCCGCGCCCAATGGCGGTGCAGTGAAATGTCAAATCCGAGAGGGTGAGATTGGCCAGATAGGTGTCCAGGTGGCGGGTGTTGGCGGGCAGTTCCATCGGGGCCACCACCTGATTGCCGATGATGTTCACCGCGTTGAAGTGATGCGCCAGACGGATGAAATTGCAGTAATCCTCGTGGTTGCCCGCGCGTCTGCCGTTGATCATGTCGTGGGTGTTGGGCGGGCCTGCGACAAGGCCGAAGTTCATCGCGCGGCCACCCATGGTGATGCGCTTTTCGGGATTGCGCGCCACCATGTCAAAGCTTTGCGGCACGGTTTCCAGCGCCTGTGCGACGATGCTTTCGTCGATGCGGATGATCATCTCGTCCCGGTCCACGATGGCGCCCGCACGTTCGAACAGATCCATCACCGTCTCGCTCATCACCCGGATGCCGGCCTCCGACAGCACCCGCATGGAGGTGCGGTGGATCTGTTCCAGCTGCTCTTCGGTGACCACTTCCAGCGGCTGGTAGGGCAGGTGGGTCTGGCTCCAGGGGAGCTGTTCGATCTTGTTCTCCGCGCGGGCGGCCATACCGCCGCGTCCGCCCCGTCGTCCTGATCTGGCCATCTGGTCCAAGGTCCTTCATCTGCTGTTTTGTGCAAGCCTAACGCGCGGCGCGGCGCTTGACACATGGACAATCCGGCCCCTAAGACCACATGAAACCGGGGTCATGGGCCGCTGATGAGGTGGCTTGCATGCGGGAAAGGACGATGATGCAGGATCTGCCGCCGCTGAACTATCTGCGCTCCTTCGAGGCCGCGGCCCGGATGCTCAGCTTTACCGAGGCGGCGCGGGAGCTGCACCTGACCCAGGCCGCCGTCAGCGGCCACATCCGCGCGCTGGAGCAGCATATCGGCGGGCCGCTGTTCGTGCGCCATCCGCGCTCCCTGACGCTGACCTCGCTGGGCAATGCCTATCTGTCGGGGGTGCAGCAGGCCTTGCAACAGGTGCAACAGGCGACCCATGCGATCCTGCGGCGGCGCGGGGCGGAGCGGGTGGTGATTTCCTGCCCGGTCAGCCTGGTGGATCACTGGCTGGCGGATCTGGTGGCCCGGTTCGGCGTGCAGCATCCCGGCGCGGCGGTGACCATCCATGGTCGCGTCTGGGTGGACGAACCGCCGGAGATTGCCGACATCATCCTCACCAACGTGCATGAGGAAACCCTGGACCGCGCCAGCCTGCCGCTGTGGCGCGACCAGCTGGTGGCGGTCTGCGCGCCCTCCTATCAGGCGCAGGCCGGGGGGCTGAGCGGTCCGCAGGATCTGCCACGCGCCCGGCTGATCCACAGTCTCGGCCGGACGGATGTCTGGCCGCAGGTGTTCCGCTCCTTCGGGCTGCCCGTCGCTGCCGCCGACCCGGGCGCGGAGGGGGCTTGTCAGGCCAACACCTTCGGGTCGGTGATCGCCCTGGCGGAGGCCGGACAGGGCGTCGCGGTGGTGCCCGGGGTGTTTGCCCGCGCCGGGCTGGCAGCGGGGCGGCTGATGGCGCCGCTGGGGCAGGTGGGCCCGTGCCCCTGGGTCTGCACCCTGTCCGACAGCAGCCTGCTGACCTCGGATGCGGCGCGGGCATTGCACCGGTTCATCCAGGCGGAGGCCACCTCAGCGCCACCGGTTCTGAACATATAGGCCGCCGCCCCTTGCCAAGCCGGTCGGGCGCATGGTCTGTCTGCCTGCAAAGAGACAACAGACGAGATCCCGCATGACACTGGACCAGAGCCCCACCCATTCCACCCATGACGCCGAGGCCGATGACCGCAACGATCACATCAAGATCTATGTGAACGGCGAGATCCTGCCCAAGGCGGAGGCCAAGGTCTCGGTCTATGATTCCGGCTTCATGCTGGGCGATGGCATGTGGGAGGGGATGCGGCTCTATGATGGCGAGTGGGCGTTTTTCGACGCGCATATGGACCGGCTGTTCAATTCGCTGAAATCCGTGTCGCTGGAGATCGGCATGGGGCCGGAGGACATCCGCGACATCCTTGACCGGACCGCAGCGGCCAACGGGATGACCGGCGATGCCCATTGCCGGTTGATGATCACCCGCGGCCCCAAGGCCAAACCGTTCCAGCATCCGGCCCTGTCGAAATGGGGACCAACCGTGGTCGCCATCGTGGAGCATTCGAAGCCGGCCGAGAGCCTCTCGACCCATGGCATCCGCCTTGCAACTGTGCCGCAGGTGCGCGGGCTGCCGATGAGCCAGGATGCCAAATACAACAGCCACTCCAAGCTGAACTGCGTGATCGCCTGCCTGCAAGCGGAACAGGCGGGCGCGGACGAGGGGCTGATGCTGGACCCGCATGGGTTTGTGAACACCACCAATGCCTGCAATTTCTTTATCGTGCGCCGCGGCGAGGTTTGGACCTCGACCGGGGATTACTGCATGAACGGGGTCACCCGGCAGAATGTGATCGACCTGTGCCGTGCCAACGACATCCCGGTGTTTGAGAAGAATTTCTCGCTCTATGAAGCCTATGGCGCCGATGAGGCCTTTCTGACCGGCACCTTCGGCGCGCAGACGCCGGTGGCCTCGATCGACGGCAAGGAGATCGGCACTGGTGCGCGCCCGGTGACCGCACGTATCCGGGCGCTGTACAAGGATCTGGTGGCCCGGACGGTGGCAGAGCAGAAAGAGGCGCGCCGCTGACGGCGGCTGGCCTTAGCTCCGGGGTGCGTGCGTGCCCGCCTGCGCCGCCGCGCCCTCGTCGGCGGGCGGTGCGGTATGGGTGGTGATGCCCCATTCACGGAGCGCGGTGGCGAGCTCCGGATCGGGGTCCTGATCGGTGACAAAATCGCTCACCCGGTCGAGGGGGCAGGTCACGAAGGGCGCGCGCGTATCGCATTTGGAGTGATCGGCGACCACAATGACCCGATCCGCCCGGGCGGCGACGGCATGGGTGAGGTCCGCCTCCTGCGGATTGCTGGTGACAAAGCCGTGCCGCGGCGAGATACCGTCCGCCCCCACGATCACCGCGTCATAGGAAAACTGCTGCGCCTGCGTTTCCGCCATGCGGCCAAAGCTGCCACGTTCGCCGGACAGGACCTGACCGCCGGTCAGATAGACCCGGTTGCCGTTGTGGCCGACAAGGGCGGCCATTGCGGGCAGCGAATTGGTCACCACGGTGAGATCCCTGTGCTGGCGCAGGTGTTCGGCCACATAGGTGGTGGTGGACCCGACATTGACAAAGACCGTCATGCGGTCGCTGAGGAGCGCGGCGGCGGTGCGGGCAATGGCGGATTTTGCGGCGGTATTGGTGGCCAGCGGGGTGGAAAACACCGGCGCGCCATGCGCGGGCCGCAGGACGGTGCCGCCGTGCACCCGGTCGACCTTGCCCGCCCGGGCGAGGCTGCGCACCAGTCGGCGGACGGTCTCTTCGGAGACCCCCAGCGCATGGGCGATCTGCGCGTTGCGGGCGGAGCCGCCGAACCGGGCCAGGACCTCCAGAACCTCATGACCGCGGTGCGGGATCTTTTGGGAGTCCACCATGGGGCAGCGCCTTTGAACACGTGGCAGTGCGCCGATGAAACCATATTCAGATGACGGCCATGTGTCGGCGGAAATCCCGGCGCTTCATCGAGGTGGCTGGGGCGCCTGCACGATCCCCCGAGGGGCGCTGTCCTCGGCCCCCGCCGAACGGTCCGGCCTCCGCACCGGGCGCGCGGGTCTGTGTGCCGGTCTGTGTGTCGGTCTGTGTGTCGGTCTCTGTGCCCGGCTATTGGCACAGCCGGAAAGGGCGCTCCGGCCCGGCTCGGGTGCCTGTGTGCGAGACACCAAGAGGGCCGGGCGCCCGCGGTTGGTCGCGCGCGCCCGGCCCGTATTCGCCCAAGCTGGGGGCGGCCCGGGGTCAGGACGCCCGGCGCAGCGCAGTGGCGTCGTCGGCGTCCAGCTGGAACTTGCGCGCGTTCTGGGCCAGTGAACCGGCCTCGTCCCGCAGGCGTTGGGTCGCGGCCGAGGTTTCTTCGAACATCGCCGCGTTCTGCTGGGTCACCTGATCCAGCTGATCGGCGGCCGAGGTGATTTCCGACAGCCCGGTGGACTGTTCGCGGGCGGCCTCGGCAAGGGCCGAAACGGTTTCGTTGATGGCGGTGATGTGCTCGTTGATTTCATCGAGCGCGGTGCCCGAATCCCGGGCCAGCGTCACACCGGTTTCCACCTCGCGGCTGGCATTTGCGATCAGCTCCGCGATTTCGCGCGCCGCATCCGAGGATTTGCCCGCCAGGGCGCGCACTTCGCCGGCAACCACCGCAAAGCCACGGCCCGCTTCGCCTGCGCGCGCCGCCTCGACCCCGGCGTTCAGGGCCAGAAGGCTGGTCTGGAAGGCAATGTCGTCGATCAGCGATGTGATGGAGGAGATCTTCTGCGAGCTTTCCTCGATACCGCGCATGGCATCGATGGTCTGGCGCACCACCTGCGCGCCCCGGGCCGTGCGTTCGCTGGCCTGTTGCACCCGTTCGGAGGCCGAGCGGCTCTCTTCGGCGGAGTTCTTGACCGAGGCGGAGAGTTCGGTCAGCGCGGCAGAGGTTTCCTCCAGCGAGGCGGCCTGGGTTTCCGTGCGCATGCCGAGTTCGCGGGAAGAGGAGTCCAGCGATTCGCTTTCCTGTTCGATATGCATCACCCCGGCAAAGATCTGGCGCATCAGGTCGGAAATCCGGGTCACGGTGGTGTTGAAATCCTCGGCCACCTGACGGAATTCCTCCGGCATGTCGTCATCGACGCGCACTGTCAGGTCACCTTCGGCAAAGCGCGCCAGTCGCTGACCGAGAATGGCCACCACGCGCTGGCGGTCCTCATCCTTGATCTGGGCCTCGCGTTCCAGCGCCGCCTGCATCTGCAAACCGTCGCGGAAATTGGCCACCGCCTGCGCCATCTGGCCGATCTCGCTGCGGTCCTTGAGACCGGGCACATCGCTGTCGAGGTCCCCGTCCGACATCGTGGTCATGCGATCTTTCAGCGCGTTCAGCGGCGGCAGCGTGTGGCGCAGGATCAGCAGCGACACGCCGATCATCACCGCCAGCACGGCCGCGAGACCGCCCAAGGCCTCCATGCGCATCTGCGCAATGTCGGCCTCGATGTCGTTCACATAGGCGCCGGTTCCGAGATACCAGTCCCAGGGTTCGTAGTACTGGGCGTAGGTCAGCTTGGGTTCGACCTGTTCGGTGGCGGGGTTTTCAAAGAAGATGGTGGATTCGGACCGTCCGTTCTCATCCAGCGCACCAAGAATGGTGTCAAAGATCCGGTTGCCGTGCACATCCGTCAGGTCACGCTGGCTCTCGCCGCCGACCCATTGCGGGCGGAAGGGGTGCACCTTGTACATGATGTCACTGTCAAAGGCGTAGATATAGCCGTTTTCCCCGAACCGAAGGTCATTGAGAATTTCGGCAACGGCAGCCTGCGCCTCCTGGAGGGTGAGCTCCCCGGCCTTGACGCGGGCGTCATAGGCCTCGATGTGGCTGCGACCGATGTCGGTGACATGACGCAATTCGCCCATGCGCAGGGAGTAGGCCTCCTTTGAGGCGCGATCGAGAATGAAGAAGGTCAGGCTGGCTGCTGTGATGAGCGCGAGAGCCACGAGGGCATAGATCCGGGTGGACAATCCGTAGAAAGCGGCGGGCATGATGGGAAAGCCTTGCAAGTTGTCGTTTACACCCTGTTTGCGGCAAAATGACTAATGCGGGCTTTACAGACCCGCAGACTTTGCCCGGCGGCGCAGCGATGCGGCCAGAGATGCGGGATCAATTTGGCTAAAATGATACGCGCCCGGTCAGAGGGCGCGCGCGGTGCGCATGGGGCAGGGCGGGCGAACGAGCCCCTGAAGAGGTGCGCAGCGACCAGAAAAAACGCCCGGGACAATGCCCGGGCGTTTGTCATCACGTCGATGGTGGCTGGCTTAGCCGATGATGCCGTTCAGCGTTGCCGAGGGGCGCATCACTGCGGCCTTCTTGTCCACCGAGGGGTGGTAATAGCCGCCGATATCGGCCGGTTTGCCCTGCGCCGCGGCCAGTTCGGACAGGATCGCGGCCTCGCTGGCGACCAGCTGATCGGCGATCGGCTTGAAGTGTTCGGCCAGTTCCGCGTCTTCGGTCTGCGCCGCGAGCGCTTCGGCCCAGTAGCGGGCGAACCAGTAGTGGCTGTCGCGGTTGTCGGGCTGACCGACCTTGCGGTCCGGCGACTTGTTGTTGTCGAGGATGCCTTGGGTCGCGACCTCTGCTGCGGCCCCCAGAACGCCGGCCTTGTCGTTGCCCTTGACGTCCGCCAGGAACTTGAGGCTTTCACCCAGGGCACAGAATTCGCCCATCGAGTCCCAGCGCAGGTGGTTTTCTTCAACCAGCTGCTGCACGTGCTTGGGCGCGGAGCCACCGGCGCCGGTCTCAAACAGGCCGCCACCGTTCATCAGCTTCACGATCGACAGCATCTTGGCCGAGGTGCCCAGCTCCAGGATCGGGAACAGGTCGGTCAGGTAGTCGCGCAGCACGTTGCCGGTGATGGCGATGCTGTCCTTGCCTGCGGTGATGGTGTCCAGCGACTGACGGGTCGCTTCGCGCGGGGCGAGGATCTGGAACTTGTCCGCGACACCTGCGGCCTCCAGCGCGGGCGTCACGTATTTGATCAGCTCGGCGTCATGGGCGCGGTTGGCATCAAGCCAGAAGATCGCCTCCGACCCGGTCAGACGCTGACGGTCCAGCGCCAGCTGAATCCAGTTCTCGATCGGGGCTTTCTTCACGGTGCAGGCGCGCCAGATGTCGCCGGCCTCCACGTCATGGGAATGCAGCGTGTCGCCATTGGCCAGAACCACCCGGATCACCCCGTCTGCGGGCGCTTCGAATGTGGTCGGGTGGGAGCCGTATTCCTCAGCCTTTTGTGCCATCAGACCGACGTTGGCGACGGAACCCGCCTTGGTCACGTCCAGCGCGCCATTGGCTTTGAAGTAGTTGATGGTCTCGTCGTAGACGGTGGCATAGCAGTTGTCGGGAATGACGCAGTTCACGTCACCCTTGTTGCCCTGGGAATCCCAGCCCTTGCCGCCTGCACGGATCACAGCCGGCATGGAGGCGTCGATGATCACGTCGGACGGAACATGCAGGTTGGTGATGCCCTTGTCACTGTCGACCATGTACATTTCAGGACGCTCGGCGCGCACCGCTTCGACGGCTGCGAGGATCTCGGGCTTGTCCTTCACGCGCTCCAGGAGGTCGCCCATGCCGGAGTTTGCATTGACGCCCAGTGCCTTCAGCTCATCGCCGTATTTGTCGAACACCGGCTTCAGCCAGGCCTTCACCGCGTAACCAAAGATGATCGGGTCGGAGACCTTCATCATGGTGGCCTTCATGTGCAGCGAGAACATGGTGCCATCGGATTTGGTGTCTTCAATCGCGCCTTCGAGGAAGCTCGACAGCGCCTTGACGGACATGAAGGTCGCGTCGGCCACGGTGCCTTCGGCCAGCGGCCATGCGTCCTTCAGCACGGTGACAGAACCGTCCTTGGCGACAAATTCGATCTTTGCGTCGCCCGCCTGAGCGGCGGAGATGGTGGCGGATTCCTCGTTTGCATAGAAATCATTGCCCGGCATCGACGAGACTTTGGTTTTGCTGTCGGAAACCCATGCGCCCATCGAATGCGGGTTGTTCTGGGCGTAATTCTTCACCGCCTTGGCGGCGCGGCGGTCAGAGTTGCCTTCGCGCAGGACCGGGTTCACGGCAGAGCCCTTGATGCTGTCATACCGCGCCCGGATTTCCTTTTCCGCGTCGGTGGACGGCTCGTAGGGGTAGTCGGGCAGCTTGTAGCCCTGCGCCTGCAGTTCCTCGACCGCGGCCACCAGCTGCGGCACGGAGGCAGAGATGTTGGGCAGTTTGATGACATTGGCGTCGGGGGTCTTCACCAGCTCGCCCAGCGCGGCGAGGTCATCGCTCTGGCGCTGCTCTTCGGTCAGGTTCTCCGGGAAGGTCGCGATGATCCGCGCGGCCAGAGAAATATCCTTGGTGCCGACGCTGACACCAGCAGCATCCGCGAACTTGCGGATGATCGGCAGGAAGGAGGCCGAGGCCAGCTCCGGCGCTTCGTCTACGATGGTATACAAAATGTCCGGCGTTGAGTTTTCTGCCATGTTCCACAACCTTTCTACGAATACGGAAGTTGTTTTTGTCGTCTCTGCGGCGTGGCTGCCGCGTCACCTGGTGGCTGATCCGGAGCAACAGACGGTCTGCGCCTGGGTCCGGACATGCATCATGTCTACACGCCTCTCCTAGACCAGTGCATCGCGCAACGCAATTGGCTGGTTGCGCAAAGGCCGCTTTGTTGGCGCAAGTTTTCCGGTTTTGACTATCCATGCGCGGGTTTGCCTCGCCTTTTGCGCATCGGGACTATGCGGTCGCGTGCGTGCAGAGCACAACGGCGACGTGGTTAATCAGACCTGCGGCGTTATGGTAAACGCCTTGGCCCCGGTGCGGGCGTGGCCCGGGCGGGGGGGACCCGGGCTGCGCTCCCGGGGCCGCGCCGCCCGATAAATGAGAAGCAGAATTGCGCAAAGAGCGGTTTTGCGATAATATTCTTACATCTGAATGTGGGGGATCTGACAATGCGGGCCAGTTCAGGAGGGCATTTGGTTCTATATGCGCCCGTACCGGTGTTCCGGCAGGGGCCGGACCTCTATATCGAGCGTCAGGCCGTTAACGGTTTGCGGCTGTGGGCGCGGCATTTTGATCAGGTCACCGTGGTGATGCCGGAAAAGCCCGGGCCGCACCCCGAGGGCTGGATGCCGCTGGCCGAGGCCATGGCACCGCTGACGGGCGTTCGGCTGGAAACGGTGCCCTCGGCCTATAGCCCGCTGGAGTTCCTGCGCTGCTGGCCCCATCACCACCGGCGTTTGCGGGCCCTGATTGCGCAGGGGGATTACCTCAGTTTTGCCATCGGCGGCCTGTTTGGCGACTGGGGCGCGGTTTGCGCGATGGAGGCGTTGCGACTGGGCAAACGGTTTGCGATCTGGACCGACCGGGTCGAATCCGATGTGCTGCGCCAATCCCGCGAGTGGGGAAACTGGAAGCAGCAGCTGAAGTCCCGGCTTTACCGGCGGCCGATGGCCTGGCTGGAGCGCGCGCTGATTTCACGTGCGGACCTCGGCCTGTTTCACGGCCGCGAGACCTTTGACGCCTACGCGCGGTTCAGTCGGAACCCGCAATTGGTGCATGATATTCATATCTCCGATGCGGATCATATCACCCTGTCCCGCTTGCGGTACAAACGCGCCGTCGTGGCGCGGCGCCCCCTGCGCATCGTCTATGCCGGTCGCGCCGAGGGCATGAAAGGGCCGATGGACTGGCTGTCCGTGCTGGAACGGCTGGCGGTGCTGAATGTGCCCTTCGAGGCCGAATGGCTCGGGGATGGCAGCTGCCTTGCGGCGATGCGGGCGCGGGTTCTGCGCGCCGGGCTTCAGGATCGGGTGCGGTTGGCCGGATTTGTCGAAGACCACGCCGAGGTGCGGGCGCGCTTGCAGCATGCGGATCTGTTCCTGTTCTGTCACAAGACCGCGGAATCGCCACGCTGCCTGATTGAGGCGCTGACGGCGGGGACACCCATCATGGGCTATGACGGCGCTTATGCCCGGGATCTGATCTCGGCCCATGGGGGCGGGATTCTGGTGCCCCGGGGCGAGTCGCAGGCGCTGGCGCACAGCGTGGCGGCGCTGAATGCGGATCGCAGTGCGCTGGGCCATCTGATGACACGCGCACATGCGGATGCGGCGCCCTTTACCGATGAAAAGGTCTTTGCCCATCGCAGCGAGCTGATCCGCATCTATCTTGCGCCGCGCACGCCGGGCGCAGGGCCGCGGCGGGCCAAGCTACGGCCCGTGGCGGGTCACTGACAGCCCCGGCAGGCGGCGCGCGGACAGCGGTGCACGACCCGCGTGCCTATTCGCGCACTTCGTCAGGGGCCACGCCCCAGAGCTTGCTCTTCGGGGCCCAGCCGGAATGCCCACCGGCGGTGATTTCACACCAGTCGATCTCGCAGGCGCCAAGCTGGGCGACCACGCCCAGTTCAAAGGCCGCCATGACAGGCGCGTCCGGCGCGGGCTGGGCGCGCACCTGGAGCATGTCTTCCTCCACCAGCACGGTGCGAATGCCGGACAGCAGCGCATAATGCACCCAGCCGCCGGCGCCGTCGCGGTCGCGCACCCGGCGCCAATGGCCATATTCGGCGATGATCTCCAGCGGCATGCCACGGCGTTTGAACACCCAGTCGATCCGGTGGGTCAGGGACGGGCCGCGCCGCACGTTGCCCTCGGCCGCCTTCATGGAGACGAACCGCGGCAGCGGCAGATTGGTCACCGGACCGCGTTTCTGCGCGGTTGCGGCGGCCTGCGCGGCGACCTGCTCGGACGTCCCCAGCGAGAGCATCACCACCAGACACGCCGTCACGACCGCGCCAAGCAGCCTCTGCGCGGCCGTTCTGGTGCGCGGGCGTGGCCTGCGACCTTGTGATCCAAAGATGTTCTGCACGGCCTCGATGCCCATTCTTGTCCCGGGCGCCTTGTTTTTATGATCCTGACACCCGCTGATCCTGACCGCGTGCATAACGCAACGCAGGCTGGGGCGGAAGGGTGCTTGTGCCCGCAATTATCTTGCGACACGATGCCATGGAATGGATCGACTTGCATAGCCCGAGGGAGAAGGCACGTGCCCAGAGAACGCCTGAGTGTTGTTGTTACGCGACGGTTGCCAGAGCCGGTGGAAACCCGCCTGAGCGAATTGTTCGACGTGCGGTTGCGCACCGATGACACCCCGATGCGCCGCGAAGAGCTGGCCGCCGCCATGAAAGAGGCCGATGTGCTGGTGCCGACGGTCACCGACACGATTGATGCAAGCCTGCTGGGGCAGGCCGGAGAGCGGCTGCGGCTGATTGCGAACTATGGCGCCGGGGTCGACAACATCGACGTCGCCACCGCCCGCCAGCGCGGCATTCTGGTGTCCAACACCCCCGGCGTACTGACGGATGACACCGCCGATATGACCATGGCGCTGATCATGGCCGTGGTGCGCCGCATTCCCGAAGGTCTCGCCATCATGCAGCGCGGCGACTGGGAGGGCTGGTCCCCGACGGCCATGCTGGGGGGCCGTCTGGCGGGGCGTCGTCTTGGGATCCTTGGCATGGGGCGCATTGGTCAGGCGGTCGCCCGCCGCGCCCGCGCCTTCGGCATGCAGGTTCATTACAACAATCGCCGCCGCCTGCGCCCCGAAGTCGAAGAAGAGCTGGACGCCACCTGGTGGGAGAGCCTCGATCAGATGGTGGCGCGGATGGATGTGATCTCGATCCACTGCCCGTCGACGCCCTCGACCTTTCATCTGATGAACGCCCGTCGCCTGAAGCTGTTGAAACCGGATGCGGTGATCGTGAACACCTCCCGCGGTGAGGTGATCGACGAGAACGCCTTGACGCGCGGCCTGCGCGGTGGCGAGATCGCAGGCTGTGGCCTTGACGTCTATGAACACGGCACCACCATCAATCCGCGCCTGCGCGAGCTGCCCAATGTGGTGCTGCTGCCGCATATGGGGTCGGCGACGCTCGAGGGGCGGATCGAGATGGGCGAAAAGGTTCTGTTGAACATCAAGACATTTGAAGACGGGCACCGGCCACCGGATCAGGTGGTGCCCTCCATGTTGTAGGCGCCGTAGCCGGCCTTTTGCGGGCGGCGCGTTTTTGGGAGGACGATATGGAAAAGACATTTTTGACCGGGGCGCTGTTGGCGACCCTTGCAACACCTTTGATCGCCCAGCAGGCCGCGGATGCGGTTGCGCCTGAAACCGCAACCATCGGCCCCGGCGCGGCGGGCCTGGTGCTCTCTGATGCGGCATCTGCCGCGATGGCGTCCCGCAACGCGGGCGAGCCGGTGCTGGCGGATGACTGGATGGTCGCCGCTGCCAACCCGCTCGCGGTCGAGGCCGGTGCACGGGTGCTGCGCGACGGCGGCACGGCGGCAGATGCGATGGTTGCGGTGCAAACGGTTCTGGGGCTGGTGGAGCCGCAATCCTCCGGCCTCGGTGGCGGCGCGTTCCTTGTCTATTATGATGCCAAGACCGGCGCGCTCAGCACGCTGGACGGGCGCGAAACCGCACCGCTGGCGGCGACCCCGACCTTGTTTCAGGATCAAAACGGCGCGCCGCTGAAGTTCTTTGATGCGGTGGTTGGCGGTCGTTCCGTCGGCACGCCGGGCACACCGGCATTGATGGAGACCGCACATCGCAAATGGGGGGAATCCAACTGGGGTGGGTTGTTTACCGATGCGATCCGGCTGGCGGAAATGGGCTTTGCCGTGTCGCCAAGGATGGCGGAATCGATTGCAAACGATGCGGAGCGCCTGAGCCGGTTCCCCGAGACCGCAGCCTACTTCTTGCCCGAGGGTGCCCCGCTGGAGGCCGGACAGGTCATCACCAACCAGCCCTATGCCGATGTGCTGCGCCGCATCGCGATGGAGGGCACGGATGCGTTCTATACCGGCCCGGTAGCGGCGGACATCGTCCGCACGGTGCAAAGCGCCGCTGGCGATCCGGGCGTTCTGTCGGAGCTTGATCTGGCGCTCTATCAAGTGAAGGAGCGCCCGGCGGTCTGCGCCAGCTACCGCGCTTATGAAGCCTGCGGCATGGGGCCGCCATCCTCTGGCGCGCTCACCGTGGGGCAGATCCTTGGCATGCTTGAACCTTACGATCTGGCAGCGCTTGGGGCGGACAATCCGGTCAGCTGGCGCCTGATCGGCGATGCCTCGCGCCTCGCCTTCGCCGACCGGGGCCGCTACATGGCCGACAGTGATTTTGTGCCGATGCCCACCAAGGGTCTGGTGGATGCCGAGTATCTCGCAAAGCGCGCAAAGCTGCTGCAAGGCGACACGGCACTGGACAGCGTTGCCCCCGGTACGCCCACGTTTGACCACGCGCTGATCTGGGCCGATGACGAAAGCATCGAGTTCCCCTCGACCTCGCATATCTCCATCGTCGACCAATACGGCAACGTGCTGTCGATGACGACGACGATCGAGAACGGGTTTGGCTCGCGTCTGATGACCAACGGGTTCCTGTTGAATAACGAGCTGACCGATTTCTCCTTCCGCAGCCACAGCGATGGGGTGCCGATCGCGAACCGATTGGAGCCGGGCAAACGCCCTCGCTCCTCGATGGCGCCGACCATCGTGATGCAGGACGGCAAACCGGTTCTTGCGATCGGCTCTCCGGGCGGCAGCCGCATCATCGGTTATGTGGCCACGGCGATTGTGGGCTGGGCCGATTGGGGGCTCAACGTGCAGGAAGCACTATCGCTGCCACATGCGGTGAACCGCTTTGGCACCTATGATCTGGAGGCCGGCACAGAGGCCGAGACACTCGAGGCCGCGCTGACGGACATGGGGTTTGAGGTCAACATCCGCGACCTCAACTCCGGTCTGCATGCGATCGAGATCGGCGAGAGCCTCAAGGGCGGTGCAGATCCGCGCCGCGAAGGCATCGCGCTCGGCCGGTAGGCGGGCAGGGGCCTTGGCCCCTCCCGAACCGGGGCAATGCGTCATGGGCTTGAGCTGTGACGACCGGCGGCCTAGAGTGCGCCGACATGATCGTTAACAAGGCAAATGAAGCATCTGCCGTGTTGACCGTCCCGAGATTGTGAAAGGACACCACCATGGTTCAGGCCACCACCTTGCCCCGCAACGAAGGCGGGATCACAGCCGCGGTCGAGGCGCTGTCTGCGCAGTTTGGCGACCGGCTTCAGACCGGGCAGGCCCTGCGCGAACAGCACGGGCACACCACCACCTGGATCGAGAACCAGGCGCCGGACGCGGTTGTCTTCCCCACCTCGCGCGAGGAGGTCTCCGACATCGTGAAGGTCTGCGCGGAGTTTGGTGTTCCGGTCATTCCCTTTGGCACCGGCACGTCGCTGGAGGGGCACGTCAATGCGCCTGCCGGGGGGATTTGCGTTGATATGATGCGGATGGACAAGATCCTTGCCGTGCACCCGGAGGATCTGGATGTGGTGGTGCAGCCCGGCGTGACGCGTGAGCAGCTCAATACCTATCTGCGTGATCAGGGGCTGTTCTTTCCCATCGATCCCGGGGCCAATGCGTCGCTGGGCGGCATGGTGGCGACACGCGCCTCCGGCACCAATGCGGTGCGCTATGGCACCATGAAGGACAATGTTCTGAGCCTGGAGGCGGTGATGGCGGATGGCACCATCATCCGCACCGCATCGCGGGCGAAAAAATCCTCTGCGGGCTATGATATGACCCGCCTTCTGGTCGGCTCTGAGGGCACACTGGGGCTGATCACGGAAATCACCCTGCGCCTCCAGGGCATCCCCGAAGCGATCCGCTCGGCGCGCTGTTCGTTCCGGTCGGTGGATGAGGCCTGCCGCGCGGTGATGATGACCATCCAATACGGGATCCCCGTGGCCCGCATCGAACTGCTGGACGAGATGAGCGTGCGCGCCGCCAATCAGCACTCTGGCCTGAGCCTGCCCGAAGTGCCGTTGCTGCTGCTGGAGTTTCACGGTTCTGACACGGGTGTGGTGGAACAGGCCGATACCTTTGCCCAGATCGCCGAGGAATTTGGTGGTTTCGACATCGCCGCCACATCGACCGCCGAAGAGCGCAACAAGCTCTGGCAGGCGCGTCACGACATGTATTGGGCCTGCCTCGGGTTGCGCCCCGGCGCCAAGGGCATTTCGACCGATGTCTGCGTGCCGATCTCGCGGCTGGCGGAATGTGTCTCCACCGCGCGCGCCAAGGCCGAGGAGATGGGGTTGATGGCGCCGATGGTTGGCCATGTGGGCGACGGCAACTTCCACGCGCTCCTGCTGATCGACATGGAGAGCGCCGAGGAGCGCGCCAAGGCGGACGACTATGTTGGCTGGCTCAACGATCTGGCGATCTCGATGGAGGGCACCTGCACCGGCGAGCATGGCATCGGGCAGGGCAAGCGGCCCTATCTGCGCCGCGAACTGGGCGAGACAACCCGGTTTATGGCGGCGGTGAAGGCGGCGCTCGATCCCGACAATATCCTCAACCCCGGCAAGATCCTCTCTGACTGACTGGGGCAAACAGATCCCCGTCAAATTTCTGCCTCATCTCCCCGCTAGGTCTGGCACTGGGAAATTGGGTTTAAATGGGGCGGGGATCTTTGCATGTTTCTTGTCAGACGCGCCATCTGGCTGCTGCGCCTTTACACGAATGTTCTGCTCGTCGGGGTGATGATCATCGCCGTGGATGTCGACTTGCAAGCCAAGGCGGCGGGGCAGACGATCACCTCTTATGACCGCATGGCCTATATCGAGACGGTGCAGCGGCGGTTGCGCGGCGAGACACTGCGCGGAGCTGCAACACCGCTTGATGTGTCGATGATGGCCTATCGCGGTGTGTTGCAGGCGCGTCTGGCAATTCTCGGCCTTGACGCCCCGGGGGAGGATGTGGCGCTCTTGCCGACCTCTGTCCAGGAGCCGGGGCAGGCGGCGCACGCCGGCGAGTTTGATGCCGCATATGGCCAAACTCTGCCGGGGATGCGACATCCGGCGCGGCAGAGGACGCCCAGCGACCCTGCGTGCGGCGGGGCAATGTGCTGGACTGCTGAGCCGCATCCGCGCGGCGCGCAACAATATATCCCGGCGAAACCGGCCTCTCCGCCGTATCTATTTGAGGAAACCGCTGCGCGAAGTCGGTTTTGTCATTTTTTGCGTCGGACTGATTTCGCACCCTCGCTAAACTCTCCTCCATAACCGATTCAATCGTGAATCAGAGAACTCGGAGAGCGGGCTCATGAAAACCCAAGTCAAAGCACTTGTTGTCGGTGGTGGTGCCGTAGGCACCTCGATCGCATATCATCTGGCCAAAGCTGGCTGGGACGACGTCATGCTGATCGAGCGTGACGAGCTGACCTCCGGCTCCACCTGGCACGCGGCTGGCCTGCTGCCGTTGTTCAACATGTCCTATGCGACCACCCACATCCACAAATACTCGGTGGATTTCTACAAGACCCTTGAGGAAGAAACCGGCCTCAATGCGGGCTTCGCCGTGGTGGGCAACCTGCGCATGGCGCAGACCCAGGAACGCATGGACGAATACATGCTCTATGCCTCCACCGCGGAAACCTGTGATGTGGCCTATGAGTGGCTGACCCCGGAGCAGATCAAGGAGCGCTGGCCGCTGATCGAGACCGGCGACCTGAAGGGCGCGATTTATCACACCGAGGATGGCTATATTAACCCCGCCGACGTGACCCAGGCGATGGCCAAGGGCGCCCGTCAGCGCGGTGTGGAAATCGTGCGCAAGCTGCAGGCCGATGCCTTCCACTGGACCGGCACCCATTGGGAAGTCACCTGCACCAAGATGGTGGAGAAGGGCGGCAACCTCGTGGAGAGCGACGAGCAGGTCGTCATCACCGCCGAGCATGTTGTGACCGCCTCCGGGAACCACGCGCAGCGCACCGCCAAGATGCTGGGCATCAAGATGCCCGCGATCCCGGTGGAGCACACCTTCATCGTCATGGATAAAGACCCCGAGCTGGTCAAATGGCGCGAGGCCGGCAACCCGGAGCACCCCGTTATTCGCGATGCCGACAATGAATCCTATGCCCGCGAGGAACGCGGCGGCTGGATCCTCGGCATCTATGAACACGGCGCACCGGCGCGGTTCGAGCACGGCGTGCCGGACAGCTTCCGCGCGGACCTGTTCCCGCTCGATCTGGACCGGATCGCGGATCAGTACATGGCGATGGCCGAGCGTGTGCCCTCCTGTGCCGAATCCGGCCTCAAGGACGATTTCAACGGCCCGATCTGCTACACCCCCGATGGCAACCCGCTGGTGGGTCCTGCGCCGGGCCTGCGCAACATGTGGCTGGCGGAAGGCTTCTCCTTCGGCATCACCGCGGCCGGCGGCACCGGCTATTATCTGGCGCAGATGATGGTGGACGGCGAGGCCGAGATCGACATGGCGTCGCTCGACCCCAAACGCTACTCCTCCAACTGGCTGACCACCGAATTCGCAGCCCGCAAGAACGAAGAGTGCTACGAGCACGTCTACATCCTGCACCACCCGGACGAAGAGCGCCCCGCCGCGCGCCCGCTGCGCACCGCGCCCGCGTTCGACCGTCAAAAGGCCCGCGGCGCTCAGTTCGGCTGGGTCAACGGCTGGGAACGTCCGAACTATTTCGGCCCCGTGGATGCGCCGGAAAACTTTGACCACGACGCCCGGTCCTTCCGTCGCGGCGGCTGGTGGCAACATGCCGTGGACGAGGCCAAGGCGATCCGCGAGGGCGTGGGCCTGATCGACGCCACCGCCTTTACCAAGCATATCGTCAAGGGACCCGGCGCGACGGCCTTCCTCGACTGGTTCACCTGTAACAAGCTGCCCAAGGTGGGTCGCATCAACCTGACCTATGCGCTGACCGTGGCGGGCACCACCCGCACCGAGTACACCATCGTCCGGCTCAAGGATGACGAGTACTATCTGGTCTCCGCCGGTGCCTGGACCGAGTACGATGCCGACTATCTGAAGAAGGCGATCGAGGACAAGGAAGCCGAATTCGGCCGCATCGAGCTGCAGGATGTGACCACCCAGTGGGGCGTCTTTGCCATTGCCGGTCCGAAATCCCGCGATGTCCTGAAAGAGGTGATCGTCGATGCCGACCCGGAAACGGCGCTGTCCAACAAGCGCTTCCCCTGGCTGTCGGCCCGTCAGATCGAACTGGGCATGTGCCCGGTCAATGCGATCCGTGTGGCCTATACCGGTGAGCTGGGCTGGGAACTTCATCACCCGATGGAGATGCAGAACTACCTGTTCGACCTCCTGGAAAAGGCGGGCGAGAAACACGGGATGAAGCTGGTCGGCGCACGGGCGCAGAACTGGCTGCGTCAGGAGAAATCCTACCGTGCCTTTGGCAATGAACTGGGCCGCGACGCGACCCCGCTCGAAGCCGACCTGCCTCGCTTTGTCGATCTGTCCAAGGACTTCTTCGGCAAGGACAAGCTGGAAGAGACCGGCGTGCGCGTCAAATGCTGCACCCTGCTGATCGACGGGCCAAGCGATGCCGATCCCTGGGGACACGAGGCGGTTTATGCCGAGGATGGCACCCGCGTTGGCCGTCTGACCTCCGGCGGCTACTCGGTGGCCTTCGAGAAATCCATCGGCATGGGCTATGTGAAGCCCGAGTATGCGGTCGAAGGCACCAAGCTGCAGGTCAAAATGCAGGACAAGCTCTGGGATGCGGTTGTCACCTGCGACAGCCCCTATGACCCGAAAAACGAAACCATCCGCAAGGACGGCTGATCCGACATCGCCCCGCAGCCCTGCTGGACAGGGCTGTCAGGCGCATGCAACACACGCGCGCCCCGGCACCGCCGGGGCGCGTTTTTTCTTGGCCACTCGGGTATGGTCCGGGATATTGTACGCATCTGTACACCGCTGCGGAATCGCGGCGTCAGAGGTAGCCGGGACAGTGATAGTGAGTAACCTACTTTCCGTGTTTGGGGCGATCCCGCCGCAGAGGCTGGACCTTTTCACCCGCGTGTTCTGCATCGTGCTGTTTCTTGGCCTGGCGGTCAAAAGCGTGCTGATGAACCATCTGCCGCTGGCCGTGATCCTGGTGTGCCTGGCTGGCATTATCCTCGTCAATCTGACCGCCTTGCAGCTGGGGCGCAGACCACCGGTGCCATTGTCGGTCCTGGTTGTGGTGCTGACAGCGACGATCCTGATGACCACGCATTACGTCGGCATCGCCGGTGCGATCTGGATGTTTCCGACCCTGATCGGACTGCGGTTCGCGGGGCGGTCGTCGCAACATCTGCCGGCGCGACTGGCATTGATCGTGCTGGTGCCCGTCCTCATCTTCCTGCAAGGGGATGCGCCCAATGCGGCGCGGTTGTTTGCAGCCGCCCTGATTGCCTCCGCCTACCTGTGGCTGGCCGAGGGCGAAATCCTGTCGTTGCGGGCCAAACTGGACCTGGATGAGGGGCGCGATCCGCTCACCCGGGCCTACGGGCGCGCGCGACTGGAGCGAGACCGGGCCTTGATCCCGGCGATCGCGCCGGTGGGGCTGGTGCTGCTGCGCCTGGACGGGGTTCTGGAGCTGCGCGCGCGCCAGCAGGGAGACCGAGTGGACCAGGTGCTGGCCCGCGTTGTCCGGGAGGTCGAACCGATGCTCAACACGCGCGAACGCCTGTATCGGCTGGGCGGCGGCGATTTCCTGGTGGCACTGGCGGGCTGGCGGTCGTTTGAAAGCTACGAACTGGGGCAGCAGCTCTGCAAGAGCCTGCAACCGCTGTTGCCCAAGGGGGTTATCCTGCGCTGCGGCGTGTCCGAAGTCTACGAGCCCGCAGCGCTGGAGGCGGCGCTGGAGATCGCCCGCGCGCAGGTCGAAGAGGCCTCCGCCCGCGGCGCTCCGCCGTCTCCGGCCCCGGCGCACTGACAGTGGCCACGCCGGTTGTCCGTGCGGGCCCCGGCTTGGTGGCCTGTCAGCGCGTCAGGTCCTCGCGACTGATGATGCCGTCGCCATCGCGGTCGAGGCTGCGGGCAAAGCGGGCGGAGCTGCGATAGTATTCCTGTCGCGAGATGTAGCCATCCGCATCGCTGTCGGAAAAGGTGAAGGCATCAATCCGTCCCGGGCTGGCGTTCTTGGCGGTATAGGCCTGACCAAGGCTGGCATAGCGGTCGCGGGCCTCCAGCAGCAGATGGTCAAACTCCTCCGCGCTGAGCTGGCCATCCCCGTCCAGATCGACGTTGGGAAATTGCAGATTGCGCGAGGCGATGGCTTCCTCCACCGTGACCACCCCGTCGCCATCAAAATCAAGACTGTGCAGGAAGCTGGACTGCGCCTGGGCGGCGGCGCTGGTCAGCAGGAGGGCTGTCAGCATCGGCACCAAGCCATGGACAGTCTTTTTGCGGGGAGGAACGGCGGCGCCGGGGCGTGAAAACTGCACCATGGACAAGGACTCTGCTTCTTTTTTGTACAGCAGAAATAGGCGCGCCGATGCCGGGTTTTGAGGGGCGACTGTTACAAAAACGTCAAGTTTCTGCACATCTTATGTGCGGGACAGGATCAAGCAGAGGTTGTTGGCGGGCATCTCCACCGGTGCGGCGAGGGTCAGGCCCGTCTCTGCGGCCCATTTCGCAACCTGTGCGACGTCTTTGTAGCCGATGTCCGGGTCATGGGCGGTAAGTGCTGCGTGAAAACTGCGGTCTCCCTCGCTGACCAGCTGCCCGTCGCGGGCGAAGGGGCCGTAGATCACCATGCGACCGGTGCGCGACAGTGCCATCGCCGCCTCGGTCAGCACCGTGCGGACCTCATCCGCGCTGATCAGGTGCAGGAGGTTGGCCAGCACGATCAGATCGAAGGGGCCGATCAAGGCCCCCCAGCCGGGTGAGGTGGCATCCAGTGCGGCGGCGGTTGCCACATTCGTCAGCCCGGCCTCTGCTACATGGGCGTCAATGCTGGCGCGCCGACCGGGATCTATATCGCTGGGCTGCCAGTCAAGGCCGGGCAGGGCGCGGGCATAGCCCACCACATGCTGGCCGGTGCCGCTGGCAATTTCCAAGGCGCGGCCCCGGGCGGGGGCCTGCTTCTCCACCACCTCCAGCAGCGGAGCAAGATTGCGGGCAGCAGCGGGGGCAAAGAGCTTGCCGCCGTCGGTTGCCTCGGCCACCGAGGCCTGCCCGGGCACGGACCGAAACGGCATCAGGCGAACCTTTCCGGGCTAAGCGCGGCGATCAGGTCGCGGTCGATTTCCGGGTCACGGCCCGCCACCAGATCGCGCAGCAGTCGGGCCGAGGCCGGGGCGCTCTGGAACCCGTAGCCACCCTGGCCGGCATACCACCAGAAGCCAGGCTGCCGCGGATCTTGGCCAAAGACCGGCACCCCGTCGGGGGCGAAGCTGCGCAGCCCGGCCCAGCTGGCCTCGAGCCGGGTGACCGGGGTGGTGACCATTTCCTCGTAGCGGGCCAGCCCCTCGGCCAGCACCATGTCATCCGCCCAGGCATCCTGTGGCGGCACCGGATCGGCGTCGGCGGGGGAGACCAGCAGCTTGCCGGCCTGGGGCTTGGCATACCAGGCTTCGTGCACGCCCATCAGCATCGGCCAACCGCTGACATCATGTCCGCCGGGCGCGGGCAGCTGCGCCATCGAGCGGCGTCTGGGCTGGATACCCACGGGCCGGACCCCGGCCATCTCGGCGATCACATCGGCCCAGGCCCCGGCGGCATTGACGATCTGCCGTGCCTCAAAGCTGTCGCTGCGGGTTTCCACCAACCAGCCCGCGCCGTGCCGGGTGATCGCGGTGACCTCCTGCCGGGTGCGGGTGTCGCCACCGCGTTGGCGCAAGAGCTTGGTCCAGTCTCCCATCAGCCGATCGGTGTCGATGTCGGTGGCGGTGGCATGGGCGGCGGCAAAGGCCACCTTGTCCGGGTTCAGGATCGGAACACGGGCCAGGGCCTCCGCCGCCGGTATTTCGGACAGATCCAGCTCGGCCAGGTCCGCCTCAAATCCGGCGCGCTGATCTTCGCGGGCCACCAGCATCAACCCGCGCGGGCTGAGGTAGCTGTCGCGCCCGTCGCCCGGGGTTTCGAAAAACGCGCGGCTGGCCTGCGACAGCGCCTTGATCGGGGCGGGGCCGTAGTCCTCTTCGAACATCGCGGCGGAGCGGCCCGAGGCATGAAAGCCCAGCACATCCTCGCGCTCCAGCAAGAGGGTGCTGCCCAGTTCCGCCAGATGCGCCGCCGCAGCAATCCCGGCCACGCCGCCGCCGATGACAAGAAAGTCGATCATGCTTCCTCCAACCGGTCTGTTGCGGGCGCGGGGCGTGGGCTGAGGGCCGAGAGGCGATCATAGAGTTCCGGCGACATGTCGAATTGGGTTGCCGCCAGCGACGGGGCGAGCTGTTCGGCAGAGCGCGCCGACAGGATGGGTGTCGGGTGCGCGGGATGCGCGGCGGCCCAGGCCACGGCCAGGGTTGCGGGATCAGTGCCCAGCTCTGCGGCGGTGTCCAGCAACTCGCGCGCGGTCTGATGCATCCAGTCCTGCCCGTAGCGCGCGGCATAGCGGGCGTCCTCGCTCAGCCGACCGGAGCCACCCCGGGCGTATTTCCCGGTCAGCAGCCCGCCACCCAGCGGCGAGTAGGGCACGGGCAGAATGTTCTGATCCATGCACATCGGCAGCAGTTCCACCTCCGCCTGACGTTTGACCAGCGAATACATCGGTTGCAGCACGTCGATTTGCAGGCCAAGGCGCGCCGCCAGCGCCACGGCCTTCATCACCTGCCAGGCGGCAAAGTTGGACAGGCCCACGTGCCGGATCAATCCGCGCTGTTTCAGCTCGGCAAAACAGGTCAGCGTGTCCTCCAGCGGCGTTTCCGGGTCAAAGCGGTGCAGATACAGCAGGTCCACGCTATCAAGACCGAGCCGCTGGCGGCAGGTGTCGAATTGCGCCCGCATATTGGCCGCGCTGGCCCCACCGGTGTAGCCGACCTTGGTTGCGATATAGAGGTGTTCGCGCTCGGGCGCGATCAGCGTGCCGAGCAGCTCTTCGCTGGCGCCCTCGGTATAGACCCAGGCGGTATCAAAATGGCGCAGCCCCGCGGCCCGGCAGGCGGTGAACATCTCTGTCGAGGCCCTTGCATCGGCACGTCCTCCGAACTGCATGCAACCAAAGGAAAAACGGCCAATGTCCTGACCTGAAATGGTGGTGAGCGGGGGGCGGCTGATCTGTGTCATGTGGCAAAGACTGACATGCGCGGACAGCAAGGGCAACGCCGAGATACAGGTGAGATTCAGGCGAGATTGAGGGGGGCAGGGCCCCGGCGCGCGGTCACGATATGTCAGCAGCAACGTGAATGGATGTTTCAGGGCAATGCGGCTACATGACACCCATGTTTGATGCCAAGATACGCCCGCTCATTGATCCGATGCTGAACACCCAGGGTGCACGCCTGGCGGCGCGTGGTGTGACCGCCAACCAGATCACCCTGCTGGGGCTGGCGCTGGGGCTGCTGTCGGCGCTGCTGATCGCCTGCGGCGCAACCGGCTGGGCGCTGCTGCCGCTGCTGGCGTCGCGGCTGGCCGACGGTCTGGATGGCGCGGTCGCGCGGGCTGGGAAACCCAGCGATTTCGGCGGCTATCTCGATATCGTCTGTGATTTCACGTTCTACGGTGCGGTGCCGCTTGCCTTTGTCGCCCTGGCACCTGACGTCAACGGTCTGGCGGGGGCCGTGCTCATCTGCAGTTTCTATGTGAACGGTGCGAGTTTCCTCGGCTATGCGGTGCTGGCGGAAAAACGCGAGATGCACACCGAGGCGCGCGGGATAAAGACGCTGTATTTCACCGGCGGGTTGCTCGAAGGCGCTGAAACGATCGGGTTCTTTGTGCTTCTGTGCTGCCTGCCGGGGGCGTTTGTCCCGCTGGCCTATGTCTTTGCGGTGCTGTGCTTTGTCACCGCGGTGTCGCGGGTTGCCCTGGCCGCCCGGGTGTTCCGGGACTGAAACGCCGCACCGGCGGCGCAACGGGGCGTTTCCCGAACGGTTCCGGCAAATGAAACGCCCCGCAAGACATCCTTGCGGGGCGTGATAATGCTGACAATCCCCCGAGGGGGGGGGATGGGATCAGGCGGCTTCGGTGACCTTGGTTTTCAGGTACTTCAGCAGGTTCTCGGGGGAGGACTCGCCATAGGGGTCCTCGGCGTGGTTGTCGTCACGGCCCGGCTCTTCGAAGTAGGCTTCGACCACGCCGTCGTTGACGATCGCCGCGTAGCGCCAGGAGCGCATGCCAAAGCCGAGGTTGTCCTTGGCCACCAGCATGCCGACCTTGCGGGTGAACTCGCCGGACCCATCGGGGATCACTTTGACGTTCTTGATGCCCTGGGCTTCGGCCCATTTGTTCATCACGAAGCTGTCGTTGACGGACATGCAGTAGATGTCATCGATGCCCTCGGCCTGGAAATCGGCAAAACCGTCTTCGAAACCGGGCAGCTGGTAGGTGGAGCAGGTGGGGGTGAAGGCCCCCGGCAGCGAGAACAGGATCACGCGCTTGCCCGCGAAGTAATCCGCAGTGGTCATGTCCTGCCAGCGGAACGGGTTGGGGCCCTCGATGCTGTCGTCGCGTACACGGGTGCGGAAGGTCACCTGGGGAAGTTTTTGTCCAGCAAACATGGGAGATCCTTGAAACTGTGTGGATTGCGGCCCGTGTCTTACCCGATCTGGGCGAGGGTTCAAGGGGGCAGGGCAGAAGTTCACGGAAGTGATTCAATCCCCAATGCCGCGACGCCGCATTTGCTGCTTTTGTGACCGTTTTACGGTCGCTGTGCTGTCGATTTGCCGCAGCGGTCAGCTGAGCAGGGTCAGCCACAGCAGCACTGTCACCACGCAGGAGGCGGTGGCGATCAGCACCGAGGATGCTGCGACTCGTTTGGCGCGACCGTACATATTGGCAAAGATGTAGCCGTTGATCCCCGGCGCCATGGCCGCGTTCAACACGCCGGAGCGGAACAGGTCCTGGCGCACATCCAGCGCCGAGCCGAGGCCAAAGACGATCGCCGGGTGCAGCAGCAGTGAAATGCCGCAGACCATGGCGATGGTGCGCAGATCGCCTTCGGGGCGGTATTGCACCATGATGCCGCCAAGCGCAAACAGCGCCGTGGGCAGGCCGGCAGAGGCCACCAATGCCAGCGCATCGTCCACCGGCTCCCACAGGGTGATGCCGGCCAGATTGAACGCAAATCCGGCGAGGATCGCGAGGATCAGGTTGTTGTGGAAGATCGCATTGAGCACCGAGGTGACGGTGCGCACACCGCCCTGGCCGCGATTTCGGATGATCTCCATCGCGGTGATGCCCAGCGCATAGCAAAACGGCGAGTGGAAGGCGATGATGGCGTAATTGCCGACCAGCGCATCCGGACCAAAGGCGCGTTCGGTGATCGGCAGCCCCAGCAGAACCGAGTTGGAGAACAGGCAGCAGAAGCCGATGGCGACGCAGTCCTCCCATTCACGTTTGAAGAGGACGCGCGCGCCCAGGAGACCGGCAAAGAAACAGGTGCCCGCCCCGGTGTAGAACGACACCAGCAGGCGTGGGTCAAAGCCGGACCCGAGGTCGATGCCCGCCATGGCGCGAAACAGCAGAAAGGGAATGGCGACCCCTTGGGCGAATTTCATCAGCCCGTCGATCTGGGATTGCTGGAACACGCCGCGCAGGGTGAGCCCGTAGCCGACCCCGACAACGACAAAGACCGGCAGGACGACATTGATGAGGTTGAAAATCATTGTGGGTCGTCCTGGCGCGAGGTCTGAAGGCGTTTAGATCAATAATCCGAATGAATGACCATGCCGTCGAAAGCGGGGGTGATATGGTCCGGCGTTTCGGCCTCGACGGTGTCATAGTCCATGTCGATATGCATATTGGTCAGCACCGCGCGGGCGGGCTGCATGCGGTCGATCCAGGCCAGCGCGTCCTGATAGGAGAAATGCGTTGGATGCGGGCTGCGGCGCAGCGCATCCAGAACCCAGCAATCGAGCCCTTCGAGCAGTGGCACCACGGGTTCGGGGATACGGGCGACATCCGGCAGATAGGCCAGATCGCCGATACGGAACCCAAGCGCGTCGATGCCGCCGTGATTGACCAGAAACGGCAGGAACGGGATCGGCCCCCCGGCACCGGAGATTTCAAACGCGCCGTCGATGTCGCGCATCTCCAGGATCGGCGGGTAGCTCGACCCGTCGGGCTGGATGAAGGCATAGCCGAACCGGTCCATCAGATCCGTCCGGGTGGGTGCATCGGCATAGACCGGGATGCGCTCGCGCATGTTGAAGACGATCATGCGCAGATCATCGAGCCCATGCACATGATCCGCATGGGCATGGGTATAGACCACCGCATCCAGACGCCCGACGCCCGCATCGAGGAGCTGGCCGCGCATGTCCGGGCTGGTGTCGATCAGCACCGTGGTTGTGCCGTCCGGCCCGTCACGCTCCACCAGCATGGAGCAACGGCGGCGGGTGTTCTTGGGGTTGTCGGGGTCGCAGTCGCCCCAGTGGCCGCCCAGACGCGGCACGCCACCGGAAGACCCGCAGCCGAGGATCGTGAAGCGCAGTTCCGGCATCAGGCGGCGGCCTCATAGGCAGCGGCTTTCCAGAACAGGCGGTCGAAATTCTCCTGCGTGCGGGCGGCGAAGTCGCCGTAGTCGAGGCCAAAGACCTCGGCGCCGACCTTGGCGGTATGGGCGGTATAGGCGGGCTCGTTGCGCTTGCCGCGATAGGGCGGCGGCGCAAGGTAGGGGCTGTCGGTTTCCACCAGGATGCGGTCGACTGGGGCCGCGGCGAAGATGTCGCGCAGCTCCTGGCTCTTGGGGAAGGCGGCAATGCCGGACATCGAAAGGTAGAACCCCAGATCCAGCGCCGCACGGCCCAGCTCGGCAGAGGAGGAGAAGCAATGCATCACGCAGGAAAACGCTTTCTGCGCATGGGTCTCGCGCAGGATACGCGCCATGTCGTCATCGGCGGCGCGGGCGTGGATGATCAGCGGCAGGCCGGTCTCCTGCGCGGCCTCGATGTGAATGCGCAGGCTCTGTATTTGCACCTCGGCGCTGTCGCCGGTGTAGTGATAGTCCAGACCGGTCTCGCCGATGCCGACGAACTTGGGGTGCTGCGCCAGGGACACCAGTTCCTCCACCGTGGCCAATGGTTCTTCGGCGGCGCTCATCGGGTGGGTGCCGGCGGCATAGAACACCGGCGCATGTGCCTCGGCCAGAGCGCGCACGGCGGGTTCGTTCTTCAGCCGGGTGCAGATGGTCACCATCCGGGTCACGCCGGCCTCTGCCGCGCGGGCGAGGACCTCGGGCAATTCGCCGTCGAAATCCGGGAAATCGAGGTGGCAGTGGCTGTCGGTGATCTGCGGGGTCGTCATGGTTGCCTCTGTCGCGGTCAAACTGTCGCGGTTGCGCCCTTATGCGCGCCGGGGCTGTCGGGCCGGTCAGCGCGCGGCGGTTTCCTGCATCTTGAACACCGTATCTAGGACCAGCGCCGCAGGGTCAAGGTTCACCGCCTGCCCGTGGCGGGTGCGGTCGGTCACGCGGGCGGCCAGGTCGGCCCAGGCCCGCGCCCTGTGGGGATCCGGCGACAGGCGCGACAGGATCGCGCCTTCGTTCGGGGCTGCCTCGGGCAGGGGCGGCTGGCCGGTGGCGCCGGTGCGCGCCAGCCGCACCAGCAGCAGGTCGATCAGCCCCAGCATTAGTTCGAACCGTTCGCCTGCGTTGCGGGCGGCGGCGCGTTCGGCCAGCGCCATCGCGCCCTGCCGGTCAAGCCGGGGCAGGCTGTCTGCGATTTTCAGGACCTCGGCATAGAGTTTCAGCCCGTCGAGCGACAACAGCCGCATCGCGGCCCCGACGGAGCCCGCGGCGAGGGCGGCAAGATGGGTCGAATCGGCGGGCAGCTCGGCCCCGGCCTGTTCCAGCGCGGCTTGCATGTCCTCGGCGGCCAGCGGCCCAAGCCGCAAGGTCCGGCAGCGCGAGCGGATCGTCGGCAACAGCCGCGACGGCTGATGCGAGATCAGCAGCAATGTGGTGCGCGCTGGCGGTTCTTCGAGCATTTTCAACAGGGCGTTGGCCGCATTGACGTTCATCTCGTCGGCGCTGTCGACAATGACCAAGCGGCGCCCGCCCTCGGCAGAAGACAACCCGAAGAACTTGTTCAGCACCCGGATGTCATCGACCACGATCTGGTCCCTGAGGCGGCCCTTGTCGTTGTAGCTGCGGGTGATGGCGGCCATGCCCGGCTCCGCCAGGGCCTGGATGCGGTGGCTGACCGGGTGATCCGGGTCGATATCGAGGCTGGTGGGCGGCGGTGGCGCGCCGAACAACCCGTCGTCCTCTTGTGTCGGGGTCGCCAGCAGGAACCGGGCGATGCGCCAGGCCAGCGTCGCCTTGCCCACCCCGCGCGGCCCCATGATGAGCCAGGCATGATGCAGCCGCTCCGAAGAAAAGGCGCGCAGGAAATCCGCTTCTGCCTGGCCATGACCAAACAGCCGGGCGGTTTCACGCGGATGTGGCGCACCCTCGGCCTGATCGGCCCGCGGGAGGTCGTCGGTATCGCTCATTTGGCTGCGTCCAGCGCCTCGGTCACGATGCGCGCCACATCGGCGGCGACGCTGTCCACATCCTGCGCGCCATCGACGATGCGGAACCGATCCGCAAATTCCTCGGCAAGCGACAGAAAGCCCGTGCGCATCTTTTTCTGAAGGTCGAGACCAAAATCCTCGAACCGTTCCTCCGCCCCCTGACGTCCTTTGGCCCGCGCCAGTCCAGTCGCCGGGTCCATGTCGATCAGCAGGGTCAGATCCGGTTCGCGCCCGATCATCAGCGCATGCAGGCTGTCGACGGTGGCGCGCAGGTCGCCGCGCGAAAGCCCCTGATACATGCGGGTGCTGTCGGCGAACCGGTCGCAGATCACCACCTTGCCCGCTGCCAGCGCCGGGCGGATGGTGCGCTCCAGGTGATCGCGGCGCGCGGCGGTGAACAGCAGGATCTCGGTTTCCGCCGACCAGCGGTCCGGGTCCCCTTCGAGCACCAGCCGACGGATTTCCTCCGCCCCGGGCGAGCCACCGGGTTCGCGTGTCAGAACCACCTCCCGGCCAAGGCCGCGAAGATGGTCCGCCAGCAGGCGGCATTGAGTGGATTTGCCCGACCCGTCGATGCCCTCGAAGGTCAGAAACAGGCCGCGGCCTTGGCTGTCGTTCACAATGCGTCCTCGGGACCGTTCAGAAAGCGCTTCACCAGGACCCGTGCCGCCGTCATCACCTTGACCGGAAAGCCACCGGTGCCCACGTCGCTCTGCGCCACCAGCGGCAGGCGCATTTCGGGCAGGTCCTCGGGCTGCACAACCAGCTCGGCAAGCTGCTGACCGGCCTGGATCGGCGCGGTGACGGGGCCGGTATAGACCACTTCCGCCTTGACCGCATCATCGGAAAGCGCCGGCAGCAGGATTTGCAGATCCTCCGGCGGCACCAGTCCGACGGTGGGGCTGGCGCCCATCCAGACCTCGGCCTGTTCCACGGCCAGACCCTCGCGGGCTATGGTCTTTTTGGTGAACTGGCGAAAGGACCAGTTGACGATCGCCTCGCTCTCTTCGGCACGGTCGAGCGTGCTGTCCATGCCGGAGATGACAAAGATCACCCGCCGGTCACCCTGCTTGGCGGATCCGACCAGCCCGTACCCGGCTTCTTCGGTGTGCCCGGTCTTGAGACCATCGGCACCGATGTCGAGTTGCAAGAGCGGGTTCCTGTTGCGGGTATTGGACGGGGCACGGCCGTCGAACTCGAATTCCTGTTCGGCAAACATCGGGTAGAATTCGGGGAAGTCCTCGATCAGATGTTCGGCCAGGATCGCCAGGTCGCGCACCGACATCCGGTGGCTGGGGTCGGGCCAGCCGTTGGAGTTGGTGAAGGTGCTGTCGGTCATGCCCATCTCGCGGGCGCGCCGGGTCATGTAGCGGGCAAAACCGGCCTCTGTGCCATCGGGGCTGAGCGCCTCGGCGATCACCGCGCAGGCGTCATTGCCCGACAGCACGATGATGCCGCGCAGCAGATCTTCGACCCGCACCCGGTCGGTGGTGTCCAGGAACATGGTGGAGCCCTTGTAGCTCATGGCGTGTTCGCTGACCGGCAGCCGCTCGTCCATCGTGAGGCGTCCGTCGCGCACCGCCTCAAAGGCAACATAGAGCGTCATCAGCTTCGACATCGAGGCCGGCGGCAGCGGCGCGTTGGCGTTCTTGTCCAGCAGGACCGTGTTGGTGCCCTGATCCACCACAAAGGCGGCCCGCGCCTTGGTGTCAAAGGCAAGCGCGGCGGGGGCGGCAGCCGCCAGCCACAGGCCGGCCAGGGCGCCGAGGCGGAGAACGGGGGTAAAGCGGATGGTCATGGGGAAGGGTCTCCCTTCGTCGCTTGTCTCATATCGCTGATCCGGGCGCGGGCCCGGGTCAGTTGGTCACCGCATAGGCATCGCCAAAGCCCGCGTCCTTCACGGCCTTGAGCAATTGCGACCGCTCGCCCTTGGACTGGGCCGGGCCGACGACAACACGCCAGAAGGGTTTGCCGTTGGAGGATTGCTCATAGACCGTGGGAATGATGCCGGCATTGCGCATCTGGTCGGCGGTGCGTTTGGCATTGGCCTCGACGCTGAAGATGCCGATCTGGATATAGGGTTTTGCCAGCGCGGAGCGTTGCGGCGCAGCGGGCTGCGATGGGGCTGGGGCCGGTGTAGCCGCCGGTGCGGTGGCCTCGATCGCCGCTGCTGCGCCGCCTGCGATGGGATCGAGCGCCTGGGTTTCGACCTCCGCGCTCGCCGCGACCGGTGCCGCGTCATCCTCGAGGCCTTCGATCTCCGGCACCGCGGTCTCCGGCGGGGTTTCCTCAACCGCCTCGCGCCGCAGGGCCGTGACATTCAGTTCCACCGGCGCGCCCGCCAGCATCGACAGCGCCGAGGCCGCATCGGAGGACACCTGCAAGCGCGGCCCGGGCAGGGCGCGTTCGCGGCGGAACAGCGCGCCGATCACGAATTTGCCGTTGGCGTTGTTGCGAATGATGACGCGTTCGGGTTCGTTGACATCCGGATGCGCGACCCAGACTCCGCCGATCGAGGGGCGCCCGTCCCAGAGGCCCGCTTCGGTGACCTGAAAGACATCCGGGGCTTCGACATCCCGTTCCACGAGTTTGGTGGAATTGCTGGCCAGGCCCTGGGTGTCCTCGCCCTTGGGCTGGAGGAACGAAAGGTTCGCCCCCTCTTCGCAGGCGGTCAACGCCAATGTGCTGACCAAGGCCAGGGCCAACCCCGCCCTGGCGGGCTTGCGCGGGGCTGCTCGTTTCAAGTTTCTATCGCTCATGCGCCTGTCCTGCCTGCTCATGGTCCGCCTGTATCCGTGTTCGCCTCAGCGCTTGCGCCCAAAGAACCGCTGCCGCGGCATCGGTTCGGGCTGTGCCGGTTTTCCGGTCTTCCGCGCCTTTGAGCAAACCATAAACGCTGTGATTTGGTATGGAAACCCTGCCTTTCCGCCTGAGCGGGGCAATGGGCGACAGATTGCGTGTTTGTGATGTTGGTGGCAATGCGGCGCGTCTTGCGGATTTCTCCTTGCCACTGCGCCATCGGCATCCTAAACCGCTCCGCAGTTCGATCTGTGACCGGGGAGGTGGCAGAGTGGTCGAATGCGGCGGTCTTGAAAACCGTTGAACGTGAGAGCGTTCCCAGGGTTCGAATCCCTGTCTCCCCGCCATTAAATCAATGGGTTACAGAGCTGCATGCGAACCTCGGGAATGGCCATGCTTTGGCGGTTCTCCACAAAGTTTCACACTTTCACGTTCTGCCCCGTTTTCGTTCCCGCAGGGTCTGATCGATTGGAGGCATTGCAACGGGGCGCAAGGCACGGCTGGGCGCACTGTTCAGGGGCACTGTCGCGCATCAGAATTTCTGCCGGAGAGGTCTTGCAGGGAGGGGGGGCGGCGATCCGGGCCGCGGGGCCTGCATTAGAGATGCGCGACACTCACCTGTCGACGGCGAACTCATCCAACGCAATCACTTGAAAAAAGAATTGCACCCTGCGTGCGTTCACAAGGTGTAATCGGGTATCGAGGGAGCAGGTCGCTCCCTCGATCTCGGATCCGTCTTTTTGCGAAACGCTCTCAGACGTGCGGTCTTTTCAACGTTGGCCTTGGCTTCCTCGTCGCGCAGGTGTTTGACGACAAGTGTTGTCCGATCAGCCGCTGACAAAGACTCCGAAGATTTTGATTTTGCAGCGGACACCGAGAGAGATGCAAAGATATCCGGGGCGTCCTTGTTTGCCGGGGTCTCGGTCATCTGTCCGTGTCCCCGGCAAAGGCAATCATGCGAGTGCCAGGTTTCCGGCAGAGGTGCGCCCGTCGCGACCGCTTTCGAGGTCGTAGGTGACCTTTTGGCCATCGTCGATGCGGTTGATGCCGGCGCGTTCAACTGCAGAAATATGCAGGAACACGTCCTGGGTGCCATCTTCGGGCTGAATGAAGCCGAAGCCTTTGGTAGAGTTGAACCATTTCACGGTGCCATTGGCCATATCCGTAATCTCCTAAAAAGTCTGTCCGCGGGATTGCGACAGGTCGGCAAAAGTTGATCCAAGTCGATCGACTGATACCGTTTGGGCGGAAGCAGAAATTCGAAGAGAAGAAACGTTAGCCCGTCACAGATGGGCGCTCTGCCGCATCAATGCAAGGATTCTTTTGCAAAAGGGGCTGCGGTGGCCACCCTCGACCAACTCCGCACAGGTGCCGAACTGCCCGGATCACCCTTTGTTGCCTTGGCTTCAGCAACGTGCCGAGATGTTCGCGGTCGGCAATTGGCGTGGCTGCGGGTCACAGCGGTCTGGCATGGGAAACGGGCTTTACGGTTGTGGGGGTGTTCGGTTAGCGTCGCATAAGTTGCGCACCATGGGTGCGGGACCTAACCCCACGCTCAAGGAGATCACATGGCCACTCTGCAATCGCTCACCTCCGGTGATTTCGAAGCGTTCCTCAACCGGGTGTTCGACGTGCGGTCGGTTGCGGATGAGGTGCAGCTGTCGCTGATCGAGGTAAAGCCCCTGGGCGCGGGAGAGCGCGAGGGCGGGGCGTTCTCCACCCTGTGGCAGGGGCCAAAATCGCCCGTGCTGGAACAATCGGTCTATCGTCTGTTTGAGCAGGAGTTCGGCGAGCAGGAGCTTTTCCTGGTGCCGGTCGCCGAAAAGGACGCGGGCATTCAGTATGAGGCGATCTTTACCTGATCGGCGGGGGATCCCAGCGCATCAGATCGTAGACGCCCTTGTCCTCTTGCGTGCGAAATCCAAGGCGACGGTAGAGCGTTTGCGCCGGGTTGGCCTTTTCCACATGGATGCTCACCGGTTTTGCCGCAGCCTGGGCCTCGTCCTGAAGGTCCAGCAGGATCGCACGTCCGAGGCCCAGGCCCCGCGCCTCGGGTATGAGCGCAATGTCGATAATGCGGTGTTCGCTGTCCCACCGTTCCAGATAGAGGCGCCCGACGGGGGTCTTGCCGCTTAGAACCACCAGCCACAGCGCCTGCGGATAATGCGCCTGGTAATGAGCATGCTGCGCCTCGAACTGCATCGCGATGAATGCCTGTTTCTCCGCCTCGTCCCAGGGGGTGCGATCCAGCTCGGCTTCACGTGTGCTTCGATAGAGCGCCGCGAGGAATTCGTGGTCCTCGGGCCTGATCCATCGATACCCCACCCCCAGAGCCGCTGCACGGTCCGGCACTGGCAGGGGGGCGGTCGACTGCGGTCGTACCTCGAACTTTGCGGAGAGGACGGACGCAGGGATCATGAGGGGTTGGGCGTGATGTCTTGTGTGGTCGCGATCGCGGCATAGCCCGCCCCCAGCTCGGTCCATGTTGCCGACCAATGGCCAAGGGACTGTTGACGCAGATAAGCCGCCTTGCCGGTGTCCGGGTCGAGCGAAAACAGGCTGAGGCTGGTGTCCGCGTTGGGTTGCAGCATCAGGTTGCAGTTCTGATAGACATGCCCGATGACGGCCGGGCTGGACCAGTCATCCGATCCGGTCCCGGTCTGGTATTTTGCATAGACCGGGCAGTTTGCCCCATAGCTCAGTTGCGCGACAAGGTAGAGACCGCCTTGGGGCGAGGTGGACACATCCATCGTATGCACCGGAGACCCGAAGGAGGCAAACAGCACCCAGCCGCCAAAGCTGCTGGAACTGACCTGTTGTTGCACCTTCATGTAGATCTTGTCGCCGATCCGCGCGAATATATGGACCAGAGCGTTATGGTCGAGGCCACAGACGATCTGTTCGAAGCCGGTCAGCCCTTTGGAGATGTCCTGCCAGCCGCTCCAGTCCTCCGGCAGGAATGGCCTGTCGCTGGACTGGAGGTTCAGATAGGCCACCCCATCTGCGTTGATACCGGCCAGAAAAATGCGGCCATCCGCATTCTGGGTGGCGGTCAGGCTGACAAGCGCACCGGGCAGCTGTTGCCAGTCCGACCAGATCTGCGCTGGCGGCACTTCGACGGGCACTGTCACCTCGATCGGTGTCTCGGTGCCGGGGGGCACGACTTGGACGGTTTTCTCAACCACGGTGTTAGAGTTCTGGAACTTCCACCAGATGGAATTGTCCGCTTCGGCACTGGACAGGAACACGTTCGCGCGTCCGGTCAGACCATTGATCAGCACCGTATCAAGAACGGCGCTCACCCCGTCCGGCTTGCCCAGGGTTTGAGGCGGCGCAAAACGGCTGTCGGCGTCCTCGTTCCGGGTTTCTCGGATATAGGTCAGGTCTCCGCTGGCCGCGTCCACAGCCAGAACGGAGACATATCCATCCTGGGTGACCGAAGCGTTCAAATGCTCCGGCTGATAGCTGGTGTTGGTCAAAGCCGTGAAACCGCTGTCAAAACCGCCGTTTTCGACCGTCTGGTCCTTGTAGCCCAACGCGCCCGCCGGTGTGAGGGCGGTAAAAAAGATCCGAAAATAGCTCGGTTCCGTGACCACATTTCCTTCGAATTCTGCGGGGGTGGCGTCTTCAACTGACATGTCGAAATGTCCTTCCGATAGGCTGGTCTGGCACAGGCGATGTCGCTGGGGCAGGGGTCAACTGCGTGACGGATAGAGGCCCTGAAGCGCGATGATGAAATTCAAAGTCAGATAGGGCTGCATGTTGTTGTGCGACTGCCCGCCACCCGCCTCGGGCATCGCCTCATAAGCCAGGTCGACGTGATTGGAGTCGGTATCGGTCTGGTAGAGAGTGTCGAAGCCGGTGTTGCCAAGCGTGGTCGAGGAGCTCGGGGCGCTTGTATCTGCAAACTCGGTGCTGGCCATGGCCGTATGGGTGTGATTGGGAAGCTGCGCTTCGGTGAGTGTCACCTGTTCACTGCCCCCGCGCTGCCCAAGGCGGCGGGAGGTCAGGCCCGGGCCGCGTCCGGGGTGCATCGGCGCGCGCCCTTGCAAATTGGGCAGCGCCGTTGTGCTGCGGCCATCGCCGCCATAGGTGGTGCCGATCAGCGAAAACAGGGCGGTGTTCTGGGCGATCGGCAAAAGCTGACCATTGCAAAACGCCCAGCTGCGCGGCGCAAAATTCCCGGCAAAGATCCGGATTTCAGCGATAAAGGGTTCAGACATTTTCGCCTCCTAGTGTCGGCTCGGGTAGATGCCGAACAGCGCCACGATGAAATTCACGCACAGATAGGGCATCAGGTTGGTGTGGGATCGCGATCCACCCGTGTGGGTCACCATCTGCGACGACATCTGCGCAAACGGGTCGGAGGTCGTGTAATGGGCAATCCCGGCGCCTGCCGCCAGCACGTTGTCCTGCGGGCTGACCAACTCTGCAAGCGCAGTGGAGGCCTGCAGCGGATGTGTGTGGCTGGGCAATTGATTGACCGTCAGCGTGACCTTTTCAGCGCCGCCCTTCGCGCCCAGGCGGCGGGGGCTGAGCCCCGGGCCGGTTCCCGCGTGGACCGGCAATCGCCCCCGCATGTCGGGGAGGCCAAATGTGGTGCGGCCATCGCCGCCGTAGATGGTGCCATAGAGGGAAAACAACGCGTCGTTCTGCGATACCGCCAGCAACTGCCCATCGCAGAAGGCCCAGCCGCGGGGGGCGAAGTTGCCCGCAAACATGCGGATTTCACCTACAAAGGGTTCCGACATCCTGTGTCCTTTCGTGATCAGTTGCGCGACGGGAACAGCCCTTGCAGGGCAATGCAGAAGTTGACCGCGAGGTAGGGCTGCATGTTTTCATGCGCCTGCGATCCGCCAACATTTGTGATGGAGCGCAGGCCGACCAGCGTCCCCGCATCGGCAGAGTGGTAGGCGGCCTCCGGGCTAACCTCAGCGCCAAGGAGGTGCCCGGCCGGAGTGCGCGAGTTCCCTGCCGCGGATGAGGCGCGCGCGTTGTGTTTGTGAGCGGGCATTTCACTGACGCTCAGCGTCGAGGTCTCCTCGCCACTCCTTTCGCCAAGCCTGTGCCCCTCACCGACGTGCAGCGGGGTGCGGCCGCGCAAATCGGGCAGCGCAAAGGACGTGCGCCCGTCGCCGCCATAGGTGGTGCCCAGCAGCGAATAGAGTGACTGGTTCTGATTGATCGGCAGGATCTGCCCGTCGCAGAAGCCCCAGCCCCGGGGCGCAAAATTAAACCCGACAATGCGGATCTCAGCGAGAAATGGTTCTGACATAATCTCCCCCAAGGCGCGCGTTCCTGGTGTGGTTGAAACCGATTGAGATCCCGTGGGTGTGCCTAAATTACCCCATGGGTTGAGTTTGAAAATGCGCCTCTATGATTCTCCGAACCTCACATAAGTGTCGTCACTTTGACAATAAAAATATTCCTATGGTTGATTTTGTGTCGCGTTCTCGTTCAGCCGGTGCATGCAGTTGCGTTCGGCAAGATGCGCCGGGGTGTAGGGGTGGATTTGAAACACAGGTGTGTATTAATATCATGAATTAGTTGATATATTTATCAGATTGAGGCCCCGCGCCGGTTCTTGACCCGCTACGCGCCACCTTCGCCGGAGCCTCAGGCCGCGTGTGTGGCAGTTGTTTGGCTTGTATTTTTATGTATATAAGTGCCTATAGTTGTTATGTTTATTTGACATCGATTGGAAGCTCGCAGACGTCGATATGTAAATTATACTTGTTTTGAAATTTATCAAAATCTAGTGGTGGGTGTAATTGTTTCGCGCACGGGCGTTTCCTTCCTGCGCGATTGGCAGTTTGAAAACGGATTGGTCATGGTTGAGTTTAGGCACGGCGGCACGCCCGGGGTCAGTTGCAGCGACAAGGCAGGTTTGGATTCTGGTCATCTCACGGCCAGACCCCGGATTGCAAAATGGCTCTGCGCGCTTGGCTTGTTTCTGGCCCTGTCGCTTGGCCTGATGCCACAGGCCGCGCTGGCATCCTTCACCGATTGTCCGGCGAATACGGTGCCGACGAACCCGATTACCCTGAACCTCACAGACGATGAATGCACCCTGCAAGACGACGCAGCTTTTCCGGCTATTCTCTCTAAAGATTGGATACAAATCCAAATCAATTCTGGGTCCCTCACGAACTTCATCCTGAATGAAGGGGCAAGCGATGCGCGTGATCTGGTCTTCTCGGTGAACAACGGAAGCCCGCAGGGGACACTTGATGCGGATGGCAGTAGTCTGAACGGAGTCGATTGCGCAGCAGGATGTACAGTGAGCGGCTCGCACGGCGGGACAGCTTTCAGCTTCAGCTACACGGCATCGGGAGGAGGGTCAGGCACGATCGATGGCGCGGCAGAGATCGACGATCTCAGCTCATCCACCGGCAATAGCGTGGCGGATGGCGGCACCGACACGATTGCAACGGCGATCAACAGCGGCACCCCGACCACCATCACCTATGACGTCAGCAACAGTGGGTCGGAAACATTGACTCTGTCGGGCCTGACGCCGGGAACCCCGACCAATGCGTCATTCGGCTCCACCTCCATCGATACGGCCTCCGTGGCAGCGGGTGGCACGGAAACCGATGCCATCAGCATCACCTTCACACCCAGTTCCACCACCGATGGTGCGACGTTCACAGTTCCGTTCAGTTTCACCACCAACGACGCCGATGACGGCACGGATGAAACCACGTTCAATGTCACCATCTCGGGCACGATCAATGCCGAAGCTGAGATCAGCGATCTGACCTCCTCGACAACCAACACGGTTGCGGATGGTGGCAGTGATGCGCAGGGAACGGTGGCGTCGGGCAGCGCGCAGACGCTCACCTATACGATCACCAACACCGGAACCGCGGACCTGACCGTCGCCACGGCGATCTCATCCGCTGCCAGCAACGTCACCGTAAATTCGATCAGCGCGCCCGGGAGCACAACCGTCGCCGCGGCGGGCGGCACCACGCAGTTCAACGTGCAGTATACGCCGACGGCGGCGGGCGCGTTCTCCTTCGGTCTGTCTTTCGTCAACAGCGACGCGGACGAAGATCCCTTTAATTTCACCGTGAGCGGCACGGCGACGCAGGCCCCCGGGTTCAGCCAGGCGATCGCGCCGGGGACGATCCTGGCGGATGGGACGGCAACGGTGACCTTCACCATCGACAACAGCGCCAATGCGACGGCGGCGACGGCGCTGGATTTCACCAACACGCTACCCGCGGGGGTGGAGGTTGCGGCGACGCCCAATGGCTCCACCACCTGCACCGGCGGCACGCTGACGGCGAGCGGCGGCGGCAGCACGATCTCCTACACCGGCGGCACGGTGAGCGCGGGCGCCAGCTGCACGGTGCAGGCGGATGTGACCGCGGCGACCGACGGCAGCTACAGCAACACCAGCGGCGATCTCACGTCGAGCCTGGGCAATTCCGGCACCTCCAACGCGTCGCTGACGGTGGCCTCGCCGGAGATCGACCTGCAACGCCCGGCGGCGACCTCGCTGGCGGATGGCGCCACCGATGCGCAGGGCAGCGTGGCGGTGGGGGTGCAGCAGGTGCTGACCTACACGGTGGAGAACACCGGCAATGCGACCCTGACCCTGAGCGGCACGCCCAGCAGTACAGCGGCGAGCAACGTCAGCGTGGACAGCATCTCCGCGCCGGGCACCAGCAGCCTTGCGGCCAGCGCCAGCACCACCTTCACGGTGGCCTATACGCCAACGGCGGCGGGGGCGTTCTCCTTCGAGCTGGACGTGGACAGCGACGACGCCGACGAGGGCACCTATGACCTGACGATCAGCGGCACGGCGACACAGGCCCCCGGGTTCAGCCAGGCGATCGCGCCGGGGACGATCCTGGCGGATGGGACGGCGACGGTGACCTTCACCATCGACAACAGCGCCAATGCGACGGCGGCGACGGCGCTGGACTTCACCAACACGCTGCCCGCTGGGGTGGAGGTTGCGGCGACGCCCAATGGCTCCACCACCTGCACCGGCGGCACGCTGACGGCGAGCGGCGGCGGCAGCACCATCTCCTACACCGGCGGCACGGTGAGCGCGGGCGCCAGCTGCACGGTACAGGCGGATGTGACCGCCGCGAGCGACGGCAGCTACAGCAACACCAGCGGCGATCTGACCTCAAGCCTGGGCAATTCCGGCACCTCCAACGCGTCGCTGACGGTGGCCTCGCCGGAGATCGACCTGCAACGCCCGGCGGCGACCTCGCTGGCGGATGGCGCCACCGATGCGCAGGGCAGCGTGGCGGTCGGGGTGCAGCAGGTGCTGACCTACACGGTGGAGAACACCGGCAATGCGACCCTGACCCTGAGCGGCACGCCCAGCAGTACAGCGGCGAGCAACGTCAGCGTGGACAGTATCTCCGCCCCGGGCACCA
>NZ_JAKRFD010000008.1 GCF_022348185.1 Epibacterium sp. Ofav1-8
CGCAAGTTCGAATATTCGGCGCTGGAGGGCACCATCGGGGCAGATGGCTTTGACGGCTACACCCGGGATTTTTACAAGGGCGGCTGGTTCCGCAGCGACAAGAACGTCTATGGCGCGGTGGATGCGGGGCTGGATGCGGCGCTCGATCAGCAGGTTGCCGGGCTGACCTCCGGCCTTCTGTCGATGTCGGAGGCGCTGGGGCTGGGCTCTGAAGCGCTGGCGGAGTTCGAAGGCTATACGCTCTCGGTGATGACCTCCGGGCGCTCGCAGGAGCAGATCCAGCAGGACATCGCCGATCACATGGCGGCGGCCTCCAATCAGATGGCGGATCTGATCCTCGGCACCGATGACTTCACCCGCGCCGGGGAAAGCGCCTCGGACACCCTCTCGCGGCTCTCGGGCAGCCTGGTGGCGGTGAATGACGCCATGGATCTCTTGGGCGGCACCGCCTTTGACGTGTCGCTGGCGGGTGGTGATCTGGCCTCTGACCTGCTGGCGGCCTTTGGCGGCTCGGAGGCCTTCTCCGTGGCGATCTCGCGCTATTTTGACGGCTTCTATACCGAGGCGGAGCGCAGCGAGACCGTCCTGCGGCGACTGGAAGAAGAGTTCGAGGAACTGGGGCTTGCCATGCCCGCCTCGCGCGAAGCCTTCCGCGAGCTGGTCGAAAGCCTCGATCTGAGCACCGAGGGCGGGCAGACCCTCTATGCCGAACTGCTGCGGCTGGCCGGGGCGATGGATGAGGTGCTGCCGCAGGTGGGCGCCTTCACGGCGGAACTGGCCGGGCTGGCGCAGGAGATCGGTGGCGAGATTGGCGTCCATATCGATGCGGCCCAGGATATGGTCAGCGCGGCGCGGGAGGCGGCGGCGGATTGGCGGCGCACCTCCGAGGATCTGCGCGGCTTTGTCTCCGATCTGCTCACCACCGAGTTGAGCGCGGCCAGCGATGCCCAGACCGCCACGGCGCAGAAGGCGCGCCTGGATGCGGCCTTTGCCGGGGTGCAGGCTGGTGATGCCTCGGCGGCGGCGGCGCTGCCGGATCTCGCCCGCAGCTACCTGCGCAGCGCCCGCGACATGGCGGCATCGGATCTCGATTATCGCCGGATTGCTGCCGAGGTGCAGGCGCAGATGTCCTATGCGGCGGGGATCGCGGATCTGGAAGCGGGCAATGATGAGGTGCTGGCGGGGCTTTATGAACAGCAGATCGAGGTTCTGACCGCGCTTGGCACCTTCCTGCAATTTGAGGGGCTGACGGCGGATGAGGTCGCCAATCTGAGCGAGGGTGTGCAGGCGCTGGCCGAGGATTGGGATGGCACGGTGGCCTCCTTCGAGGCGTCGCTGTCGGCGCTCGAAAGCGCCATCGAACAGGCCGAGGCCTTCAGCTATGACGATCTGGTCGGCGCGCTGGATGTGGCGGTGACGCTGGATGACAGCGCCCCGGGCTGGCTGCGTGAGCTGGTCGAACAGGCCGACACCGGCATTCGCACCACGCTGGATTTTGTCATCCGTCGCGATGACCTGACACCGGCGGATCGCTGGATTGCCACTCATGCGCTCTCGCAGCATGTGGCAACGCTGGATCTGGTGCTGGGCGCGGATCTGGATGCGGAGAGCCGCAGGCTGGCGCTGACCACGGCGGCGGATCTGCGCCGCCGGGTGATGCTGGATCTGACCCGGGATCTCGACCCGGAGACCCGGTCGCTGGTGCTGACCCGCTCCGCCAACCTGTCGCGCCGGGTGACGGTGGCCCTGACCGGGGCCGGGGCCGACACGGTGGCGCGGCTGAGCGAGATTGCCGGGCTGATCGGCGATGGTGGCGGCAGTGGTCGGCTGACCTTTGGCGGCGGCGTGGTGCTGGAGGCCGATGATGTCTTTGCCGATCTGGCGACACAGACCGAACGGCTGCAGGAGCCGCTGGACCGCCTGCGCGGCATGCTGGGCGAGCTGCGCGATGCGGTGGAGGCGGATCGGCTGGCGCGGGCGGCGCAGACCCAGATTGCCGCGTTGCAGGCGCAGGGGCAGACCGTGGCCAGCAGCCTTGCGGATCGCAGCGAGGCGGCGGGGCTCATCGGCCAGATCGAGGCGCTGGAGCGCCGGACCGGCGTGAGCCTGACCCGCTCCGGCGGCCGCGATGCGGAGCTGCGGCTCTCAGAGGTCTCCGGGCGGATCATCTATGATGCGGATTACCTCACCTATGGGGGCGGGGCGGATCTGGCGGGCTTCCGCGCCGCCTTCCGGGGCGCGGATGGGCTGGAGGCGCAGATCCGCGCCTACAACCAGCGCTACAACGGCAACGAGGATCAGATCGAGACCCTGCGGGCGCAGATCCGGGATCTCGGCGGTATTCCCGCCTTTGCCCGGGGCGGGGCGCATAAGGGCGGCGCGCGCATCGTTGGCGAGCGCGGCTGGGAGATCGAGCACACCGGCCCCGCGCGCATCCACAGCCATGCGGAGTCGGTGGCGATGCTCGACAACCGCCCGCTGGCGCGGGGGATCGAAGATCTGACCCGCCATGTGGTGGCGCAGGGGCAGGCGTTGCAGCTGGTCGTGGACCGGATCGCCAATCAGATGGACGATTGGGACGAGATCGGCCTGCCGGGGGAGCGGAGCTGATGGACTTCAACATCATTGCACCGATGCCCGTGAGTGAGGTGGAGCTGATCGCCTCGAACATCCCGGAGGATGATCATCCGGACTGGGACAGCGCCGCCACCTATGACCAGGGCGCGCGGGTGATCTCCACCCTGTCGCACCGGATCTATGAAAGCCTGGTGGACAACAACCAGGGCCATGATCCGCTGGGGGATGACGGCAGCCATTGGCTGGAGATCAGCGCCACCAACCGCTGGCGGGCCTTCGATCAGCGCCGCTCCAACACCGCAAAACAGGCGGACCGGATCACCTATTCGGTGGTGCCGACGCAGGATTGCGATGCGATTGCGCTCTTTGGTCTGACCGCGGGCACGGTGCGGATCGAGGTCTGGGACGGGGCGGCGCGCATCTATGATCGGAGTTTTGCGATGGCCGACACCGGCCATGTGGTCAGCGCCTATACCTGGTTCTTTGGCGGCGTGGTCTATGCCCGCCAGAAGGTGCTGAACGGCTTTCCCGGCTATATCGGCCACCGCATCGACATCACCATCGATGCCACCGGCGCCATGGCGGAGGTGGGCCATATCGTCATGGGGCGCAACAATCTGCTGGGGCGGGTGCGCAACCGGCCCACGGTCCAGTTCGTCAGCCACAGCCGCAAGGGCTATGACGACTTTGGCAATGAGATCCTGGTCAAGCGCGGCTCCACCCGCAAGGTCGACCTGTCGCTCCTGGTGCCGACGCATCAGGCGCAGCGGGTGATGGACATCGTGGCCGAGGTCGATGGTCTGGCGACGGCGTTTTACGTCTCCGGCGATGCCCCGTCCTTCGGGATCGAGGGCCTGGGCTTTGTCGATGACCACAGCCAGCCCATCGATGTGGCTGGCGAGTCCGTCTTCCCCCTGATTTTGAAAACCTTAAAATAGGAGAGTGCCACAGATGAGCATTCCAGGCTTCTCACCCTTCCCCGAGATCCCCCAGCGCAGCACGCCAGAGGCGGATTTTGACGCCAAGATGTACGCGCTGTTCCAGCACTTCGCGACCACCCATCGCAATGAGCTCTTGGCCTTTATCGAGTTTTTGGAAAACAACTCCACCGTGATCGATGCGGCGCTGAACGGCACAACCATCGGCCTCACCGATCCGGCGGCGGCGAAGTTCACCACGCTGGAGGCGGACAGCATTGGCGGCGCGGCGGTGCAGGCGAATGCGACAGATGCGAGCGACGACAAACTGCTGAAGGTCGGGGCAGGGGGCATTCTGGCGACCAACCCGCCGAACCTCGCGGACCCCGCGCAACTGGACGCGCCCGCCGGTCTCTACAGCATTGCCGCGTCGGACGGCTGGCCCTTTGACGGTGCGCTCCTGCAACTGCGCCGGAACGCGGGGCGCGGGGTTCAGATTGCGGCGCGGGGATCGTCCTCGGCCCCCAATGCCTCCAGCGAGATCCTTGTGCGCACCTCCGGCAACAGCTTTGGCGGGTGGGCGCGGTTGATCCATGCCGAAAACCTGCTTGGCACCGTCTCGCAGTCCGGCGGCACGCCCACGGGCGCGGTGATCGAGCGCGGCAGCAATGCCAATGGCGAATATGTCCGCTTTGCCGATGGCACCCAGATCTGCCGCCGACAGGCCGTGCCGGACTACTCATCACAGAACACCCGCCAACAGTTCAGCTATGCCGCAACCTTCGCGGATCTGGCCGAGGTCTGGTGCGGCTATTCCATCCAGGGCAACGGCAACACCGCCGCCTGGGACGCCGCCGACGGTCTCTTTGTCTTTGGCGGTCTGGCTGCCGCGCAATGGGAGGTCATCCAGCGCAAATCGGGGCAGCCGGACAGCGGCTATCCGATCAATCTCATCGCCTATGGCCGCTGGTTCTAAAGGAGACACCGCATGCACCTCTCATTCACTCCGGTTCGCCAGGATCAGGAACTGAGCGTCACCCGCCAGGGCGACAGCCTGACGATCAATGGCGAGACTTTCGACTTCGCGCCGCTCCAGGAGGGCGATGTGCTGCCCCGCGCGGCTGTGGCCTGCGACTGGCTGGCCTCCGATGTGACCCGCGCGGGCGGCGAGATCCACCTCACCCTGATCCTGCCCCATGGGCCGGATGCACCCGAGGCCACCCGCTTTCCGCAGCCGCTGAGCCTGACCGGCGACGGGCCGGTGCCGCTCCCGGCCTATGAGACCACCGCCACAGAGGATCCCGCGCCATGAGCACCATCGACTTCTCCCAGGTCATCACCGCCCAGGACCGCACCGAGGCCGCACGGGCACAGGCGCTGGCCGATCTGGCCGATCTGCGCTGGCAGCGCACACTTGCGGGTGTGACCCTGCCCGGCGGCCTGCACATGCCGGGCGATGAAACCACCCGCCTCGCGCTCTCCGGCGCGGTCAGTGCCTTGCAGCAGGGCATGATCGGAGAGCCGGTCGCCTGGAAGACACCGGCGGGCTTTGTCGAGCTGACGCAAGAAGAGATCAAGGTCGCAGCGGCGGCAGTGGTGCAGCACGTCCAGGCCTGCTTTGCCGCCGAGGCCGCCGTGGCCGCGCAGATCGAGGCCAGCGCCGATCCGGCGGGCTTGGATGTTCAGGCGGCCTTTGACGCCGCACTCGCAGGATAAGGGCGCGAAAGGATGGCCATGATTGAAAACAGCGATCGCGGGATCACCATGAACAAATCCCTTGCCTGGACCGTGGCCTGCGGTTTGGTCGGGGCGGGGCTTTGGGTCGGGATGCAGCTCGCGACCCTGCGCGGTGAAACAGCCGGTCTGTCCCAGACGATCACCGCCCTGCGCGCGGATCTGACCGCTTCCGAAGCCCGCCAGGTGACCCTGACCGCCCGTGTGCGCACCAATGAAACCGCGCTCGCCCGCCAGGATGAGCGCCTGTCCCTCATCCTCTCCACCCTCAACAAGATCGACAACCGGCTCGAACGCATGGAACGCGCCCCGATCCGCTGATCCACCACCCGACATTCTGAAACCACCCCGCCTCGCCAAGGTCACCTTGCGCGGGGCGTTCTCATTTGGAGGCGGCATGACCGACATTCTCACCTTTGACACCTTGGAAAAGATCACCGGCAAGATTCCGAACGCCAGCGCGCAGGAGGCAAACGCCCGGTCGTTCCTGCTGTCGCTGAACGCCTATGGTGGCGACCTCGGGCTGAACCGGCGGCACCGCCTGTCCTGTCTTCTGGGGCAGGTGCTGCTGGAAAGCGGGGCCTTTCGCTATGACCGCGAGCTGTGGGGGCCGACACCGGCGCAGCAGCGCTATGACATCCGCACCGATCTCGGCAACACGCCGGAACGCGACGGCGATGGCTACCTGTTGCGCGGGCGCGGGCCGATCCAGATCACCGGGCGCTGGAACTATCGCGCGTTTACCGCCTGGGCGCGTGGCCTTGATCATACCGCGCCGGACTTTGAGGCCGATCCGGATGCGGTGCTGACCGATCCCTGGGAGGGTCTGGTTGCGCTTTGGTATTGGACCGCACGGGGGCTGAACGCGCTGGCCGATCTCGGCGACGTGCGCGGGATCACCCGCAAGGTCAATGGCGGCTTCAATCATCTGGCAGAGCGGCAGGCCTGGACCGACCGGGCACAGCTTGTCCTTCTTGGTCATGCGGCCACGGATGCGCGCGCCTTCCAGCGCTCCGCCGACCTGACCGTGGACGGGGTGATCGGCCCCAAGACTCGCGCCGCGCTGCATCAGGCGCTGCTTGCCCTGCCGCCTGTGTCCGCACCTCCGAAACCCGCGCCACGCCCGAACTGGCTGTGGCGCATCCTCGCCTTCCTCCGCAGCTAAGCGGTGGTCGGCTTTCTTCTCCCTGAAATCGAAAGGATTGACTGATGAATGACATCTTGCAGGAATTGCTGCCGGTGGCCCTGAGCGGGCTGAGCGTGCTGTTGACGGCGCTGATCGGCAGCGCGGCCCATACCGCCAAACGGCGCTGGGGTCTCGACATCGAGGCCCGCCACCGCGACGCGCTGCACAGCGCCCTGATGAGCGGCATCCGCGCCGGTCTGGAGCGCGGCCCCAATGAGGCGGCGGAGGTCCTGATCCGCGAGGCCGTGGATCATGCCAAGGCCTCTGTCCCCGACGCGATCCTGCGCCTGGGGCCGAACGATCAAGTGTTGCAGAACCTCGCCCGCAGCAAGCTCGCCAGTGTGGTGGGCGGCCTCATTCATTGACGAATAAGGGCTGGCGGCAATCGTCGCCAGTCCATTCCTTCAGTGCCACAAGCTCGGACAAGAGTCGCAACCGTATTGAAATCATGTTCGGCAGGCTCAAGGCTTGAAGGCGCGAGGTAGCTTGATAGGACAGGTGTCCAAGGGCCTTCGTCTCGGCAATAGTACTCGCCGCAACAGTCATCTATTGGCTGTGAGTCCTGAGTCTCGTGCCACGTAATCCAACGGCGAGTATTAATGAGAAAACGTCGGTGATACGACGTTTCTACGATTTAACATCACAACTATATGTAATTAATAACTATTCGTTGCTTCTCGACCGCACCAACTTGCCAACAGGTTTGGCGACTGGGTTTTCAATCAGATTGGTCTTTTTGACCCCTTTGCGGCTGTTGCCTGTCAGAAGGCGCGTGCCCGTGCGAAGGTGTTGCAACGGGCCCGGTATGCGCCTTGGCTTTGGCCACCCGGGGGCGGTTGGCCAGCCCTGTCAGGAGCTGCGTGATTGCAGGCGGAGGCGCGCCTCGTGTTGCAGAATGAAAACCTTCAGCTCCTTGATCGGAAGCGGTTTGCAGAAGGCATAGCCTTGCAACGTATGGCAGCCAATATCCCGGAGCACCTGAGCGTGTTCCAGGGTTTCGACTCCTTCGGCCACGATCTTCAGATCCATCAGATTGGCCATCCCAACGATATGTTGCAGCAATCCCAGGGCGATAGGGTCATTCAGGATCGGGCGGATCAGCCGTTGATCGATCTTCATCGCATCCGGTTGCAGATGCATCAGACCGACAATCGAAGCGTGTCCGGAGCCGAAATCATCGATTTCGATTTGCACGCCGGCCTCTCGCAGCCGATCCAGCCCAAAGCGGAACAGGTCGCTTTGTTCTTCGACCAATACGGATTCGAGGATCTCGAACACGATTTTGGGGCCGTCTTTGCGCTGCGCCCTGATCTGTTCGAACACCTGGTCGTTATGGATGCGCTCCACCGTGACATTGACGGACACCTTGGGGATCTGGATGCCGAGCGGCCGCAGGCTGTCGGTTTGCTTCATCGCCTTTGCAAAGATCTGGTTGTCGATGTCCTCGACCAGCGACAGCTGTTCGGCCACGGGCAGAAATTGGGCCGGTGGCAACAGCCCCAGTTCCGGTGAGTCCCAGCGCACCAGCGTTTCGACTCCGACGATCTCGTGGGTGTGGGCGTCAAACTGTGGTTGGAAGAACGGCACAAATTCCTGCCGTGCCACCGCGCGGCGCAATTCCCGGGCCAGGGTCCGGCGCTCCAGAACCATGTGGTGCAGGGTCTCGGTGTAGATGCGGATGCGATTGCGGCCGGCGTCCTTGGCCGCGTAGAGCGCCGCGTCCGCGCCGATGATGAGCTGATCCAGATCTAGCAGATCCTCATGGGTGCTGGCGACGCCAAAGCTTGCGCCAACGCGGATCGACTTGCTGTCGAAATACTTGGGTATCTTGATCCGATCCAACATGCGCTGCGCGAGATGTCGACCCTCCTCCGAGGTCGCCCCGGGCGAAAGCAGCAGCACAAATTCGTCCCCGCCTACGCGGGCGGCAATATCCGTCGCTTTGGTTTCCTCGCGCAGAATCCGTGCCACCTCGCACAGGATGAAATCACCCGCATCATGGCCCATGGTGTCATTGACGTATTTGAAATGATCGAGGTCGATGCGGATTATGGTCGAATGCTGCGTGCTGTCATCGGCGCGGTCCTGCAGCGCGTTGTCCAATGCGCGCCGGTTGGGCAGCCCGGTGAGCGGATCGTGCAAGGCCTGATGTTCAATTTCCAGTTTTGCAGCCACGATCGCCTCGCGCTGGGCCCGGGCTTCTGTGATGTCGTTTGAAATCGCCATGAACCCGTAGTGCGTGCCGCGATCCGTCTGCAGCGGCGAGATGCTGAGGCTGATCCAGTAGGGGCTGTCGTCGCAGCGGTAGTTGAGGATCTCAACCTGGATTGCCTCACGCGCCTCCAACGCATTGCGAATCCGGCCTCTGGTATAGGGATCCGTGTCCGGACCTTGCAGAAAATTTGCGGGTTTCAGGCCGCGGACATCCTCGACCAGATGACCGGTGAGTTTCTCGAAGGAGGGGTTGGCCCAGACCAGCCGGCCTTCGAGGTCGGTGATCAGGATCGAATCGCTGGCGCGTTCCGCGATGGCGGCGAGTTCGCGCAGTTCGGCCTGTTTGGCTTCGAGCTTGCGATGGGGGGCAACGATCACCGCCTTGCCGACCAATGCAAACAGACCGAAGCCGCCGATCAGAACCACCGCGATCGCGGTCATGCTGTTGGCCATCACCGCGCGTCCGGCTGACAGCACGGCAGCCTCGTCCGGAACCAGGGCGACCGACAAGCGGAAGTCGCTCAGGGCCCGAACCTGGGCAGTGCTGCGCTGCAGGATCCCGCTGAGCGGCTGCACGAGGTAGGTCCGCGTGGCAATTCCGTTGGCAGGAAAAATCTGGTCCGTGGCGAGCCTGTAGCCGCTCACGAGGACGCCTTCGACATAACCCTGGTGGAGGACAGGTGTCGCCATGACGACAAAGGCCTCGGTGCCGCTGGCCTTGAGCAGCACCGGCAAGCGATCAGGCGGCGTGGCCTCCTGGCTTTGTTTCAGCAGGTCGCGGATTTCATGCGCACCAAACCGCAGCTGACCCGGATGGCCCGGTGCATTGTAATGCGACAGAGGCGCGTTGAACGCGTCGTAGAAGGTCACCCACAACAGCGTCTCCGGCATCTGCAAGTCGTCGAGAAGATCCGGCAGGTAGCGCGCGTTGTTGTTGAACCCCAGTGCGATGTTCACCAGGTTGGAGTCCTGCGCGATCATCGACAGCATGGACCGATTGTGCATGAGCAATGCGTTCAGATGGGCCGCCGAATCCTGGGCCTGGGCCTGGATCGCCTCGTATTGATAGCTGCGAAAAAAGGGCAGCGCGACAAAGCGCACCGCCAGGGCAGAGCTGATCATGGTCAGGGTCAGGATCAACAGATTGAGCAGCCAGAACCGCCGTGCGATGGTTGCTGATCGGAGTTTGTGATCGGTTGGCATTCAGTGCATGTCCACGAGTTGGCCGGCGGAGTTGAAGCGGGCCAGGCACATGTCCCCCAAACCCAGTGCTTCATGGGCATCCGGTGTCTGCGCGGTATAGGGTGCGAAGGGCATGGAGTAGGTTTTCAGGATCCCCTCGACGGGGTGGTGCAGGTGTTCCAGCGCGGTCTTGAGCGCCATGCGCTTTTGCTGAACGGTGCCGGACCAGCCCGGTGTTGTCGCGGCCTGTTCGGCCGCCGCGATCAGCACGCGTGTCAGATCGTAGCCGTGGACAAACCCTGTCGGGGCGGGCAGGTCCGCAAGGTTGCCGGTTTCGTTTTCGAGGGCGCGCGAGAGCGCCGCCCGCAGGACTTGATTGCCCGCCTGTTCCCGCCGCAACCCGCAGGTTTGCAGCACAGACAAGCCATGCGCAGTGCGAACCTCATGCGGCACAAGGCGGCTGAAGGCACCGCCCATGATGCCCCAGTGACTGAACAGGCGAACCTCGGGCAGATGTTGGTGGAGGGCGTTGACCAAAAGAGCGCCGCCTTGCCAGTTCGACAGCATGATGATGCATTCCGGCGGATTCCGGGACAGACGCTCCGCCAGGGTGCCTGCTGCGGCTTCGCCGATCGAGTTAGCGAAGAAATTGACAGATTGCGGGGGGATCCCCTGGGCATCCAGCGCAGCGACCAGCGGGCCATGATTGGCCTTGCCCCACCCGGTGTCCAGCAGCAGCAAGGAAATGGACTCGCAACCGGCGTCCGTCACCGCGGCGTCGGCCAGAAACCGGCCCGATTTGGTGTCATCGACAGAGAGCCGGAAGATCCAGTTCTCCCGCCCCTCCGCCGCGCGGGTGATCGGCCCGGCGGCAGACCAGGGCAGGAGGGTCAGCAGCCTGTTTTCGTTTATGAAATCACGGTGGGTCAGATACGACGGCGATTGCATGCCGCCGATCATCAGCAAGGCGTTCTCATTGCGCTGAAGATCCTGCATGTGGCGGAAGGACCGTTTGACATTGCCCCGGTGATCCATTGATCGGAGGATGACATCCTGACCGCCGATCCGATGTCCGACCTCGTCGAGCGCGGTGCGTACGCCCAGCGTGATCGAGGTAGCGGAGGCCGTGCTCTTGGAAAAATCCGCGTCGATAAAGATTTCCAGCGGTTCTGCGGCCGAGGTCGACACGGCAGCTAGGAGGCAGGCAAGCCAGATTATGGCGCGGCGGAACATGTCGAACTCTCACTCAGCAACACGACGTACAGGGCCGAGCTTAGGCGGGGCAAGTTAAGGAAGGGCAAAGCGCCTGTGGGAAAGTTCCGGTGCAGTTGCGGTGGCGGCGGGCGCGGGCTACTGTGTTGCGGGCAGATGAATAACGGGCCCTCCCGCTGCCTCGGCGTCGGCGGCATCGTGGGTCACCAACAGCGTTGGCAATCGGCGCTCTGCTGCGTGGGAAAACACCAGCCTGCGCATCTGGTCGCGCAGATCGGTATCCAGCCTTGAAAAGGGTTCATCCAGCAGCAGGGCGGAGGGTGCGGACAGCAGCATGCGCATCAGGGCGACACGCGCCTTTTGCCCGCCGGAGAGCGTTTCGGGATCCCGATCGTGAAACCCGGTCAGCCCGATGGCGTCGAGGGCGGCCTCGATCTTGGCACGACGGTCTCGGCGCGGGATCGTGGGGGCCAGGCCAAACGCCAGATTGCCTCCAACGCTCAGGTGCGGGAACAGCAGGTGATCCTGAAACAGGATACCGACGCGGCGCGCCTGCGGAGGGAGGCCGAGCAAGGATCGGTCGTTCAGGCGAATGTCGCCTTTGGTGCTGAACCCTGGGGGCAGTTGTCCCGTGATCGCAGCGAGCAAGGTTGATTTGCCCACCCCGGAGGGCCCCATGAGACTGGTGACCTCGCCCGGGCGGACCAGCAGATCCAGCGACAGCAGCGCGGTCCCGTCCCGCCACAGGGTCAGGTTATCGAGGCGCAGCCCGTCAGGCATGATGCAACCCTTCTCTGTTGCGCCACACCAGCATCGGGACCGCCAGCGCGAGCGCAAACGGCAGCAGGGCTGCGGCAGTTTGGGCCAGCGCATAGGCACCGATGGCGCGCCTGTCGCCGCCGGCCGCCAAGGCGACGGCTTCGGTGGTGAGGGTCTGCACCCGGCCACCGCCCACAAGCAGGGTCGGCAGGTATTGTCCAACGGAGACGGCCATGCCCACGGCGCAGGCGGTGAGGATCGGCGCCAGCAACATCGGCAGACGCAGGGTGAGGAAAATCCGGTTGTCCGAGGCGCCCATGGTCGCGGCCACGGCAGCCTGGCGCAGGTCCCAGGTGCGATAGGGGCCTTCGAGGGCAAGCCGCAGGTAGGGCAGCACAAACACCAGATGCGCCAGAACCACCGCGCCAAGTGACCGATCCACATCCAGGTTGAGCAACAGGGTCTGCATGCCCGGCAGGAACGCGGTCTGGGGCACCAACAAGGGCAGGTAGAGCAGCCACAGCCCCTTTTGTGTCAGCGTCAGCTGACGGCGCTGTTCGGTTTCAAGGCACCCGAGCGTCAGCAGCAAGCCGGCTGCTGTGGCCGCGAGGGCGATGGTGAATGTGGTGGCAAGAGAGGGCAACATGGCGGTGCCATTGCGCTGCCAGCTGCGCAGGGAGAGGCCATCCGGCAGCACGTCCGGAAAGCTCCACCGCGCCGCGACCGACCAGAGCGACAGACCAATGAGCCCAAGAAGGACGGCCCCAACGATCACCCCGCCGGAGACAAACCCCACCGCGCGCACCATGCGGTCATGGCTGCCACGTCTGCCGCGATAGGCGCACCGCAGCCCGGTCTGCGCCAGCAGAACTTCCGCGCCGAACCACAGGGCAATCGCCAGGGCAACCAGGCCGAACTGCAGCATGGCGGCGGCAGAGGCAACGGTGCGCAGCGTCAGATCGGGGTCACCCATCCAGCGCACGATCTGCACCGACAGGGACGGCGGCGTGTTGGGACCGAGGATGACGGCCACATCGACCACTGACATGGAATAGGCCAGAACCACCAGAACCGGCAGCCGAATGCGCGCGTAAAGGGCTGGGAATACGCTGTAAATCCAGGCGGTAACACGCCCGTATCCCAGCGCCTGCGCCACCTGCAGACGCCGCGACGCATCGATCTGGCCCAGAGCCGCGAGGCTGATCAGCAGCAGAAACGGCACTTCCTTCACCACCAGCCCCAATACCATCGCGACGCCCATGGGGTCCTGTACCAGCAACAGATCGGGAGGGCGCTGCCAGCCGGTGAGCCAGGGGCTGAGCAGGCGGGCGATCCACCCCGAGGGCTGGATCAGGAACAAAAGCCCGAAGGCCGCCGCCGCATGTGGCACCGACAGGAGCGGGGACAGCACCCCCAGGAGCGCGCGAAAGGCGCGGGTTCCCGACCACCCTGCCAGCAGCAGCATGGTGACGACCAGAGAGATCACCGTCGCCAGCACCCCGGTACCGAGGCTGAGGCGCACGGAGGATGCCAGCCCCGGCCACTCCCACAGCGCCTGAAACGCGATCAGCGACGGGCCGTTCAGCCCGGCGGCGGGCAGGTGGCCGAGGGCGGCGCTCAGCGTGCCCCACAGCCCCGCCAGCACCGGCCCAAGCAGGGCAAGGATGGTCAGGGCCGGCAGGGCTGGGGGCAGGCGCATCGGGGGTCAGACCGGCAGGGAGGTCAATTGCCAACGCCGTAGCGGGCCACCCAGTCTTCGGCAATGCGGGTCATCCAGCTCGGGTGCGGTTCCGGTTGCACGGCGCCCAGTTCTTCGGGCGACAGTGTTGCAACCCCCAGGTCCAGCGTGCGGAAAGCGGCGCGGTCGTGCACCGGCAATGCGTTCATGTCAAGCACGGTGCCATAGCCCAGTACCTCGGGGTCTTGGGCGCGCAATTGGGCCTCGGGCGACATCAGGAAGTTTGCCACCACCATGGAGGCAGCCTTGGATCCTGAATTGTAGGGGATCGCCACGAAGGACGCATTGCCGATGGTGCCCTTGTCGAGCACGAAGGTGCGCACGCTTTCGGGCAGCTGGTAGTTGGCGATTGCGGTGCTGGCTTCGCCGGGGCTGAAGGAAATCGCCAGATCGATCTCGTCATCATTCATCAGCTGCAGCTGGCGCGGGCCGGTGGGCGGATAGGCGCGCCCCTCGCGCCACAACAGCGGCGTCAGTTCCTCAAGAAATGCCCAGAGCGGCGCCGTCACCTCGACGTAGTTGTCTTCATTGACGGGGGGCGCGAGCACCTCGGGATCATCGCTCAGATCGACCAGCGCCTGTTTCAGGAAGGTCGTGCCAAGGAAATCGGGCGGCTGCGGATAGGTGAAGCGACCGGGGTGTTCGCGGGCCCAGTCCAAGAGCGCATCCATTGAGCCTAAGCGTTCGGGCAGGTCTTTGGTGTCATGCATAAACACCACCTGCGCCATCGCCCATGGGGACTCATAGCCCTCGGTCGGGACGGTAAAATCATGCGTCAGGGTGCTGTTCTCTGTGTTGGCATATTGCCAGTTCGGCAGCGCCTCGGCGAAGGGGCCAAACAGCAGATCGGCGTCTTTCATGGAGGCGAAATTTGCGCCGTTGATCCAGATCAGGTCCACCGCACCATCCTCGTCCTGGCCTGCGGATTTCTCTGTCAGCACCCGCGTCACCGCATCGGCGGTGTTCTCCAGTTTCACATGATTGAGGGTGATGTCGTGGTCTTCTTCCAGACGCGCGCCCACCCAGGCGATAAAATCATTGGTCGCGGTAGAGCCACCCCAGGCGTGCCAGTACACGGTCTGGCCCTCTGCCTCCTGGAGCACCGCGCCCCAGTTTGATGGATCCGGGTTCGCCCAGCCGGTCAATGGCGCCAAGGCGAGGGCAAGCGACAACAAACGTTTCATGATCGTCCTCTTCCTGTTCGGAATGTCACGCGTAGCGGTGCGGCAGGGACGTCCTGCGCGTACCAGTCGCCCCAGATTGCCGATCCGCGGCGGGAGGTCCATGGACATGACGAAAATGTGACGTGCAGTGTACCTCAACCGGGCACGACGCTTGCACCCATGGGGTCCGACCGCTATGCACAGTCGCGCACACTTGCAGTGCCATCTGCGAGGATTGACCGGTTGTGCGACTTCTGCCGGAGTTGCCGCCAGCTATTTCGGTGCCGCCCGTATCTGACGGCGGCCCGCGACCAGACGAGGGGAACACCCAGCCATGTCGCTCGATATTCCGGTGCTGCGGAACGAGTTGTCCCAGCACTACGACCTCACTCCGAACCCTGAGCTTGCCGAGGCCATGTCTGATGTCTATCAGCGCATGTCGCGGGTGGTCTCGCCCGTCGATTGGGTGCTCTATGCGCCTTATGTCAAGGCGATCAATGACCTGAAGGCCAAGCGCAACGCGGTGATCCTGGGTCATAACTACATGACGCCCGAGATTTTCCACGGGATTTCCGATTTTGTCGGCGACAGCCTGCAACTGGCGATCAAGGCCACAGAGGTCGAGGCCGATGTGATCGTGCAATGCGGCGTGCATTTCATGGCCGAAACCTCCAAGATCCTGAGCCCTTCCAAAACGGTGCTGATGCCCGATATGGAAGCAGGCTGCAGCCTTGCGGAATCGATCACCGCCGAAGGGGTCGAGGAGATGCGCCGCCGGTATCCCGGCGCGCCGGTGGTATCCTATGTGAACACCACTGCCGAAGTGAAAGCGGCCTCTGACATTTGCTGCACCTCGTCCAATGCGGCGCAGATCGTGGGCGCAATGGAGAGCGACACGGTCATCATGACACCGGACCAGTATCTGGCGCAGAACGTGGCCCGTGATGTGCCGCATAAGAACGTGGTCTGGTGGGAGGGTTCCTGCATCGTGCACGAGCAATACACCGCCAAGGACCTGCGCGATTTCCGCGAATGGAACCCCGGCACCCGTCTGATCGCCCACCCGGAATGCCCCCCGGATGTGGTGGCGGAGGCCGATTTCTCCGGCTCCACCAGCGGTATCCTGAAATATGTTACGGATGAGAAACCGGAAAAGGCGCTGCTGATTACCGAATGCTCGATGGCGTCCAACATCGCGGATGAGCTGCCAGAGGTCGAGTTTGTCGGCCCCTGTAACATGTGCCCCTATATGAAGAAGATCACGCTGGAAAAGGTGCTCTGGTCGCTGCACTCCATGGAGGGGCAAGTCGAGGTTGAGGCCGAAATGGCCGCAAAGGCCCGTCACGCGGTGCAGGCGATGATCGACCTGTCGCGCAAGCTGGGCATCTGACAGGCGCATGGCGGGCTTGGAAGCGGTCCACAGCAACCGCATCGTCATCATCGGTGCCGGGCTGGGGGCGCTCTATGCGGCGTTGACGCTGGCACCGCGCCCGGTGGTGATGATCTCTCCTGACTCGCTGGGGCGGGGGGCAAGTTCGGCTTGGGCGCAGGGCGGTGTGGCTGCCGCGATGGGCGTCAGCGACAGCCCCGAGGCGCATGCCATTGATACCACCCGCGCCGGGGCAGGCACTGTGGATGCCGAGGTCGCCGCATTGGTCACCCGTGAGGCCCGCGAACATATCCTTGATCTCACCACGCTTGGCGCGCCTTTTGATCGGACCGAAGACGGCGGCTATGTGATGTCGCGCGAGGCGGCGCATAGTTTTGCCCGCGTGGTGCGGGTCAAGGGCGATCAGGCCGGGGCCGAGATCATGCGCGCCCTCATCGAACGCGTGCGTGCGACGCCCTCGATTCAGGTGATCGAAGGGGTGATGGCCGAGGGGCTGGAGGTCCGCGAAGGCACTGTGACGGGCGTGCGGCTCATCTCTTCAGCGCCAGAAGGATCAGCTGTGGTGCTGCTGCGCGGCAGTGCGGTCTTGATGGCTGGCGGCGGCAGCGCCGGGCTTTATGCGATCACCACCAACCCGCCCCGCATCCGGGGGCAGGCGCTGGGCATGGCCGCCCGCGCCGGTGCCGAGATCGCTGATGCGGAATTCGTGCAGTTCCACCCCACCGCAATGGATGTGGGCGAGGACCCGGCCCCCTTGGCGACCGAGGCGCTGCGCGGTGAGGGCGCGATCCTTGTCAATGCCGCCGGTGAGCGGTTCATGCTGGACGAACATCCCGACGCGGAGCTTGCGCCGCGCGATGTGGTGGCGCGGGCGATCTTTGCGCAGTCGCAGGCGGGCAAGCGCCCGCTTTTGGATACGCGGGCTGCAATCGGCGCCGACATCATCACCCTGTTCCCGGCGGTCAGCAGTGCCTGCGCGCGCAATGGCATCGACCCGACGCAGGAGCCGATCCCGGTGGCCGCCGCCGCGCATTACCACATGGGCGGCATCGCCACCGATCTGGACGGGCGCAGTTCGCTGTCCGGCCTCTGGGCTTGTGGCGAATGTGCCTCGACCGGGCTGCATGGTGCCAATCGTCTGGCCTCGAATGGTCTCTTGGAGGCGCTGGTCTATGCCCGGCGCGCGGCGGAGGATATTGCACGAGGGCAGGATGCACCCCACGAGGCCGCGCCGGTTCATCTTGAGTTGCCCCCCGGCGGCGAGGGCGCTGATCCCGCGCTTGTTGCATCCCTGCGCCAATGCATGACCCGCAATGTTGGTGTGGTACGCAACGCGGATGGGCTGCGCACAGCGCTGCGCGAGATTGCGGCCCTTTGCGCCCAACAGCCCACCTGCGAGAGCTTTCAAAACATCTGCACCGCCGCCACCATGATCGCCGCCGCCGCATTGCTGCGCGAAGAAAGCCGTGGCGCGCATGAGCGGTCCGATTTCCCCGAAACCTTGCCCGCGCTCGCGCACCGCTCCCGTCTGACGTGGGATGCGGCCAAGATGCTGCGCGACAGCTTGCTTGAAGCGCCTTTACCCCACCCGGAGACCCCATGAGCTTTGCCACTTTGCCTGACCTGATCCTCGAGCCCCTGGTCAAATCCGCCCTGATGGAAGACCTCGGCTCTTATGGCGATGTGACCACCCGCGCGGTGATCCCGGACGATGTGACCTATTCCGCCCGCCTGCGCGCCCGCGAGGAGGCCGTGGTCTCTGGTATGCAGGTGGCCGCACTTGCGTTCCGACTGATCGATGCCAACCTGCGGGTGAAAACCCTCGTTGCAGATGGGGCCGCCTGTCAGCCCGGCGATGTGCTGATGGAGATCGAGGGCAAAGCCGCCTCGATCCTGATGGGCGAACGGGTGGCGCTGAACTTTGCGGGCCGCCTGACGGGGATTGCAACCCTGACAGCGGCGATGGTGGCCGAGACGCGCGGCACCGGGGCGCGCATCACCTGCACTCGCAAGACAACACCCGGCCTGCGCATGGTGGAAAAGCTCGCAGTGCTGCATGGCGGTGGCTTTAATCACCGCTATTCGCTCTCGGATGCGATCCTCATCAAGGACAACCACATCGCCGCTGCGGGCGGTATTCCCGCGGTGCTGGACGCCACCAAGGCGCATGCCAGCCATATGATGGCGGTGGAAATCGAAGTGGATACGCTGGATCAGCTGCGTGAGGTCCTTGAGGTCGGCGGTGCTTCCGTTGTGCTCTTGGACAATATGGCGCCGGATCAGCTGCGCGAGGCAGTCCAGATCAACGCGGGTCGTCTAGCGCTGGAGGCCAGCGGCAACGTCAAACGCGACACGGTGGCGGCGATTGCGGCCACGGGGGTGGATTATATCTCCTCGGGGGCGCTCACGCATTCGGCGCGCACAGTCGATTTGGGCTTGGATTTTTAAACGCTCAGCCCGCAGCCCTTGCTGGATGATAATGCCTGAAGGACGGGGTCCGCGCGCAGCCGGTCGCGGGCAAAATCAATAAAGCTGCGTACCTTTGCCGGTGCGCGCCGCCCTTCTGCATGGACCAGATGGATTGGCATGCTGTCTGGCTCAAACTCCTCCAGCAGGCAGGCGAGATGTCCCGCAGCCACATCGCGTCCGGCCTGATAGGACAACATCCGGCAAATGCCCCAGCCCGCGCGCGCCGCGTCCAGCCCAGCCGCAACGGTACTGACACAGAGCTGCGGCGTAATGCGCACCGCGTCCTGTTGGTCGGTGCCAAACCTCCACTCCGTTGCGGAAGAGACCGCGTTGATCGCCACGATGCGATGCGCAGCAAGGTCTGCCGGACCCTCTGGCGTGCCGTATCTCTCAAGGTAGGAGGGCGCAGCACAGACCACCCGGCGCACCGCGCCAACTTTGACCGCTGACAGCGTCGAGGAGGGCAGATGCCCGATCCGCAGGGCCACGTCAAAGCCCTCTTCGACGATATTCACCACCCGGTCCAACAGCACCAGTTCGGCCCGCATCTCCGGGTACTCATCCAGATAATCCAGCAGGATCGGCAGGATATAGATGCGCCCAAACTCATTGGGGCAGGTCAGCCGCAATAGTCCCACCGGGGCGCTGGCCGCCCCGCGCGCCGCATCATCGGCGGCCTGCAAGGAGGTCAGGATATGGCGCACATCGTCCAGATAGCGCCGTCCCACATCGGTCAGATGCAAGCGCCGGGTGGTGCGGGTAAAAAGCCGCGCGCCCAGTTGCGCCTCCAAGCCGTTGATCGCTCGCGTGGCCGATGGCGCACTCAGGCCCACCCGGCGGGCCCCGGCGGCAAAGCCCTCTTCCTCTGCCACGGCGACAAACACCTGCATGCTTTGAACGCGGTCCATGGATTTTGCCCTGATTGCTATCGAAATCTGAAATTATCTCTTTCTTTCATGTCGTATTATTTTACGCAACGGGGTGATTTATCTCTGTCACCAGAGGCGCCGACCACCGCGCCACAACTGGAGACCAAAATGACCCTCACGCCTCGCCCACCGCTGCCGCCCTTCACCCGTGACAGTGCGATCGAGAAAGTTCGCCTTGCCGAGGACGGCTGGAACAGCCGGGACGCGGCCAAGGTGACGCTGGCCTATACGCCCAATAGCCGCTGGCGCAATCGCGCCGAATTTCCCGTGGGCCGGACCGAGATTGAGGCATTCCTGACCCGCAAATGGGCGCGCGAACTGGAATATCGGCTGATCAAGGAGCTTTGGGCCTATGACGGCAACCGGATCGCCGTGCGCTACGCCTATGAATATCGCGACGACAGCGGCCATTGGTTCCGCGCCTATGGCAACGAAAACTGGCAGTTTGACGAGAACGGTCTGATGGAAGAGCGCCATGCCTCCATCAACGAACACCCAATCACTGAAGCAGATCGCAAGTTCCACTGGCCACTGGGCCGTCGCCCCGACGACCACCCGAGCCTGAGCGATCTTGGCCTTTGACCCCTGAGGAAAACCAGATGACCCCCGATTTCCCCGCCAACGCCACCCCGATCAAATTCTACCGCCACCCGCTCTCTGGTCACTGCCACCGGGTGGAGATGATGCTGTCGATCCTGGATCTGCCGTATGAGCTGATTGAAGTCGACCTGCTAAAGGGCGCGCATAAAGCGCCGGAGTTTTTAGAGCTCAACCTGTTGGGTCAGGTGCCGGTGATCGACGACAACGGCACTCTGGTTGCGGATTCCAATGCGATCCTTGTCTATCTGGTGCAGGCCTATGGTGCGGGGACCGACTGGCTGCCGACCGCGCCCAAACCCGCCGCCGAGGTGCAGCGCTGGCTGTCGCTGACGGTGTCGCATGTGGCAACCGGCCCCTCACGCGCGCGGTGGCGGACATTGATCGGCGCGGGAGACACGCCCGAGACGGGTGCAGCCCGCGAGGCCAGCCACGCGTTCCTCGGTCTGATGGAAGGGATGATCGCGGGGCGGGATTTCCTTGTGGGCGACAGCCCCACGATCGCCGATGTCGCGGCCTACGCCTATATCGCCCATGCGCCGGAAGGGGGCGTAAGCCTTGCAGATTATCCGCTGGTGCGGGCGTGGATCGACCGGGTGCAGGGCATCAAGGGCTTTGTGCCGATGCAGGCCTCCCCCATTCCCGAAATCGCCTGAGGAGCGCCGACATGTCCCGTGCAGACCATGTCTTTCACGCAGGTGAGCTGATCCTGCAACGCCGCGCCGGTGTGGCAGAGAGTTACCGAGAGCGGGTGGCCCATGCCATCCGTCCGGAGATGCCGCAACAGCACCGCGATTTCTTCGAGAGCCTGCCGGTGCTCTTCCTCGGCCTGCTGGATGCGCGCGGACAGGTTTGGGCGACGCCTGCGGTGGGCGAGGTCGGGTTCCTGCGTGCACGCGATCCCCGGCGTCTTGCGGTGGGCGCACGGCCGGTGCTGGGCGATACGCTCTGGCTCGATGTCCGACCCGGTGCGAAAGTGGGCGTTGTTGGCATGGAGCTGTCCAGCCGTCGTCGCAACCGGATGAACGGCACAATCCGCGCGGTCAATAGCGAGGGGTTCGAGATCGCTGTGGACCTGAGCTTTGGCAATTGTCCGCAGTATATCCAGACGCGCGATCTGTTGTGGCCCGCCAATCCGCCCGCGCCAGTGGCGACCGCGCTGCCCGATTGGGACGCGCGCAGCCGCGCCTTGGTGGCGCAGGCCGATACCTTCTTTATCGCCTCGCGCGCGGCGGAGATGTCGGACGATCCAGCCGATGGCATCGATGCCTCGCATCGCGGCGGGCGACCCGGATTTCTGACGATCAACGCCGATGGTTCGCTGTCGTTTCCGGATTTTTCGGGCAACCGCTTTTTCAACACGCTTGGCAATATCGAGGCCGACGGCCGCGTGGGGCTGTTTATCCCCGATTTCAGCAGCGGGGCCGGGATTTTTGTCACCGGATTGGCCACGGTTGACTGGACCCCCGACCGTGTGGCGGGCTTTCAGGGTGCAGAGCGGATCGTGGACGTGCAGCCTGAGGAGATCTGGTATTGCGACCACGCGCTTCCGGGGCCTGCGCCGCTGGTGAATGCGTGGCCGATGCTCGCGGAAACCGGGACCTGGTAGGCCGGGGCTTGCGGAGCGACTCAGATGGGCGCGGGCCATGCGGTCCGCGCCCAAAATTTTGGCGGATACCGCAGATTCCCGGGAATGCTGCACATTGGTCCAAAGCCGCGAGAGCGTGATTTTCTCAAGGGTTCGGAAAATTACGACGCAAATTCAGTATTTTACGATCTTCCTGCCAGGGCAGGGCACGCCACCTGTCTCGCGCGGCGTCACAGCTAATACTTTAAAAATAGAAATTTCAAGCTTGAAATTGTTATGAGATACGCAGACCCTCTTCTCATCAATACTTGAGTTGGGGATGAGGATCATATGCGCATAGCATGCTTGGGAGGGGGGCCTGCGGGCCTGTATTTCGCGATCTCGATGAAGCTGCGCGATCCCGATCACGACGTCACCGTGATCGAGCGCAACCGCGCCGATGACACCTTTGGCTGGGGTGTGGTGCTGTCGGATGAGACGCTCGACAATCTCGCCGCCAATGACGCCACAAGTGCACAGTCGATCCGGGCGCATTTTGCCTATTGGGACGACGTGGCACTGCATTTCAAAGGCACCCGGCAGGTGTCTTCGGGCCACGGGTTCTGCGGTATTGGACGCAAGCAACTGTTGATCCTGTTGCAAGAGCGCGCACGCGAATTGGGCGTCGATTTGCAGTTTGAGACCGAAGCAAAAAGTGCCGAGGATTATCGCAAGGACTACGATCTGGTTGTCGCGAGCGATGGGCTCAATTCCCGCACCCGCAGTCTCTATGCCGAAACGTTCAAACCGGATGTGGACACGCGTTTGTGCAACTTTGTCTGGCTGGGCACCCACCAGACTTTCAAGGATGCGTTCACCTTCATCTTTGAGGAAACCGAGCACGGCTGGGTCTGGGCGCATGCCTATCAGTTCGATGACGACACCGCGACCTTCATCGTGGAATGCACGCAAGAGACCTTTGATGCCTTTGGCTTTGGCTCCATTAGCCAGCAGGAGAGCATCAAGGTCTGCGAAGAGATCTTTAAGGATCATCTGGGCGGTCACGCGCTGATGACCAATGCCAACCACATTCGCGGCTCGGCCTGGATTCGTTTCCCACGGGTTCTGTGCGAAAAATGGAGCCATGAAAATGTGGTGCTGATGGGCGATGCGGCGGCGACGGCGCATTTCTCCATCGGGTCGGGGTCGAAACTGGCGCTGGAATCCGCCATCGCGCTGGCTGATCTGCTGCATGAAAAGCCCGATCTGCAAAGCGCCTTTGAGGACTACGAAGAACAGCGTCGCCTTGAGGTGCTGCGCCTGCAATCGGCGGCGCGTAACTCGATGGAGTGGTTCGAGCGGGTCGAACGCTATCTTGATCTCGATCCGGTGCAGCTGAATTATTCTATGCTGACCCGCAGCCAGCGCATCAGCCATGAAAACCTGCGCGAACGCGACAAGGACTGGCTTGAGAGCGCGGAACGCTGGTTTATGACCCAGGCCGGTGCGCCTGAGGATGCGCCGCTGCGCGCGCCGATGTTTGCACCCTTCCGCCTGCGCGACATGGACCTTAAGAGCCGCATCGTGGTCTCGCCCATGGCGCAGTACAAGGCCGAGGACGGCTGCCCCACCGACTGGCATCTGGTGCACTACGGCGAACGCGCCAAGGGCGGTGCGGGGCTCGTCTACACCGAGATGACCTGCGTGTCGCCAGAGGGCCGGATCACTCCGGGCTGTCCGGGGCTATATGCGCCAGAACATGAGGCCGCATGGTCCCGCATTGCCGATTTCGTACATACGCAGACGGATGCCAAGATCTGCTGCCAGATCGGCCATTCGGGGCGCAAAGGCTCCACCCAGCTCGGTTGGGACGAGATGGATGCGCCGCTGCCAGAGGGCAACTGGGATATCGTCAGTGCCTCTGCCATTCCATGGTCGGATCAGAACGCCACCCCGCGCGAAATCACCCGCGCAGAGATGGACGAGGTGCGCGATCAATTCGTGAGCGCGGCTGAGATGGCGGATCGTGCGGGGTTCGACATGATCGAGCTGCACGCGGCCCATGGCTATCTCATCTCTTCGTTCCTGTCGCCGGTCTCAAACCAGCGCGGCGATGACTATGGCGGCAGCCTGGAAAACCGCCTGCGCTATCCGCTGGAGGTCTTTGCCGCCATGCGTGCGGTCTGGCCCGACGGCAAACCGATGTCGGTGCGCATCTCGGCCAATGACTGGGTGGGCGAGGATGGCGTCACCCCGGACGAGGCGGTCAAGATCGCGCGTGCCTTCTGGGAGGCGGGGGCGGATCTGATCGACGTGTCTGCCGGTCAGACCACCATTGATGCCAATCCCGTCTATGGTCGCATGTTCCAGACGCCCTTCTCGGATCAGATCCGCAATGAGGCCGGGATCTGCACCATGGCGGTGGGCAATATCTTTGAGGCCGATCACGCCAACTCGATCCTGATGGCGGGCCGGGCCGATCTCGTGGCCGTGGGTCGCCCGCATCTGGCCGATCCCTACTGGACCCTGCGTGAGGGCACCAAGATTGGCGACCGCGCCGCTCCGGACTGGCCGCTGCCCTATCAGGCGGGCCGCGATCAAAGCTGGCGGCTGGCGGATAAAGAAGCGGAGAGCTTGCGCGCATGAGCAGAGATCTGAGCCAAGAACACGTCCTGATTACCGGCGGTGGCACGGGGGTGGGGGCGGCCTGCGCGCAGGCTTTTGCCGCTGCGGGGGCCACGGTTACCCTGATGGGGCGCACAGAGAAAACCCTTGTTGAGCAGGGGCTTCCCTATGAGGTCTGCGATGTGACCGACGCGGCGAGCGTGACATCCGCTGTGGCGCGCGCGGCGGCTGCACGCGGGCCGGTGAGCGTGGCACTTGCCAATGCGGGCGCCGCCGAAAGCGTGCCTTTTGCCAAGATGCAGCCAGAGATGCTGAATGCCATGATGGCGGTGAACCTCAATGGCGTGGTGAACCTCTGGCAGGCGGTGCTGCCGGGCATGAAAGAGGCAGGGCACGGGCGCATGATTGCCGTGGCCTCAACCGCCGGGCTCAAAGGCTACCCTTATGTCAGCGCCTATTGCGCTGCAAAACACGCGGTGGTGGGGTTGGCCCGTGGTCTGGCTAAGGAACTCGCCCGTACCGGCATTACCGTGAATGCAATCTGTCCGGGGTTTGTGGAAACGCCGATGCTTCAACGCAGTATCGATAATATCCGCGCCAAGACGGGCATGAGTGCCGAGGACGCGGCGGGCGCGCTCAAGGCGGACAATCCGCAGGGGCGTTTTGTGCAACCGGAGGAAGTTGCGGATGCAGCGCTGTGGTTGGCGTCGAGCGGTGCGGCCTCGGTCAACGGCCATGCCCTGGCCCTGACGGGGGGCGAGATATGAGCAGCGCCAAACCGCGCGCAGAGGTCCGCGATGCGGCCTCCAAGGCCCGTCTGCGCCTGTGGCTGAAACTCTTGAAGACCTCTGGCAGTATCGAGGCCGAGTTGCGCCGCCGCTTGCGGGATCGCCACAATACCACGCTGCCGCGTTTTGATGTGATGTCGGCGCTGTCGCGCAATCCCGAGGGCCTCAAGATGAGCCAGCTGTCGCAGTTTTTGCGCGTCTCAAACGGCAATGTAACAGGCATCGTGGATCGGCTGACCGACGATGGCCTCGCGCTGCGGGTTGCGGTGCCCGGAGATCGCCGCGCGCAGGTGGCGCGACTGACCCCTGCGGGAGAGGCAGAGTTTGCCCGCCTTGCCGCCGAGCATGAGGCCTGGATCGATGAGATGATGGCGGGCCTTGGCGCAGATGACATCACGGATATGAGCGCGCTGCTGGATCAGATCCAGCCCATAGGCGCAAATCAGACTTCTAAGGACGACCTCACATGAGCCTGCACGACACAACCCATTTCAATTGCACCATCGAAGGCGATATTGCCCGCATCTCGCTCAATCGGCCAGAGCGTAAAAACCCGCTGACTTTCGAGAGTTATGCTGAGCTGCGCGACTGGTTCCGGGCGTTGCCCTACTCGGACGAGGTGCATGCGGTGGTGATCGTGCCCAATGGCGGCAATTTCTCCTCTGGCGGCGATGTGCATGACATTATCGGCCCGCTTACCAAGATGAACATGAAGGAGCTTTTGGCCTTTACCCGCATGACCGGGGATCTGGTGAAGGCGATGCTCAATTGTACCAAGCCGGTGATTGCTGCGGTGGATGGTATCTGCGCCGGGGCCGGTGCGATCATGGCGATGGCCAGTGATCTGCGCATTGCCGCACCTGAGGCCAAGGTGGCCTTTCTGTTCAACCGTGTGGGGCTGGCGGGCTGCGACATGGGGGCCTGCGCTATGCTGCCGCGCATCATCGGACAGGGCCGCGCGGCGGAGCTGCTCTATATGGGCCGGTCGCTGGGCGCCGAGGAAGGCGAACGCTGGGGGTTTTTCAACCGCGTGGTAGCGGGCGACGCGCTGGAGGCGGAAGCCATGAAGATGGCGGAGCGCATCGTTCAGGGGCCGACGTTTGCCAATGGCATGACCAAGACCATGCTGGCGCAGGAATGGTCCATGAGCCTTGAACAAGCCATCGAGGCCGAGGCGCAGGCGCAGGCGATCTGCATGCAGGGCAATGATTTCCGCCGCGCCTATGAGGCTTTTGTCGCCAAAGAGCGGCCAGTGTTTGAAGGCGACTGAGAGCGCCGGATTTCGCCTTCGGCGAGGATATTTAACAAGAAGATGAAAACAACGGGGAAGATAACGTGGCGGACCAGAGTTTTCTGAATTGGCCCTTTTTTGACCAGGAGCACCGCGATTGGGCGGCGCAGGTCGAGGCGGTGGCGGCTGGGCTCAATGTGGATCACAGTGACACCGATGCGGCCTGTCGCAAGCTGGTGGCCGATCTTGGCGCGGCAGGTGTTTTGCGGCCCACGGGCGAGGGGGAGGGCGGCGACCGCCTTGATGTCCGCAGGCTGTGCATCGCGCGTGAGATCCTCGCCCGCCACGATGGGCTGGCGGATTTTGCCTTTGCCATGCAGGGGCTTGGCACCGGGGCGATTTCGCTGTTCGGGACCGATGCGCAAAAGGCGGCGTGGCTGCCCAAAACCCGCAGCGGTGCGGCGATTGCCGCCTTTGCGCTCACGGAGCCGCAATCGGGGTCGGATGTGGCGAACTCTACCATGACGGCGGTGCGCGATGGCGATGACTATGTCTTGAATGGCGAAAAGACCTGGATCTCCAATGGTGGGATTGCCGATGTCTACACGTTGTTTGCCCGTACCGGAGAGGCTCCGGGCGCCAAGGGACTGTCGGCCTTTATTGTGACGCCGGATCTGGACGGATTTGAGGTGGTGGAGCGGCTGGAGACCATCGCGCCGCATCCGCTGGCAACCTTGCGCTTCACCGATGTTCGTATCCCCGCAAGCGCCATGATCGGCGCGCCGGGGCAGGGGTTCCGCATCGCCATGTCGGTGCTGGATGTGTTCCGCTCCACGGTGGCGGCGGCGGCGCTGGGCTTTGCGCGCCGCGCATTGGACGAGGCTCTGGCGCGTGTCACAGAGCGTCATGTGCAAGGTGCGCCGCTCTTTGATTTGCAGATGGTGCAGGGGCATATCGCCGATATGGCGCTGGATGTGGATGCGGCGGCCCTATTGGTCTACCGCGCCGCATGGACCAAGGACAGCGGTGCTGCGCGTGTGACGCGCGAGGCGGCGATGGCCAAGCTGTTCTCGACCGAGGCGGCGCAGGTTGTGATCGACAAGGCGGTGCAGCTCTTTGGCGGTGAGGGCGTGCGCTCCGGTGCGATGGTCGAAAAACTCTATCGCGAAATCAGGGCGCTGCGCATCTATGAGGGCGCGAGCGACGTTCAGCGCGTGGTGATCGCGCGGCAGGCGATGATGGCATTGGAGGGCAAATGATGACGCTCGGAGCATCCGCACACACCGACACATTCACCCGCGACGCCTTGCCGCCTGCGGATCAGTGGCCCGATTTTATGCTTGAGGGGTTCGAGTATCCCGAGCGTCTGAACGCGGGCGTCGAACTGACCGATGCGATGGTGGAGCGCGGCTTTGGCGACCGCACCGCATTGATTGGCAACGGGCGGCAGCGCACTTACAAGGAGTTGGCCGACTGGACCAACCGGCTGGCGCATGCGCTGGTGGAGGATCTGGGCGTCAAACCGGGCAACCGCATCCTGATCCGGTCCGCCAATAATCCGGCGATGGTGGCCTGCTGGTTGGCTGCGACCAAGGCGGGCGCGGTTGTGGTCAACACCATGCCGATGCTGCGCGCCGCGGAACTGAAGAAATACGTCGAGAAGGCACAGATCCAGTTTGCCCTCTGCGATACCCGGCTGATGGAGGAGATGGAGAGCTGCGCGGCAGAGTGTGACGTGCTTGAGCGCGTCGTGGGCTTTGACGGGACTTCCAACCACGACGCCGAACTCGACAGGCTGGCGCTGGAAAAGCCGGTGCGCTTTGAGGCAGTGCAGACCGGGCGCGATGATGTGGCGCTTTTGGGGTTCACCTCCGGGTCGACCGGAGAGCCCAAGGCGACCATGCATTTCCACCGCGATCTGCTGATCATCGCGGATGGCTATGCGCGCGATGTGCTCAATGTGGTGCCTGAGGATATTTTTGTTGGATCACCGCCACTTGCCTTTACCTTCGGGCTTGGCGGGCTGGCGATCTTCCCGCTACGTTTCGGGGCAACCGCGACGCTTTTGGAACAGGCCACCCCGCCCAATATGATCGAGATCATCGAGAAATACCGCGCGACCGTGTGCTTTACCGCGCCGACCGCCTATCGGGTGATGCTTGCCGCAATGGAAGAGGGGGCGGATCTCAGCAGCCTGCGTGCCGCCGTCTCCGCCGGGGAGACCCTGCCCAAACCCGTCTATGACGATTGGATCGCCAAGACCGGCAAGCCGATGCTGGATGGGATCGGTGCGACCGAGATGTTGCATATCTTTATCTCCAACCGTTTTGACGACCACCGCCCGGCCTGTACCGGCAAACCCGTGGGGGGCTATGAGGCCAAGGTGGTCGATGACGACGGCAACACTGTGCCCGATGGCGAGGTTGGCCGCCTTGCGGTGCGCGGGCCGACCGGGTGCCGCTATCTGAACGACGACCGCCAGGCCGGGTATGTTACCGATGGCTGGAACATCACCGGCGACAGTTTTGTCCGCGACGCGGATGGCTATTTCCACTTTGCCGCGCGCAACGACGATATGATCGTCTCGGCTGGCTACAATATCGCAGGCCCCGAGGTGGAGGCGGCGCTCTTGGCGCATGACGCCGTGTCTGAATGCGCGGTGATCGGTGCCCCGGACGCGGAACGGGGCCATATCGTCGAGGCTCATATCGTTTTGAACGCAGGCGTTGTTGGCGACGCCGCGTTGACCAGGGCGCTTCAGGACCACGTGAAGGCAACAATCGCGCCCTACAAGTACCCCCGAAGCATTGTCTTTGCCCAAAGTCTGCCAAAGACGCAGACAGGCAAGATCCAACGTTTTAGGCTTCGGTCATAAGCCAACACACCAACCAGAACAGGGAGTTCGACAATGAAGAAATTTCTGATGGCCACAGCGGCCACAGCGCTCATGAGCAGCGTCGCAATGGCAGAGGTCAAGGTGGGTATGATCACCACGCTTTCGGGCGGCGGTGCGAGCCTCGGCATCGACACCCGCGACGGGTTCATGCTGGCGATGGAAAACGCCAACCGTGATGATGTCGAGGTGGTCATCGAGGATGATCAGCGCAAGCCCGACATCGCGGTGCAGCTTGCCGACAAGATGATCCAATCTGAAAAGGTCGACGTGCTGACCGGGATCGTCTGGTCGAACCTCGCCATGGCCGTGGTGCCTGCGGCCACCGCGCAGGGATTGTTCTACCTTTCGACCAACGCCGCCCCGGCTCAACTGGCGGGCAAGGGCTGCAACGCCAACTATTTCTCCGTGTCGTATCAGAACGATAACCTGCACGAAGGCGCGGGCGCTTATGCGGCGCAGGAAGGGTTCAAGAACACCTTCATCATGGCGCCGAACTATCCGGCCGGCCACGACAGCCTGACCGGGTTCAAGCGGTTCTACGAGGGCGATCTGGCGGGTGAGGTCTACACCAAGCTGGGGCAGACGGATTACGCGGCTGAAATCGCGCAGATCCGCGCGTCTGGCGCCGACAGCGTGTTCTTCTTCCTGCCCGGCGGCATGGGGATTTCCTTCCTGAAGCAATATGCCGACAGCGGCGTCGATCTGCCCGTGGTCGGCCCGGCCTTCAGCTTTGATCAGGGTATCCTGCAAGCGGTGGGCGAGGCGGCGGTTGGGGTCAAGAACTCCTCCACATGGTCCAAGGATCTGGACAATGAGGCCAACGCGGCCTTTGTCGCGGCCTTCCAGCAGAAATACGACCGCCTGCCGTCGATCTACGCGGCGCAGGGCTATGACACTGCAAATCTGCTGTTGTCGGCCATCGACAAGGCGGATGTGAATGATGACGCGGCCTTTGCTGCGGCCCTCAAGGAGGCGGATTTTGCCTCTGTGCGGGGGGAATTCTCCTTTGCCGCCAACAATCACCCGATCCAGAACGTCTATGTGCGTGAGGTCATCAAGGAAGGTGACGTCTTTACCAACAAGATCGTCGGCACCGCTCTTGAGGATCATGCAAACGCCTATGTGGACGCGTGCAAGATGTAAGTGAGGCGCGCCCGGCCTGCAGGACCTGCGGGCCGGGACACACCTGAAAGAAGACATATGTCCACGATACTTATCATCGAGCAGGTGCTGAACGGGCTGCAATCCGGCGTCATGCTCTTTCTCATGGCGGCGGGGCTGACGCTGATCTTTGGCGTCATGGGGCTTATCAACCTCGCCCATGGCTCGCTCTATATGGTTGGGGCCTTCGCGGCGGCGGCTGTGGCGGGTGTCACCGGGTCGTTTGTGCTGGCACTGATCGCGGCCCTTGCGGCAGCGGCTCTTGCGGGGGCTGTGATCGAGGTCGCGGTGATCCGCAGGCTTTATGACAGTGACCATCTCGATCAGGTCCTGGCGACCTTTGCGCTCATTCTGATCTTTTCCGAGGGCACACGCTGGGTCTTTGGCTCTTTTCCGCTGTTTCTGGACATTCCCGATGCCTTGTCGGGGCCGGTGACCTTGCCCGGCGGGATCCAGTATCCTTTGTATCGTTTGGCGCTGATTGGCGTGGGGCTGCTGGTGGCGTTTGGCCTGTGGCTCTTGATTGAGCGCACACGTATCGGCATCCAGATCCGCGCAGGCGAAAACGACCGCGAGATGATTGCGGCGCTGGGCGTCGATATCTCGAAACTCTACACGCTGGTCTTTGCGCTGGGGGCGGCTCTGGCCGGTCTCGCGGGCGCATTGGTGGGCGCAATCCAGTCGGTGCAGGTGGGCATGGGCGAGCCGGTGCTGATCCTTGCCTTCGTGGTGATCGTCATCGGTGGAATCGGGTCGATCAAGGGCGCGTTTATCGGCGCATTGCTGGTGGGGCTTACGGACACATTGGTTGGGATCTTCCTGCCCGAAGTGCTCAAGCTCTTTATGGACGCAGCCCCTGCCACCTCTGCCGGATCGTCGATCGCCTCGATGTCGATCTATATCCTGATGAGCCTTGTGTTGATCTGGCGTCCCTCTGGCCTGTTCGGAGCACGCGCATGAGCCGAGAAACACTCTTTAACGCAGCCCTGCTGCTGGGTCTGATTGCCGTGCCTGCATGGGCGGTGATGACGGACGAACCGTTTACGATCACACTGGCGACCCGTGCGGTGATCCTTGCCCTTGCGGCGGCGGGGCTGAACATCGCGCTGGGCATCGGCGGTCTGGTCAGCCTTGGCCACGCCGTATTCTTTGGGATTGGCGGCTATGCCATGGGCATCCTTGCCCATCACGCCCAAAGCTACACCCCGCTGATGGAGTGGCCGTTCCTGATTGAGGGCACCAAGTTCATGCCGGTGATCTGGCTTCTGGCCATTGTCGTCTCGGCGCTGGCGGCATTGGTCATCGGCATCCTGAGCCTGCGCACCACCGGGGCCTATTTCATCATGATCACGCTCGCCTTTGGTCAGATGTTTTACTACTTCGCCATCTCGTGGAGCACCTATGGCGGCGAAGACGGCATGTCGATCTATGTCCGCAACGATTTTCCGGGTCTCAACACATTGGCGCCGATCCAGTTCTACGGGTTGTGTCTTGCGATCCTCGTGGTGGTGCTGATCTTTACCGCGCGCCTGCGTCGCGCGCCCTTTGGTCTGGCTCTGAACGCGGCGCGTCAGGTGCCTGCGCGGGTTGAGGCCGTGGGCATGGACCCGATGCGTCTGAAACTGGTGGCCTTTGTGATTTCCGGTGTCATCACTGGCCTTGCGGGCGCGCTCTTTGCCGATCTCAACCGTTTTGTCAGCCCGACGATGTTCAGCTGGCAGTTCTCGGGCGAGATCATGATCCTTGTGATCCTCGGCGGGGTAGGGCGGCTGTTTGGGCCTGTTGTGGGGGCTGTGACCTTCGTGGCGTTGGAACATTTCCTCGGCGGGATCACCGAGTTCTGGCATATCTTCCTCGGGCTGATCCTTCTGGCGGTCGTGCTCTTTGCGCGCGGTGGCATCACCGGGCTGGTGGCCGGCAAGGAGGCGACCCATGACTGAGACCATTCTTGCAACTCACGGCATCAGCAAATCCTTTGGCGCGCTGAAGGCCAGCAACGATATCTCGATTGATCTGCGCCCCGGCGAAATCCACGCCATCATCGGCCCCAATGGGGCGGGCAAATCCACGCTGATCGGCCAGATCTGTGGCTCGCTTGCGCCGGATGCAGGTCGTGTCGAGCTGATGGGCCAGGATGTGACCAGCCTCAGCACCGACCAGCGGGCGCGGGCCGGTCTGGGGCGGACCTTTCAGATCTCGGCGCTGGCGATGGAAGACACGGTGCTGGAGAACGCCACCCTCGGCGCCATGGGTGCCAGCGGTCGGCCGTGGCGGTTCTGGTCGGCGGCCCTTGGTGACAGGTCGTTGCGTGCCCGTGCCGAAGCGGCACTGGAACGGGTTGGCCTTGCCGACCACAAGACCAAGCGCTGCGCCGACCTCAGCCATGGACAGCGCCGCCAGCTGGAGGTTGCTGTGGCGCTCACGCTGGAGCCCAAGGCTTTTGTGATGGATGAACCCATGGCGGGCCTTGGTGCAGAAGGGTCGAAAAACCTCACCGGGTTCCTCGATAGTCTGCGCCAGGAGGCTCCGATCCTTTTGGTGGAACATGACATGGATGCGGTCTTTGCGCTCGCGGACCGGATCAGCGTGCTGGTCTACGGAGAGGTCATCGCCACCGGCAGCGTCGATCAGATCCGTAGCGACCCGCGCGTGCGCGAAGCCTATCTGGGAGAAAGCGCATGAGTCTTTTGTCGGTCAAATCCCTCACCGCATCCTATGGTGTCAGTCAGGCGCTGTTTGGTGTCGACCTTGATATCAATCCGGGCGAGGTGGTGGCGCTTATGGGCCGCAACGGCATGGGCAAATCCACCACCGTCAAGGCGATCTGCCGCATGATCACCGCAGGCGGCACGCTGGAGTTTGCAGGCCAGAACCTGCACGCGCTGCCAAGTCACAAGGCCGCGCGTCTGGGCCTTGGCCTGGTGCCAGAAGGGCGGCGCTGTTTTCGCGATCTTACGGTGGCGGAGAACCTTCTTGCCACCAGCCGCCCCGGTGATTGGGACATGGGCCGCGTCACGCAACTGTTCCCGCGTCTGGGCGAACGTCACAGTCAGCTTTCGGCGTCGCTCTCGGGCGGTGAGCAGCAGATGCTGGCGATCGGCCGCGCCCTGATGACCAACCCGCGCCTGCTCATTCTGGATGAGGCGACAGAGGGGCTTGCGCCCATCATCCGTCAGGAAATCTGGGCGGCGATCAACCGGCTGAAACAGGACACCGATATGGCGATCCTGGTGATCGACAAGACTTTGGCGGAACTGGAACAGGTCTGTGATCGTGCGGTGGTGTTGGAGCGCGGCAAGACCGTCTGGAGCGGGGCCATGGCGGCTCTGACCCCAGAGATTTCAGAGCGTTACGTGGGGGTCTGAGCCGTGTATGAGATGCCACAGAAAGTGCTGTTCAAACATTGCGACCCGGCGGGGATTGTCTTTTTCCCGCGCTATTTCGAGATGATGAACGATTGCGTCGAGGGCTGGTTTGCCGATGTTCTGGGCTGGCCGTTTGAGGACATGCACCACACTGCGGGCGTGCCCACGGCAAACATCCAGACGCGGTTTTCCGCCCCCAGCCGCCACGGTGACCACCTGATGCTGCGCCTTGTGGTCACGCGGATCGGGAAGTCCTCGCTTGCCTATGAAATGACCGCACATTGCGGCGAGGAGCTGCGCTTTTCCACCGAAACAACCCTGGTGCATATCAATGCCGAGGGGCGCTCCGCCCCCTGGCCCGCACCGATCCGAACAAAAATTGAGAACGAGATGAAAGGGCAGACATGACCCATCAAACCATTCACCCCGAAGGTTGGGCTCCGGCCAAAGGCTATGCCAATGGCATGCTGACCCATGATGGCGTGCTGCATATTGGCGGCCAGATCGGCTGGGACGAGAACAAGGAATTTGTTTCGGATGATTTCGTCGGCCAGATGCGACAGGCGTTGAAAAACATCGCCGCCATTGTCGAGGCGGCCGGGGGCAAGCCCGCTGATGTGACGCGCCTGACGTGGTTCGTGACCGACAAACAGGAATACCTCGCCCATCAGGCCGAAGTGGGCGCGGCCTACCGCGAGGTGTTTGGCAAGCATTTCCCGGCCATGTCGATGCTGATCGTCGCAGGGCTGGTGGAGGATCGCGCGCTGGTCGAGATCGAGGCGACTGCGCATATCACCTGACCCGTTGCCCGGAACAACGGACCCAGACAATCTGTAAAGGGCCCCGTGTTGCCGGGGCCCTTTCTGTTGCGTGCAGGGCGGTCTCAGAAACGCAAGATTGCGTTGCCCATCAGGCTGCCAGCCTCCACGGTCTCATGGGCGACGGCGACGTCCTCCAGCGCGAATGTCCTGTCGATCCGCGGGGTCAATTGACCAGAAGACAGCAGCGCATTGATGTCGGCAATCGCCTCGGCCTTGGCGGCGTCGCTCATGGAATACACAAACACCGGCTGCAACTGGATGTTGCGGAAGGCCAGCGGGTAGAACGGCAGCGCCGGTGTCAGATCGGAGGCCGAGGCATAGGCGCCGACGGAGCCGTTCAGCGTCAGGATCTGCGGATAGATGTCGACATGTGCGGCAATGTCCACATCAACCACATGATCTATTCCCCCGGTTCCGACAACATCCAGCAGTTGGTCGACAAGCGGCGCGCTTTTGTAGTTCAGCACGTCGTCGGCACCGGCGTCTCTGGCAATCTCCGCCTTGGCGTCGCCGGACACGGTCGCGACAACCCGCGCGCCTTTGGCCTTGGCGATCTGGATGGCGCTGTGACCGACGGCACCGGCGCCTCCGGTGACCAGCACCGTCTTGCCCGCAACGGGGCCGGCCCAGAGCAGGGCGCGATGCGCCGTCATCGCCGGAACCCCGAGACAGGCACCGGCGTCAAAGCTCGCCGGCTCCGGCAGTTCGACCGCAAGATGCGCGGGCACAATGGCATATTCCGCAGCGGTTCCCAACGGACCCTGACCCAGCCCATCCGCAGAGCGGTTCACATTGTAGAGCCACACCCGCTGGCCGACGCGCGCGGGGCCGACGCCTTCGCCCACCGCCTCGATGACGCCGGCGCCATCATTGTGGATCAGCACCTGATCGGCGATCATCGGCCCCTGCGCGCCGGAGCGCAGTTTCACATCCGAAGGGTTCACGCCGGAGGTCCGCATTGCGACCAGAACCTCGCCCGCGCCCGGCGATGGGGTCCCCACCTGCTTGAGGGTCAAAGTGTCCCGGGCTGTGCCGCGTGCCGTATTGAAGACCGCTTTCATGCTCGCTCCTTGTGTTTTTCTCTGAACGTATGGATGTGCGCATGAGCCCCGAAATCGCCCCGGAACGCAAGGGGCAGTCGGGCACAGGTCCTTGGGGTGCAATGTCGTGTTAACCATGCGGGGCGGTGCCGCGGCTGGATTAGGCATTGAGCAAGTATATCTGCCTAGGGTCGATCCGATGTGGAATTCGAGTACCCTTCGGGAGATCTGGTCATGAGGTTGGGACAAACGCTGGCCCTGTTTGCGCTCATTCTGGCGCTGCTGACCGGTATGTCATTCCTTGGCTATCGCTATCTGACCTTGGCCAGCGAATACCGGGCCCGCAACATGATCCACCTCAGCCTCGTGCATGACGCGATGGACATCCTGGCCGCGAACCCGGTGATCCGCCCGGAGGCGGCCCGGCAAATCAAGGTGCTGGCCGAACGCGCCGACGCGCAGGCCCATTGGTGCATCGACAATCTGTCCATGGTCGAACGCAAGGGGTTTGAGCTTCTGGGGGCCAGCGCAGCGCTGGATCTGTGCCATCAGGGGATCGAGGAATCCCACAAGATGACCGCGCTTCTCGACCAGCTGCTGCAGGAGGATGCGATCCATCAGAGCGGGGCGGACAGCCCGTTTGCGCGCAACCTGCAACTCCTCGCCTCGGTGGAGCGGTTGGAGCGGCTGAGCCACGCGTTCCACCCGCACGTCAATATGATCGAGGATCGGCTTGTCCGAATTGTCGAAGGCGGCACGGCGGTCATAAGCCTCTGCCTGGCGCTGTTTTTCGTGGGGCTGTCGCGACAGATGATCCGCTCCTGGCAGACGCAGGCGCAGCAGACCCGTGACCTCAACCGAATGACACAGCGGGTCGCGGCGGCCATGGGGGCGTCGGGCGATGGGTTTGCCATCTTCGACGATGAAAACAGGCTGGTGACCTGCAACGATACCTATCGGGAACTGAGCCATGCCCACCCCGAGGAGGTGAAGCCGGGCATGTCGTTGGGGGAGATTCTCGTCGGCGCCGTTCATGCCGGCCATTACGCGCTGCATGGGGCGACACCAGAAGATTTCGCCGCCTCCTACAATCTTCGAATCGAAAGCCGGGATTTCCGCGCCGAGACCCAGCTGGAGCTCGCCGGGGATCGCCATATCATCGCTCGGGTGAACGAGACCGACTTTGGCGACAAGGTGGTGACACGCAGCGAAATCACCCAACTGGTACGCAATGAACGTCAGCAGCGCGAAGCCGCCGAAGCGCTGAAGGAAGCCAAGGATCGGATCGAGCAGCAATCCCTGCGCGATCCGCTGACAAAACTGGCCAACCGTCGCCATCTGGATCAGGAACTGGCCCGGCGTCTGTCGCATGAAACGGTCACGCTGGTTCGCATCGATCTTGATCGTTTCAAGAAGATCAATGACATCCTGGGTCATGAGGCTGGCGACTTCGTGCTGTGCCATGTGGCGGATGTCCTGCGCAAACACACCAAATCGGGCGATCTGCCCGCGCGGGTGGGGGGCGATGAATATGTCATCCTCTGTCAGGCGGGCACCACCCTGCGGCAGGCAGAGGTACTGGCAAAACGCGTATTGGCAGAGGTGCTGCAACCGGTCTCCTGGGGCAACAAGCGCTGCAACTTCGGGGCCAGCTTTGGTGTGGCCTGTGGCGAGGCCGGCGCCATGAGCGCCAGCGAGTTGCTGAGCAATGCCGACGCGGCGCTGTACCGAGCCAAGGCGTCGGGGCGCGCGACGGTCGAGGTCTTCACCTCGGAAATGCGTCAGGAAGCCCAGGCCGAACGTGCGCTTGCCGATCAGTTGCAGGAGGCGCTGGAGCGTGGTGAAATCGTACCTTTCTACCACACCCAGCACGACGCCCGCACCTGGCATCTGGCCGGGCTGGAGGTGCTCGCCCGCTGGGATCACCCCAGTCTCGGGGTGCTGCCGCCCTCGCGCTTTCTCGGTCTTGCCAAGCAGCTGGGGCTGGAGGCAGAGATCGACGGGCAGATCTTTGAAGCGGCGGTCCAGCAGGTCACAGCACTGCGCGACATGGATATTCACGTGCCCCGCGTCGCCTTCAACGTCAGCGCGCCCCGGATCATGGAGCCGGGGTTTCTCGATACCGTACAGAGCAGAATCCCCAAGAACCGGGATCAGTTTGCCTTTGAAATCCTGGAATCGATCTCCTGCGAAGAGGGCGATGATGCGCTGATTTTCTGCATCGACACGCTGAAGGATATGGGATTTCAGATCGACATGGATGATTTTGGTTCGGGACATGCCTCTATCAACGGGGTGCTGAACATCGAACCGCATGCGATCAAGATCGATCGCAATATTATCTTCCCCCTGGGTAAGAGCGAACGCGCGGAGCGGATGGTGGCCTCGGTGGTTGACCTTGCTCATACGCTGGATGTGAAGATCATCGCCGAGGGGGTTGATACGCTCGACAAGGCAAAACTGTTGCGCCAGATCGGCTGCGACACCCTGCAAGGCTTCTATTTCTCCAAGCCGCGCAGCTTTGCCGACCTCAAGCTGAACCTCCTGGGAGTCGACCAGGATCGCAGCGTGATCTAGCCCTCTGAGGGAAGATCACCGCCCTGATCGGGATGACGCCGGGCCGTATCTGACGCCGGGGGCGGTGGCTGCAACCGGTCGAGGATCTCTGGCGCGAGGTCGCCGCTGCTCGCCAGCACCGCGCCACCTGCGCGCAGGAACTGGGGCAGGGCGGGTCTCGAGACCTGCCCACCCGCGGTTTCCACCAACAGCAGGCCCGCCATAGCGTCCCAAGGGTTGAGATGCCCCTCGAAATAGAAATCCGCCCAGCCGGCCGCCACCGCCAGCAAACCGAAACAGGCCGCGCCTTGGCGACGGTACTCGTAGCCTGCGGGCAGCAGGCCCGAGATGGTGCGCAGATGATCCTCCAGCAACAACCGGTCTGAATGGCCGAGGATGGCCAGCTTCCCGGCGCTCTCGGGGCGGTTCGACAGGTCAAGCGCGATCCCGTCCAGGTAGGCCCCTTCCGCGCGGCTGCACCAGCCGAGGCGGTTCAGGTCCGGCAGGTAAATGACCCCAAGCTCGATGTGTTCGGCGCTCATGCAGGCGATGGATACGCCCCATTCCGGCAATCCGCGCAGGAAGTTCGTGGTGCCGTCTATCGGATCGACGACCCAGGTGAACCGCCCACGGGTGCGTGATCCGCCCTCCTCACCCAGAAAACCGTCTTCAGGATAGGCCGCAGCAAGGCGGCGGTGCAGGAGGTATTCGACGGCGGTATCGGCTTCGGTCACAAAGTCCTGCGGCCCTTTTGCCGAAACAAAATCGCCAGATTGCCGGGACCGCATCTGGCGTGCCAATTGCCCCGCCTCCTGCGCGATATCGATCGCCAAGGCCAGTCGCGCTGCGATTTCGGTCATCCTGCGGTCTTTCGCGTGGTGCCGCGCCAGACCGGTGAAATCGGAATGGTGGCGGTTTCAAACGGACGGGTGGCGTCTTCGATCCGGGCTTGCATCAGCTCCACGGCCAGCACCGCCGCCGCGCCTGCGTCCTGCTTGATCGTGGTCAGGTTGTTGCCCAGCCAGCCCGCCTGCTCGATATCATCGTAGCCGAGTATTTGAAGATCCTGCGGGATCTGGCGACCATAGGTCACACGCATGCCGTCAAGGCACCCCAGCGCCAGCAGGTCGGTGGTGCAGAACACCGCATCGATGCTGTCGTCCTGCGCCGCAAGCAGATCCGCAGCCTCAAGCCCGTCGACATAGTTCTGCCGGTGCGGTGTGATCATTGTCACCGGCAACTCGGCGGCTTGGCAACAGGCGGCAAAGGCGCGGGCGCGTCCGGTCACGGTATAGGTCTGCTCGCGCGGCGCCAGCACCGCAAAACGCGTGCCTCCGGCGGCGCGCAGCATGTCAAAGGCCATCTGGCCGGACGCTTCGATATCCAGCTGCACGCGGTCGGCCTGTACATCGCCCACATCGCGATTGACCAGCACTACCGGCACGGCAAGGCGTTTGCATTCGTCAATGATCCCGGCCGGCGGCGAGTCGGAGGTGACGATCATCCCGGCAACATTGTAGTTCAACAGCCGGTCGATCAGCCCCGACAGCGCCACGTCCCCTTCGGCCACGATCAGGATCGGGCAATAGCCCTTGTTCAGCAGGTCGCGGGCCGCGATCTTCACCTGAAGGGCGCGATAAGGCGTGTCGAGCCGCGAAGCGACGATACCGACAAGCCCGGAGTTCTGGTCGTGCAGGCTCCGTGCGAGATAGTTCACACGATATCCGAGTTCCTGCGCCGCCTTGATGACCCGTTCACGGGTCTCCTCGGACACGCGTCCCTTGCCCGACAGCGCCCGCGACACCGCCGAGCGGTGCACATTCGCCAGGCGCGCCACGTCAAAGGATGTCGGTTTTTTCTGTTTCTTTTCAGTCATGTCTCACGCCGCGCCCGCAGGTGATCGCGGAACAGGAAAGGAAAGTGCAGGTTCACCAGGTCGGGCCCGGCGGTCAGGAGCTTGTCAAAAACCGCCGTGTCACGTCCCATATAGGCGATCATGGGCCGGACACCCGCCGTACGGCAACGGCTGAATTCGGAGAAGTCCTCCTCCACCGTGAATTCGAGGATACTGGGCCGGAGCGTTGCCAGCGCAGTCTCAAGATCGGGCAGGTCCTGACGGCGGATCATGATGTGCGCTTCGGGCGCTGCGGCGCGCAAGGCTGCAAGGCGCTGGTAGTCAAACGACCAGAAAAAACACCGCTCCATCATGCCCTTGGCCCGCACCGCGGCCAGCACGGCATCGGGGTCGGCCTGTTTCAACTCGACGTATAGCTTGCCGCCGTGGGTGCGGGTGACATCCAGAATGTCGTCAAGGTCGGGAACTTTGGTGCCGGTAAAGTGCGGCGAATACCACGCCCCCGCATCCCGTTTTGCGCAGTCCGCGACGGTGGACCAGGCCACCCTGCCGCACCCATCGGTGGTGCGGTCGAAACTGTCGTCATGGATCACCGCAAGCGTGCCGTCGCGCAGCGTGTGCACGTCGAGCTCGACCATGTCGAACCCCGCACCAAAGGCACAGATCGCGCCCTCGACCGTGTTTTCCGGCGCAAATTCGGTGGCGCCACGGTGGCAGACGATCTCGATCTGCGCATCATCGCGGGCGGAGAAGGGATGCACCATTTCGGGGCGGTCGGAACAGATGCCCAGCACCGGCAGATGCCGCAACTCGGCCATGCGCTGGGGATCTTCCTCGTGCCAGAGCACCACTTTCTGCCCGAGTTGCGCAGCCTTGGCAAAGAACGCAGGCGTCAACAGATCCTGCGGTCGATCCAGACTCTCCCAGCAGAGGTGGATGATCTCGGCGCCGCGCGCGTGCTCAAAGGGGTCGACACCCACCGGCACCAATGCGGCGCGGGGGTAGGGGCATTGTGCAGCATCCAGAGCGGCGATGGCCTCGGGGTCAAAGGTGCCGAGGATCGCGCGGGTGATGCCCTGAGCCTGCAACATCTCCATCACCGGCAGGGCGGCGTCGACGTCTTTGATGTCGGCGTAGACACCGGCATCATGCTCCAACGCCAGCGACAGGATGCTCGCGAGGGCCACGGCGGACACGCCTTGGGCAGCTGCCGCGGCGCCGAGCTGGTCGAAGGTCAGCTCCGCGATGGCGCGGCCATCGGGCAGGGCGGCATCGTGACAGGAAACAAGTGTGCCGCAGGCGGCGCGGCGAATGTCGACCTCCCAGAAATCGGCGCCCAGACAGGCGGCTTTTTCATAGGCCTCGATGGAGCAATCCGGCGCATAGGCCGAGGCCCCGCGATGGGCGATGACATAGGGACGGGCGGGGGAGAGCCAGTGCGTCATAGCCTCCTCCCGTCCTGATCGAACCGCAGCAATTTGTCCTGTGCCACGCCCCACTGCACTGTCGCCCCGGGGCGGATGCCCGACCCGGCGGGCTGAATGGAGCGCAAGACCTCTCCATTTGTCAGCGAGACATCAAAGAGATCTTCGCGGCCCTGGGTTTCGACAAAGGTGACGCGACCGGACAGGGCGCTGCCGAACTGCGGGCCAAACCCCTCGGGCCGGATGCCGTAGCGCGCCACCCGGGCCTCGCTCTGTCCCAGCCCCGCGCCAGACACAAAGGAGATCGGCGGATTGCCGAGGAAGCTGGCGACAAAGTCGTTCTCGGGCCTTTCATACATGCTGGTCGGCGTATCATATTGCACGATGCGCCCGCCATTCATCAGCGCGATGCGGTCGCACATCGACATCGCCTCCACCTGATCGTGGGTGACGAGGATCGCGGTCAGGCCGGTCTCCTGTTGCAGGCGGCGGATTTCGGATCGCATCTCCAGCCGCAGCTTGGCATCAAGGTTGGCAAGCGGTTCGTCTAGAAGCAGAAAATCCGGCTGCCGCACCAGCGCACGGGCCAGCGCCACCCGCTGCTGTTGCCCGCCGGACAGTTGCGCCGGGCGCCGTTCCAGCAGCGCCTCGATATGGACCAGTTCGGCATATCTGCGCACCATCGCCTCGCGGTCGGTCCGGTTCATCTTCTGCACCTTCAGCGGAAAGGCGATGTTTTCCGCCACCGTCATATGCGGATAAAGCGCGTAGTTCTGGAACACCACGCCCACATTGCGCGACTGGCTTGGCAGATGGGCGACATCCTTGCCGCCGAACATCAGCTGTCCTTGGTCAATGCGATGGATGCCGCAGATGGCGAATAGCGTTGTCGACTTGCCGCAGCCAGAGGGGCCCAGCAGCGCGATCATCTCGCCGGAGCTGACCGAGAGCGACATGTCTTCGATCACCGTGGTGTCGCCAAAACGCTTGGTGAAGTTGATCAGGTCAAGTTGCATCAGCCCTTGGTGCCTCCGCCATAGATGTTCATGAGGTGTTTCTGGAACAGCAGGTAGATCACCACGACGGGGGCCGCGTAGAACAGGCCCACTGCCTTGAACAGATTGAAGTCCGCCTTGGTGTCATCGAGGATCAGGGAGCTGAGATAGGTGGACAGCACCCGCGCGTCCGATCCTGGGGCCAGCACCTGCGGCAGGATGTATTCCGACCAGCCGGAGAGGAAGGAGAACAGGATCAGCGCCATCAGGCCGGGCCGCACCTGCGGCAACACCAGATGCCACCAGACAGTGGCGCGGCTGGCACCGTCCTGCACGCCGGCCATCTCGATCTCCCAAGGGACGGTGTCGTAGAACCCTTTCATGATCCAGATGCCGAGCGGCAGCTCCAGCGCGGTCTTGACCACGATGACACCGATCAGCGTGTCATAGAGACCGAGCATTTGCAGGATCAGGAAGATTGCGATGATCAGGGTGATGGTTGGAAAGGCATGCAACACGATCAGCCCGGCCAGAAAGAAGCCCCGCGCCGGAAAGTTCAACCGCGACAGCGCATAGCCCGCGGTAAGCGACACCGTGGTCACAACCAGCGCCGAAGTGGTGGCAAAGACAAAGGTATTGCCGGTCGCCACCCAGATGCTGCCGCGTGCTTCGGCCACCGGCTCCCACAGGAAGCGGAAATGCTCCAGCGTGAAGCGTGTGGGCACCAAGGAGCCGGGAGCGGTATCGCTGAAGGCGTCGATTACCGCATAGCCGCACATGATCAACAGCGGCAGCGACACCACCGACAGCAGCAGGAGGACGGGCCAGTTCTTGGAGGACATATCTTTCACCCCTCGATCAGCGGCTTGGTGATCAGCCGTTTGAAGTTGAACAGGCGGAAGTAGATCAGGCTGGCGGCAATACCGATCACCACGAGCACCAATGCGAAGGCCGCGCCGAGGCCATACTCCAGATTGCCGCCATAGTTGTTGAGGGCGGTGTGATAGGCGGCCAGAGACCAGACCTCGGTCGCGCGTCCGGGTCCGCCATCGGTGGCCAGCAGGATGTATTCAAAGGAGGTCAGAAGCGACAGCGTCTGGTAGCAGGTGATGAACAGGATCGGCCAGGCCAGCTGCGGCAGGATGATCCAGCGTACTTGTTGCCAGCGGCTCGCCCCGTCCACTTCGGAGGCATGCAGCATGGATGTGGGAATGGCGCGGATGGCGGAGGAAAAGATGATCATCCCCATCGACGCGCCGACAAAGCCGTTGATCAGCACCACCACCGTCCAGGCGTGGTAGGAGGTGTCGAGCATCCAGTTCTTCGGGCTGATGCCGAAATACCCGGTGACGGTGGCCAGAAAGCCTGTGTCCCAGGTGAACCAGCGCCACATCAGCACGTAGAGCACGGGCGGCAGGATGCGCGGCAGGAACCAGATGGCCCGGAAGGCAGCCCCCTGTCCCTTGGGCAGGTAGAAGGTGGTGATTGCGAGGAACAGCCCGAAGCCCACGTTGAAGGCCAGCGTCAGCGTCACATACAGTGTGGTATTGGCCGCGTAGCGCAGGGTGGAGGGCAGGGCGAACAGCAGCTCCACGTTTTTGGTGGTCCAGACCCAGCCGGTATAGGCGGCCGTGGTGATCTGCTCCGCATAAGCGGTTCTTGTGCCTGTTTCAGACAAGGCTGCACGAAAGGCAGCTTCGGTGGCAAAGCGTTCATTCAGGATCGAGCGTTTGAACAGCTCTGCGGCCTCTTTCCGGTCGCGGGTTCGGCGGATGCGATTGTCGAGCAGGTCCTTCAACGCCCGTTCCATGTCGCGCCGGTCGGAAAACTCCGCTGCGCCATGCAGCTGTTCCAGTTCCTGCGCGGTGGCGGGGGTGGTCGCTTCGGCCAGGGCGGCAAGCCCGGCCGCATCCACGCGGTAGCCGCCAGCCTCCAGTTTCGCCAGCACCTCCTGCGGCAGGCCCTCGTTTTGCAGCCTGCGCAGGCTGGCACTGTTCAAAAGATACTCGCCGCCGGTCACGCCCGTGGCGGTGGACATATTGGTGAAGGCAAAGAACCCGGTCAGCACGACCGGCAGCAGAAAGAACAGCGTCACCATGACCAGGGCGGGGCTCAGAAAGGCGAGGCCCAGCCAGTTTACGTTGCGCATGACAGATCCGAGACGTTGGGGGGAAAGGTGGGAAGGCGGCGCACCGCCCTCCCGATCTTCTTGGGGGAAGATAACCCTCAGCGGACGATCAGTTCGTCACCAAGCTTTGCGGTCAGTTCCGCCTCGACCGCGGCCACGGCCTCGGCGGGGGTCTGAACACCGGTCCAGGCAGCTTCGAGCCCTTTCCACATGGTTTCGGCAAAGACGCCGTATTGCAGGTGGTTCGGCTGCGCATTGGCGGTGCCGAGCAGGCGTTCGGTTGCTTCGTCGGCCCAGCGGTCGCCGGAATAGAGTTCGACATTGGACTGTTGCCTGCTGATGCCAAGATGCGCAGATTTGATCGCGTGCAGGGAATTCAGGCGTGGTTCGGAGGCGATCTTCACCAGCTGCGCGGCCACGTCTTCGACCATGTCATCCTGTTGGTCGGTCAGCAGATAGACCAGCGGTTGGGTGATGGTATTGGCACGGCCCTTGTCGTTGCCCGCCGGGATCAGCGAGAACTGGATGGTGCCGAAGAAATCATCGTTGCCTTCCTTACCGGTGTAGCGGGCATAGTGCCAGGTGCCGCCGTGCCACAATGCGGCCTTGCCGTTGGCGACCTCACTGTACCACTGGCTCCAGTCGGTGCCGATGTGGTTCTTGCGGGTCACGCCTGCCTCCACGGCATCGACAAAGAACTGGTACATCTCTTCCATCGCGGCCTTGTCGAGCACCAGCTTGCCGGTTTCGGGATCTTGCAACTGACCGCCAAACGACTGGTAGAACTGCGCATAGTCGGGGCCGTTCGACACCCGCGGATAAAACCCGTAGCCCTCTTCGACGAGGCCCATGTCGACGGCCTTTTGGGCATCGGCCAGCACGTCCTGCAGGGTGTATTCACCGGCGGCCACCTTGGCGGGCAGGGCGTCGATGTCGGCATCGGAATAGCCGATACCCTTCATCGCGTCCTTCCAGAAGAAGAACGGACGGCTCTCGGCGTCCTGCGGCAGGCCCCACTGGATGCCATCATAAGAGGCGATCTCCAGCAGGTTCGGGTAGATGTCATTGAGCGGCCAGGCATCCAGATCGAGGTAATCCTCGACCGGCACGATATAGCCGGCCTGCGACCAGGGCGCGATATCGAGGTGGGACGTGACCACGATCGCCGGCGCGGTGCCGGCCTCGGCCGCCAGCGTCACCGCCTGTTTGAATTCGTCCCAGCCGCCAAAGTCGCGTTTTGCCTCGACGGTGATGTTCAGCTCCTCGCCCAGGATCGCATATTCACGTTCCAGCAGGTCGGCTGCGAGCTCGATGGCTTCCCAGCGGTAGCTGTCAGCGTCGTTGGAGCCTCCAGCCCAGACATTGATGGTAATATCCTCGGCGAGGGCAGCTGTGCCGCAGGCGACAAGGGCGGTGGTGGCGAAGACGGCGCGCAAGTTGGACATGGTCGGTTCCCCGTGGTTTTGGCCAATGATCGAAGCAGTCGGCACATGATGCTCGTGATGTGAGCACACGTGTGCACATCTCGATGCAGGATCTAGGCGATTCGTGTTTCACTTTTTTGACGACGGATCGCGACAGGGCAGGGGGCGGCCGCAAAAACGCCCCGGATGCGGCATTCGGGGCGTGTGTGATGTTTCAGGGAAAATGTTCGAAATCAGGTGTTTGGAGAGAACCTCAGCGACAGGCAGGACATGCCGCCGTCCAGTTTTGCGGCCTCGGAATTTCCGATTTCGCGGAGGTTGTAACCGGCCTCCACCAGGCGGTCGCGGGTCTTGGGGAAGCCTGCGGGCATCAGCACCAGGTCGTTGAAGCGGATGGTGTTGGCCGCGGCCTCCTCGCCCTCTGCGGTGAGAATAACCTTGTAGCCGTCAAAGCACCCCGAGGCCGCCAGACGCTCTGTCGCGAGCACGGTCTCACCGTCGAGGAGCGAGCAATCGGTCTTGAAGTGCAAGACGCCTTCCGGGGTGATGACCTCGCGCACGCTGTAGCCCCAATCGGCCACCAGCTGGCGCAACTCTTCGATGCCGGCGGCATTGGTGCGGGCCGAGCGTCCCACCAGGATTTCCGTTTCCGTGGTCAGGATGTCGCCGCCCTCGATGTAGCTGTCCGCACCGGAGATCTCCCGCACCTCGGCGTAGAGCCTGCGCAGATGCGGTGCCATTTCGGCGGCCTCCCCCAGCCGCGAAGGGGCCCCGGGGCGCATCACAATGGCCCCTTCCTGCAAACACAGTGCGGTATCCTCGACAAAGACCGCATCGGGGTAGGCCTCCAGCGCGTCAAGCACCAGAACCTCGGCCCCGGTCTCCTTCAGCGCCAGCACGTAGTCGGCGTGATGGCTGGCAAACAGCTCAAGATCCGGCGTGCCGGTGTCGACCGCGCGCAGGCCGTCGGTGATGCTGGCGCTGGGTTTGCGCGAAATCGCGTGGGTGAAGCGGAAGGAACGGTCCGTCATGGGGGTAGTCCTTGGTCATTGAATAGAAATACAGATCAGGCGGTGCGGCGGGGCATCCGGCGCTCCATCAGGCGAAAGGCGATCACCAGCACGAAGGTCAGACAGAGGTAGATCGCTGCCACGAACAGCAGCGGTTCATAGATGCGATAGGTTTCCTGGCGCACGATGGTGCCGACGCCATAAACCTCGAACACGGTGATGGTGGCGGCCAGAGGCGTGGCCTTCAGGGTCAGGATGAATTCCCCCGCAAGGGTGGGAAAGACGTTCTGCAAGGCCCGCGGCAACCAGATCCGGCGCAGCACGGTGAAGGGCGACATGCCCATGGCGCGCGCGGCCTCCAGCTCGCCCCGCGGCACGCCGCGGAACGCGCCCCGCATGACCTCGCCCTCGTAGCCCGCCACGCTCAGCGAGAACGCAAAGACCGCATAGGGAAAGGCCTCGCGCAGCAGGGGCCAGATCATCGTGTCGCGAATGCCGGGGATAAAGGGAAACAGCGATCCCAGCCCGTAGTAGATCAGCCAGAGCTGGATCAGCAGCGGCGTGCCCCGGATCACGGTGCAGAACGCCCGCGCCGCCCAGGCCAGCGGCCAGGGTCCGGTGACCTGCACCAATCCAATCGGGATCGCCAGCGCCATGCCAAAAAAGATCGACAGCCCAAGAAGTTGCAGGGTGAGCCAGAGCCCTTCGGCGAAACGGGGGGCATATTCGGCCAGCCAATACCATTCCATTCTATGTGCCCCCTATGTCTGTACCGGCTGGCCGCGCCGCAGGCGTCGTTCCAGCAGGGTGAAACCGAGGGTGGAGACCAGCGTCAGCGCCAGATAAAGCGCGCCCGCCACCATGTAGAACATGAAATACTCCCGCGTGGCCCCGGCCGCCTGTTTGGTTTCCAGCGCCAGTTCGCTGAAGCCGACAACGGCCAGCAGCGCGGTGTCCTTGGTGGTGATCAGCCACAGGTTCGACAGCCCCGGCAGCGCATAGGGCAGCATGATCGGCAAGGTGATGCGGCGCAGCACGGTGAAGGGGCGCAGACCCATGGCACGCCCGGCCTCCACCTGCCCATGCGGCACCGCCTGAAACGCGCCGCGAAAGACTTCGGTGGAATAGGCGCCCTGGACCAGACCGATCACGTAGATCCCGGCCCACAGGCCATTGATGTCGGTGCGCTCCATCCCGAGGCTCTCGCGCAGCACATTGAGGAGATCCGTTCCCGCGTAATAGAGCAGCAGGATCAGCACCAGTTCCGGAATGGCGCGGATCACCGTGGTGTAGATTTCCAGACCCCAGCGCAGCACCGGCCCGCCGTGCAGCTTGCCCAGGGCGCCAAACAGCCCGATCAGCAGGCCAAGCGCATAGGCGCCGACAGCGATCTGGATGGTGCGAAACAGGCCCATGAGGAGATTGCCTCCCCAGCCGGGCGGGCTGAGGGCGAGGAGGTCGAATGCGCTATCCATCGGGGATGTGGGTCTTTCCTGAAACAAAGGTGCCGGGCGACCTCAGCGGGTCGCCCGGCCAGTCGGGCGGGGATCAGCCGCCGTAGATGTCGAAGTTGAAGTATTTGTCCGAGATCGCATCATAGGTGCCATCTTCGCGGATCTGCTGGATCGCCGCGTTCATCTTCTCGCGCAGCTCGGTATCGCCCTTGCGGATGCCGCCGCCCACGCCGGGGCCGAAGATCGCCACGTCATTCAGCTCCGCCTTCACTTCGTAATCCTGGCCCGCGTCGCTGTTGAGGAAGTCCTGGAACGCCAGGCTGTCGCCCACAACCGCGTCGATACGGCCCGCAACCAGATCCTGGTTGTGTTCGTCAAAGGTGTTGTAGGTCTTGACCTCGGCGGTGTCGGCAAAATGCGCATCGACATAGTTCGCATGCGTGGTGGAGACCTGAACGCCGACATAGCGGCCATCGAGGCTGGCCGGATCGCCGGTCATCTCCATCGATTTCGGGCCCACCAGAACGGCGGGCGTGTTGTAGTATTTGTCCGAGAAATCAATGGTCTTCATGCGTTCTTCGGTGATCGACATGGACGCGGTGATGACGTCGATCTTTTCCGACAGCAGCGCCGGGATGATGCCATCCCAGGCGATCGGCACGATCTCGCAGTCTTCTTCCATCGCGGTGCAGAGCGCATTCACGATCTCGATTTCCCAGCCTTTCCAGCTGCCATCGGCGGCCTTTTCGGCAAAGGGCGGATAGGGTTCGGCGGCGATGCCGATCTTGACCTCGGCGTTGGCGATGCCGGCGGTCATCGCGAGGGCGGCCGCGGCGGTGAAGGTGCTGAGTGTTTTCATTTTTCTGAACTCCCTGTTTGGTGGTTTGTTATGGATTGACGGGTCAGTGGACCGAGGCGACGAAGGCGCGGCAGCGGTCGCTGACCGGGGCGCCAAAGACCTGCTCGGGCGGGCCTTCTTCCTCGATCTGGCCCTGATGCAGATAGAGCACCTTGCTCGACACATCCCGGGCAAAGCGCATTTCATGGGTGACCAGCAACATGGTGCGGCCCTCGTCGGCCAGCTCGCGAATGACCTTGAGCACCTCGCCCACCAGTTCCGGGTCCAGCGCCGAGGTCGGCTCGTCAAACAGCATCACCCGCGGATCCATGGCCAGCGCGCGAGCAATGGCCACCCGCTGTTGCTGCCCGCCCGAGAGATAGGCCGGATAGGCGTCGCGTTTTTCCCACAGGCCAACCCGGGCCAGATGCGCCTCGGCACGCTCCGTCGCCTCGGCGCGGGACAGCCCGAGGATCTGCACCGGCCCCTCGATCACGTTCTGCAACACGGTCATGTGCTGCCAGAGGTTGAAGGACTGGAACACCATGCCCAGCCGGGCGCGAAACCCTTCCAACTGGCGTCGATCGCGCGGCATCAGACCCGCGCGGCCGGGCTTCAGGCTCAGTTCCTCACCGCCGAGGAAAATCTGACCGCTCGACGGTGTCTCCAGCATGTTGATGCAACGGAGGAAGGTGCTCTTGCCGGACCCGCTCGAGCCGATCAGGGACACCACATCGCCATCTTGTGCCGTTACACCCACCCCCCGCAGCACATGCGCCGTGCCAAAATACTTGTGCAGCGCGCGCACTTCGATGGCGGGGGGATTGGGCGGTGTGGCATCGGGCATCGGCTGGGTCCGTGGTTGTCTTCGTTGGCGCTAGCCTAGGTGTGATCGCGCCCGAAGGTCAACTCTGTTGCACGGTTGTGCAGTCATTAAATTTCTGGATCGCGCAACGGTTGTATCCGTGCCTGCGGCATCGGCAGAAACAGCGCGTGGTCATTGATGCCGCCAACGCGGACCGGTGCAGTCCCCTCAGGCGATTGCGTGTTGCCAGGTCTGTGCCAGAGCGCGGGCCTGCTCTGCTGGCAGTACCAGCGCAAGGTCCAGGCCTTCGATGCGGGCCAGCGCCAGCTGTAGATCCGGGCTCAGTGGCAGGAGATGCAGGCGCGGTGTCCTGCGGCATAATGCCGGTCCGGGCGCGTTCAGAGGCTGGTCCTGACGCAGCTGTGCAAGTGCCGCGTCCAGCATTGGCGCAAAGGCCGAGTCCGGGGGGGACCGTTCCATCCCGCGCGTATCGGTGTGATAGGCGCAGGCCGCCAAAGCCTGCGTGCGCGCCGCCGTCAGCACGTCCTGCACGGAGGCCGGGGCACATGCGGCAAGCGCGGCGCGCAGCATCGGGGCCTTGCATGCTGCGGCATGGGGGCGGACGGCGGCGGCACGTCGCGTCAACTCAACCCTGGCGTTTGCAGACAGCCGGGCGCTGATCTCCAAGAGGGTTCGGGCAAAATCCGTCGCAGCCGTTTCGGGGCTGTCGCCGCCACTGCCAGCACCGTCAGGCGCGTCGGGCCGGGGCAGGGTGCAGCCCTGCCAGCACAAGCGCATCAGGGCGCGCTGTGCGACGTGGAACTCCGCCACCTGCCCGTCGGTGATCCGGAGGCTCAGGACACGGGGCAGGACAATCTCGTCGATCTCCTGTAGCAGCCGCTCCATCAGGTCTGTCGGGGCCGCGGGCAGGGGCGCGGTTGCCAGCAGCCGCAACCGACGGGCCAGCGGGGTATTGGGGGACGGTGCCGTGGGTGCCTGTGCGGCCTGTTTCATATCGTGCCCATGCCCGGGTCCGATAGCACCGCCAGCAGCAGCGCCTGCGCCTCAGGCAGCACCCTATCCGCGGTTTGCACGGTGTCGCAAAGCAGGAGCAGCGCATCCTGTGGCGCTTGCGGTGACCTCAGGAACAGGCGCACGCCGCGGTCGTCAATAAGGCGGACCTGCTCCACGTCAGGGCCGTCGTCCGCCCCCCCGCCAAAACCCGGCGGACAGCAGGCCAGCGCCGTTGCACGCAGGGCAAAGGCGGCATGGGCGTCGGCGCTCAACTGGTCCAGCAGCTCTTGCCGCACGGCCGGGCTGGCCACATGGCGCAAGACCAGGCTGGCCTCGAGATCGCAGTAGGCGACCACCCGGCATCCGGAAACCCGGCGTTGCACGGCCGAGAGCGCCTGTTCGACGGGGCGAGCGGGGGTATCTGGGTCGCTGCCGGATGAGGGGGAAATCACTTGCGTCACTTGACCCGGCGCTCCTGCCGACCGCGGCGCGGACGCGGCGTGGCGTGCTGCGTTTCACTGCGCACGCGGCGCGGCAGCACCCGCACGGTTCCTTCCGCTGCCGTGTCCTCCTCCGCCGGTGTCACCCCCGCAGAAACCGCGCGAACCGGTCGCAGCCGGGGGCGCTGCAAGTCGGGCACGGGCGCCAACTGGGCGATCGTGTCGTCACAGAGGGGGGGCGACGCGGTGGCGGTCTCCCAGTTCAGCAGCATGTCGATGAGGTGTTCGACAAATTGGTCCGCACCGCTGGTTTTCCAGGCTTCCACATCCTCGCCCGCGGCCAGCGCCTGTGGCAGGGCGATGGGGAAGATGGCGCCAAAACCGCCGTCGGTTTCCCGCTCCAGCCGCCGCAGGACCCGCGCCCGATCCCGCTCCGAGGTGAGCTTGTCGAAATGCGTCACCATCAGCGTGCCGGGCATTTTCAGCTGCGGCGACAGGATCGACCAGAAGGCCGCCTCGCTCTGGCGCCAGGCCTGAGTCGCCGAGGTGCACCAGATGACGCTGTCGACCTCGGGCAGCACCGTTTGCCAGACCTCTGCCGGCATGTTTGGATCGGAAATCCCCGGCATGTCGATCAGGTCGCACAGCTCCAGCGCTTCTGACGGCAACTGCAGGTCGATCCGGCGCGCCTGCGCCAGCGGCACGCGGTCCAGCGCCGCCGGTGCTATGTCCTGAACCGTGCCGTCGGCCATCTGGACCTGCGCCTGCTCCGGCCCGTGGGAAATCCACACCGGCGGCAGCCGGGTTGCGGTGACTTTGACCGGCAGCGGGCGGCTGCCCAGCAACAGATTGGTGAGCGTGCTTTTACCGGCACTGAATTCGCCCATCAGGGCGATCCGGGGCTTTTGGGAGGGATCTGGCATGAGGTGGGTCTCCGGGATCAGTCGGTGAGCCTGCGCAGGGTGCGCAGGGTGGCGGGGCAGAGGCTGGTTTCACGGTGGCCAGCGGCAAGAGGGGCACTCTGCGGTGGGTGTCCCCGGGCCATGGCATCTGTAATTTCAACAAGGATATCGCGGTGCTGGCGCAGGGTATCCTGCAACCGTCCCAGCGCCTCGGTTCGGATGCGTTCGGCCTGATCCACCTTGAGCGCGGTCATGAAGGGATGGGTTTCCACCGCGATCTGGGTGCGAAACGTCTCGGCAAAGGCGGCATATCCGCGGGCCCGGCGCCACCAGCTGCCCCACCAGCTGTCGCGGACATCGAGGGCAATGGTCTGGGCGAGCGCCACCGGAGCGGGCAGCGCAGGCGCATCCGGAACCGCGATCTGTATTCCGGCCACGGCGTCGCCGCAGGCGTCGTAGAGATGGCGCGCCACATCGCTCAAGGCGGCGGAATAGCGGTCCTCCAGCCCTTCCTTGAGCTGCTTGCCCATGACCGAATAGGCGCTGCGCAACAACAGCCGCAGTCCGGTGGGATCGTACTGCCAGGGGCTGCCTTCGCCCCACTCCTGCAAATGCGCGATCAGGGCGTGGGTGGCGCGATCCAGAAACGTGTCATGGGCGCGATCCGCCCGTTCCGCAAAGGCCTGCAGCACAGCGTCGATTTCTTCGCCACACGCCTCCAGATGCGCCTGAGTCAGGGTGTCAAACGCGTGCAGGCTCTCCTCCGGCGTGGCAAACACCGCGCCGCGGTCGCCACTGACGCCGCTGACCCGAATGCCCTCGGCTGCATCCCGGGCGGTGGCCAGCGTCAGCGCCTCCTGCGCGATGCGGCGAATGAGGGGGCGTGCGTCGGTTTCGGCCACGCGGGTGGCAATGGCACGGTTCAGCGCCGGCAATCCGGAGAGCGCCCAGACCAGGTCCGGCGGTTCGACCGCGTCGCCCTCGGACAGCGGGTTGGCTTCAACCCAGTTGAACAGCGCCTGCGCGGAGGCCCGTGGCATCGCATCCAGATCGCCGGCCAGCACCGCATTGGCCCAAAGCGCACTGCCAAAGATGATCTCAGCCCCGCCGGGCACGTGATGGGCCTTTAATGTTGCGCGCAGCGCGGTTTCGATTTCGGGCACCTGCACTGCCGGCTCCGACAGTTCGTCGATGCGGTTGACGAAGAGCACCACCTGTTCGGCCTGCAGGTTGCTCAACATGCGGATCAACCCGAGATCCACCGTCGACAGCGCCTGGCTGGCGGTCAGCACCACCACGCAGACGCGGCTGTCGCGCAGCGCCTGCAGGGTGATCTGTTCGCGCATCAGAAAGGTGTCGTTGACCCCGGGCGTATCCCGCAGGCACAGCTTGCAGGGCAGCACCGGACTGCCGAGATAGAGATCGGCAGAGCGCGTCACATCGGCAAACCGGCCCTGATGGGCGTCCGCGTCGTCGCCAAGGCCGGGATCATCGCCGAGGCAGATATAGCGTTCGATCAGGTTCTTGTCGAAATAGCCGTAGTCATGGCTCTGCCCCATCAACAGCTCGAACTTGCGTCCCAGTCGCGCCTTGGCACGGTCGCGCATGGTTTCCACCTGGCTGCGGATCTTGTCCATCTCGCCCGCAGCACCGGCGCGCCCGGCCATCTCTCCCATCCGTCCGCCCCGGGTCAGCAGGTGATCCCACTCCGCCTCGGTCATGAAGCGAAAGCGGGCGCTGGTTTCCGCCCGACCCTGGCCCGGGCTCAGGTGCAGCGAGGTCACCACCGAGGTCCAGGGGTTCACATCCGAAGGCAGCAGATCCGACCAGCCGGCCAGCGCATTCACCAGCGTGGTCTTGCCGGATTTCACTTGTCCCAGAAAGGTCACCGCCGGCTCGAACTGCGCCAGGTCCTGATCCAGCCGGGCCAGATTGCGCGCAGTCTTCTCGCCGGGGCCTTGCGCCAACTGATCCAATGCAGCCCGCAAGTCCGCGAGGTCCTGCGCGACCTCGTGCAACGGCGCCAGCCCGGCGGCGAGATTGCCGGGCTGGGTGGCCGCGCGCAGGTCCGTGGCGCTGTCGATTTCGGTATCGATGTACATTTGGCGGGGGCGTCCTTTGGATCGGGGCGAGAGAGAGCGGCAGATCAGGCTGGGGGTGACATTTCGCGCCGCAGTTGCAGCAGTACGGTGACCGCATCGACGGCGGCGTCCTCGTCCTGTTCCAGTTGGCAGAGCATCAGCACCTCTTCGCCTTCCTGCGCTGTGTCGTGGATCTTGCGCAGCCGGTCGGAGCGCGCCGCATGAGGTTCGACGGAGCGCATGACCTGCCGCAGCGTCGCCAGCGTGCCGTCAAAGATACAGTTGAGGTCGGGGGGCTCGGCGTCCTGCGCCTGCAGGAGGTCCGCGGCGCGGGCGCGGATCATTGCCGAGGCCTCGGCCAGAAGATCTTGCTCGTCGAGGCGCGCATGCGCGGGGGCGGGCGCCTGTTCGGGGGCGGGCGTGGCTGCGGCGTCGCTGCGTGCTGTGGCGGTTGGCGCCGGTCGGAGGGTCCGGTGATCGGTCGCCGACGGGCGACGCCGGTCCGGCGGGGCGAATTGTTGCAGCAGCATCTCCGCCTGATCGAGGTCGGCAGTCCGGCCCTGATCGATCTGATTCATGATGTCATCATAGAGCCGCTTGCCACCGCTCGAATGCCACAGCTGGCGGTCGATGCCGGCATCACCGCCCACCTGCGCCGTCAAACCCTGGATTGCGGCCAATGGATACAGGCCAAGGAATTCCTGCGCGGCCACGGGATCGAGCGCATTGATCGCCCGGTCAAGCGTGCCACGCATGATGCGGCGGTCGGCCATGGTCAGCACCAGAAAGCTGTGATCCTTGCGTTCGTCCGGCACTTCGGACCAGAGCGCCTGTTCCGGTGCGCTGAACTCGGTGCTGCAAAACAGCAGAATATCCGCGTAGGCCACCGCCTGTTTCATGATCGCGGACTGGCGCGCGGGGGCGCCGAACACCGTGATTTCCGTCAGGCTCATGCCGCGCAAACGCGGATCGTGCAGTTCCTGGCGCAGCCGCAGCGTGGCCAGCCCGGGATCGGTGACAGCACTTTGATCGGCCAGGTGGCCCTCGTGCTGCAGGATCGCGCCGTCGGCGGTCTCGATCTCGGCCCGGGGGCTCTGGCCGAATACGACCTCCGTCATGCCCGCCGAGGGGCATTGTCCCAGCACGGGTTGGCCCAGCAGCATGTCGATCAGGGCGGATTTTCCACTGCCCGGCAGTCCGATCACCACCACCTGCACCGGCTTTTGCAATCGGTGCAGCAGGCGCTGTCCCCAATCCGCGTATTGGCGCGGGATCACCCCGGATTGCAGGCTCTCGCTCAGTTGCCCGGCAAGCGGCGTCAGTGCGGCCTCGGCTATGCTCATGCGGATCCATCCCTGATGCTGTGGTGCAGATGCAGCCCTGCGCGGTGATTGCCCCTGGCCAGAACCGTCAGCCGTCGACGCTTGCGTGCGGGGCGGGCGCGCTGCGGGGCCTGTGTCTGGCGCACACGGATCAGACAGAAGGCGACGTTGTCCTGCTCGGGCGCATTGGCGGCTTCAATGCGGGCCAGGAGCCGCTGGCTCAGCTCCGCGCTCGACAGGTCCGCCCCCTGGCCGAGGGTCTCTTCGATCTCCGCGGTGTGCAGCGCCAGCAGGCCATCGCTGGTGGCGATCACGAGATCGTCGGCTTTGAGCGAGAGCGGCGCGTGGCGGCAATCCACCTGCGGAATGTCATGCCCGGTCAGGACCGACGTCACGCAGGCGCGATCCGGGTGCGCATGGGCCTCCTGCGCCGACAATTCCCCCGCCGCGACCATCCGGTCCAGCTGGGCGGCCAGCGAATGATCGGCGTTCAACCGATAAAGCCGCCCGTCGCGAAACAGCAATAGCGGCGAATCCCCGATCGACAGCCAATACAGGCGATTGTCCACGATCACCGGCGCCAGCAAGGTTGCGCCCATCCCCAGCGCGTCCGGCCGCTGGCTCGCATAGGCGCGGATCGAGGCATTGGCGTCATCGGCGGCGTCGGTCAGCACCTGGGCGATCTGCGGTTCCAACCGCTGCGGTGCATCCGACCACAGCTTTAGCCCGGCAAAGACCTCGGTGACCGCCAGTTTCGACGCCATGTCACCGGCTGCGTGTCCGCCCATGCCATCGGCCAGCACGGCAAATCCGATCCCGGATCCGGCAAGGAAATCCGAGGCCACGGAATCCTCCTGCCGGTCGCGACGGCCCTGGCTGATCGCGGTGGCCGCGTCATAGCTGAAACTAGCGCGCGGCGGCATGGCGGTGGTCGCCCTCCGAGGTGTCATCATCCCAGCTGAAGCCCTGATCGCACAGCGGGATGAACCGCAGTTCGGTCTCCCCGATCCGCAGGGTGTCGCCCGCGTTCAAGGGTTCTGTCGACAGCACCGGCCGATTGTTCAGCCGGACCAGATTGGCTTTGCCGCCATGGCCGACATAGAAACTTCGCTGTTCCGGATCATAGGCCAGCGCGGCGTGCTGCGCGCGCGAGATACTGGTGTCGCCAAAGTCCAGCTGCACGCTCTGGTCAGAACCGCGCCCGATGGTGGAGACGCCGGCATAGAGCGTGAAGGTCGCGCCCCTGCCGGGACCGCGGACCACCGCGAGCCAGCCGACAGGATATTCGCTATAGCCCGGGGGCTGGCCGCCCACTTCGCTGGCAAAAGGATCCGGCGCTGCGGCGGGGTTGAAGCCCAGCAACCGCGTCTTGACCCGTCCACCGGCGCGCCGCGCGCCGCGCCCCATGGCCGGGGCCGGCACATCCACAGGCGATTGCACGGCTTCGCTGTCACCCAGCGGAGGCGGCAGGGCGTCCCACTCCTCATCGCTGGCGTTCTGCGGTGGTGGGCAGAGATCGGTTGTGTCCGGCTGTCGGGGGGCTGCCGAGCGCGCACGATCACTGCGAAACGCGTCGAGGGCGTCGGGGGCCATGTCGGGCGCGGTCAGGTCACCGTCTGGATCGCTTGCATGCAGCGTCCGTGCCTGCGGAGCCTGTGCCGGCGCACCCATGCCCGGCGTTTGCTCAGGCTCTGGTGATTGCTCCGGCTCTGGCGTCTGCGTCTCGGTCGCTTCTGCGCTGCGGGCTGTTGGCGTGGGGGCAGCCTCCGGTTCGGGCGGACGCTCTGACATCTGCGCAGGGCGGCGGCGGGTGAACAGGCGATAATCCCTGGGGTCCTCATCTGCCGGTTCAGGTGTGGGCGACGGCGCGCGCGCCGGGGGAGGCGGTGCCGGGGTGTCCCGCTCGGGTCCCGGGGTGGGCGCGGTATTGTCGGGCGCGGGCGGCTTGGGGTGGTCGGTGTCCTCTGCGGCCTCCACGCCCGCTGCCGTCGCCGCCCGCAGCGCGGCCTCTTCCTGACGGGTGCGTGTGAGGATGCGATCAAATTCGCTGTCATCTGCCAGCCGCTCCTCGGAAGGAGGCGGGGGCGGTGCGGCGTTCCCGGCCTGCTGCTGCGTCCTCTCGCTGTTCAGGAGGTCGGTCACAGCCTCCAGCTGGTGCGCCGCGGCGGTGCCGGGCGGGATCGGCGCCTCCGGATCAGCGTCATCCACCCGGTCCTGGGTCTCGAGACGCAGTGGCAGGTCGTCAGAGGCTGCGGTCGGGCGGACGCGGGTGCGTTGCTCTCCGATGATATCCTTGATGAACTTCATGGGTGATCCTCTTGGGAAACGGGGCGTTGTCGGAAACGCGGTAGCGGGGAGGCTGGGTCATGTCGGAAGGGTCAGGAGGCCGTGGCGCTGTCCCTGGGCCGTGTGCGTTTGCCAAAGAACCGGCCGAGCCCGCCCTTTGCCTGCATTCGGTCGGCCTCGGGCGGGGCATCATCGGTTGCATCACCCGCGGACCCCGCTGCCAGCGGAGCAGACGGCTCAGCGCAGTCCTGATCCGCCATCCAGGCGTGCAGATCCCCGACCGGCTGGCCGAACAGGTCGACAAATTGACGTTTCAGCTTGTGCGCCTTCGGTTCGGGCGGCGGTGCAGGGCGCAGGACTCGCGGCAGCCCCGCGGTCAGCCCGTCGTTGGTCTGGGCGACAAGATCGGCGATCCGTGTGCTCAGCTGCGCCCCGGAGGCGGAGGCCGTCGGAACGTCTTCCGCAAGCACGTCGGCCGCCTCTGGCAGGGCGGGGGCGGTCGGTGTCGGCTCCGGCAACTCTTGCGAGGCCGGAAGGGGCGCCGCGGTTGATGCGCCCGGGGGGCTGCACCGCAGGTCGGCCAGCCAGTCCGCCGCCGTCTGGTAGCGCTCTGCCGGCAGAATCGACAGGGCCTTGGCGATGGTGGACCAGAACGCCGGGGTCTCTGCAGGCGGGCGGAGCGGATCGGCCTCACCTCGGGTCACAGCCGCCAGACGCTCCGGCCCCGACGGGGGCGGGTCGCCGGTCAGCAGGTAATGCATCGTTGCACCAAGCGCATAGAGGTCGGAGCAGGCGCGGGCGATGGCCCCGGCGGCATAAAGCTCATGCGGCGAGTAGCCATCTTTGACGGCAACCGTGTCCTCGCTGATGGTCAGATCTTCGGCGGGGGTATGGCAGGCCGCGCCAAAGTCGATCAGCATCAGCCGATTGTCGACGGTCCAGATCAGGTTGTCCGGGGAGATGTCGCGATGCAGGATGCCCTGCCCATGCAGCGCATCGAGCGCGCCCAGGGCCTGGAGCAGACAGGCGTGCAACATCGGCGCGGTCAACCGCTGAGGAGCGGTCTCGCGCAGCGACAGAAGATCCTCTCCCAGCAGGTGGTCCATTGCAATATAGGCCGTGCCGTTTTCGCGAAACACCTGATGCACGGGCACGATATTGGGATGTTCCGCACGCGCCAGCAGATGCGCCTCTCTCAGGAAGCTGCGCAACACGGCCTTGTAGCTCCGCAACTGGGCGGGGCTGCGCGGACGCACCTGTCCGGTGGTGTCGCGCTGGCACAGCTCAGCCGGGAAGCATTCCTTGATTACGACCTGTCGGTCGAGACTGTCCCGCGCCAGATAGGTGATCCCGAACCCGCCCGCGATCAGCGGCGCCTCGATTTGATATTGCCCGTGCAGCAGCCGCGCACCATTCGCAAGTTCCGCATCCGAAGTCGGCTGAGCGGTCGCGGGGTGCAGCTGCATGAACAAACCTCCTGGGAAACCCGGCAGTGAGACAGACCCCCGGCAGAGTGGGGCGCGGCTTTCAAGGCTGCGAGGCAATCAGGGAAGAAGCGTGTCCTCTTTGGGGCAAATCGGGCAGGATCGCCCTTCTTTTGCCATAGTTCCGGGCACTTCCTTGAAAAGAAGGCGGGAAATGCGCCGCATTGCTTAACGCGCTATTAGTTCAAATTAACACTGATGGCGTTGCCCGCTGGCCGTTGCGGGCGCCTGGCCTGTGGTGGCGCAATTTTAGGTGGCGGTGGCGGGCATCGGGCAGCCTGCGCCGATTCTGCGCCGCCGCATCAGCGCCGGGACCCCTGCCGGATATGGGGCAAGATCGGGGTCATGCCCGCCACGCCTCAAGGCCAGTTGTCCTAGCTTATTTCCGGGGCGCTCTGCCTTGGCACAGGCTCCTGCTGGTCCTGATCATTGCGGATGTGATCACGGGTGCAATCGTCCACATAGCGGCGCAGCAACTCCGTGTAGAATTTGAGCTCGACCGTCTCATCCTCGATTTGGCGCAGCCCTGACCGCATGGCTTCGGTCGCGTTCCGGTCCTCAAGGATGCGGTCCAGGTGCAGGGCGATATTACGGAGCGGAGAGCAGGTGCTGTCCCGCGCCTGCACCGCCAGACGTTCCCGGTGCGGCAGGGACTCATGCAGTGCCCCTTCATGTCGCCGGAACACGCAGGCCACAGAGCCGATGAGAAAGGCAAAACCGATGATGATGTGCCGCCCGCCATTCATCGCCGTGTTGACCAGCATGCGCATCCGCGCGACCACGGCGGCCTTTCGGGATTTGATGACATCGGGGGTTGTCAGGACCATCGGCGCGTCTTTGGCGCGTTGCACCAGACGGAGCAGACAGTTGGCGAAATCCGGGTGGAACACATCGGTGATGGACCGTTTCCCGGTGAAGTGAAGCGTGTTCTTCAACGCCGCAGAGCGGAGTGCAACGGAGGCCACGGTTTGGTCGCGGCCTCCGGCAGCATCGCGTATTTCTACGGTCAGCATGTTGCCTGCATACGCACTTACCTCAAACATGAGACATCACCGTTCAAGACCAAACCCAAACTATGATTATTCTATAGGTTGCGGGCGACAAGGCAAGGCGTCTGGAGGGGAAACACCGGCAATCCCAGGGGGCTGACTGCGGAGTAAAAGCGGGTTTTCTGTTGATTTATTGATGCTTGTCTCCCGAAGGAACATCGAAATTTCCAATCCGCCTCGCCGAAAATGGCGGGGGTGGCAGGGCAGGTGTTGGCGCCCGAATTATCGGTGGTGACGCCCTTGTCGGCAATCTGGATCGGCCTGTGGTTGCAGTGCGCGGGGGCGCGGATCAGATCACACTGACGATGACGCCGATGTTCTCCGGGGGCAGACCCTTGAAAATCGGCGTGAACCTGAGTGTTTTTTCAACATCCCCCTCGCTGAACGGGACGCTCCGGTTCTCCTGATGACGAAAACACTCTGAGACCTGTGGCACCAGATGCGGTAGCCCCTCTACGGAGCGGCACGCGCTGAGGGGGATGCCGCTTTGGGGCAGCTGCGAAATCCCGAAATAGGACAGCGCAACCGCCGAGGCATGGCGAATTTGCAGCGCCGGGTCGACCACAAGCGTGGGATAAGGCGTGGCCCGCAGGATGGCGTCCAGCTCGATCATCAGTTGCTGCAATTCCGTCGCGTTGATCTGCATCTCCTCATTGACGGTAATCAGCTCCTCATTGGTGGCCTGCAGCTCCTCGTTGGAGGTTTCCAACTCCTCGTTTGTCGCCTGTAGCTCCTCATTTGTGGCCTGCATTTCCTCGTTCACGGATTGCAGCTCCTCGTTCGAGGTCTGCAGCTCCTCGATCGTTTGTTGCAACGCCTCGCGGGTGCTGGCGATCTCGTCCTCGATCTGCCGGACATATTGCATCCGGTCCTGATCGCGGATGTCCGGCGTAGCGGGTGTCCGGGTATGTGCCGCGCGGGTCTCCACCGCAAACAGGACATGATCTTCGCCCTCGTTCTCGGCCAGCAGCGGGTAGCATGTCAGCCGCGTCTGGTCGAAGCCGGGGCCGGCGATGCTGTGCCAGAGCCCGGAGCGCATGGAGCGGCTGCGCAGGCACAGGGTGATCAGGCTGGCAGCTTCGGCGCGCAGGTTCGATTTCAAAATCTTCGTGCTCAGGCGCAGCAGGGCGCTGCTCTCGTTCAGCTCCGTCACGTGGGAAATGTCGCCGATGATGCGGATGATCTCGCTGTCGCGGGTGGCGATAAAGCCGTTTGGCGCCAGTACCCGGCTGAGCGCGTCGAACATTTCCGAACCCCGGGGTTTCACCTGCTTGCGCGCCGGTTGCGGCATGTCGCGGCTGGCGATCGGCAGGGGCAGGAAACTGGAGGGCAACCGGGCGCTGCTCTGGCGCAGGCCACGTTTGGAATACAGCCGGTCGGGCAGGGACAGGGTTTCGAAATGGCCGTGCATGGCGCCGACGGTTTCCGAGGTGCCGAGAAAGATCTTGCCGTCGGGCACCAGCGCATAGGCCATCCGCGAGAGCACCTTCTCCTGCAGCGATGCGCCGAAGTAGATCAGCAGGTTGCGCAGGCTGATCAGGTCGATGTTGATGAAGGGCGGGTCCTGGATGATGTTGTGGCGGGAAAACAGCACCACGGATCGCAGCTGCTTGTGGACCTCGACGGTGTCGCCACCGACATGCAGATAGGTCTCGACATAGGCGCGGGGCACATCATTGGCGGCCGACAGCGGATAGAGACCGCGCCGGGCCACTTCCAACGCCTTGGTGTCGATGTCGGTGGCAAAGATCTGAACCCGATCCTTGGTGAGCCACTCAATCCCACCCAGCGCCTCGGCAAACAGGATGGCGATCGAATAGGCTTCTTCTCCGGTGGCGCAGCCGGCAACCCAGACCCGCAGAGGGCGACTGGCCCCGTCCTTGACCATGGCGGCGATGACCTGGGCGAGGCGATTGAACTGGGTCTGGTCGCGAAAGAACCGCGTGACCGAGATCATCATATCCTTGTAGAGCGCATCCACCTCGCTGTCGTTGTCGCGGCAGTGCGCGACATAGGCCTCATAGCTGTCGATGCCGAGCGCCACCATGCGTCGCGCAATGCGCCGGTTTATGGTGGTCTCCTTGTAGTCGCGAAAGTCGACTCCGGTGCGCGACAGCAGGATGTGGTAGAGATCCTGAAGCTTGCTCGAGGCGCTGGCGAGGGACTGCAGATCGGCAAGGTCCCGCGGGTTGGACAGGATCCGGGTCAGTTGCTGGCCGATCATGTCCGGCGGCAAGGTCAGGTCGATGCAGCCGGTGTGGATGGCGGAGGCAGGCATGCCCTCGTATTTCGCGGTGCCGACCTCCTGGGCAATGGTCACGCCGCCGCAGTCACGCATGGCGCGAATGCCGTCGCTGCCGTCGCTGCCCGTCCCCGACAGCACCACGCCGACACAGCGGTCACCGCATTCATCGGCCAGGCTTTTGAACAGGCGATCGGCCACGGGTTGGGGCGCGCCGGGAGGGCCGCCAGAGTCCCGCAGCCCCAGTTTGCCCCCGTCCAGTATGACGTCGCAGTTCGGCGGCGTGATATAGATGGTGTCCGGGAGCGGGACGCGATCCTCCTGCGTCAACTCGATGACCGGCAATTCGGTTTCGCGCCCGATCAGCGCGCACAGCAGGCTCTTGTGGGTCGGTGACATGTGCTGCGCAATCACGTAGCTGGCCTTGGTCTGCGCCGGCAGGTTCTTGACCAGTTGCGTGATCGCCTCCAGACCACCGGCCGATGCGGCAATACCGATCATGACCGGTAGCGTTGCCTGTGCCATTCACCCAAACTCCTGTCCCGCAAGGCCCTGTCGGACCGGCCATGCTCCGGCGCGGTCTCGTGGCGACCGTCAAAAAGGCCGGATCCGTCCGCGCGCCTGCGCGTCTTCTCGGGTTGTTTCAGAAAACCCGCCGGCGTTCCAGTCACGCGGCGTCACAAAACACGGCTGCGGCGGCGCGCTGCGGCAGGATACCTTTGCCGCGGGAGGGTGCTTTGCGTCTGTATATTTTAAGCTTGAAGGTTTTTCTTGCACCGGGACCCGCCGCGCAATACCGTTGCCCGGAGATCTGGCGGCGCGGGATCGCAGGCCGCAGGAAGGGAGCACCAAGATGAGCAACACACCCTATAATCCCGGGCAGGAGGGGGCCAAGATGGGCTTTGCCGACGCCATGTCCTATGGCGACTACCTGCACCTTGATGCGCTCCTGGATCAGCAGCACTGCAAGAGCGACGCCCATGACGAAATGCTGTTCATCATCCAGCACCAGACCAGCGAATTGTGGATGAAGCTGGCGCTGCATGAATTGCAGGCGGCGCGCAATGCCTTGCAGCAGGGCCAGACTGCCGAGATGTTCAAGATGCTCGCCCGGCTCAGCCGCATCTTTGAGCAGCTCAACAGCGCCTGGGACGTGCTGCGCACCATGACGCCCGCCGATTACACCCGCTTTCGCGAGGCTTTGGGGCCGTCCTCGGGGTTTCAGTCCTATCAGTACCGGCTGATCGAATATGTGCTGGGCAACCGCAACCCCAACATGCTGCGCCCGCATGAACATGTGCCGGAGGTCCACGCGATACTGAGCGCCGAACTGGCGCGCCCCAGTTTCTATGACGAGGTGAACCGGTTCCTGTATCAAACCCTTGATGGGCATACGGAAAACATGCCGGTGCCACAACTGGATGCCCCGCATGCGCTCAACGCGGATATTCAGGCCCGCTGGTTGCAGGTCTACCAGGACATTGAAAGCCACTGGACCCTCTACGAACTGGCCGAGAAACTGGTCGATCTCGAAGACTATTTCCGCCGCTGGCGCTTCAACCATGTGACCACGGTGGAGCGCGTCATCGGCTTCAAACGCGGCACCGGCGGCACCTCCGGTGTACAATACCTGCGCCGCATGCTGAGCGTGGAGCTGTTCCCCGAACTCTGGACCCTGAGAGGCGACCTCTGACATGACCAACCTGCCCAAGAAACACCTCTTCGACATCCCGGAGGGCATGATCTACCTCGACGGCAACTCGCTCGGTCCGCTGCCAAAAGGCGCGGCGGAGCGGGCGACCAAGACCCTCACGCAGGAGTGGGGCACCCAGCTGATCAAGGCCTGGAACACCGCCGACTGGATGGCCCTGCCGCAAAAGGTCGGGGACCGGATCGCGGGCTTTATTGGCGCCGCGCCAGGCAGCGTGGCCACCGGCGATACGCTCTCGATCAAGGTCTATCAGGCGCTGGCGGCGGCGCTGAAAATGCGCCCGGACCGTCGGGTGATCCTGTCGGACACCGGCAATTTCCCCACCGATCTCTATATGGCGCAGGGGCTGATCTCGACCATCGGCAAGGATTATGAACTGCGCACCGTCGCCCCTGAAGAGGTCGCCGAAGCGATCACCGAGGACGTCGCCGTGGTGATGCTGACCGAAGTCGATTACCGCTCGGGCCGGCGGCACGACATGATGGAGATCACCGCACGGGCGCAGCAGAACGGCGCCGTGATGATCTGGGATCTGGCCCATAGTGCGGGCGCTTTGCCGGTGGATCTGACCGCCTGCAACGCGGAATTTGCGGTGGGCTGTACCTACAAGTACTTCAACGGCGGTCCCGGCGCGCCGGCCTTCATCTATGCCCGCCCCGACATCGTGCTGGAGGTGGAGCCCGCGCTGTCGGGCTGGCTTGGCCATGACGCGCCTTTTGCGATGGAACCCGGCTATCGTCCCGCCATGACCACTGAACGCCTGCGCGTCGGCACGCCCCCCATCGTGCAACTGTCGATCCTCGACACGGCGCTGGATGTCTGGGACGGCGTGTCCATGGCCGAGATCCGGGCGGCGTCGATTGCGCTCTGCGAGACTTTCATCGCCGAGGTCGAGGCCCGCTGCCCGATGCTGACCCTTGCCTCCCCGCGCGACGCCGCGCAGCGCGGATCGCAGGTGTCCTTTGCCTTTGACGAGGGGTATGCGGTGATGCAGGCGCTGATCGAGCGGGGGGTGATCGGCGATTTCCGTGCGCCGAATATCCTGCGGTTCGGGTTCACACCGCTCTATATCGACGAGGCGGACGTGCGGCGGGCTGCCGAAATCCTTGGCGAGGTCATGGACAGCGGCGCCTGGAAGGAGCCGCGGTTTCAGGTCCGTTCGCGGGTGACCTGACCGGGCCATCGCGCCCCCAGTGCCTTTCGCTCCCCCCTGTGCCTTGCGCCCCATGGCGCGAGGCACGCTGTCCCAACGCCCTGCCCCTGCCCCTGCGCGCGCAGGGGCAGGGCGTCGCGATACTCATCAGCGAATTCGGTAAATCATCACAGTTTTGCACGGCTGTCGCGCGTGTCGCATCGATCTGTTGCGCCGGGTTTGTAACAGCTTCTTGACAGCGACGCGCATTGATTGACATCATGACGTCATGTAGTGAGGCCGCCCCAGATGTCCAAAGACAAGACAAGCAGCAGCAAGCCCTACAAATCCGCGCGCAAGAACACCTCGTTGCGTTTGGACAGCAAGACACTGAAAGCGCTGAAAATCCGGGCCATTGAAGAGGATACCAGCATTCAGCGCCTTATAGAGCGGCTTATCGAGGACTACCTGAGACCGACAAAGAGATAAGGCGCATGACATCATCTGAACCAATCGGGTTTCTACTGGACGGCCAGATTGACTGGTCGCAGATCGAAGCTGCCCTGGCCCCCCTGCGCCTGGTGACGGAGCCTGACGACGGGACCGTGCCCTTTCGCCTGCTGGATTGCCACGACCAGCTTTTGCGCGGATCCGGGCGAGTGTTGCTGGAGTTTGACGCTGCGCTTGCGCTGTTTGCCGGGAAGGAGGCACCGTTGCGCCAGGCGGCGGCCTCGGACGGTGATTTCCCGGCGGATCTGCCAGACGGGCCAATCCGCAGCCTGACGCAAGACCTGTTCCCGCTGCGCTGCTTTCTGACCCTGGCCCGTGGTGTGCTGCGGTCCACCACCCTGCGAGTGGTGGATGAGGAAACCAAGACCCAGTTGCGCGGCGAGGTTCTGCAGGTCGAGGGCGAGGCCGGCGGTGCCGTCACCCTTGTCCTGCTGAAACCGCTGCGCGGTTACGACCGCGCCCCGGCGGCGATGGCGGCCGGCCTGCGGGAGCAGGGCGCCGGGCCGGTGGATGCGGAACGGGTCTTTGCGGCGCTGGCGCCGGAGGTGCAGCCCTATGTGGCCAAGCCCAAAACCACCTTTACCGGGCAGGAAACCGCCTTTGACGTGGCGGTGGAAACGATGTCCAACTACATCGCGGTCGCCCGCGCGAACGAGGCCGGTGTGATCGCCGATCTCGACACCGAATTCCTGCATGACTATCGCGTGGCGCTGCGCAAACTCCGCTCGGTGCTGAGCCTGTTCAAGGGCGTGTTTGGTGCGGTGCAGACGGCAGAGTTGAAAGCCGCCTTGTCCGACCTGATGCAGCCCACCGGGCGGGTGCGCGATCTCGACGTCTACCTGATGGAGCGGGCGGACTACGACGCCCGGGTGCCCGAACATCTGCGTCCCGGCCTGTCGGTGATGTTCGATGCCTTTGCCGCAGAGCGCGCCGATGCGCAGGCGGCACTGGCAAACCATCTGAACAGCAAGGCCTATCACACGGTGATTTCGGAGCTGGAGGCGCAGTTTGCCCATCCCGAGGGCTTCATCCGCGGCGCCGCAAGCGGGGTTAGCGCAGATCGATATGCCCGCAAGCTGATCTGGAAACGCTACCGCAAGATCTGCAAGATCGCCGCGCGTATCCATGACGACACGCCCGACGAGGAGGTCCATGAACTGCGCATCGCCTGCAAGAAATTCCGCTATCTGGTGGAGTTCTTTGCCCCGCTGTTTGCCGGCAAGAGCGCCAAGCGCATCATCAAGCGGATGAAGCTGTTGCAGGACAATCTCGGCGCGTTCAACGATTATGCCGTTCAGCAGCAGGCGCTGCTGCGCTTTGTCGAGACCCACCCGGCGATGACCGGGCGTCGGGGTGTCGAAGCGGCGCTGAGCATCGGCGCGCTGATCGCCCTGCTGGATCAAGGCCAACGGGCGGAACGGGCACGGGTGATGGAGAGTTTCGACCGGTTCAACAGCCCTGAGGCCCGCGCCGAGATCAAGGCGCTGTGTCATCCCGAGGAGGCCGCCGCATGAAGGTTCTTGCCTGCTACAGCAACAAGGGCGGCGTCGGCAAGACCGCGACCGCGGTGAACCTGGCCTACGCCTTTGCGCAATCCGGCGCGCGCACCTTGTTGTGCGATCTCGACCCGCAGGGGGCGTCGAGCTTCTATTTCCGGGTCAAACCGTCGAAAAAGCTGAAGGGCGCGCAGTTCTTTCAGGATGTGGAGCGCTTTACCCGCGCCATCCGCGGCAGCGATTATGAGAACCTCGACATTCTGCCGGCCAATCTGACCTTTCGCGATTTCGACCTGTTTCTGGCGCGCATGAAGAACAGCCGGTCGCGCCTGAAAAAGGCGCTGAAGGGCGTGCACAGCGATTATGATGTCATCATTCTCGATTGCCCGCCCAATATCTCCATGCTGTCGGAGGCGGTGTTCAAGGCGGCGGACAAGGTGGTCGTGCCGGTGATCCCGACCACGCTGTCGGAACGCAGCTTTGTGCAGCTTCTGGATGTGTTCCGGGCGGACGGGGTGAAGATGACAAAGCTGCTGCCCTTCTTTTCCATGGTGCAGGGACGCAAGGCTATGCATGGCGAGACGATCACCCGCCTGCGCGCCCGTCATGGCAAGCGGTTCCTGTCGACGGAGCTGCCGTTTTCTACCGATGTGGAGAAAATGGGCCTGCACCGCAAACCGGCCTTGTGCTTTGCGGCCACCCGCCCGGCGGGCAAGGCCTACTGGGCGCTGTTTGATGAGGTCAAAGCCCGTCTCTGAGGCGGAACGCAGGGGGCACAGGGGTGATGCAAGCAAGGACATTGGCATGAAAGAGATCGAGCGGAAATTCCTGGTGGCGGATCAGCCGGACCTGACTGCGGCGCAGGCCACGCCCGTGCGGCAGGGGTATCTGACCGCGTTGGAGGACAGCACCGAGCTGCGCCTGCGCCAGAAGGGAGAGCGTTTCTATCTGACCCAGAAAGGCGGGTCCGGGCGGGTCCGCGAAGAACGGGAGGCGGAAATCAGCCCGGCAGTGTTCGAGACCTTCTGGCCGGGCACAATGGGGCGGCGGGTGGAGAAGACCCGTTGGACCGGGGCGTTGCCCGATGGCCCGGGTTATGAACTCGACATCTTCGAAGGGGCGCTGGCCCCCTTGCAGATGGTCGAGGTGGAGTTTCCGGACGAGGCGGCGGCAGAGGCCTTTGTGCCGCCGTCCTGGTTCGGGCGCGAGGTGACCGAGGACAAGCGGTTCGGCAATAAATCCCTCGCGGTGCACGGAATGCCGTCAGACCCGGAGTGATCCGCGCAGGGGGGGGCGTAAAAGAGGGGGGCGCTCCCGCCCCCGCGCAGACCCTTGCTGACGCAAGACCCCGCTTGGCGTTGGGCCGGGCAGCCTGTCCTGCGGACAGGCTGCGGCGCCGGACCTGAAGGTCCGGCGCCATGCCCAACGGGAGCGGTCGCATTTATTAATGGGGCCGCGACGGGCGGGAGCCTCGCCCTTTCTGTTGCATCCCGAAAACCAGAGGTTGCGTGCTCAGGGGGCGCGTTGCAGCAGGTAGATATCCATGATCCAGCCATGATCCGCGCGTGCTTCTGCGCGTGTGGCGATGATCCGGTCCTGCACCTCGGAGAGGCGCCCGGCGATGTTGATCTCGTTGTCCATGCCCGCATAGGCGGACCAATGGATCGTGATCTGCGCCTGTTCGGCCAGGCTTTGGAAAGAGCATTCGCCATCCAGCATCACCACCAGCGTGTCGCAGCCCTCCGGCCAGCCCGCCGCGCGCAGCCGTCGTCCGGTGGTGATCTGCACCGGGCCACCGATGGTGTTCAACGGCACGCCATGGGCGGCGGTCAGGGCCTGGATCGAGGTGATGCCGGGGATCACGCGCATCTGAAGGTCCAGGCGCGCGCGCAGCCGCTCGGCGATCCGCATGGTGCTGTCGTAGAGTGACGGATCACCCCAGACAAGAAACCCCACCTGCCCGCCATCGGGCAGGTGATCTGACAGGGCCGACTGCCAGACCGCGGCAATCGCATCATGCCAGTCGTCGACCCGCTGGCGGTACTCCGCGGTGTTCGGGTCTCGCGTGGGCAGGGCGAATTCGGCGATCCGCGGGGGATCTGCGCAGTCTGCCAGCACGTCAGCGCAGATGGCCTGCCGCAGCCCGGCAAGATCATCCTTGCCCGCCCCCTTGTTCGGGATCAGGATGAGATCCTGGGATTGAATGGCCTCGATGGCCTCCCGCGTCAGGTGCTTGGGATTGCCGGTGCCGATACCGATCAGGTTCAGATGGATCATGGCGTGCCGCTTTCCGGTTCCAACTGCGCCAGCGGTCCATAGAGGATCAGCACCGGCGCCGGTGAGGTGATCGCCTCCAGCAGATCGGGCAGACCGTCAACGGTGACCCGGTGCAGCTCTTGCGCGGGCGTCGAGACCCCAAGCGCCACCAGCGCAGGCGTGTCCTGCGGCAGGCCGGCCTCTAGCAGCAGGGACAGCAGCGCCGCAAAGGTGCGCTTGCCCATATAGACCACGGTGGTTGCCTCGGGGTCGGCAAGGGCTGCAAGGTTCATGTGATCGGGCAGGCCGCCGGTCACGTCATGGCCGGTGATGAACTGCAACCGGCGCGCGGTCAGCCGCCGGGTCAGCGGAATTCCCGCCGCAGCGGCGGCGGCAGAAGCTGCGGTGACGCCGGGGATGATCTCGTATTTGATGCCAGCGGCGCGCAGCGCAATGATCTCTTCCTCAAGGCGGCCAAAGACGCCGGAATCCCCGGATTTCAGCCGCACCACATGGGCCCCGGATTGGGCATAATCCACCAGAAGCTGGCTCACGTGGTCCTGCTTGGGCGAGGGGCGGCCTGCGCGTTTGCCCACGCCCACCAGATCCGCATCCTCGCGCGCGTGCGACAGGATCGGGCCCGAGGACAGGTCGTCAAACAACACCGCATCCGCCGCCTCAAGACGTTTGACGGCCTTGACCGTCAGCAGGTCCGGATCCCCCGGCCCGGAGGAGACAAAGCTGACAAATCCGCTCATGCGTGCTCTCCGGTGATCAGGTGGAAAAAGGTGCCGGTGACATGACCCTTGATCGATCCGGTTTCGGGGACCGGATTGCCGTCAGCGTCCATGACGCGCGCCAGCGGCGCGTCGGGCTCATCCAGAATGGTCGAGTAATGGAACTCATGCCCGCGCAAATAGGCGCCGCTGTCAAAGCCCGGCATCGGCGCTTGCAACTCCGCACGGCGATAGCCGAGGTGGAATTTGCGCTTCTCGTATGATGTGACAAGCCCGAGGAGCCCCGCCATCTGGTGCCGGGTGCCGTCTTTGTCGATCAGGGCCTCGCCCAACGCCATATAGCCGCCGCACTCGCCATGCACGGGTTTGGTCTCAGCATGTTTTGCCATGCCTTTGCGCCAGTTTTCGGCAGCGGCAAGCGCGGAACCATGCAGTTCTGGGTAGCCGCCGGGCAGCCAGACCAGATCGGCATCGGTGGCGGGGGCCTCATCCTTCAAGGGCGAGAACGGCAGGATCTCGGCCCCGGCGGCACGCCAGCCTTCCAGGAGATGCGGGTAGGTAAAGGAAAACGCCGCATCGCGCGCCAATGCGATGCGCTGCGCAGGCGGGTGAGGCAGAGCGCGCGGCGCGGGTGCAGCAGCGGTGCTGGCCGCCGCTCGGATCGCGTCGAGGTCGACGTTTTCGCGCAAAAAGGCGGCATAGCCCGCAATCGCGGCTTCAAGGTCCGGGTGCTCCACCGCCTGAATGAGGCCAAGGTGGCGTTCGGGCAGGGTCAGATCACCGCGCCGAGGCAGGGAGCCAAGCACCTTGACGCCCGCGCGCTCCATCCCGAGCCGGGTGAGCCGCTCGTGGCGGGGGCTGGCCACCCGGTTCAGGATCACGCCCGCAAAGGGCAGGTCGGGGTTGTACATCTTGAACCCCAGCGCGGTGGCGGCGGCGGATTGCGCCTGTCCGCCCACGTCGATCACCAGCACCACCGGCCAGCCCATCCTGAGCGCGGTCTCTGCCGAGGAGCCAAATCCCGACTGGCCGCGCGTGGCGACCCCGTCAAAGAGGCCCATCGACCCTTCACCGACGCAGATATCAGCGCCTTGGGCCTGGGTTGTTACGGCATCGAGCAGCGCGCTGTCCATCGCCCATGTATCAAGGTTGAAGGACGCCCGCCCGGCGGCCGCAAAGTGAAACGCCGGGTCGATATAATCTGGCCCGCTCTTGAAGGGCTGCACGGTCAGCCCATCGTCCTTGAGCGCGCGCAGCAGGCCCAGCATGACGGTGGTCTTGCCGGTGCCGGAGGAGGGCGCGGAGATCATCAGGCCTTTGGGGAAATGGGTCATGTTGCCTCCCTGCGCACCGGCAAGTCCCGTCCGGCCGAAAGGCCGGACAGCGCCCGACCCTCCCCCCGGGAGGGCGCTTTCGCACCCACCCAGGCTCGGGCGCGGTCCTTGGTGTTCCACATCACGCGATCAATCATCCCCTTCGCTCCATTCCGACCACGGGCTGTCGGCACTTTGCGGACGATAGCGGCGGTCATAATCCGCACCATACAGGCAGCTTTCGGCGAAATCCTCTGCGCCCAGGGCGTGGCCCACGAGGATCAGCGCGGTGCGTCCGCGCGCGCCCTCGGTCGCCTCGATAATGGACCCAAGCGTTGCCTTGACGATCTTCTGATCCGGCCAACTGGCGCGCCAGACGATGGCCACCGGACACTCCGCGCCATAGGCGGGCGTGAGCCGTGCCACCACATCGTCCAGCACATGCACCGACAGATGGATCGCAAGCGTTGCGCCGGTGGCGGCGAAATTCTCCAGCGTCTCGCCTTCGGGCATCGCCGAGGCGCGCCCCGACGTGCGCGTGAGCACCAGCGATTGTGCCACGCCGGGCAGCGTGAGTTCAGTCCCCAGCGCCGCCGCACCAGCCGCAAAGGCAGGTACACCGGGGGTGATGTCATAGGGAATATTCAGATCGCGCAGGCGGCGCAGCTGTTCGCCCATGGCGGACCAGACCGACAGATCCCCGGAGTGAAGCCGCGCAATATCCTGTCCGGCGGCGTGGGCACTGGCGATCTCTGCCATGATTTCATCCAGCGACAGCGGCGCGGTGTTGATGATTTTGGCCCCCTCTGGGCAATGGCTGAGCAGCGCTTCGGGCACCAGAGAGCCAGCATAAAGGCACACCGGACAGGCCGCGATCAGGTCGCGCCCGCGCAGGGTAATCAGGTCGGCGGCACCCGGTCCGGCACCAATGAAATGAACGGTCATCTCTCTATCATCTCCGCAAGCGCCACGGTGGCAAGCCCGTCCGTGGTCACACATCGTCTCTGGATCAGCCGCGCGCCTGCGCCCGCTGCCACAAGGGCGCAGGCTTCGGCCACCGATCCGGTGTTGAACCGCGCATGGATACGCGGCGAAAGGGTGGGGGTCGGGACCCCGGCGATCTGGTCCTCATCAAGGGTCTCGACCGTGAGGTTTTGTGCCAGCACAAAGGCGCGAAACACGGGGCTATCGGCCTTGGCACGCAGGGTCACCACCCGATCCGGGCGCGTTTGCAGCGCAGTGTAAGCCTCCGCAAGGCTTGCCTCGCTGGCGCGGTTGGAAAAGCCAAAGCCTGCGATCATCATCGGGTAACGCTCCACTGGATCACGGGGCGGGCACGTTCCCAACCGCGCATGGTGCCCAAGGGGCCAGCTTCGGCGATTTCCGCCTTGAGCAAATGCCCACCATGGGTGGCATGAGCCTGCATCAGCAAGATCTCAGTCTCCAGCGTTACACCATTGGCAACAAGGCGCGTGCTTGCGGGCAGGATCTGCCAGAGGTGGTCAATGAGGGCCTGCGACCCTCCGCCGCCGATAAACACGCAATCGGGCGAGGAATGGCCCTCCAATACTTCCGGCGCGCGGCCCTCAAGGGCTGTCAGGCGATGCGCCAGACCGAAGTCTTTGGCGTTGCGGCGAATATTCTCCAGCCGATCGGCGCGGGCCTCAAATGTGGTTGCCGTGGCCCCTCGGGCCGCAAGGCACCACTCCACCGAGACAGATCCCGATCCGCCGCCAATATCCCACAGATGTTCGCCCACGCGCGGGGCAAGGGCCGAGAGCGTCAGCGCTCGGATGGGGCGTTTGGTGATCTGCCCGTCACTGGCAAAGAGTGTATCCTCAAGGCCGGATGCCTGCGGCAGGCCCGAGCCTGATGCCGTGAGTGCCGCCACGACGGGGGCGTCAATGTCGGTAAGGTCAAACCCTTGGGCGGTGGTCGTGCGGATGCGCTCCCGTGGTCCGCCAAGGCGCTCCAGCACGGTGATCGCGCTGGTGCCAAAGCCGATCTCGCAAAGATAGGCAGCCAGTTCCGCCGCCGCCGTGCCATCGCGCAGGGTGCAGATCACTTGGGTGCCACGGCCCAAAATCGGGCGCAGGCGCGCATGGGGCGCGGCATGCAGACCCAGGCAGAGCGTGTCCTCCAGCTTCCACCCTAGCGCATTGGCGGCCAGCGCAAAGCAGGAGGGCGCCGGATGGGACGTCCACTCGCAGCGGTCCAGATCGCGCAGCAGGCTGCCGCCTGCGCCGTGCCAGAAGGGATCGCCCGACGCCAGAACCACCGTCGCGCGCCCGCGTGCGGCCAGCACCGGCGCGGTGGAAAACGGTACGGGCCAGACCTGCCCGCGTACGCCTGCATCGACCAGTTCCAGATGACGCGGCCCGCCGATGATGATTTCTGCGGCCCGAAGGGCTGCACGGCTTGCATCCGACAGCCCTTCGGGGCCATTTTCCCCGAGCCCGATCAGGGTCAGCCATGGGCGTGCTCCGCCCTTTGTCAGAGGATCAGACATGACCAAGCTCCTGCTTCTGGGCGGCACCACCGAAGCCTCGCATCTGGCGGCGCATTTGGCGCAAGCCTGGGTTTCGGACGATCCGGTGGCCGGGCGTCAGGCGGTGTTCTCCTACGCAGGCCGGACCGCGCGCCCGGCAGAGCAGCCGTTGCCCTGCCGTATCGGCGGGTTTGGGGGCGTGTCCGGGCTGGTCGATTATCTGCGCCGCGAGGGGATCACCCATGTGATCGATGCCACCCATCCCTTTGCCGCGCAGATGAGCACTAACGCGGTGCGGGCCTGCGCTGAGGCGGGGGTGGGGCTGGTGGCCTTTGAACGTCCTGCATGGCAGTCGAAGCCGGGCGATCACTGGGTTCATGTGGCGGATATGGCGGGTGCCGTCGCCGCCCTGCCAGAGGCCGGCGCGCGGGTGTTTCTGGCCATCGGCAAGCAACATGTGGCGGAATTCGCGGCAAAGCCCAAAAACCACTATCTGCTGCGGCTGGTGGATGCGCCGGAGGCACCGCTGCCCTTGCCCGATGCCACCGTCATTGTGGCGCGAGGACCGTTTGAAGCGACGGGCGATGAGGCCCTGATGCGCCAGCACAAGATCACGCATGTTGTGGCCAAAAACGCCGGTGGCGCAGGTGCCGAGGCCAAGCTGAGTGCCGCGCGCGCGCTCTCCGTGCCGGTCGTGATGATCGACCGGCCCAAGGTGCCCGCACGCCCGGTGCTGGGCACTGTCGCTGAGGTGATGCGCTGGCTCGAGCACGGCGCTTAGGTGTCCTTGTCGGTCGGGGGCTGCCCGGTTTGATGACCGGGTTGGTGACCGGGTGCAAAGCGCGGGGTGTAGACATAAGGCCCCACGCGTCGCGTGTCGCGATTGCCGACGATCACCACGGTACGCATGTCCGCCATCTCTGGCCGGGCATCCTTGAGCGGTACGGTGAGGATCTCCTGCCCCGGTTTGGTAACATCACGGGCGAAGGTAATCAGGGTGTCCGCGCCACAGGCCGCGCGCAGCACGTCCAGTGCGCGGGCAAACTGATGCGGGCGGGATTTGGAGCGCGGGTTGTAAAAGGCCATCGCCAGACCTGCCTCACCCACAAGCTGCAACCGGCGTTCGATCAGCTCCCACGGTTTCAGATTGTCGCTGAGGTTGATCGCCGCAAAATCATGCCCCAGCGGCGCGCCGATCGCCGCTGCGCCCGCCAGCATGGCGGTGATGCCGGGCAGCACCCGGATGTCCAGGTCGAGCCACGCGGGCTGCGCCTTGGACCCGTCTTCCAGTGCTTCAAACACCGCCGATGCCATGGCAAAAACCCCCGGATCGCCGGAGGAGACCACCACAACGCGTTTGCCCTCTGCCGCCATCTGCAGGGCCTGCGTGGCGCGGTCCACCTCAACCCGGTTGTCGCTGGCATGGAGCGTCAGGCCAGCGCGCGGCGCGATGCGCTCCACGTAGGGGATATAGCCAACCACGTCTGTGGCCTCGGCCAGAACTTCCTGCACCTCGGGGATCACCATGCGCTCGTCACCGGGGCCAAGCCCCGCGATCACCACCCAGCCTTTTTGCGCGTCATTCATGGGCGACGTCCTTGCCCGTGCAAGAGCACGATGGAGAAATAGGGCACATCGCCAGTGATCTCGGTGAGCTTTTGCACCGTCTGGGTCGGCATGGTGCCGCGCTCCACCAGCCATGCGTCCTGAAGTCGGCCCGCAGCCTCAAGCGCACGGCGCAGCTTGGGCAGGTTGCGGCCGATTTTCATGACCACCAGCGCGTCCGTTTCCCGGATGCGTTTGGTTAGTTCTTCTTCCGAGAGGGTTGCCATCGCCACGGTCAGAACATCATCACCCCAGGTGATCGGCTGGCCGGTGGCGGTCCAGCAACCGGACATGCCGGTGATGCCGGGGATGATTTCCACCTCTGCGCGGCCCTCAAGGCGGGTGTGCAGATGCATGAACGACCCATAAAGGAAGGGATCGCCCTCGCAGAGCACCACCACCGTGTCCGTCGCCGCAATCTCGGCCAATGTGTCGGCCCATTGGTCATAAAACGCGGCCAATTGGCGGTTATACTCGGGATCGGAGAAATGGATCTCGGTGGTGACCGGATATTCCATCGGGTATTCGGTGACGCCTGCGGGCAGGATGCCGTCGACGATGGCGCGGGCCTGCCCTGCGCGGCCTGCCTTGCGGAAATAGGCCACATGGGTCGCGCTTTGCAGCGCGCGCCAGCTCTTGACGCTCATCAGGTCCGGATCGCCGGGGCCGAGGCCTGCGCAGATGACTTTGCCGGTTTTGGGCGCGTTCATGGTCATTCTTTCCACGATGCCAGCGCATTCACTGCGGCAACCGTGATGGCAGAGCCCCCAAGGCGGCCTTTGACGATCATCGCGGGCACCGGCAGATCCTCCATCAGCGCCTCCTTGGATTCGCGGGCGCCGACAAAGCCTACAGGGCAGCCGATGATTGCGGCAGGGCGCGGACAGGCAGGGTCTTTGAGCATGTTCAGCAGATGAAACAGCGCGGTGGGGGCATTGCCGATCGCGACCACGGCCCCGTCGAGTTTCGGACGCCAGAGTTCCAGCGCGGCCGCCGAGCGGGTGTTGCCCATCTCGCGGGCCATTTCCGGCACTTTGGGGTCACGCAGGGTGCAGATCACCTCATTGTCGGCAGGCAGGCGCGGGCGGGTGATCCCCTCGGAGACCATATAAGCATCACAGAGGATCGGTGCGCCTTTCGCCAGTGCCGCGCGGGCGGTTTCGGCCATCCCGTCTGAGAATTGCACATGCTCCTCCAGCCCCACCATGCCTGCGGCGTGGATCATGCGCACGGCCACCACCTCCTCGTCTTTGGTGAAACGGGCGAGGTTGGCCTCGTTGCGGATGGTGGCAAAGCTCTCGGCATAGATCTTGGCGCCATCGGTCTCATAGGTGTGCAGCATGTCAGGTGTCTTTCGTCAGAAGGTGCGGCGCAGCGCGCAGGGTGCGCGCAGAGAGATCAGAACGCAAGGGGCGGTCGTTTGCACGGCCATTGCGAACAAGGTCAAAGCGGTCTGTGCCGGTGGCGGTCAAGGTCACATCGGCAGGTTTGGGATGGGCGCAGCCCTTGGCGCAGCCCGAGACGTGCAGGCTGGTGCCCTCCGGCAGATGCGGGGCGAGGTCGCGGGCCAGCGCGCGGGTTTCAGAGAGCGCCTGCAAGCACCCGGGCGCGCCGGTGCACGCGCTCACCCGCAGGCGCGGATTCGTTGCGCTGTGGATCAGGCCGGGCAAGGGCGCGATGTCTTGGGCGTTTTCGATCAGCAGCATTCGCCAGGGGGTGAGGCGCAGCGGGCCGAGATCGGCAAGCGCGGCGAAGGTCTCGGCGCTGATCTGGCCAAACTCCAGCGCAACCAATGCGCCGCTGCGGGTCTGGCCGGGGGCGGGCCGCGAAGCGCCTCTTGCGACACCTGCGGTATGCGATGCGGGGGCTGCGCGGCGCGCGAGCAGGGCGTGCATCCGGCCCCGGCCCTCCGACGCGCCGCCTTGGTCAAGGAACCAGCGCGCGAGGGTCAGCGCCTCGGCTGCGGCATTGTCTTTGCACACCTCCAGCGCCACATAGGCACCGTCTGCGCGCAAGGTCAGCCTGTCGCCTGCACCCTCAATGCGGATATCGGCAGCGGTGCCTTGCAACGCGGGAGCCGGACCTGCGTCCACCGCAAAGCCGAACTTGCCGGGCAGGGGCAAGTCCTCTGCCTGTGCGAGGCCCTCTGTCAACGCCAGGGCGATATGGTGGCTGCGGTCTCCTTCAGCCCAGAAGGGCGTCATGAGGATATTGCGGCGTGCCTCAGCGCGCGCGTCCTGGTCCACCAACCCGAGATCCTGAAGCGCAGCGATCAGGGCGGGATGGCTGTCCTCGCGGACGCCGCGCATTTGCAGGTTCGCCCGCGCCGAGAGATCAAGAATGCCATTGCCGTAGCGTATGGAGAGATCCGCGACGGCCTTGGCCTGCTCAGACGTGAGCCGCCCCAGTGGCGCGCGGATGCGCACCACCAGCCCGTCGCCGGACATCATCGGCCTCAGCGCGCCGGGGCACCAGCCATAGACCTTGGGGGCGGAGCTCATGCTGCGCCCTCAAGCGTGGCAAGGATCGAATTGCGCCGCGTCACCCACAGCCCTGCATCGCGCAGAGCGTTGAACCGATCCCGCATGGCCTGAAGGGCAGCGGGGTTTTCGCGCTCCAGAAATGCCACCAGATCGTCGCGGCCCAGTGTGGCCTCGAAATAAAGGTCAAAGAGATGCGTAGGCACCACCTGGGCCAGATGCGCAAAGGCCGCCATGTGATCCAGCGTTGCCGCAATCTCTGCCGCGCCGCGAAAGCCGTGGTTCATCATTGAGGTCGCCCAATGCGGGTCAGAGGCACGGGCGCGGGTGACCCGGGCGATTTCCTCCTGCAGGCTGCGCGCCTGCGGGCGGTCCAGACGGGTGGCGTCCATGTGATAGAGCGCCGGGGCCTCGGCGCCCAGACGCTTCATCGCGGCGGCAAAGCCTGCTTCATGGGCGGCATAGTCCGAGGCGACCAGAACATCCGTTTCCGCCAGATCTTGCAGATGTACAAAGCTGTCTGCGCTGTGCAGTCGATCCTCAAGCGCGGCGCGCGCCTCGTGGATGTCCCCTTTTGCGTCAATCGCATGCGATGAGGCCGCAAGCCAAGCCTCGCCCGCTGCCGCGCGGGCCTCATCGGAGTAGTCATCAAGATGCTGGGTCATCCCAAGGCCGTATAGCCCGGGCTTGGGGCCAAAGACGCGCGGCGTGGTCTTGAGGTAGGGGTTGTCACTTGGGTCTTCTTCGCGGGCGCTCAACGCGGCGGCGGCGGCTTCGAACATTTGGGCAAGGCCGGGAAACACGTCGCGAAACAGGCCGGACACCCGAAGCGTCACGTCGATGCGCGGACGGCCCAGAAGGGCCAGCGGGATGATTTCAAAGCCCGAAACACGCTCGGATCCTGCGTCCCATTGCGGGGCAAGACCCGCAAGATGCAGCGCCATGGCGAATTCCTCGCCCGCCGTGCGCATGGTGGCAGAGCCCCAGAGATCCACCACCAACCCGCGCGGCCAGTCGCCATGGTCCTGCAGGTGGCGGCGCAGCAGCTCTTCTGCCAGCTTGACCCCTTGCGCCTGCGCCGCCCGCGACGGTACCGCGCGGGGATCCGTGGTAAAGAGGTTGCGCCCCGTGGGCATCACATCCGAGCGCCCCCGGTAGGGCGACCCGGACGGGCCGGGGGAGACCAGCTTGCCCGCCAGCGCATCCAGCACCCCGCGCAACTCTGCCGCGCCGTGATCGCCCTCGCCAAAGATATGCAGACCTTCGCCGTATTGGCTTTCCTTGATGTCGCAGACAAAACGGTCGATGCGGGTGATCGCCTCTGCCGCCGAGGCGTCGGCGGGGATGCCCAAGTCTTCTTCGACGCCGGTGCCCTGCGCCTCGGCCCGGATGTCGGCGATCAGCCGGTCACGGCGCGCGGGATCCAACCCGTCGGCTGTGGAATATTCATCCAGGAGGCTTTCAAGCCGCGTCATCCCGTCGAGCAGCGTGGTCTGTGCCAAAGGCGGCGGCATGTGGCCCAGAGTGATGGCACCGATGCGGCGTTTGGCCTGCGCGGCCTCGCCCGGATCATTGACGATAAACGGATAGATTACCGGCAGATCACCCGCCAGCACCTCGGGCCAGCACTGCGCCGAGAGTGCCACCGCTTTGCCCGGCAGCCACTCCAGCGTGCCATGGGCACCCACATGCACCAGCGCATCTGCTTGCGTCCGGAGCCAGAGATAGAAGGCGACATAGCCATGGCGCGGCGTGCGGTCGAGGTCGTGATACTCGTCATCGCGGGATTGCACGTCACCGCGTTCGGGTTGCAGCGCGATCAGTGCCTTGCCCGCGCGTAGCGCGCGAAAGTGCACGAGGCCGTCCCTGATCGCGGGGTCCTGCTCGGGCGCGCCCCAAGCCGCGGTGAGATCCTTGCGCAAGCGGGCGGGCAGGCGGTCGAGCGCTGCGAGATAGTCCGAGAGCGGCCATGTCAGCGTCTCATCCGAGAGGCGCGCGCCAAGGTCTGCCTCGGCCGTGACGTCATAGCCCTCGGTCGCAAGGGCGCGCAAAATCTCGGACGTTGAGGCCAGCGCGTCCAGCCCCACCGCGTGAGCGAGGTTGTAATCGCGCCCCGGATAGGTCGAGAGCACCAGCGCGAGGCGTTTGTCGGCAGGCGCTTGACGGGCGAGCCGCAGATGCGCCTCGATGCGATCCAACGCCGCCGCTACTCGTTCCGGATCGGTGCGATGGGTGAAACGGGAATATTCCAGATCGGGGTCGCGCTTGGTGGGGGATTTGAAGCTGACAACACCGGCAAACAGCCGACCGTCCACCTCTGGCAGGACCACATGCATGGCCAGATCCGCAGGCGACAGGCCGCGATCCGCCAGATCCCAATCCTTGCGCCGGGCGGTGGACAGCGCCACCTGAAACACCGGACAGCCCGTGAGGCTCAGCGGGGAGGCGCTGCCATCGCGCCCCTGCGCGGAAAAGGCGGTGGCGTTGATGAGCGCGGCGGGGTTCAGGGCGGGCAGTTCCGCGCGCAGCCAGTCGACCGCGTCGGGGACCTTGAGGCTCGGCGCGAAAACCCCATAGGCGGCATACCCGCGCGCGCGCAGGCTGTGGATCATCGCATCTACAGGGGCGGTGTCGGCAGACGTCAGATAGGAGCGATAGAAACTGACCAGCACCAGGGGTTTGTCGATCTCGGGCAGCGCATCCAGCGCGCCCCGGTCGGGGTCGTAGAACCCGAAATCCGGCACGGTTTTCTTGCCGATCACCGGGCTGGCATAAAGGCCAGAGGCCAACGCCAGCTGCGCCAGCGCCGCCTGCGCCGCGACAGCACCGCCCGCATCGCACAGCGCCTGAAGGCGGCGCAGGGTGGAAACCGGCAGGGTGGACAGCTCATCAAGGCGCGGATCTTCCTGACCGTCGGCGGGCAGGATCGCCAGCGCGATGCCCTTGCGCCAGGCGAGATCCTGAAGCGTGGCCAGACCGTAGGACCAGTAGCTCTCACCACCGATCAGCCGGACCAAGACACCCTTTGCGCCCTCCAGCGTCTGTTCGGCGTAGACATCGACGGAGAGCGGGTGTTTGAGCGCCACCAGATTGGCAAGCCGAGTGGAGGGAAGTTTGCCGTCCGCGCGGTGCCAGCCCGCCGCAAAGGCGCCAAGGTCGCTGTCGGAAAAGGACAGCACCACCAGATCGCCGGGGGTTTGCCCGACGTCATAGGGGGTGTCTGTTTCTCCGAGCCCGTGGCTTTCGCGGAAGACGACGTGCATGAGGTTAGCTCCGTTTGGACACGCCGAGGATAGCCCCGGACCGCGGGTGGGGGAGAAGCCCCCGCCCGGGGGGGCGGTCGGGGGCTGCCCGGCCTCTCGGCCGGACGAAAACGATGTGTTTCCACTTCGCCCGCATAGAAACTCAGGCCCCGAGGTCGGCGTGGATGCCTGCTGTGTCGATGTTATCATGCTCGGCGATCACCACCAGCTGGGTCTTGCGCTCCTGCGCGCCCCAGGGTTGGTCGTATTGCGCGCGCAGGCGTTCGCCCACCGCTTGTACCAGCATTCGCATCGGTTTTCCTTCCACGGCCACATAGCCCTTCACCCGCAGGATGTTGCGGGCGCGGGCCATCTCGATGATCCGTTTTTGCAGGTCTTCGGGATCGGAGACTTCGCCCATTTCGACCACGATGGACTCAAAATCGTCATGTTCGTGATCGTGATGGCCGTCGTGATGGCTGGGGCGGGCATCAAGGTCGTCTTCTGCGGCGGCCCCCAGGCCAAGGATCACGCGTGGGTCGATCACGCCCTCGGTCATCGGCAGGATCGGCAGCTTGCGCGGGGCCTCAGATTCGATCACTGCGCGGGCTTTCTCGACACCAGCCTCACCGGCCAGATCGGCCTTGGACAACAGCACGATATCCGCGCAGGAAATCTGATCTTCAAAGACCTCGGACAGCGGTGTTTCATGATCAAGGCTGTCGTCCGCCTCGCGCTGGGCCTGCACGGCGTCCAGATCCGGCGCGAACTGGCCCTTGGCAACGGCCTCGGCATCGGCCAGGGCGATCACCCCGTCCACGGTGATGCGCGAGCGGATCGCGGGCCAGTCGAAGGCTTTCAGGAGCGGCTTTGGCAGCGCCAGACCGGAGGTTTCAATGACGATATGCTCGGGCGGCTCGGGCAGCGCCATCAGGCTCTCGATGGTGGGGATGAAATCATCGGCCACGGTGCAGCAGATGCAGCCGTTGGCGAGTTCCATGATGTTTTCCGCCGGGCAGCTCTCGTCGGCGCAGGATTTCAGGATGTCGCCATCGACACCGGCGGTGCCGAATTCATTCACCACCACGGCAAGGCGCTTGCCCTGCGGGTTCTGCATCAGGTGACGGATCAGAGTGGTTTTGCCAGCCCCCAGAAAGCCGGTGATGACGGTGACGGGGATCTTGTTCAATGTGGTCATGTGAAATGGGCCTTTCGGGTCAATCCTGCGCAAGCTCGGTGGCAGGTGTGTCTGGGGTGTCATTGGAAGAGTCGCGACGCTCCGGTGCGGGTGTCGGGGTCAGCGCGACGCTTGGCATGGAGACGGGCGGAATGCGGGCGATGGATTGTTTGCGAAACACCACCGGGCGTTCGCGCCATGGCACAAACCCATCCTCGGTCGAGGCATAGGCGGCCGCACCGGCGAGGATATCCTCAAGATGGGCATCCGGGTCGAGATCGCCGTAGATATAGCTCCAGCGGGCAGGGCCACCGGAGAGATGCAACGTGCAGGACCGCGAGCACGCCGAGAGGCACTCGACCCCGCGCACGGTGACGCCTTCGGGCAGCGCGCTGCCCGCAAGACGGTCTGCAAGGATGCGGCCGGGGCGCATGGCTTCGGGATCGCTGCCGGTCTGGCGACAGGTGGTGCAGACGGTCAGAACGACCGGCTCCGGGCTCTGGCTGGGGGTCTCTCCCATGCGGCCTTTTCTCCTCCTCAGCGGCGAGGCGGGGCAGGCCAGATGGGGGCGCGTGCCACGTGTGGCAGGCCCTCAACCGGTCGCGGCACACCCCGTCCGCCGGTTTCACACGCGCTGGCAGGTCTCCCGGCTTGCGGATGCCAGACCCGGGTCGGGCGCTGACGGTCGTCCCGCCTTCCCGGTGCCACCCCTTGGGGGCGCCAGTGGCGTCGGGAGACCTCTCCGGTCACGGTCGCGGGGGCGGCTGTGCTTGGGGCGCGCTGCGGCGTGCCTTGTCACATTCCCTCTTCGCCCGAAGGGTGTCACCTTCGGGAACCAACGAAAATCCCTTGCGCCATGGGGGCACTCTTTGTCAAGACATGGGGCCAAACAGCAGGAGCGACCCCGTGAGCGATCAGACCAGCGCAAGTAGCGAAACCGACATCTCGGACGAAGAAGCGGCACGCCATGCCTCCAAGATGGCCAAGAAAAAGGCCGCCCGTGATCGGATGATGAAAACCAAGGATGGCGAAAAGGGTCTGATCATCGTTCACACCGGCCCCGGCAAGGGCAAGTCGTCCTCGGGATTCGGCATGATCATGCGTTGTATCGCGCACGGCATGCCCTCGGCGGTGGTGCAGTTCATCAAGGGCGCGTGGCAGACCGGCGAGCGCACGTTGATCGAGGAGAATTTCTCGGATCTGTGCCAGTTCTACGCGATGGGCGAGGGGTTTACCTGGGAAACTCAGGACAAGGCCCGCGATATTGCAGCAGCCCGCGCGGGCTGGGAAAAGGCCAAGGAAATGATCCTCGATGAGAAGAACACCATGGTGCTGCTCGACGAGATCAACATCGCGCTGCGCTATGAGTATCTGGATTTGCAGGAGGTTCTGGAGTTCCTCGTCGAGCATAAGCCGCCGATGACCCATGTGGTGCTGACCGGGCGCAACGCCAAAGAAGAGCTGATCGAGATCGCCGATCTTGTGACCGAGATGGCGCAGGTGAAGCATCCCTTCCGGGCCGGGGTGAAGGCGCAGAAGGGCGTGGAATTCTGAAACCTCAGCGTGTGTCGTGAACGGGGGTGCGAGGCTCTGCCTCGCGCTCCGGGATATTTTGAGTTAGAAGAGGGAGGGACGCTGTGCCCCTCTCTTTTGTCACGTTAGTCGGTGACGCGGGATTTGATGTATGTGTCGACCGCAGTGCGCGCATCAGGGTCCAGACGCAGGCCGAGTTTTGTGCGCCGCCAAAGGAAATCCTCGCCCGTGCGCACCCATTCGCGGGCAATCGCCCAGTCGAGCTCGCGGGCTGTGATGGTCGCGCCGAAGCTCTGGCCCAGATCGCTCTCCGCCTTGGCGTCGCCCAGAATGGTCCAGGCCTCGGTGCCATAGGCGCGGATCAGGCGGCGGGTGGCGTAGGCCGACAGGAAGGGATACGCGCGCGCCAGTTTTTCGCGCAAGCGGGTGACATCTTCGACCGGGAAATCGCCGCCGGGCAGGGGCACACCTGCGGTCCACTCCGAAGGCAGGCTTGGGAAGACCTCGTTGATTTTATCCAGCGCCGCTTCGGCCAGTTTGCGGTAGGTGGTGATCTTGCCGCCAAACACATTGAGGAGCGGGGCCTGTGTCTTGTCGAGCGTCAGCACATATTCGCGTGTCGCGGCAGAGGCGGAGCTGGCGCCGTCATCATAGAGCGGCCGCACGCCGGAATAGGTCCAGACGATCTGGTCGCGGGTCACCGGTGTGTCAAAATAGTTTGACGCGAATTTGACCAGATAATCCTGCTCTTCCTCGGTGCAGATGGGTTTGGTCTCGGGATCGGGGTGATCAGCGTCGGTGGTGCCGATGAGGGTGAAATCTTCCTCATAGGGAATGGCAAAGATGATGCGCCCGTCCTGCCCTTGGAAGAAGTAGCAGCGCCCGTGGTCGTAGAGTTTAGGCACCACGATATGACTGCCGCGCACGAGGCGCACGTTTTCGCGGCTGTTTTGTCCAATCTTCTGGCGCAGCACATCGGCCACCCAGGGACCGCCCGCGTTGATCAGCATTTTTGCGCGGCGCGTGGTTTCTGCACCGGTGGCCAGATCCTTCAGGTGGATTTCCCAGTGATCCGCGTGGCGGGTGGCATTAACAACCTCGGTGCGGGTCATGATCTCGGCACCACGGGCCTCGGCGTCGCGGGCGTTGAGCACCACGAGGCGCGCGTCCTCGACCCAACAGTCGGAATATTCAAACGCCTTTTTGAATTTGGAGTTCAGGGGCTTGCCTGCCTCATCCGTGGTCAGATCCACGGTTGCGGTGCCGGGCAGGATGCCGCGTTTGCCGAGTGTGTCGTACATAAAAAGGCCCAGCCGGATCAGCCACGCCGGGCGGCGGCCTTTCATCCATGGCATGACGGTGGTCAGCAGTTTGGAGGTCGGCGTGGTGTTGTCGAACCGCATGTCCTTGTGGAAGGGCAGCACGAAGCGCATCGGCCATGAGATATGCGGCATGGCGCGCAGCAGCACCTCGCGTTCGATCAGGGCCTCGCGCACCAGACGGAATTCGAAATACTCCAGATAACGCAGGCCGCCGTGGAACAGTTTGGTCGAGGCCGAGGACGTGGCTGAGGCGAGGTCGTTCATTTCGGCCAATGTCACGGAGAGGCCGCGACCGGCGGCGTCGCGGGCGATGCCGCAACCGTTGATGCCGCCGCCGATGATGAACAGGTCGGTGATGTCGGAGGTCTTGGGCGTATCAGTCATTTTCGCTGCTTTCGGTTTCGGGGCCGCCGTCTGCGATCAGGATTCGGGTGCCGGACGCGGCTGCGGCCTCGGCAAACTCTGCCGGAACAGGGCGGTCTGTGATGACAAAATCCAGCTCCGCGAGGGCGCAGATGCGCACGGGGGCGGAGCGGTCGAATTTGCTGCCGTCGCACATCAGGATGCGCGTGCGGGCATTTCTGAGGATGGCGCGGGCGACGGAGACTTCGCGGGCGTCGTGGTCGAGGATCGCACCGTCTGCGTCCATGGCGGAGGCACCGATGACGGCGTAGTCGACCTTGTAGCGGTTGATGAATTCCACCGCCTCTTCGCCGACAATGGCACCGTCGCTTTGGCGGATGGTGCCCCCCACAAGGATCAGATCACGCGCCTCCATACCCATCATCATATTGATAATGTTGATATTGTTGGAGAGGACCGTCAGGCCCTTGTGACCGGAGAGCGCGCGCGCCACCTGTTCGGTGGAGGTGCCGATATTGAGCGCGATGGAACAGTTTTCAGGGATCACATCGGAGGCCAGTGCGGCCATCGCGCGTTTGCCGCTGGCATTGAGGCTGCGGCGCTCGGCATAGCCGCGATTGGCGGCGGAGCTGATGCGCACGGCACCGCCATGGACGCGGCTCAACTGGCCACGGGCTGACAGATCGCGCAGGTCGGTGCGCACGGTTTGCAAGGAGACACCAAAGCGGCGCGCGAGGTCTTCAACCTCGACACGATCCTGCTGCGTGAGCAGGGAGAGGATTTCGTTTTGGCGGTCGCTTGCATCCATGAGCTTTCCTTTTCATAGATGCATATAGCGAGTGCCACTCGTTTTGTCACGTATGGATTTCGTTCTCGTGTATGTAGGGTGCAAAACGAAAGCCCCTCGCGCGGATGCGGAAGGGGCGGAGGTTTTGCTCTCGGAGTTTTGACTGGGTTTTGCCCGGACGAAGGTCGGGGCCGCCCTGCGTGCTCTCAGGTGAGCGGGATCAGATGGTTGTCCCAGGCCAGCGGTGCGGTGGCGAGGTGTTCGACCTCTGTGCCGATCCGCGCTACGGCACCTGTTCCGGTGCTGGCGAGAAAACCTTCGCGCCGGGTCGCAAGGCCACAGACATCCCGGAGTGCGTGTTCGGCCAGCAAAGCACCGCTGGCGCAGTCCATTACCTGCACCACGCCACCCCGGGGCGAGGTCACGGCGATCTGCGTCTCATCGCCGGAAAACGCAATGGAGCCGCCATAACCATTGAGGTTGCGTAGGCGCGGGGCGTCCGCCGCCATCAGGCGCGGCGCGTCGCCGGGGTGATGCAGACCCACGATCGGCACGTCCGCGCCCAGATCGCCCTGCCACTGCATGGCAAACCCCACGGTGCCACCGCTGCGCACCGCGATATGGCGGATGGAGTTTTTATGCAGATCCGATGGCAGTTCCATCTGCTCCTGTATCTCGCCCGACAGGCTCAGATAGCTGAGGTTTGGGCGCATAAAGGGGATGTTGAGCTTGGCGCGGCCAGTATCCGGGTGGGTCTCGATGCCACCATTGGCGACCACAAGACCGGGGGCGTCGCGGCGCAGGAGCATCTCATGCGGGCCGATGCCGCCGGAGGGAAACTGGCCGATGCGGCGATAGTCGCGCGCGTTCCAGACGCCAATCATGCCTTCGCCGCTCTCGAAGGCATTCTCGGTCGTATACATCACCTCGCCCTCGGGGGAGAACACGCCGTGACCGTAGAAGTGATGCCCCTCCGGTGGCTCCAGCCGCGCCAGTTGCGCGCCGCTGCGGCAGTCGATCACATCGGCAAATCGACCGGGACGGCGGGCAAAGGCCACCGCTTCGGGCCGTGTGGGGTGGGCGCTGGCGGCATGGCCCCGATCCGGCAGGGAATGGCGAAACAGCACCTCGCCCGCGTCAGACAGCCCCGCGACTACAAACAGTCCCAGTTCGTCCTTGCCCGCAGACAGATAGGCAGGCGCGCCCGCGTCCGCCCAAGTGGCAGAAGGGGCCATGCTGCTGGCCATCAGGCCTGCAATGAAGCCGCGTCGAGAGGGCATTTGTGAACTCCTGTCTTTGATCGGAACGGGTTGTGAAGTGTCGGGTCAGTCGCCGTCCAGCGCGTTGAACCCGGCCTCCACCCCCAGCGTGGGGCCAAGGTCCAGTGCGGCGATGTCTTTGATCTCACGCACATCCTGTTGCAGCGTTTCCAACAGAAAACGTTTTTGTGGATCACTCACCCCGGCAAAGCTCGGGTCATCGGCAAGGTTCGCGGCGTGGCGGTCGGCCTTGTCGAACAGCTGTGTCAGATGTTGCGAGAGGTCCTGATCGCCTTCGGACAGGAGGTGTGCCAGGTGACGCAGGCTATCCAGCTGGATCTGCACATGGCGCAAGGAACGGCCAGAGCGGCGGGCCTCGGCGCGATTGGGGCGCGGGGTGTCAAATGTGCCAAGCGGGCGGCCAAGGCGCATATCGGCGAGGATCTCCAGCCCGGTGGTGAGCGCCTTGAACAGTTCCTGATGCGCTTCCTCATCGCTGCGGTAACGGTCATCCGGATGGCGGAGCTTGTCGGCGTAGTCCTCTTGCCAATCGGTCAAAATCGCGGCGCTGTTGCGCGACAGATCTTGCGCGACGGCCTTAACCACGGCGCAGGCGTAATCCGGGGAGGTCAGATCTGCATAGGCTTGGTCATAAAAGAGGTACTCCAGCGCATAAAACCCGCGTACCGCGACCGAGGCGGTGGCGAAATCCTCAGGCGTGTCGACCACCGGGTCGCTGTCCAACAGCAGGCCGCGCAGGGCCTTTGGGGTCTTGGAACGGCTGTCGGGCCAGAAGGCGATGGCAAAGGCGCGGTTGTCGGCCTCGGAAGGGCCGAAACGCAGGTGGCTGGCCGCAACCCATGCGTCAAAGGCCTCCCCCCAGGCTGTGCGCACGGCCTCTGATGTGGGGGCGCAGTCGCTTTCCGTGAGGGTCGCAAATTCGGCAGTCTCGGTGGCCAGACGCGCGTAGGTCGGTAAGATATGCTGGTCGATGACCGCATCCGTCAGCGCATCGGCGCGCGCCAGTCCGGTGAGGGCAACAAGGGCGCAGGCGGTGGACGCCAGACGAGACAAGACAGACATTAAAGAGACTCCAGAAAGGTGATAAGGGCGGCGCGATCATCGGGGGGCAAGGCGACGACGGTGTCGCGGGCGGCCTGAGCCTCGCCACCATGCCAGAGGATGGCTTCCAGCAGGGTGCGGGCGCGGCCATCATGCAGGAAGGTGGCGCGGGTTGAGACCTGCTGCGTCAAACCAATCCCCCAAAGCGGTGCGGTGCGCCATTCGCGCCCGGTGGCGCGCGCTTCGGGTCGGTTGTCGGCAAGGCCCTCTCCCATGTCGTGCAACAGCAGATCGGAATAGGGCCAGATCAGCTGAAAGCTCTGCTCGGGGCGATCAAGCAGGCGGTGGGTGACAAATTTGGGCTGGTGGCACCTGGCGCAGCCGCTGTCATAGAACACGGATTTGCCGCGCAGCACCTCGGGCGCGTCCAGATCGCGGCGGGCAGGTGCCGAGACATTGCGGCTGTAGAAGGTGACCAGATCCATATTGGGCTGGTCAATTTCGGTCACGCGCACGTCGCCGTCGCCATGCGGCGCGCTGCGGCAGGCGTGCTGCAAGGCTGTGCAATCGCCATAGGGCTGCGGAAATAATGGTGTCGAGATGCCGATATCGCCGGAAAACGCCGCTGCGGATTGTTCCTGGATGGTGGCGGTGCCGGCCTTGAGGCCAAAGCGCCCCAGCATGACCTGATCAAATTCCTTGGACCAGACGAGGTTTGGTCGCCCCGATATGCCGTCACCGTTCTGATCGTCGGGGTCGGCAAGGGCGAGGATATCGGCGGCGGGAATGGCCTCCAACAGGCCAAGGCCAATCATCGGCGGGGCCACGCGGGGCGAGAGCATCGCCTTGGCATGCAGGGGGCCGTATTTCAACGCGGTGGCTTCAAACGAGGGTTTGCGCAGGCGGACCACCTCGCCGCCATTCAGGGTAATGTCTTCCTCGGTGTAGGTCACCGACAGGCGGTATTCGGGATTGACGCCGGGGCTGGAGAAATCCTGCAATTGCCAGCCATAGGTCGGCTCTGGCGACATGCCGATATAGTCGGGAATGGCGCGCAAGGCGGGCGGCACCGGGCCGGGGATGGAGACCCGCAGAAAGGTCGAGGCAGAGCGATAGTCGGGCCCCTCGGGCAGATGTCCGCGCCCGTCGCGGATGTGGCAGCGTTGGCAGGCGCGGGCGTTGTAGATCGGGCCCAACCCATCAGACGCGCGGGTCGAGGACGGCGAGAACACCCAGAGTTTGTCAAACAGGGCCTCGCCCAGCCGAAACTCCAGCCCCTGTTCAAAGGTCAGGTTCACCGGCGGCGCGCTAAAGGCCTCGCGGTCATTGCGATAGGGCAGGGTGGCGGCCCCGGCGGGGAGGTCTTCGAACGGCTCGGGCGCGGTGAAGTCATCCGCAGGGGCGGTGACGCGCGCAATGCGGCTGCTTTCGTCCTTGGTGCGGGGCAGAACGGAAAGATGCGGTTCCGCAAGGCCATCCGGGGGCGGCGCGGCGGCGCGGTCGGTTGCATGCAGCGGTGCGGCCAGCACCAGAGCGAAGGCCGCACCCAGGAAACAGGCCGACTTACTCGGCGTTGTCCATCTTGGAGGCGTTGAGATGCGCGTAGTTTTCGGCGCCAACGCGGTCGTGCAGTTCAAGCTGGGTCTCCAGGAAATCGATATGGCCTTCTTCGTCGGCCAGCAGCTCTTTGAACAGCTCCTCGGTGACGAAATCACCATTGGTCCTACAGTACTCGGCGGCTTCCTTGTAGAGGTCGCGGGCTTCTTGTTCCGCGGCCAAATCGCACTCCAGCGTTTCCTTGGGGGACTGGCCGATGCGCAGGGGATCAAGCGTTTGCAGATTGGGATGCCCCTCAAGGAAGATAATCCGATCAATCAGCTTGTCCGCGTGATGCATCTCTTCGATGCTTTCCTCGCGGCTTTTCTTGGCCATGTGACCAAGGCCCCAGTCGTCCTGCAGGCGATAATGCAGCCAATACTGGCTGACAGCGGTCAACTCGCTCCTAAGCGCCTTGTTGAGATAGTCGATGACTTTGGGGTCGCCCTTCATAATTGCTCTCCGGAGAAATGGCTGTACGCAGGTTCTGCAGATGTGCAGGTACACTAACCTTAGCGTTGGCGCGCATGGTGTCCAGAAAGAGCGTCATGCAACCGCCACAATCCGCCTTCTTGCCGAGAGCGCGATAGATTTTCCCAGGGGTTATAATGGTTTGCGGGTCAGATGCGCGCATCCAGTCGATGGCCGAATGGATGTCGTGATCCGAGATCGCAGTGCAGTGGCAGATGATCATGACGGGGCTTTTATCCCAAGAGATTCTATAGGCTACTTGCTCGCCTCAATATCTGAGCAAAAGAATAAGTTTTCAAGGATAAATGAGACTGATTTGCTCAGGAAAGCGTGAGCGCGGCATATTGTGAAGATTGGCGCGCGCAAAAAAGAAGGAGCCGCGCACGGGGCGCGACTCCTGTCAGATCGGGGACCTGATCTGAATTACTGGAATACGGCCGACGGGTTATCGAGCGAGTCGGAGCCCTCGATGGCGACGGTGTCCAGTTCCAGCACGGCAACCGCGCGTTCGATCGAGCGGGTCTGATCCACCAGCGCCTCGACGCCGCCCATGACCAGCGCCTCGCCGGCTTCGCTGCCCTGCGCCAGCATCTGGTCATAAGAGAAGCCTGCCTCGGCCGCCGTCTTGATGCGGCCCAGCTTCATCATGGTGGTGGAGAGTTTGCCGGTCAGTTCCGCGTTCAGTTCAGAATCCGCAGCCTCGACCAGATCGGCCAGTGCCGGGCCGGACACCAGATCGCCGTTCACCCGCACATATTCGCCCAAGTAGACGTTCTGGATGCCCAGACCATCATAGTAGTGGCTGTTGTGGGTGTTGTCGGAGAAGCAATCATGCTCTTCTTCGGGATCGTTCAGCATCAGGCCAAGACGCATCCGCTCGCCCGCCTGTTCGCCATAGGACAGCGACCCCATGCCGGTCAGGATCGTGGTGATGCCCGCGTCCTCGTCAGAAAGCACGGTTTCGCGCGCTTCGCCGCCCTCGGCCCATTGCGCGGTGATCCACTCAAGATCGGACACCAGCAGATCGGTCGCCGCTTTCAGGTAGGCGCCACGGCGGTCACAATTGCCGTTGGTGCAGTCCTCGCCCGCCGCATAGTCTGTCCATGCGCGCTCGCCCGCGCCATGCTCGGTGCCGTTCAGATCCTGACCCCAGAGCAGGAATTCGATGGCGTGGTAGCCGGTTGCCACATTGGCTTCGACACCGTCGGCCTCGTGCAGGGTCTCGGCCAGCAGCTCGGGCGTGATGTCGGAGGCGTCGATGGTTTCGCCAGAGAGGGTGAACTCCGGGTTGGCAACCACGTTCAGCGCTGCGGCGGCGTTCTCATCCGTCGGGCCACCATAAGAGGCGTCCACATAGTCGATCAGGCCTTCATCCAGCGGCCATGCGTTCACTTTGCCTTCCCAGTCGTCGACAATGGCATTGCCGAAACGGTAGACTTCGGTCTGCTGATAGGGGACGCGCGCCGCCAGCCAGGCGTGTTTTGCGGCCTCAAGGTTTTCAGCCGAAGGGTCCGCAATCAGCGCATCAACAGCAGCCTGAAGCGCCTTTGCGGTGATCAGGCTGTCTTCGTATTTTGCCTCGGCGATGTTTGCGTAATTGGTCAGAACATCGGCCTTGGACGCGGCGAAAGCGGCCGATGTGCCTACGGTCAAAGCCGCAATGGCGGCACCGGTGAGAAGCGGCGTTTTCATGAAGTATATCCTCGCTGGAACTTTGGTATTTGTGGCGCTGTTGCGCGTGGGGTGAATTACTTGGTCAGGATCAGCTTGCCTGCGCGGGTGATGCGCAGCGAATAGATCTGACCATTGAGAAGAATGCGGGCCTGCACACCGCCGCGGGTCAGATCCTCGGCGTGGTAGGTCGGGTAGGTTTCCGGTTGTGCGGCTGCGGCAATGTCTTCTTGGGAAATCGGTTTCAGGTTGCTCATCGGGGAGACCTCTGTTTCTGCTCCACCTTGTCGAACAGCCACTCAAAGCAAAAGCTCTGCTGCGGCACCTCTCCCGACAGGACGTTGTGCCACAGATCCGACACCGGCAGCGGATCTGCGTCGCGGTCACTGTGCGTGGGTGGTTGGCCAGAGAGGTTCAACATGTGCGGGACGCAAGGTTCAGGTTGTCGGCTGGCCCGTGTGATGCACAGGTTGGCTGGATTGCCCTATTCCTGATTTATTTGGTCGGATATGTCAAATGGTTTCATATCCGGCCTGTTTTCTTTGACTTATCCAAAGGTGGCGGCGGCGACAGGGGCGGACAACACCAGGGCGCGGGCCGCTATGGCCCCGGCTGCGGCGCGGCGGCGCAGCCCTCGGGCGGGCCGCCCGTGGCGGAAAATTCGGCCACAAGCGCCTCTATGAACAGGCGCACGCGCTGAGGTTGGTGGCGGCGATCCTGATACACGAGGTAAAGGCCAAGCTGCGATTCGACGCCGGGAGGCGGGGCGGCGATCTCTACCGCGCCCGTCGCGGCATCCTGTTCACAAAGCGACAGCGGCAGGCAGGCACGGGCGGCACCGGCCAGCGTCAACTCCCGCGCCAGCGCAAAGGATTCGCACTGGGCCTGTCCGGGCAACGGGCTGCTGTTCAGGTGCCGGGTGAGGGGACCAAGGATCGGCAAGCTCTCATCCCGCAGCCGCCCCGGCGGGGCCACCAGCTGCACCGGCATCTGCGACAAGAGCCGCGCAATCAGGTCCGCACCGCCGGGGCGGTGACCACGCAGAGCCACATCGATCCCGTCGCGGACAAAATCGGTGGCGCGATCCTCAACGGTGATGTCGATGTGAATCTTGGGTTGGCGCGCCAGAAAGTCCCGGGTGAGACGGGCCAGCCGTTCCATGGGCAGGGCAGTCGGCACCGACAGCCGCACCGGCCCGCTGGCGCTGACATCGGCCGAGACAAGGCTGCGCGCCGCCTCGATCTCGGCCAAGGCCCGTTGGCAGCGCTCCAGAAACACCGCGCCCTCGGCGGTGAGGGCAGTGCTGCGGGTGGTGCGATCCAGGAGGCGCACGCCGAGGCTCTGTTCCAGCGCCCGCACCCGGCTGGTGACGGTTGAGGGCGGCAGACCCAGACGCCGCGCCGCGCCCGCAAAGCTCAACTGGCCCGCCACTTCGGCGAAGGTTTCGATGTTTTGCAGATCGTTCATTGTGCGACTATCTCGGTTAGTGTCTGCGGTATTATGGCGATTATTTCGCCCGATGCGAGGGGTTACATCCGCTTCATCAGAAGTGGAGAAGCAGATGAACAGACGTAGCTTTCTAAAATCCGGTGTTGCGGTTGCCGCAGCGGGCCTGTTGCCCGCCACCGTGCGCAGTGCGACGGCCCCCCTGTCGGTGCGTTGGCTGGGAGGCGCGATGATGGAGATCGAAGCCGCAGGCCTGCGTATTCTCACCGATCCCTGCCTTGGCGAAGGGGAAGAGGCCTTTGTGATGGGCGATCCCAATGAGATGTTTGACCTTGCCAAAGGCCCGAACATCAAGACCCACGCCCGGCTGACGCCCTTTCCGGGGCTGACGCACAGCAGCCCGGATCTGGTGCTCCTGAGCCATCTGCACGAGGATCATTTCGATCAGAAGGCCCAAGCCTGGCTGGACCGCAGCCTGCCCGTGCTGGCACCGGAGCACGACACGGAGCATCTGCGGCAGCAGGGCTATGGCGCACAGGCCGTGCGGCACGGGGCGACGCGTGTGTTCAACGGCCCCAGTGGTGAGCTCCGGGTCACCGCCTTGCCTGCGGTGCATTCGCTCAACCCGCAAATCTCGGCGGTGCTGGGCCTTGGCAACGGCTATATGATCGAGGCCCGCCGTGGCGCGCAGGTGCAGCGTCTGTATTGGGCGGGCGATACGTTCCATGTCGCGCCGGTGGCGCAGGCGCTGGCCCAGCAGGACACCCCGGATCTGTTCATTCCACATATCGGCGCGGTCGGCGGCGAGGGCGCGCTGGGGCAGATCTCCATGGATGGGGCGCAGGCGATGGATTTTGCCGCACAAGTGGGTGCGCGGTCGGTTCTGCCGGTGCATCACACAACCTATTCCCTCTATCGCGAAGGGCCGGACGTGATGCAGCACCTGCACCAAACCCGGTCCCCCGGCTGGTCGCTTCAGGTGCTGAACGAGGGCGAACAGATCGCCCTCTGATGCGCGCAGATGCAAAAAGGCCGCCCGGAACAGGGCGGCCTCTTCGTTGTTTTCTGCAAATATGTCCGGGGCTTAGGCGTCGCGTCCGCCGGCAAAGCGCGCCTGCCATTCCTCGCGCTGCTCGTCGGTGATCTTGGCAAAGAGCACCTCCGGCACGGTAAAGGCATGGCCTGCGGGCAGGGCGGCGAGCGCTGCGGCGACGTCTTCGGGCCAGTCGCGATCCTCGGTGCCCAATGCCTCAAACAGGCGATCAGAGGCATCGGGGATGAAGGGCGCCGACAACACCGCATAGAGGCGGATCAGGTTGAGGCCCAGACGCACCTGACCAGCGGCGCGCTCGGGGTCTTCCTTGAACACCGACCACGGCGCGGCAGATTGCAGGTATTCATTGCCCGCAACCCAGATCGCGCGCAGCTCTTGCGCTGACTTGCGCACTTCCATCGCTTCCATGTGGCGCTCATAGGCGCCGATGCGGGTGGAGAGCTCCTCGATCAGGGCCTGTTCCTGCTCGCCCCATGCGCCCCCCTCGGGCACCTGCTCGCCAAATTTCGAGCGGCAGAATTTGGTGATGCGCGAGACAAAATTGCCAAGCACATCCGCCAGATCCTTGTTCACGGATTGCTGGAAGTTCTCCCATGTGAACTCCGCATCAGAGCTTTCGGGGGCATGGGACAGCAGCCACCAGCGCCAGTAATCCGACGGCAGGATCTCCAGCGCCTGATCCATGAACACGCCGCGCCCCTGCGAGGTGGAGAACTGGCCGCCGTCATAGTTCAGGTAGTTGAACGATTTGAGGTGATCCACCATCTTCCAAGGCTCGCCCGACCCCAGCAGGGTCGCGGGGAAGGACAGGGTATGGAAGGGGACGTTGTCCTTGCCCATGAACTGGACGTATTTGACGTTATCCGCGCCCTTGTCGGTGCGCCACCAGCGCTCCCAGTCCGCATCCGATTTGCCGTGTGCCTCGGCCCATTCGCCGGCGGCGGCGATATATTCGATCGGCGCGTCGAACCAGACGTAGAAGACCTTGCCTTCCATGCCGGGCCAGTCCTCGGTGCCTTTTTTGACCGCGATGCCCCAGTCGAGGTCACGGGTGATGCCCCGGTCCTGAAGCCCATCGCCGTCATGCAGCCATTTCTTGGCGATCGAGGTGGTCAGAACTGGCCAGTCGGTCTTGGAGTCGATCCACTGGTCCAGCTGGTCGCGCATTGCGGATTGGCGCAGGAACAGGTGCTTGGTCTCGCGCACCTCAAGGTCGGTGGACCCGGAAATCGCCGAGCGCGGGTTGATGAGGTCGGTCGGATCGAGCTGCTTGGTGCATTCCTCGCATTGATCGCCGCGCGCCTTCTCGAACCCGCAGTTGGGGCAGGTGCCCTCGATATAGCGGTCGGGCAGGAAGCGGCCATCGGCGTTGGAATAGACCTGCTTTTCCGACACTTCGGTGATCAGCCCGGCCTCTTCCAGCTTGCCCGCGAAATGCTGGGTCAACGCGTGGTTTTGCGGGCTGGAGGAGCGGCCATAATGGTCAAACGACAGGCCAAACCGCTTGGCGATGTCGGCCTGGACCTCGTGCATCTCGGCGCAATAGTCGGCCACGGGTTTGCCCGCCTTGGCTGCGGCCAGTTCGGCGGGGGTGCCGTGTTCGTCGGTGGCGCAGAGGAACATCACCTCATGACCGCGCCCCCGGTTGTAGCGGGCATAGAGATCGGCAGGCAGCTGGCTTCCCACGAGGTTGCCGAGGTGCTTGATCCCATTGATATAGGGCAGTGCCGAGGTGATGAGAATTCGGGCCATATCGTCCATCCACGTCGCTTGTCTGGCCGCTCGTCTATCCCATGCGGGAAGGTACGAAAACCCCATGTGATCCGGCGATGCGAAGAAAGCGGCAAATCTGCTGCGCCAGCGGCGCTCTTCACCTTGACCCTCGGGGGCGCTTGCAGGAGGTTGAGGGCGATTTTGAACCCCAATCCCTTGAATCCTCACGGGTGCGTGAACATATAGATTGCATACAATGGCATACAAATTGGATTTTATATACGGATGACAGATCTTCTTCTCGACGGGGCCTTTGCCCCTTTCACCATGGCGCTGGCGCTTTTGCTTGGTTTGGTGGGGATGGAAGTTCTGGCATTGCTGCTGGGGGGCAGCCTTCTGGCCGGGGACAGCGACGCTGATCTGGATGGTCCCGGTGGTGTGGAGCTGGACGCGGATCTCGATATTGGTGGCGTCGATCTGGACGCGCTGGATGGCGTTGATCTGGATGCGCTCGACATCGACGGGCTGGAAGGGCTGGAGGCGGAAGCCCCCGCAACCGCGCCAGAGATTTCCGGCGGCGGCGGCGTGCTCAGCTGGCTCGGCATCGGGCGCATGCCCTTTCTGATCTGGCTCGGCTCTGCACTGATGGCCTTTGGCTTGTCGGGCATGGCCTTGCAACTCAGCCTCCGGGATCTGTTCCAGATCTTTGCCCCGGCTGGGCTGGTCGCAATTCCCGCCGGCATCCTGGCCCTGTGGTTTGCGCGTGGCTTCGGCGCGGTCTTTGCGCGGCTGTTGCCACAGACCCAGACCGAAGCTCTGTCCGAAGGGTCCTTCGGCCGCCGCCGTGGAACCGTCACCCAGGGCACCGCCTCGCGCGGGCGCCCCGCCGAGGTCCGCGTCATGGACCGTTTTGGCAACGCCCATTACCTGCGCGCTGAACCCCTGAGCGATCAGGAACAGATTGCCCAAGGCACCGAGGTGCTGGTGATCCGTGACCGCCGCGCCGAACGATATGTTCTCGTGCCGCTCTCTGACTGAGTCGCGCGGGGGCAGCCCCACCTTGAATTTAAACGTAACTTTGACCTGAAGGAGGTTTGGGATGGACTTTTCATTCCTGCTGGTGAGCGTGATCACCATATTGATTTTTGTGGCCCTGATCGGGCTTGTTCTGGGGCGACTCTACCGCCGTGCCACCCGCGAGGTGAGCCTGGTGAAGACCGGCTCTGGCGGCAAAAAGGTCATCATGGACGGCGGAACCATTGTGATCCCGTTGCTGCATGAGGTCAGCCCCGTCAACATGAAGACCCTGCGTCTGGAGGTGCAGCGTTCGGGCGAGGCTGCGCTGATCACGCAGGACCGTATGCGGGTCGATGTGGGCGTGGAATTCTACGTCTCGGTGATGGCGACCGAAGAAGGCATCTCGCGCGCGGCACAGACGTTGGGCGACCGGACCTTTGATGTGGAACAGCTGCGTGAGATGATCGAAGGCAAGCTCATCGACGGTCTGCGCGCGGTGGCCGCACAGATGACCATGGACGGGCTGCATGAAAACCGCGCCGACTTTGTGCAGGAGGTGCAGAATGCGGTCTCCGAGGATCTGTTGAAAAACGGTCTGTCGCTGGAATCTGTCTCGCTCACGGCACTCGACCAGACGCCGTTTGAGGCGCTGGACGAAAACAACGCCTTCAACGCGGTGGGCATGCGCAAACTGGCCGAGGTGATCGCCACCTCGAAAAAAGAACGCGCCCAGATCGATGCGGAGGCGGAGGTCGCCGTGCGCCGTGCCGCGATGGAAGGGGAACGCCAGAAACTGCTGATCGATCAGGACGAACAGCAGGCCCGTATCGAACAGATGCAGCAGGTGGAAACCATGCGCGTGGCGCAGGAGGCGGAAATCGCCGCCCGGACCGAGGACTCGGTGCGTGAAACCGAACGCGCCCGCATCGCCCGAGAGGAAGCCATCCGCTCTGCCGAGATCGAGCGCGAGCGCAAGATCCGCGAGGCCGAGATCACCAAGGAGCGCGAGCTTGAGGTGGCCGAACAGGAACGTCAGGTCATCATCGCGCAGAAATCCGAGGAAGAAAGCCGCGCCCGCGCCTCGGCGGATATGGCCCGCGCCGAAGCGACCAAAGCAACCGAAGCCGTGGCAACCGCCCGTCAGGTGGCCGAGGCCGAGCGTCAGAAGCAGATTGTTCTGATCGAGGCCGCGCGCGAGGCGGAACGTCAGGCCACCGGCATTCGTCTGGCCGCACAGGCCGAAAAAGAAGCCGCCGCCGACCGCGCCGAAGCCCGCCGCGAGGAAGCCCAGGCCGAGGCCGATGCGCTCAACATTCGCGCGGAGGCCAAGAAGAACGACATGCTGGCGGAGGCCGAAGGGAAACGCGCGCTGGTCGAGGCCGACAATGCGCTCTCGCCGGAACTGGTGCGCATGAAGGTTGACCTCGCCCGGATCGATGCGATGCCCTCGATCATTGCAGAGATGGTGAAACCGGCCGAGAAAATCGACTCGATCAAGATCCATCAGGTCGGTGGCGTGGGCGGCGGCGCGGCCTACAGCAGCGCAGGCGCAGGTGCCGGGGCGTCTGGCGACAAACCCGTGGTCAATCAGGCGCTGGATTCCATCATGGGCATGGCGGTGCAGATGCCCGCGCTGAAAACGCTGGGGCGTGAGCTGGGCATTTCCATGGAGGACGGCGTGTCCGGCGTGGTGAATGGCATGCTGGACGGCACTGACATCGCCCCCGAAGTCGCCGCCGACGTCCCGTCCGATCCGGAGGCCACCGATGCAGCGAAAGCCTCAGAGGTGCACTGAACACTGAGGTCCTGTGCACGGATGCGCTGAGACATCAGGAAGGGCCAGCCACGGGCTGGCCCTTTCTATCTGATCCACGGCCGGCACACCGCGTTGCACCGCGTTTGTGTCGACAGCGGAGACATGCGAGGTGTTGCGGTTGCGTCCGCCCGCGCCATGTCATGGAGATTGACGGCCTGGGCCCTGATGCCAGTGGTGCCTCTGACTGTCCGGGTGTTGGCCCCCGCCTCAGGCAATCTCACAAACACCGCTCTCATACGGCACACTTGGGTGCGTCGGCGCAGGGAGTGGCCCCGGCGCGTCCGAAGCCGGACGCGCCCGGGCAGGTTTGTTCACCGAGGCGCACCAATGGCGCGGCCCAGTCCCTCGGGCGCAGGCAGTGCTTCATGTGCCGCCGCGATCTTCGTCAGATTGGCCTCGATCTGTGCCGCAGGCGGCGCGGAGCGACGGGTCTTCAGGTCCACATGCAAGAGCATATGCTCCCCCGTCGCCAGCAACCGGTCGCCCTCATACATCTCGTGCCAGAGGTGCATTTTCTTGCCCGCACCCATGATGACCCGGGTCCTCACCTGGATCGGGTGGCCCGCGTGCACCTCGTCGATATGGCGTATGTGGGTCTCGGCGGTGAAATAGCTGCCGCCAGAGGCGATATAGTCGGCGTCACAGCCGATGATCTCCATCAGCCGGTCGGTCGATTGCGCAAAAGCGTCGAGATAGCGGCTCTCGGTCATATGGCCGTTGTAGTCGGTCCAATCGAGCGGCACGGTGCGATTCTGGGTCAGGATCGGCTGCGCGAGATCGGCAAGATCATCCATGCTGCGCGCCAGTCCCGCCTCCTGCATGCGCGCCGCATCATGCGCGTTCTGAAGCGCGCCCGCGCCCCAGTCGTTGGCGCCCAGCGCGCGCATCATGCCCACGAGGTTGTCGTCGCGGATGCGCTCCAGCTCGCGGATGGAGTGATGTCCGGATTGCGCGTCGGACTGACCGGCGATCAGGTCCACCAGCGCGTCATTGTAGTCCGGCACATCCATCAGCTTGGTCCAGGGCCAGCTGAGCGCCGGGCCGAACTGGGCCATGAAATGCTTCATCCCGGCTTCGCCACCTGCGACGCGATAGGTCTCGAACAGGCCCATCTGCGCCCAGCGGATGCCAAAGCCATAGCGGATGGCGTTGTCGATCTCCTCGGTGGTGGCGATACCGTCCTTGACCAGCCAGAGCGCCTCGCGCCAGACCGCCTCGAGGAAGCGATCCGCCACATGGGCGTCGATTTCCTTTTTCAGGTGCAAGGGGTACATGCCGATGGCGCTGATGATCTCCTTGGCCTTGGCGATGATCTCCGGGCTGTTGGCCTCGGTGGTGACCACCTCAACCAGCGGCATCAGGTAGACCGGGTTGAAGGGATGCGCGACAACGATCTGCGCGGCGTTGGTGAACCCCTCCTGCAATTGCGAGGGTTTGTAGCCGGAGGTCGACGAGCCGATCACCGCGCCGGGCGGCACATGCGCCTGCAATTCGCCGTAAACTTTCTGCTTCAGATCCAGCCGCTCCGGCACGCTTTCCTGCACCCAGTCGACGCCCTGAACGGCTGCTTCGATGGTGTCGTGAAAGGTCATCGTGCCCTCGGGCGGCAGCGCCACATTGCCCAGCCCCGGCAGGGCGCGGCGGGCGTTCTCCATCACCTCGGCGATCTTGCGCGCCGCCTCCGGGTCGGGGTCGAAGACGCGCACATCCCACCCGTTCAGAAGGAAGCGCGCCGCCCAGCCGCCGCCGATCACACCGCCGCCGATGATTGCTGCTGTTTTCATCTCGTTGTCCTCAATAAAAAAGGGTGCAGTTGAGCGGGGGTCCTGGCCTGTGGCCAGGATCCGCGCCGGTCTGGCCCTCGACGGGCCAGACCGGCGCTCCCCCTTCCTCGACCTCCGATTATTTCGCGACGGGCGCTTGCTTGGTCAGCCCGAGCCGCGTGCGCACCTCGGCCGGGGAAATCACCCGGGCACCGAGGTTGGAGATGATGCTGCCTGCACGCTCCACCAGCTGCCAGTTCTCCGCCAGCACGCCCTTGTCGAGGTAGAGGTTGTCCTCCAGCCCCACACGCACATTGCCGCCCGCCAGCACCGAGGCCGCCACATAGGCCATCTGATCGCGGCCCAGCGAGAACGCCGACCAGTTCCAATCATCAGGCACATTGTTGACCATCGCCATGAAGGTATTGAGGTCATTGGGCGCGCCCCAGGGCACCCCCATGCACAGCTGCACCAGCGCGTTCGCCTCAAGGACGCCATCCTTCACCAGCTGCTTGGCATACCAAAGATGGCCAGTGTCAAACGCCTCGATTTCTGGCTTCACGCCCAGATCCGTCATCATCTTGCCCATCGCCTGCAACATGCCCGGCGTGTTGGTCATGACGTAATCGGCCTCGGCAAAGTTCATGGTGCCGCAATCCAGCGTGCAGATCTCCGGCAGACATTCGGCCACATGCGCCACCCGTTCGCTGGCGCCGATCATGTCGGTGCCCGCCGCATTCACCGGCAGCGGGCTTTCCACCCCGCCAAAGGTGATGTCGCCGCCCATGCCGGCGGTCAGGTTCAGCACCACATCGGTGTCGCTGTCGCGGATACGGTCGGTGACCTCGCGATAGAGCCCTAGGTCGCGCGAGGGCGCGCCGGTTTCGGGATCGCGCACATGACAATGCACAATTGCCGCCCCTGCCTTGGCGGCAGCAATGGCGCTGTCGGCGATTTCCTTGGGCGAGCGGGGCACATGCGGGCTGCGATCCTGCGTCCCTCCGGAGCCGGTCACGGCACAGGTGATAAAGACCTCGCGGTTCATGGAAAGCGGCATTTTTGATTTTCCCTCTGATGTACAGGGTTGTGCCACGGGTTATCCCCAGGCTTCTCCCCGGATTCCAATTTGCGCTGATCCTGACTCTGGCTCAGCCTTGCCGGCAAGAGTTTACGCGAAGCGAATCGAAGTTGATGAAATCCGCAAAAAACATCCTCCAGCCGGAGAACCGCCCCCTCAAGACCGCCGTTCTGGTGATGGACGAGTGTAACACACTCTCCTTTGCCGCGGCGGTGGACCCGATGCGTGCTGCCAATCGGCTGGCCGGACGCGCGGCCTTTGACTGGGACTATATCAGCGCCACGGCCGAGGCGCCGATGCTCACCTCCGGCCTCACCGTGCCCACCACACCGCTGGCGCGGCTGGATGGCTGTGATCTGCTGATCGTGGTGGCCGGGTTCCAACTGGCCCGCCACGCCACCCCAAGCCTGCTTGCGGGTCTGCGCCGCATTGCAGGCACCGGCGCCACCCTTGCGGGCATCGACGGCGGGCCCTGGCTCCTGGCCGAAGCCGGGCTGCTGGACGGCCATGCCGCCACCACCCATTGGGAAGATCTGGAAAACTTCTCCGCCCGCTTTCCCGACATTCACTGCCGTACCGACCGTTTCACCGTCTCCGAGGGCCGCATGACCTCCGGCGGGGCGACGCCCGCGATCGAGATGATGCTGCATATCATCGGCGCGCGCCACGGCCACGGCTTTGCCTCGCGCGTTGCCGGGCTGTTCCTCTACGACGGCATCTCCGCGCCCCAGCGTGGACAGAGCCGTCTCGGGCATCACAAACACAACGCCCTCACCGCCAAGGCCAATGCGATCATGGAAGCGGCGCTGGACGACCCCAAACCCCTGGCGGAAATCGCCGAGGTTCTGGGCACCAGCCCGCGCAGCCTGCAACAGCAGTTCCGCCTGCGCCTCAATACAACGCCGCAGGACCACTACCTGCAACTGCGCCTGGCCGAGGCCCGCCGTCTGGTCACCGACACCAACCTGCCGCTGATGGAGATTGCAGTGGCCACCGGCTTCACCTCGCAATCCACCTTCGCCCGCGCCTTCCGCACCGCCCATGGCCTGTCGGCGCGTGAACTCCGGCAGAGCGGGGCAGAGACAGCCTTTGCAAGCTATCCGGCCCTGCAGGCCAATAGCCACGCCAGCCACAGCACCAACTAGCCCCTTCAGCTTTTCATAAATATCTCGGGGGTGAATTGCCCCAAGGGGCAAGAGGGGGCAGCGCCCCCTCCCGTCGTTTAATAGGGCATCGGATGGGCGCGATGGGCATGGTCGATCTCGGCCAGAACCTCCGGCGCCAGCTCCAGATCCGCGCCCTCCAGGATATGCGCCAACTGGTCCACATCCGTCGCGCCAAAGATTGCGGAGGCCATAAAGGGCCGTGTCCGGCACCACGCCAGCGCCATATGCACCGGATCAAGCCCGTGATCGGCGGCAATCGCCAGATAGGCCGCCACCGCAGCCTCGACCCGATCCGACTGACGCCCGCCCATGGTGGCGTTGATCGACTTGCGCGACCCGTCCGGCACCGCGCCGTCCTGATACTTGCCGGTCAGATACCCCGCACCCAGGGGCGAGAAGGACAACAGCCCCACATCCTCGTAATGGCTCAGCTCCGCCAGGTCGGTGTCATAGAGACGGCACAGCAAGGAGTATTCGTTCTGGATCGAGGCCACCCGCGGGCCTTTGCCCTGTTCGGCCAGACGCAGCCATTGAGCGGTGCCCCAGGCGCTCTCGTTCGAGAGGCCAAAGGCGCGGATATTGCCCTTGTCGACCTGCTCCTGCAACGCGCCAAGACAGTCTTCCATATCCGCAATCACCTGCGCGCGGTCATAGCTTGAGGCGGTCGGATCATAGGTCCAGTTCTTGCGGAACATATAGCTGCCGCGGTTGGGCCAGTGGAACTGATAGAGGTCGATGTAGTCGGTCTTCAGCCGCCTCAGAGACGCCTCGACCGTTGCCCCGATGGTCTGTGCCGTGATCGGCGCGCCATCGCGTGCAACCGATCCCTCGCCGGAATGTTTGGTGGCCAGGATATATTCCCCCCGCCGGCCGGTCTTTTCATTCCAGCTGCCGATGATCTCCTCGCTGCGCCCCAGGGTCTCCAACCGGATCGGGTTCACCGGATACATCTCTGCGGTATCGAGGAAATTGATCCCCGCATCCAGCGCCATGTCGATCTGCGCGTGGGCATCCGCCTCGTCGGTCTGGGTGCCATAGGTCATGGTGCCCAGGCACAGATCCGTGACCATCATATCGGTGCGGCCAAGCCGGTTCATCTTCATCTCGTGCTCTCCTGCAATGCGGTGTCGCGCGGACCCTAACCCGCCGGGGACGCGATGCAAGCAGATGCCCCCGACCTGCCCAAACATTAACCATTTGGTAGCTTTGTTGCCCGTTCAGGTTGTGTGCCGTGGTATACTTCTCGCATCCCCTTCCAGACCAAGGAGGCACGCATGACTTTTATTTCCACCAAGACCCATCAGGATCTCGTGGCAGAGGCAGAGGCCGAAATTTCCTTCGTCCCGGTCGCGGATGCGCAACAGCTGCAAGAGGCGGGCGACGCCGAATTCATCGATCTCCGCGTCTATCGGGAGCTGGAAAAGACCGGCGTCATCCCCGGCGCGCATTCCTGCCCGCGCGGGTTGCTGGAATTCTGGCTCGACCAGGACAGCCCCTTCGCGCGCGAGGTGTTTGGCCGCGACAAGATGTTCATCTTCTACTGCGACAACGGCTGGCGCTCGGCGCTGAGCACGCATCAGGCCGAGACCATGGGGCTGCAGAATGTGCATTGCCTCAAGGGGGGCCTGGACGGTTGGATGGACGCCCAAGGTCCGCTTTCGCCCTATCACTGGTAGTCCAGGCGACATCATCAGGGGCGTGCCCCGCCGGACCGGCGCGCGGTCTTATGCGCAGCGGTGCGGAGGTGCGATGCCCGCCGTTTCGTCCGGCGCCGTGCCGAGCGGGCTGAGACGGCTTGCCCCGCGCGGGGCAGGGGACACATCCGCGCCGGATTGGCCACAGCGCCAGAAAAACGACCCCACCCGTCGAAAACACGACTGCACGGGCCGGACGAATCCGTATGGTCGGGCCTGTTATGCGCACGATCCTCTCCTTTGCCGCCCTCTTTCTGTCCGTCATTCTGCTCCAGCTCTCTACCGGGGGCGTGGGGCCACTGGATGCGCTCTCGGGTGCGGCGATGGGGTTCGACAACCGCCAGATCGGTCTTTTGGGCTCGGCGCATTTCCTCGGCTTTTTCATCGGCTGCTGGTGGACGCCCCGGCTGATGGGGCGGGTCGGGCATTCGCGCGCCTTTGCGGTCTGCACGGCGCTTGGGGCGATGGGGCTGCTGGCGCATACGCTCACCGACAACCCCTATGCCTGGGCGGCGATGCGGATTGCTTCGGGCCTCTGTGTGGCGGGCTGTTACACGGTGATCGAGGCCTGGCTGAACGCCAAGGTCACCAATGAAAACCGGGGCCGGACCTCGGGGCTCTACCGGATTGCCGACACCGGCGCCTCGCTGGCGGCGCAGCTGATGATCGCGGTGCTGCCACCCGCAAATTACATCTCGTACAATCTGTTGGCGATCCTGTGCTGCGCCACGCTGTTGCCGCTGATGATGACCCGCGCCAGCCAGCCCAAGATGCCCTCTGCGCCGCGCCTGCGCCCCGGGCTGGCATGGCGCTGCTCGCCCCTTGGCGTGGCCGGTGTCCTGGTTTCGGCGCTCAGCGGCGCATCGTTCCGGATGGTGGGGCCGATCTACGGCCAGGAGGTCGGCCTGATGATCGACCAGATCGCCTTTTTCCTCGCGGCCTTTGTTCTGGGCGGCGCGCTGGCGCAATATCCCGTCGGGTGGCTTGCGGATAAATTCGACCGCCGCTGGGTGCTGATCTGGCTCTCGGGCGTGTCGATGCTGGCCTGCGCGGTGACCCTGCCGGCAAGCGGCGGCGGCACCCTGGCGATCATGATCTCGGCGGCCTTTTTCGGGCTTACCACGGTGCCGATCTTCTCGGTCTCGGCCGCCCACGCCAATGACTTTGCCACCTCCGAAGAACGGGTGGAGCTGTCGGCGGCCTTGATGTTCTTTTATGCCAGCGGCGCCATCGCCGCGCCGCTTCTGGCCTCCGCCCTGATCGAGGCCTTTGGCCCCGGCGCGCTGTTTGTCTTTATCGCCGTGGGCCATGCGGGGCTGATCGTCTTTGGCCTTGCAAGGATGCGCAGCCGCGCCACCCCGACGGAACGCACCCGCTACGTCTATGCGCCGCGCACGTCGTTCACCATCGGCAAGATGCTGAAACGCGCGCGTGAAGGGCGGCAGTAGGGCGGCCCGCGCGCCGCGTCACGACGTCCCCCCGATCTGCGCCCTGAGCGCCCGCACCCGGCGCGGCATCTGCCGGGCGGTGATGTCCGCCTCGCGCACCAGCCGGTCGAAATGGCCGGTATAGGTCTCGATCCGCTCCCGGTCGCGAAAGGCCATATAGTGGCTGCCGGCATAGAACACGCACAACAGCGGGCCGAATATGGTCAGCGGCGAGGAATAGAGCCGCTTGGCATCATAGAGATAGATCCGCAGCCGGGGATAAAGCTGCGTGGTCAGCTGCTCCAGATGCTCCAGCTGTTCGATCCGGATCTCTGCGGGCAGGCCTTCGTAATAGCCCACGCCCTTGGCAAAGCTGTCGATCTCGTAGATCGGCATGGCGATCTCGTAATCCGACCCTGCCTGCTGCATCCAGGTCAGCCGGTCCTGCGAAGCGCCGATGGCCTGATCGGCGGTGCGCCCCAGATGCGGCGCGTATTCCCATTCCAGCACCGCGCGGGTCTTCAGCATGTCGGGCAGGGTCGCGGGCACGTGGCGGATCTTGTAGCCCGCCGCCTCCCGGTGCCACTCGTAGATGCGTTCGTCCACCAGCGCCCGGGGGGCTTCGGTCATGGCGATCGAGGAGGCCAGCAGCTCGGCCGCGCTCTCCGGCCGGTCCGACAGGCTCAGGAGCCAATCCGCCGAAACCCCGAGCACCGCCGCACAGGCGCCCACCACATGGGCGTTTGGCAGGCGCGCGCCCTCGTCGGTCAGCAGCTGTGAAATGGTGGACCGGTCCACACCGGTTTCCCGCGCCAGGGCGCTCTGGCTCAGGCCGCTGTCGCGCAGGGCGCGATTGAGACGATCCCGAAACTGCGTGGCGCGCAGGCGTTTGTCGATATTATCCCTCATGTGGTGACATATATCACCATTGATGGGTTTTGTTAATCACATACGGAATTCTGCACAGCTTCGGCTCTTGCTAATGTGACCACATACAAAAAATCAGGAGGCATTATGGAAACGCGTGGGCGCTCCCTCGTGAAGGCTGTCGTATGGAATGTGATCGGGCTGGTCTCGATGACGCTTGTGGGATTTCTCGCCACCGGCTCTGTCAGCGCGGGCGGCAAGATGGCCGCAGTGAATACAGCGCTGGGGTTCGCCACATACCTGATCTACGAGCGGGTCTGGGCGCGTATTTCCTGGGGGCGGCTTGGCCATCAGAGCGGAGGCCACCGCCATGCGTGACCTCACCGAGGAAGAGCAACTGGCCGCGCTGTTGAACGACCCGCTTGCACAGGGGGCGGGGGACGCGACGGCCGAGGCGGTCGATCCCGCGGATGTTGCGGCGCGCGCCGCGCTGCCGGCGCATCCCGAATGGGGCACCTTCGCGCTGATCGTGGCCTGCTATTGTGTCTGGGCCGGGGCGCTGTTTGGTCTGGCGCAGCTTTCCACCGTGCTGGCGGTGGGGCTGGCCGGGGTCACGGTGGCGCTGCATTCCTCGCTCTGCCACGAGGTGCTGCATGGTCATCCCTTCCGCAGCCGCCGCCTGAATGAAGCGCTGGTGTTCCTGCCGCTGAACCTCGCGGTGCCCTATGGCCGCTTTCGCGACACCCATTTGCAGCATCACCAGGACGAGAATCTGACCGATCCCTATGACGACCCGGAGAGCAATTTCCAGGATCCGGAGGCCTGGGCGCAGCTGCCCGCCTGGCGTCAGCGCCTGCTGCGGGTCAACAACACGCTGCTGGGGCGCATGCTGCTGGGGCCGGTGATCGGGCAGATCAGCTTTATGCAAACGGACTGGCGGCTGATGCGCCGGGGCACGCCGGGCATCCTGCGCGACTGGGCGCTGCATGCGCTGGGCGCTGCCTTGGTCCTGTGGGTTGTGTCGTTGTCGGCGCTGCCGGTGCTGGCCTATCTGGGCGCCGCCTACATTGGCCTCGCGCTGCTGAAGATCCGCACCTATCTGGAGCATCGCGCCCATGAGGACATGCATGGCCGCACCGCGATCGTCGAAGGCCGCGGCCTGTTGGGGATGGTGCTGGGGTTTCTGTTCCTGAACAACAATCTCCACATTGTGCACCACCTCTATCCCGGCGTCGCCTGGCACCGGTTGCCGGCCCTCTACCGGCGTCATCGCAGCCGGTTTCAGGCCCGCAATGACGGCTATGTGCTGACCAGCTATGCCAGCGTGTTCCGGCAGTTTGCACTGCGGGCCAAGGATCCGGTGCCGCATCCGCTCTGGAAATCGCCGGAGTAAGGGGGCACAAGAGCGGCATGTGATAGTCTGCCACCAAGGTTTGTCGATGCCGCTCTGGATCCCCGTCACCCTCGCCGCCGCCACGTTTCAGACCATCCGCTTCATGCTGCAAAAGGTGCTGAGCGCGGTGACCCTCAGCGCCGCGGGGGCGACGTTTTCGCGGTTTGTCTACTCGGCACCGGTGATCCTGCTGGCGCTCTGGGCCTATGTGACCAGCACGGAAGCGGAGCTGCCGGCGCTGTCGCTGCGGTTCTGGGGCTTTGCCACCATCGGCGGGCTGTCGCAGATCCTGGCCACGGTCTGCGTGGTGGCGCTGTTCAAGCAACGCAATTTTGCCGTTGGCATCACCTTCAAGAAAACCGAAGTGATCCAGACCGCAATCGTCGGGCTGGTGGTGCTGGGGGATGAAGTCTCGGCGTTGGGCTGGTTGGCGATCCTGATCGGGCTGGTCGGGGTGCTGGTCCTGTCAAAGACAAAGGACGGCCCCAAGGGGCTCTGGCGTCAGATGAGCGGCCGCGCCCCGGTGCTGGGGCTCGGGTCTGGGGTGCTGTTTGCGTTTTCAGCGGTCAGCTATCGCGGCGCGTCGCTGCAATTGCAGGAGCCGGACGCGGTGCTGCGCGCGGCGGTGACGCTGGCGGTGGTGGTCTGCTTGCAGACGGTGATGATGCTGGTCTGGCTGGCGCTGCGCGACCCGGGTGAGATTGCACGGGTCTGGGCGGCACGTCGGGTGGCGGTCTGGGTGGGGCTGACCAGCATGGGCGGGTCTTTCTGCTGGTTTCTCGCCTTCACGCTGCAGAACGCGGCCTATGTCAAGGCGCTGGGGCAGGTGGAGCTGCTGTTGTCTCTGCTGGCGTCCCTGCTGGTGTTCCGCGAGGAGGTGACGCGGCGAGAGATCTTCGGCATGGGGCTTCTGGTTTTGTCGATCCTCGCCCTGATCCTGGCAATCTGAACGGACAGCGGCGAGCCGCATCCGCGTGGCGCTGTGTCGCCCGGGTGGGCTCCCGCCCGTCGCATCTGCGCCCCTTTTTGCAAAGGGGCACCGTGCTCCCGTTGGGCCCGGCACCGCGCGTCCCGCGCGGTGCCGCAGCCAGCCCCTTTTTTCAAAAGGGGCTGGCTGCCCGGCCCAAGACTGACTGGCGGTGCGCCCTTTGGCACAAAGGGCGTGCAGCCGAAGGCGCGGGAGCGCCGCCGCCCGCCGAGGCCGCCGGACGCCTGTGGTTGTGACCCGCGCGGCTGGGTCAATCGCGCCCCGCCATCGGTCGTCCGTGCAACTGCAGGAACAGGCTTTCCTCGTCGTCGTTGCGAAAATAGGGGGTGGTCTCGGGGCGGGTTCCGCTGCGCAGGTTGGCCGCGACCTCCGCCAGCACGACTTCGGTGATGAACGGCAGATCAAAGCGCCGCACCTGGCTGAGCGGAATCCACTGGAGATGGGACAGCTCGTCCGAGGCGCGGGAGAAATCATCCAGGTCCCCCAGCAGAGATTCGGCGGCCACCTGGAAGAACCGCGCGTCAAAGCGGCGCGGCCGGCCGGGCGGGGTCAGGGCGCGGAACACGAAGCTGAGCGCGGAGGCATCCGGCACATGGCCGCTGGCAGCAAAGCTCTGCCAGTCGGGCGGCACCTCTCCGCTCCAGGTGCCGGGGCATCCCAGGATCAGCCCGGTTTCCTCCCACAATTCGCGCGTCGCTGCCGCGCAGAGCGCCTGCCAGACCTCGGCGCCGCCATCGGCTTGCAACCGCTCCCGACAGGGGGGCGGGATGTCTGCCGCCAGCGGGATGTGACGGTCGCCGTGATCCATCGCCCCGCCGGGAAACACGAATTTGTTGGGCATGAAGGCCGCCTTGGCCCCGCGCTGCCCCATCAGCACCCGCGGATCGTCGCTGTCGCCGTCGCGCACCGCGATCACCGTGGCGGCATCGCGGATCGCGGCCTTGTCCACGGGCATGCCGCCGTGCGGCCCGGTCACGCGGCCTGAATTGCCTGGGGTGCCTGCCATGGCTTTGGTCCTCCTGTCCTCACCGGCCCGACCGGCCCAAGCAATCTGGCCCAAACGATCCGGCCCAAGCGATTCTGGCCAAGGGTCCTGTCGCGCCGATGCTGCGCCCGCCGGGGGCTGGCGGCAGTTTCCTGTCTTTGGCAGGGAAAGGAAAGGGGCGGCACCGGATTTTGATCAAACGACGCCGCGAAACGGGGGCAGCGGCACCTGATTCCGCAACCCCGGGGCAAGCAGCGGCCGTGTGGCGGGGCAGGCGCCGGTGCCCTCGCCGAGGGTCCCGTCTTGCCCCCGGGCGCGCACGCCCGCGCGGGCCACGGGGGGGCGTCAGCGATGCGGCATCAGCCGGCGGATCGTGCGGCCTTGTCGAACCCGTGCATGCGCTTTGCCCATTGATAGGCCACCACCACGCCTTTCAGCCGCGGCAGCAGATAGAGCGACGCGGCGATACAGGTGACCGAGAACACCGAGGCCATCACCCAGGGCGAGGGGCGCCATTCAAACGCCATATAGTGCATCAGGGGCGCCATGATGTGGCCGACCGCCAGAATGGTCAGATAGGCAGGCCCGTCGTCGGCGCGATGGTGGTGAAACTCTTCCCCGCAGTTTGCGCAGCTGTCATTCACCTTCAGGTAACTGTGCAACAGCTTGCCCTCGCCGCATTTGGGGCAGCGCTGGCGCCAGCCGTTCCAGAGTGCGGGTTTTGTCGGGCGGTCGTCGGTCAGCGTCTCTTGCTGGGCGAGGCCGTGCGTCTGGGTCATCTCGAAGCTCCGTCACCTTAAATAGCCGCATCGAAATCCGGGCAGAATTCCCTCTGTGGCAATGCTCAGTTTCAATACATTGGACCAAATATGCAAATCACAGGTGTATTTCGCTGTGACCGGGTGACGCGGCGGGGGCAGGTGACGCCACGTCGAAACCGGCCGTAACAGAAAAATGCGCCCCTCGCGACGGAAAACGGCCAGTGGCCCGTTTCACTTCTACATCGGGCAGCATGGTGCTGCTGAGGCTGATAGAAGGAACGATGTGATGAAGAAACAGATCCTGATTGCCACTCTGCTCACGCTCTCCACCGCCGCCACGGCGACCCTTGCGGTTGCCAAGCCCGGCTTTGGCCCCGCCCGCGAGCGTCCGACCTTTGAACAGCTGGATGCCGATGGCGATGGCGCGCTGAGCCAGGCCGAACTGGCCGCCCAGGGCCAGAAACGCTTTGCGGCGGCCGATGCGGATGGGGACGGGCTGCTCAGCGCCGAAGAATTGGCGACCCGGGCGCAGGAAAGGATTGCCAAACGCACCGATGCTATGATCGAACGGTTCGACGAAAACGGCGATGGCGCGCTCAGCGCCGAGGAAATGCCGCAGCACCGGGGGCCGCAACGGATCCTGGAGCGGGCAGACACCGACGGCAATGGCACGATCTCCAAGGCGGAGTTCGATACCGCGCAGGCGATCCTCGATGCCGTGATGAAGAAGAAACATCACCGTGGCGGCCCGGACAAACGGGATCACGGCGCAGACGCGGAGTAAGTCGGATCCGGACGCAAGACTGCATATGCGGACCGTCAAACACCTGCCTTCCCATACCGGGGGGGCATCCATGATGGGGTTCGGACGGGCTGCGTCGGCACCGGCCCCCCGTGCGCCTGCGCCGGCAGAGGCGCCGGCCAGCGATGACGCCTTGCTGGTGCTCTATGCCAATGGCGATCCCGCCGCCGCCACGGAACTGACCCGGCGCCATGCGCCCCGGGTGCTGGGCGTGGCAACGCGGGTGCTCGGCAGCCGCGCCGAGGCCGAGGACGTGACCCAGGATGCGATGCTGCGCCTGTGGAAGGTCGCGCCGGACTGGCGCCCGAGCGAGGCGCAGGTGTCGACCTGGCTCTACCGGGTGACGATGAACCTCTGCATCGACGTCAAGCGCAAGGCGCGCGGCGGTCATGTGGACCTCGATGCCATTCCCGAACCGCCGGACCCCGCTGCCGGCGCGGCGGAGACGCTTCAGAACAGCGCCCGCCACGATGCCTTGCAGGCGGCGCTGATGACCCTGCCGGAGCGGCAGCGACAGGCGGTGGTGCTGCGCCACATCGAGGAACTGACGAACCCGGAGATCGCCGGGATCATGGAGATCAGCGTGGAGGCCGTGGAAAGCCTGACCGCGCGCGGCAAACGGACACTGGCCAAGGCTCTGGCCGGTCGTCGAGAGGAATTGGGGTATCAAGATGGCTGATCGCGAGAACCACCAGAACCAGCAGCAGGACGTCGACGCCTTGGAAACGCTCTTTGCCGAGGCGCGTGCGACACGTCCCGACACGGTGCCCGACGGGCTGATGTCCTCGATCACCGCCGCCGCCGCGGCAGAACAGGCGCTCCGGGCAACGCCGACGCCAGGACCTGCCGCTGCCAACCGCAACCGGAGCCCGCTTGGCCTGCTTCTGGCCGCCCTCGGCGGATGGCCCGCGGTGGGCGGCCTGGTGGCGGCCAGCTGTACCGGGCTGTGGATCGGCGTGGCGGGGCCGGAGGCGCTGTTGGGCGCGCCGGGGCTCGACAGTCTCGCGGCCTCCGCTACGGTAAGTGCCGATTACGCGGCCTATGAAACCTTCGATCTGGCCAGCGTTCTGGCCGAGGATGTGCAATGACACAGACATCAGACCCCAGAGCTTCGTCCCGGATGCCGCGCTGGCTGAAGGCGGTGTTTGCCCTGTCGCTCGCCGGCAACCTGGCGGTTGTCGGGCTGGTGGCCGGGGCAGCGCTGCGCGATGACGGGCCCCGTCGTCCCCGCCACAAGGCGCCGCCGCCGCCCGCCGCCGCCGAGGCGATCGGCGCAGTGATGTACCGCAGCTTTGAACCGGAGCAGCGCCGGGCGCTGCGGCAGCTGGCGGACGGGCCGTTTGACAACATCGTCGAACGCCGCATCGCGGAACTGACCGACCTGCTCGGCGTGATCCGGGCGGAGCCGCTGGATGTGGCGGTGCTGCGGGCGCGGATCGACGCACAGGCGCAATCCATCCAGCAGTTCCGCGGCGCCATGCAGGAGGCCTGGATCACCGAGCTGGAGACCATGACCCCGCAAGAGCGCGCCGCCTTTGCCGATCGGGTGGAAAAACACATCGCCCGGTTCCGCAAGCCGCGTCAGCCGGGCGGCAAGGACGGGGCTGCGTCCGGGCGCGACACCCGCGCGGATTGAGGCCCCGCCGCGCGCCCCCATGCGGGGGCGGTCAGGGGCGCGCCGTCCGATCCCTGACGGGGATGCGGCTCATCTCAGCGGGCGTCTGCCCGGCGGCCTCGCATCTCTCAGGGGGGGGCAGGATCGGCGGTCAGGCACCAGGGGCAAGAGGGGCGGCACCGGTGCCGAGCGGTTTTTCAAAGCGCCAGATCTCCAGCGGAAAAGCGCTCTCTGCGGTCTCCAGATCCACCACCTGCCGACCGGCATGGCTCCAGCCCGATTTTTCGTAAAAGCGGGCCGCGCGGGTGTTGCCAATGGCACAGGCCAGCCAGGCCCGGTGATGTCCGGCCGCGCGTATCCGGGTTTCCCCATCCTGCATCAGGGCGGCGGCGACGCCGGCACCGCGCGCTTGGGGCGCGACATACATCTGGTAGATCTCGTCGTCCTTGACCATGCAGAAGCCAAGCACCTCGGCGCCGTCGCAGGCCACCCGCGTCAGCGTCAGGTTACTCAGGCTGCGGTCGTGAAAGCTCTGCGGCGTGCGCAGGGCACGCAGCTCCGCGGGAACGATGTCACCATGTGCCTCATGCCACCCCGCCGCCCAGATTGCAGCAATCTGGCGGGCCTGGGCCGTGGTTGGAGTGTCCAATGTGAATGCCATGGCACAAGGCTATCGGGCGGGCGGCGTTTCGACAACCGGCGGATGTGGCCCGGTGCACGGATCCGATGCACGCTCCCCAACAGGTCGCGGCATATGGCGCCGTGTGTCCGGCCACCGCATCGAGGCCGGTTGCGGCGGGCGGATCGGCGGGAGGGGCGGTCCTGCGGGCTCAGGCGGCGGCAGTGCGCGGCGGCGCCTTGATCGCGGTGCGGTTGCGGCCCGCATTCTTGGCATCATAGAGCGCCCGGTCGGCGGCCGCAAAGAGCTCCTCGACCGCCAGGTCCGGACAGCCATCGCCCCCGCCGCCGCCGACCACTGCACCAATGCTGACGGTGACCGGGATCTGGGGGCCTCCCTGCAGTGCAAACGGGCTGGCGTTGATGGCATTGCACAGGCGGGTGGCCATGGCGGCGGTGTCACCGGCGTGAATGGCGGGCATCACCACCAGGAACTCCTCGCCGCCGATCCGGGCCAGCAGGTCGCCGCCGCGCAGTTCCGCCTTCAGGCGGCGGGCCGCCTCCACCAGCACCGCATCCCCGACCGGGTGGCCGTGCTGGTCGTTGATCCGCTTGAAATGATCGAGGTCGGCAATCATCACCGCGAAACTCTCGCCGCGATCCTGTGCATCCTGGGCCACCCGCTCCAGAAAGGGCTTGGCATAGCGGCGGTTGTAGAGCCCGGTCATCGGGTCCTCCATCGCTGCGCGCAGACCGTTGCGCAGGTTGTCGCGGATCACCTCGGCGCGGTGCTTGTGCTGCAGCTGGCTGGAGATCCGCAGTGCCAGCTCGTCGACCTGAAACCCACAGTGCAAGACGTCATGGGCACCGCGATCAAGTGCTTCGGCCGCGATCATCGCATCGGCCGGGTTGGGCACCGCGATCACCACGCTGTCGCGGGTGCTGATCCGCGCCCGCAGATCCGCCAGCAGCCGCAGGGCCAGCCCGGCGCAGGTCTCGTTCAGCTCGATCACGATCACATCGGGCACCGGGTTGCGCATCAGATCCTGGATCGCGTCGACGGTATAGGCCCGCAGGTCGTGGTCGACTTCGCCCGCCAGGCGGTGGCGCCATTTCTGCGCCGTCGCCAGATCATGGCAGACCAGGGCGACCCGGGCCGTCGGCTGGGGCAGCGGGGCGGTGCCGGTTGCCTCTTTCAGCGGCATCACGAAAGACGGCACGCCATCTTCGCGCAGATGCAGGTCCTCGTCCTGCAACCGCATGCGCAACAGGCTGCGGATGCGGGCCTGGAGGATCATGTCGTCCACCGGCTGCGGGAGCACCTCGTCGATCCCGGCCGAGAGCGCCATGATCCGGGTCGACCGGTCGTTCTGCGCACTCAGCGCGATGACCGGCACATTGGCCATCTGCGGGATCTGCGCCATCGCGCGCTTGATGCCGGCGGCATCGGCATCGGGCAGGGACATCGCGGTCAGGATCAGATCCGGGCGATTGTCGGCCACCAATGCCAGCGCGCTGGCCAGGCTGTCGGCCTGCAATACGTGATAGCAGGCGGCCGTCAGCTGCACCTTCAGAACGATGCGATTGGTGGAAACCCCATCTATGACCAGGATCGTGCCTTGCACGGCGAAACACCTTCATTTTCGGCTATGAGTTAATTTTGAGTGTTGATGAGACTGGTTAACAAACCCTTTCGGGGTTAGTGCAAATTGACGTAAAAGTGTCGACAAGGAGGCCGATATGCCAATTTCCGCCGATCACGCCGAGGTTTTGGGCTTAAAAGCGCTGAGCTGGCTGGCCAGCAGCGATGAACTGCTGCCGGTGTTCCTCGGCTCCAGCGGGGCGTCGATCTCGGATCTGCGCGATCGGGTCAACGATCCGGCGTTCCTCGGTGCCGTGCTCGATTTCCTGCTGATGGATGACGCCTGGGTGATGGCCTTCTGCGACAGCGCGGAGGTGGGCTATTCCGCCCTCACCGAGGCGCGCGCGATGCTGCCCGGGGGTGAACAGGTGCATTGGACGTGATAAGCGCAGGCGCATCACATTGGCCGATCAAGGATGCCCCATGACCCTCTCCGCGCTTCTCTTTGACAAGGACGGCACGCTGTTCGACTTCGCCATGACCTGGAACGGCTGGGCCAAGGCCATGCTGACCGACCTGGCCGCAGGGGACGGCCAGCGCCTGTCCGCCATGGCCGCGGCGGTGCGCTATGATCTTGCCACGGCGGCGTTTCGCCCCGACAGCCTGGTGATCGCCGGCACCAATGACGAGGTGGCCGAGGTGCTGGCGCCGCATGTGCCCCACATGGACCGGGTCGCGCTGGCCGACTACCTGATCCGCACCGCCGCCGAAGCGGAGCTGGCGCAGGCGGTGCCGCTGGCGCCCTATCTTGCGGCGCTGCGCACAGGCGGGCTGAAGCTTGGGGTGATGACCAATGACGGCGAACATTCGGCGCGCCGCCACCTGACCCGGTCCGGGGTCTACGACCACTTCCACATGGTGATCGGTGCCGACAGCGGCTATGGCGCCAAACCCGACCCGGAGCCGCTCCTGGCCTTCTGCGCCGCACAGGGGGTGCGCCCCGAGGAGACCGCGATGGTGGGCGACAGCCGCCATGACCTGATCGCGGGCCGCGCGGCCGGCATGCGCACGATCGGGGTGCTGACCGGCATGGCCAGTGCCGGGGACCTCGCGCCCCTTGCGGATGTAGTGCTGCCGAACATCGGCCATATCCCCGACTGGCTGGCAGCAGGGGACCAGCCCGCCTGACGACGCCCGGCGACCTGAATTTCGCGGCATATATAGGCGGGAAAGCGACATCGCGTGTCGGTAATGGACAGGTGTGTCTGGTTCTCGCCGGGGCACAGTAAGAGGGAACGGAAAACCAGGCATCACAGGGGGCATCATGTCGGAGACAGTTGCACGCAAGCGCCGCGGTGGCGGCAGGGCGGGGGCGGCGGCACGCCGTGGCACCGCCACGTTGGAGCAGATGCCCTGGAACCCTCCGACCAATATCGACCGTCCGATCGAGCCGCTGACCGAAGAGGGCATCGCCGCCATCCATGACGGGGCCATGCGCATCCTCGAGGAAATCGGCGTGCAGTTCCTCAACGACGAGGCGCTGGAGATCTTCAAGCAGGCCGGCGTCAAGGTCGAGGGCGAACTGGTCCGCATGGACCGCGACTTCGTGATGGAGATGGTGGCCAAGGCCCCGCGCGACTTCACCCTGACGCCGCGCAACCCCGACCGAGCGCTCCATGTCGGCGGCACCACGATGCTGTTCGGCAATGTCTCCTCGCCGCCCAACTATTGGGACATGGAGCTGAAGCAGAAAATCCCCGGCACCCGCGAACACTGCCGCAACCTGTTGAAGCTGACCCAGTATTTCAACTGTATCCACTTTGCCGGCGGCTACCCGGTGGAGCCGGTAGACCTGCATGCCTCGGTGCGCCACCTCGATGTGCTCTATGACAAGCTGACCCTCACCGACAAGGTGATGCATGCCTATTCGCTGGGCAAGGAGCGGGTCGAGGATGTGATGGAGATGGTGCGCATCGCCGGCGGCCTCAGCCATGAGGAATTCGACGCCAAGCCGCATATGTACACCAATATCAACTCCACCTCGCCGCTGAAGCATGACGAGCCGATGATCGACGGCTCGCTGCGGCTGATCCGGCGCGGCCAGCCGGTGATCGTGTCGCCCTTCACGTTGGCGGGGGCGATGGCGCCGGTGACCATGGCAGGCGCTGTGGCGCAGTCGCTGGCCGAATCGCTTTGTGCGATCGCCCTGTTCCAATACGTCGCCCCCGGCGTGCCCTGCGCCATCGGCACCTTTACCTCCAACGTGGACATGAAATCGGGCGCCCCGGCCTTTGGCACCCCGGAATACATGCGCTCCACCCAGATGACCGGCCAGATGGCCCGCTTTTACGGCCTGCCGATGCGCTCCTCCGGGGTCTGTGCCGCCAATGTGCCGGACGGGCAGGCGATGTGGGAGACCTCCAACTCGCTCTGGGCGGCGGTGCAGTCGGGCACCAACATGGTCTATCACGCGGCGGGCTGGCTGGAGGGCGGGCTGATCGCCAGCCCGGAGAAATTCATCATGGACTGCGAAGTCCTGCAGATGATCCAGCGCTACATGGATCCGGTGATCAACGCCACCGGCCCGGACGAGATCGCGCTGGATGCGATCCGCGAGGTCGGCAACGACGGCCATTTCTTCGGCATCCAGCACACCCAGGACCGCTATGCCACCGCCTTTTACCAGCCGTTCCTGAGCGACTGGCGCAACTATGAGGCCTGGGAAGCCGCCGGCGCCACCTGGACCGCTGAACGCGCCCACGGGATGTTCAAGCAGATTCTGGGCGAATTCGAGGAGCCGCCGATGGATCCGGCCATCCGCGAGGAACTCGCCGCCTTTGTCGAACGCCGCAAGGCCGAGGGCGGCGCGCCAACGGATTTTTAACGTTCTGTCCGGATTCCGGTCAATCAGGCAGTTTTCCGCAAAATGCCGCCCGCACCAGCCAATAATCGGTTGGAGCGGGCGGTTTTCTTGTCTTATGATGCCCGCGTAACGATCAAACGCGAAGACAGGATACGAGTTTTTGGGCACCTCTCCCGGCAGCTTTACGCATCATTTACGACGCAGGCTGTAGAGGGCATAACTGGAAAACATGCAGGCAGGGGAATGCAACAGCCGTGGCGCCAGGTCACCGGCCAGCGGGTTATTACCGCTGCGGGACGGCGCAGGGGCGGGGCAATGACGGGGGGGTCCCCTGTTTCAAATGCAGGTTCAATTTTAGCTATTCGGCCTTTCTTAAGCATGCTCGCCTAGGATCGGGTCAGGGTGAAGTAGGGAACAACCGTATGCACGGTTTGATTAACAGAGCTGTCCAGGCCTTTGTCTCCAGCACCTATGGAACAGGACGCTGGACGGACATCATGGACGCGAGCGGGCTTGGGTTTACCGAGTTCGAAGCGATGCTTGTCTACTCGGAAGAGCAATCCGAGCGCATGCTGCGCGCCGTGGAGCAGAATCTGGAACGGCCCTTGCCCGAGATCCTGGAGGATGTGGGGACCTTTCTGGTCTCCAACCCCCAGGTCGAGGCCCTGCGCCGCCTGCTGCGCTTTGGCGGCGTGAACTACGTCGATTTCCTGCACTCGCTGGATGACCTGCCGGATCGCGCCCGGCTGGCGGTGTCGGACCTGCGGTTGCCGGGGCTGGAGCTGATCGAACAGGCGCCGGGGCAATTCGACCTGCTGTGCCAGCCCGGCGTGCCCGGATATGCCCAGGTGATGACCGGCGTGCTGCGCGCCATGGCCGATGACTACGGCGCCCTTGTGTTCCTGGAGCAATCCGGCAGCCAGGACGGGGCGGATGTGATCTCCATCACCCTGGTGGAGAGCGAATTTGCCGAGGGGCGGACCTTCGATCTGGGAGCGCATACACTATGATGAGCTTTGACGATCTCGCCGGGTTTGCAAACCAACTGTGCCCGATGCATGTCATCATCGACGCCGAGGGTCAGGTGCTCAGCCACGGGCCGACCCTGCACAAGCTCTCGGGCGAGGACAGCTGGACCGGCAAGCCCTTCTTTGATGTGCTGGACCTGCAACGCCCGCGCTGGATCAAGACGATTTCGGATCTGATGGAAACCGCGGGCACCAAGCTGCATTTCCAGCTGCGCGCCGCGCCGCACACCCGCATGAAAGGCGTGCTGGTGCCGCTGCCAAACGGGCAGGGGGCCTTTATCAACCTGTCGTTCGGGATTTCGGTGCTGGATGCGGTGCGTGACTTCAACCTGACCAGCCAGGATTTCTCGCCCACCGACCTGACCATCGAAATGCTCTATCTGGTAGAGGCGAAATCCGCCGCGATGGAGGCCTCGCGCCAGTTGAACCTGCGCCTGCAAGGGGCCAAGATCGCGGCCGAGGAACAGGCCTTTACCGACACGCTGACCGGGCTGAAGAACCGCCGCGCCATGGATCATGTGCTCAACCGCCTGATCCTGGGCGGGCGCGATTTTGCGCTGATGCATGTGGATCTCGACTTCTTCAAGCAGGTCAACGACACCTACGGCCACGCGGCAGGCGATGCGGTGTTGCAGCGCGTGGCGGCGATCATGGTCGAGTGCACCCGCAAGTCCGACACGGTGGTGCGCGTTGGTGGCGATGAATTTGTGATTATTTTCGAAGGCTTGCTGGATCGCAAGCGGCTGTCCGATCTGGCCTGCCGCCTGATCACCCGCCTCGAAGAGCCGATCCAATACGGTGCCGAGAGCTGCCAGATCTCGGCTTCGGCAGGCACCACCCTGTCGACCTCCATGGCGCAGCCCGATGCGGCCGTGCTGCTGCACCAGTCCGATGTGGCGCTCTATGCCGCCAAACGGGCGGGCAAGGCGCAGCACATGTTCTACACCCCGCATCAGGAAACGGAGATGGTGGAGCCGGACAGCCGCTCCGCCTGATCCGTTCAATCCCAATCTGCCAAGGTCTCTGGCCCGTCCGCAATGACGCTGCGGGTGGGGTCTGTTGTGAGATCGCGCGCCGGGGGGGCGGCCGTCGGAGGGGGCTGCTGTGCACTGGCGTTGTGAAAACGGGGCTGCGGAAAATTGGTCTGCCCGGATTGGCCTCTATTGGAGCTTTTGACCGGGCCTGCGCTGCGCTACCCCGGGGGCACAGCCATCGTGGAGCACAGCCATGTCCAGCCATTCCCCCTCCGCCGCCACCCCGCGCATCCTGCCCAGCGTCTGCCCGTTGGATTGCCCCGACACGTGTAGCCTCAGCGTTGAGGTCACGGGCGATCAGATCACCTCTGTGCGCGGCTCTGACGCCAATCCGTTTACCGCCGGAGTGGTCTGCAACAAGGTCACGCGCGCCTATCCCGATTTTGTCCACGGCCCTGCGCGGCTGACCCATCCGTTGCGGCGGGTTGGCCCACGCGGGTCGGATCAGTTTGAGCGTATCAGCTGGGATGCGGCGCTGGACTTGGTGGTGGCGGGCTTTCGCGCGGCGATCGACGCCCATGGCGCTCAATCCATCCTGCCGCTGAATTATGCTGGCCCGCATGGCGAACTGGCCGGCGGCTCGCTGGATCGGCGGTTCTTCTATCGCCTCGGGGCGACCCGGATGAACCGGGGCCCGCTCTGCGGCGGGGTGCGCAGCCTCGCTTACGAGAGCCTTTATGGCAACGCGCCCGGCATGCCGCCCGAGCAGGCGCAGCACGCCGATCTGATCGTGGTCTGGGGCAACAATGTCACCGTCTCCAACCTGCATCTGACCCGTGTGGTGAAGGCCGCGCGGGCCAAGGGCGCGCGGCTGGTGGTGATCGACCCCAAGCGCATCAAGATCGCGCAGCAGGCTGACCTTTATCTTCAGGTCAAACCGGGCACCGATGTGGTGCTGGCCCATGCGCTCGCCACAGAGCTGGAACGGCGCGGGGCCTTTGATGCGGAGTTTATCGCGCAGTGGGTGCATGGCGCAGAGGCCTACATGGCCGAGGCGCGCAGATACTCCATTGAGGACGCCGCAGAAATCTGCGGTCTTGAGGTGCGCGACATCCTGCAACTGGCCGACTGGATGCAGGCGGCAGAGCGGCTCGCGACCTCCACCGGCAACGGGATGGAGCGTGGCCGCTCCGGCGGGTCCGGCCTGCGTGCGGCCATGGCGCTCAATGCGCTTCTGGGTCAACACGGGCGGCTGGGGGCCGGGGTGGTGGCCAAATCCGGCCTTGCCTCGCCCAAGACCCGGGCGCGACTGCAAGGCGATCACCTGATCGACCCCGACACACGGGTTGTGAACATCCTCGACGTGGCGCGGCTGATGCTGGACCGGGACCAGCCCACGCCGATCAATGCGGTGATGATCTACAACCACAACCCCGTGGCCACCCATCCGGATCAGGCCCGCATGATTGCGGCGCTCAGCCAGCCGGAGATGTTCACCGTCGGCTGTGACGTGGTGATGACCGACAGCATGGCCTATTGCGACGTGATCCTGCCTGCCGCGACCCATTTTGAACATGACGAGATCTTTGCCGCCTATGGTCAGAACTACGTGCAGCGCGCCGAGCCGGTGATCGCGCCGGTGGGGGAGAGCCTGCCCAATACGGAAATCTTTCGCCGTTTGGCGGCGCGCTTTGGCTATACCGAAGCCGCCCATCAGGCCTCGGACGTGCAGCTGATGGATGACGCCATGGACGCCAGCCATCCGCAGTTTGAGGGCCGCCCACCCAGCCAGATGCCGACCGACCGGGCGCTGGAAATGCAAAACAGCGACGGTGCGGCGCTGATCCTGTGCGATACGGTGACGCCGGACACGGAAACCGGCCGGATTGAACTCTTCAGCGCCGCGCTGGAGGCTGAAACCGGCTTTGGCGTGCCGCGCTTTGATCCGGTGCCGCAGGATCTGCCCTTGGTGCTGATTACGCCCAGTTCCGACAAACGCATCAACGCGACCTTCGGCAGCGCACCGCTCTCTGCCGGTCCCGAAAGCATCGAGGTCCACCCCGAGGACGCCGCCGCGCGCGGGCTTGAGGAGGGCGACACGGTCGAGGTGGCAAATGCCCGTGGGGCCGTGACCTTCCGTCTGAAGATCTCGGACGCGATGCAGCGCGGGGTGGTCTATGCCCCCAAGGGCACATGGCGCATCAGCTCCGAAACCGGCCTCACCGCCAATGCGCTGATCCCGGTGGAGGTGCGCACGGATATCGGGGATGGCGCCTGCTATAACGAGACCTTCGTGGAGCTGCGCGCCTATGGCGGGCATCACGCGGCCGAGTAGCGATCCCGCCAAACGCGACCAAAAGGCCGGGCCATGTGTCCGGTCTTTGCTTGTGTGCAAATTGGCTGAGGCATAGCTTTGGCTTTGGATCACTCTGAACGGACCAATTCCATGCCCGGTGACACGCCCGCCTTCATGCCGGATCGCACGTCAGATGTGCCGATCTTTGAGCAGATCTGTGCCTCGTTTCGGGGCCGTATCCGCTCCGGCGCGCTTGAGACCGGTGCCCGGCTGCCCGCCACCCGCGCGCTCGCGGGGGATCTGGGGGTGGCGCGGGCCACGGTGGTCACCGCCTATGAACAGCTCGTCGCAGAAGGTTATCTCGCGTCGCGTCGCGGTTCTGGTTACACGGTCTGCGCCATGGGTGAGGTGGAGCTGTCACCGGGCGCATCCGCAGCCCCTGCGCCCAAACTCAGCGAACGCGGCGATCTGCTGCTGGAGGCGGGCCAGCCCGATATGCGGCTGTTTCCGCATCGTGCCTGGGCGAAATGCGTCGCGCGCCTGTGCCGGACCCGGCCCGAGGACATGCTGACGGGCTGTGGCCGCTTTGGTCACCCGGAGCTGCGGCAGGCCATCGCCAGCCACGTGCGCGACTGGCGCGGGATCGCGGCACGTCCCGAACAGGTGCTGGTGACCTCTGGTGCGACCGAGGCGCTGGACATCTGCCTGCATGCGCTGGCCTCGGCTGAGGGCCGCGTCGGTGTCGAGGATCCGGGCTACCCGCCGATCCGCCGCTTTGCCGAGGCACAGGGCCGCCGCACCCGCGATCTGGCGTTGGATGCGCAGGGGGCAGAGGTGCCGAGGCTTGGGGATGAGACCGATGTGGTGGTGCTCACCCCCTCGCATCAATATCCGCTGGGCGGCGCGATGAGTGCGGGCCGACGGCAAGAGTTCGTGCGCTGGGCGGCGCAGTCGCAGGGCTGGATCATCGAGGACGATTACGATTCGGAGTTCCGCTACGCAGGCCGACCGATTCCGGCGCTGGCGGGCGTCGACGGGCAGGGGCGCACCGTCTACATCGGCAGCTTTTCCAAGATCTTCTCCAACAGCCTGCGGATGGGTTACATCGTGGCGCCCGAGGGGCTGATCGACCGGCTTGCGCAGGCGATGCGCATGAAGGGCGCGCGGGCCAGCGCCATGCCGCAGGCGGCACTGGCAGAGTTCATGCAGCGCGGCGAGTTCTACCGCCACCTGCGCCGCGTGCGCCGCACCTACGCCGAAAGACACCGCACGCTCATCGACCGCTTACGCCGGGATTTTGCCGATGTGGGTCACGTGGAGGATCATCACGCGGGCATGCAAGTGGTGCTGCACCTGCGCCCGGAGCTGTGCGATCAGGCCATCACCGCGGCAGCCCGCGCGGGCGGGGTGGGGGCGGAATCGCTCTCGACCTACAGCCGTCGCGCCGGGGCATATAATGGGGTGGTTCTGGGGGCCTGTCTCAACGATCTGGAGGAGCAGGCAGAGGCGCTCACACACCTGCGGCGGGCGATTTCCTCAACAGGATAATCCCCCGCCGCGCATGCAAATAGGGCGTGCGTGAGTGGTGGAACGTGCCAGTTTTCAAAATGAAAAATGGTACTCCGTAGGGGAATCGAACCCCTCTTTCCAGGTTGAAAACCTGGCGTCCTAACCGATAGACGAACGGAGCACACTTGGTGTGAGCGGGTGTTTACTGAAGCCACCCGGGCCGTGCAAGAGGAAAAATGCACAAACTGCAAAGTTTTTGCGACAGCCCGAATTTTCCGAATAATAGCATTTATATCAACGCGTTAAGCGCCGCATCTGAAGACAGAGCAGCGCAATCGCGACATCCACACGGGATGCGCATCAAATTTTTACGGGAGGAGAAAATGGTACTCCGTAGGGGAATCGAACCCCTCTTTCCAGGTTGAAAACCTGGCGTCCTAACCGATAGACGAACGGAGCACTCTTGGTGTGAGCGGCTGTTTAGGGTTTTGCGCCCGGTGCCGCAAGCGAAAAAATCGCCTGCGGCGCAAAATTCTTATCCACAGGCAAAATCCCCGCCAGATCTGGCGCGGCTCAGGCCTCCGCCGCATCCTCCAGCCGCAATTGCGCGCTTTGGCGGCCGCCCCAGGTGTTCACTTCCAGCCGTCCGGCCACATGAAACCGCGCGCCGCCATGCTCCAGCAGGCGCGGCCCAAGGGGCGTGTCAAACGCGCCAAAGGCGATGGCGTCAATGTTGCCGCCCATACCATCGGTGAAACTCACCTTGAGGTGCGATTCCCCAACCCGCTTGGCAAAGCGCACCGCCAGATCGGGAAAACCATAGCGCGGGGCAGGGGCTCCGGCCCCAAACGGCCCGGCCTGTTCGATCTGCTCGATCAGCTCCACCGTGGCAGCACCGGGCATCAGCATCCCGTCCAGCTTCAGATCCGCCGGGCCCAGATCACCCGCGCCCTGTTTGTCTAGGAGCTCCGCCAGCCGCGCCATTGCAGGCTCCAGCTGGTCGCGCGCCACCGTGAGGCCCGCCGCCATCTTGTGGCCGCCGCCTTTGAGCAAAAGCCCCTCCATCGCGACCTTCTGGATCGAGGCCCCAAGGTCGATGCCGGACACGGACCGTCCCGACCCTTTGCCCTCATCGCCATCAAGTCCGATCACCACCGCCGGGCGACCGGTGGCTTCTTTCAGGCGCGAGGCTACGATGCCCACCACGCCCGGATGCCAGCCTTCGCCCGCCGCCCAGACCAGCGGCGCGTCAAAGCCACGCTCCTCGGCCTGTTCCAGGGCGGCGGCGCGCACGGCGTTTTCAATGTCGCGCCGCTCGGTGTTGAGTTGATCCAGCCGTTCGGCAAGGGCTGCGGCCTCATGCGGATTATCCGTCGACAGCAGCCGCGCACCCAGATCCGCCTTGCCGATGCGCCCGCCTGCGTTGACGCGCGGACCCAGCAGGAACCCGAGGTGATAGGTGGAGGGCGCCGAATCCATCCGGCTCACATCCGCCAGCGCCACCAATCCTGCGCGCTGACGCTGTCCCATGACCTTGAGGCCCTGCCGCACCAGCGCCCGGTTGGCCCCAATCAGCGGCGCCACATCCGCCACCGTCGCCAGGGCCACCAGATCCAGCATCGCCATCAGATCCGGCCCCGCGCCAAGCCCCTTTTCACGGGCCTGACGGCGCACCTCCACCAGCATCAGGAACACCACACCGGCAGCGCAGAAATAGCCCAGATCGCCGTCTTCATCCTGCCGATTGGGGTTCACCACCGCCACGCAGTCGGGCAGGGTCTCGCCGCCGAGGTGGTGATCCAGCACCACCACATCCGCGCCCTTGGCCGCCGCGATCGGCCCATGCGAGAGCGTGCCGCAATCGACACAGACAATCAGGTCGTGATCGCGCGCCAGCGCTGCCATCGCCTCGTCATTGGGGCCATAGCCCTCGTCGATGCGATCGGGGATATAGAGCGTCGCCTGCTGACCCATCTGCCGCAGATAGACCAGCAACAACGCCGCCGACGATCCGCCATCCACGTCATAATCGGCAAAGATCGCAATCCGCTCGCGCCGCTCCACCGCGTGCAGGAACCGCGCAGCGGCGGTTTCCATGTCCTTCATCCGGCGCGGATCGGGCAGTAACTCCTTGAGTTGCGGTGTCAGGAATCCCGTTGCCTCATGCGCAGGAACACCGCGCCGTGCCAGCACCTGACAGACCGCCGGGGGCAGGCCGGTTTCCTGCGCCAGATGTTCACCAGCACGGGCCTGCTCCACACCGGGACCGATCCAGGACCGCCCGGTCAGAGAGGTCTCAACACCCAGAAAACTCAAATCCACTCTCCCGATCTTTTTGCAGAAAAGGCCGGACCCGCGCGGGACCCGGCCTTTCATCTTTTCCCAAATACCTAAATCCCGACCGCAGCTGCAAGCGCCGCGGCCCGATCAGGATTACTGATGCGCGCTCAGCGGCGTGCGGTAGGTCATGCGGCGCACCGATCCGGTCTTGGAGCGCATCAACAGCGTGGTGGTCTCGACCCAGCCCGGCTGGCGCTTGATGCGCGGCAGCAGCGAGCCACCGGTGACGCCGGTGGCGGCAAAGATCACATCCTGCGTGACCATCTCGTCACGGGCATAGATGCGGTCCAGATCGGTGATACCGGCCTTGGCGGCGCGGGCTTTTTCATCGTCGTTGCGGAACAAGAGACGGCCAAAGATCTGGCCCCCCATGCATTTCAGCGCCGCCGCCGCCAGCACACCTTCGGGTGCGCCGCCCTGGCCCATATACATGTCGATGCCAGTGACCTCGGCCTCGGCGCAGTGCATGACGCCGGCCACATCGCCATCGGTGATCAGGCGGATCGAGGCGCCGGTTTCGCGCACCTCGGCGATCATCGCCTCGTGGCGGGGGCGTTCCAGAATGCAGACGGTGATGTCCGAGGGCGCGCAGCCCTTGGCCTTGGCCAGCGCCTCGACCCGTTCACGCGGCGACATATCGAGCGAGACCACGCCCTCAGGGTAGCCCGGGCCAACCGCCAGCTTGTCCATATAGGTGTCGGGCGCGTGCAGCATGGAACCACGCGGCCCCATGGCGATCACGGTGAGCGCGTTGGGCATGTCCTTGGCGGTCAGCGTGGTGCCTTCCAGCGGGTCCAGCGCAATATCGACGCCGGGGCCGTTGCCGGTGCCCACTTCCTCGCCGATATACAGCATCGGCGCCTCGTCGCGCTCGCCTTCGCCGATCACCACCACGCCGGCAATGTCCAGAAGGTTCAGCTGCTCGCGCATGGCGTTCACGGCGGCCTGGTCGGCGGCCTTCTCGTCGCCGCGCCCGATCAGCGGGGCAGAGGCTAGGGCGGCCTGTTCCGCAACCCGGGCCAGGCCCAGGGACAGCAGGCGATCATGAAACGGCGCGTCGGCGGTGGTCGATGTCATTCCCAATATTCCTATCTCAAACTTGCGCGATCCAGCCCGGCATAGCCCGCCCGGCCCCAAAGGGGCAAGGCTGCGGCAGGGCTGGTGTCGCTAACAACACGTCTTTTGCGTTTCTCTGGCGCGGATCGGCGGCGCGTTGCCAGCCGCCGGTCCGCATGCGCCGATCTTAGGGCAGCAATGTCACAGTTCTTCGATGCGCAGCGCCACGGGCGCGCCTTCGACCACACCGGTGGCCGCCAGTGCCTCCAGCGCCTGGTCCAGCATGGCGGAGGTGCATTTGTGGGTCACGATCAGCACCGGCGCGACGGTGGTCGCGTGGTCATACTGGCGCATCCGGTGGATCGACACGCCCGCATCCCCCAGCGCCGAAGCCACTTTGGCCAGCGCGCCGGGTTTGTCCTGCAAGGCCATGCGCACGTAGTAGGGCGCCGGCAGGCCGGTCTGGGCGGCGGGTTCCTCGGAGAGGGTGGCCGCGGGCTGACCAAAGGTGGCAATCCGCAAGCCGCGCGCGATGTCCAGCACATCGCCCATCACCGCGCTGGCGGTGGGGCCTTCACCGGCGCCGGGGCCGCGCAGCACCACCTGGTCGATGGCGTCGCCCTCGATCACCACCATATTGGTGCCGCCCTCCAGCTGCCCCAGCGGCGAATTCGCGGGCACAAGGCAGGGGGTCATGCGCTGCTCCAGCCCGCGGGCGGAGCGCTGCGCCACGCCCAAGAGTTTGATCCGGTAGCCCATGTCGGCGGCGTGGCGGATGTCCTCGATGGCGATGCGCTGAATGCCCTCGAGCTTCACATCGTCAAAGGCGGGTTTGGTGCCGAATGCGATCGAGGCCAGAAGAGCCAGCTTGTGACCGGCGTCGATGCCGCCCACGTCCAGCGTCGGGTCGGCTTCGAGAAAGCCCAGGTCATCGGCCTCTTTGAACACGGTTGCATAGGGCAGGCCGGCGGTCTCCATCCGGGTCAGTATGTAGTTGCAGGTGCCGTTCATGACGCCCATGACGCGGGTGATCTCGTTGCCCGCCAGCCCCTCGGTCAGGGATTTGATCACCGGGATGCCGCCCGCAACGGCGGCCTCAAAGCGGATCACGCGGCCATTGGCCTCGGCCTGTTCGGCCAGCGCCTGACCGTGGATGGCCAGCAGCGCCTTGTTGGCGGTGACCACATCCTTGCCCGCGGCGAGGGCCGCTTCGGTTGCAAGCTTGGCGGGGCCCTCGTGACCGCCCATCAGTTCGACAAATACATCCACGTCATCGCGGCGCGCCAGTGCAACCGGATCGGTCTCCCAGGCGTAGTCCTTCAGCGACACGCCGCGATCCTTGGTGGCGTCGCGGGCGGAGACGGCGGTGATGACCACCGGACGACCAGTTCGTGCCTCCAACAGGGCAGCATGGCGGCGAATGATCTTCACCACGCCAATGCCGACCGTGCCCAAACCTGCAATCCCCAGTCGAAGCGGTTCAGTCATAGTGGAGGTCCTTATTGTCTTGACGATCTATGGGTTCGATGTCGCCTTAGCGACTCTGGCCCGGCGGTGCAATGTTCAACACGGTGAAGCTGCGGATCAGGGCTGGCGGCGGCGCAGCGCCTCCGCCCGGCTGCGCAACCGGTCCGCGCGGGCATCCAGCGCCTCCGAGAGTTCGGCGCTTTCCTCCTCGGGCAGCGGCTGCTGCGCCAGCGCGGTATCGAGCGGCAGCAGCTGCGGGTAGGGCTGGCTGCGCAGATCCGCGGGCAGGCGGTCCTCCAGCTGAGGCACGCGCGAGCAGGCGGCCGTCACGCTCAGGAGGGCACAGGCCGACAGCACCGTCAGGCGCGCCAGTCGGGGCGCAAGAGGCATCGGGGTGGTCTGTCTGGCAGGCATGGCAATACCGCGTGTTCGGTCCGGGATTTCGCCCTTGATGCACAAATGCGCCTGCGGGTACAAGTTAATCCGCGCAGCACGCCATGGTGCTTTTATCTGAACAGATGTTCAGATACCTTGGGTCTATGGCACGTACCCAAGGTTCTCATTCCGATATCACCGGCCCCCGTATCCGCGCCGCAGCGCAGGAGCTGTTTGCCCGTCACGGCTATGCCGCCGTCTCCATGCGTCAGATTGCGGGCGCGGTCGGGGTGCAGGCCGGGGCGCTTTATAATTATACCGCTGACAAGCAGAGCCTGCTGTTCGACCTGATGCAGGCGCATATGGAGGGGTTGCTGTCCGCATGGGCCGCAGAAGAGGTGCCGGTCGATGTGATGGGGCAGCTGGAGGGCTTTGTGCGGTTTCACATCCGCTACAATCTGGAACGCCCGGATGCGGTTTTTATCGCCTATATGGAGCTGCGTAACCTGACAGAAGAGAACTTTACCAGGATCGAAGACCGTCGCCGCGCCTATGAGGATCAGCTGGAGGGCATCCTGAAGGCTGGCGTCGCGCAGGGGCTGTTTCAGGTGCCCGACACCAAGATCGCGGCACTCGCGGTGATTGCGATGCTGAATGGGGTTTTGACGTGGTATCGCGACGGCGGGCGGCTGTCTTTGGTGGAGGTGGAGACGCTCTATTGGGACATGGTGCGCAAATCGGTGGGGGTGTAGGTCACATGGCACTGTTGGCCTTACAGTCGGAGCGGTTGCGGGCGGTTCCCCTCGCGCGACTGTCGCCACAGGATCGCGAAGCGCTTTTCGAACCCGAGGTGGTGGCCTATCTGCCGGACGGGTTTCAGGGACTGGAGACGGATGCCGCACGTTGCGCGCTGCTGGACGGGGTGCAGCAGGAGGCGGAGGTCGTGGTGCTATCCACCCGGGCCGGCGAGGCGATCGGTCTGCTGATCCTGTCGCATGGGGCTGCCGGTGATCGCCTGCGTCATCTCGGGTATCTCTTTGTCCGGGCGGCCTGGGGGCAGGGATACGCCAGCGAGATGCTGCGCGCGCTTCAGGACCTGTATCGTGGCCAGCCTGTGATCCTGTCCGGTGGTGTGATGGCGGACAATGCCGCCTCTGCCCGTGTGCTGCAGAAATGCGGTTTTGTCCCGGGAGAGGCGAGCGAGGCTGGTGAGGTCACCTATATCTGGGATGCGCAGCGCGGCTGAGGGTGCCAAGCGGAGCGCTTCCGCGCGCTTTTATTCTGCTGGGGGCGAGGTGATGGCTGTTTGCAGGCCGGAGTGTCTGGCGCTGGCGTTTTAGAACAAGGCTGCTGAGACGGTCCTGAGGGGCAGGTCTGCCCTCAGGAGCCGCGTTTAAGTGTGATGAGGTTGGGCGCGTCAAGGGCACGCCGCCCGTGCCGGGCGGGGCCGCTGGCCCCCTTGACCCGATCCGCGTCTGTTGTGGGCTATTGCGACATGAAGAGTGAGCAGCGCTGAAGCGCCGCTCACAGAGAAAAGTGGGCACCGGTTTTCCGGATCAGGGGGCGGGCCAGCGCCGCTCGCAGGGAAAAGTGGGCACCGGTTTTCCCGATCAGTGAGCGGGCCTTATAAATGTCCCGTTGCGCAGCTCGGCAAAGGCCTTTTGCAGCTCGGCCTGGGTGTTCATCACGATGGGGCCGTGCCAGGCTACGGGTTCCTCGATGGGCGCGCCGGAGATCAGCAGGAAGCGCACGCCCTCGGGGCCCGCTTGCACGGTGATCTCGTCGCCGGTGCCAAAGCGCACCAGCGTGCGGTCGCCGGACATGTCGCGGATGTTGACCTCCTGGCCTGCGACCTCTTTTTCCAGCAGCACGCCTGTGGGACGCGAGGCATCGGCAAAGGCCGCCTGACCGTCAAAGACATAGGCGAAGGCGCGGCGGTAGGTGTCGATCTTGAAGGTCTTTTTCACGCCCGCAGGCACATAGACATCGAGATATTGCGGATCGGCAGCAATACCGTCGACCGGGCCGCGCTTGCCCCAGAATTCGCCCACGATCACCTTCACCCGGGTGCCGTCGTCGTCGATCACCTCGGGGATGTCCTTGCCCTGCACGTCCTGATAGCGCGGCGCGCACATCTTCTGGCTGCCGGGCAGGTTGCCCCAGAGCTGGAACCCGTGCATCTGGCCCTTCTGGTTGCCGCTGGGCATCTCCTGATGCAGGATGCCGGACCCGGCGGTCATCCACTGCACATCGCCCGCACCCAGGGTGCCGGTGTTGCCGAGGCTGTCGCCATGTTCGACGGAGCCTTCCAGCACATAGGTGATGGTCTCGATGCCGCGATGGGGGTGCCATGGAAAGCCCTGTTGGTAGAGCTCGGGGTGATCGTTGCGAAAGTCGTCAAACAGCAGGAAGGGATCCAGCTCGCTGGGGTCCTGAAACCCGAAGGCACGGTGCAGATGCACGCCGGCGCCCTCCATCGTCGGTTGGGCGGCGCGTGTTTCCAGTATTGGACGCAGGGACATGGGGGTTCTCCTGATGAGAGGTTGCTGAGCCAAAGATAGGCGGATCTTGTGCCCGGTAAAATCTGCACAGGCTCACCGGGGCTGTGCATGGGTGCAGAGGAGGGGCGTCTGCTCCATTCCCGGCACCGGGCGCTGCGCCGATGTCGTTTTCACACGCGCCAGCGGCGGTGCGGCGGGTCAGGCTGGGGCAAACAGGGCGGCAGGGAGCGCAGATCATGAGCGATGCAATGAAGGTCGGATTTGTCGGCCTGGGCAATGTTGGGGGCAAGCTGGCGGGCAGCCTGCTGCGCAACGGGATCGACCTGCGGGTGCATGATCTCGACGCGGTGAAATGCGCCGATTTTGTCGCCCGGGGCGCCACGCTGGCCGAAAGCCCGGCGCATCTGATGGCGACCTGCGAGGTGGTGATCACCTGCCTGCCGTCGCCCGCCGCCTGCGACGCGGTGCTGCGCCAGATGCTGCCGGAGGTGCGCGCCGGCAAGATCTGGATCGAGATGTCCACCACCGACGCTGCCGAGGTGGCGCGGCTGGCCGAGCTGGTGGAGACCCGCGGCGGGCTGGCGATGGAATGTCCGGTCTCGGGCGGCTGCCACCGGGCCGACACCGGCAATATCTCCATCTTCGTGGGCGGTCCGCGCGCGGGCTTCGACCGGGTGCTGCCCTTGATGACCATCCTCGGGCGGCGGGTTCTGCACACCGGCGACCTCGGCACCGCCAGCACCCTCAAGGTGATGACCAACTACCTGGCCACGGCCAATCTGCTGACGCTCTGCGAGGCGATGGTGACGATGAAGGCCGCCGGCATGGACATGGCCACCACCTACGAGGCGATCCGGGTCTCCTCCGGCAACAGCTTTGTGCATGAGACCGAAAGCCAGCTGATCCTCTCCGGCGCGCGCGACGTGAATTTCACCATGGATCTGGTGATGAAGGACATCGGCCTGTTCCAGGACATCGCGGATCGTCACAACGTGCCGCTGGAGCTGTCGCCCGAGATCATCCGCATCATGGCGGACGGGCAGGCGCGGTTTGGCGAGCGGGCGCAGTCCGACCAGATCATCGAGCGGCTGGAGGAGGTCGCGGGTGTCAGCGTGCTGGCCGACGGGTTTCCCACAGCGCTGGTCGACGACGAACCCGAAGAGCGCGGCTACGAGGTCAGCGCCCGCCGCCAGGACGCGCAATAGGGCTGTTCGCGGCGGATGTTTTTCGCTACCCCTGCCACGACGATCTGAGGGAGACGCGATCCATGACCAGCCCGCATGACACTGACGAGGTCTTTGCCACCGTTGCGGCCTCGCCCGCACGCCGGGTGATGGGGGTCTCCATGCTGGTGGGGCTGGGGCTGCTGACGCTTTATGTGGCGATGGCCAGCGCGCCGGGGCTGGCCTGGCAGGGGTTTCTGCTGCTGGTCTCGGGCGGTGCGCTCTGGATGGGCCATCGCATGTGGCAGGCCACCGCCCATCATATCGAGCTGACGGCCAAGGGGCTGCGCTGCTCCGACGGGACCGAGATCATCCGCATCGCCGACCTTGAGGTGCTGGATCGCGGGTTCTTTGCCTTCAAGCCCTCCAACGGCTTTCTGATGCGCAGCAAGACCCCGGGCACGCGCTGCTGGTATCCCGGCCTCTGGTGGCGCATGGGCCGCCGCATCGGCATCGGCGGCGTGACGCCGGGCTCGCAGACCAAGACGATGACCGAAATCCTCGCCGCCATGATGGTCGAACGCGACGCGGGCTGAGGTATTGGCCCGACGCGCCACATCCCCGGGGCGTCGGGCCTCTGCATGTCTCGTTCAGGTGACGCGTTGATAGACCCGGATGCTGTGGCCCGGATTGCTGCGCATATGATAATAGATTGCGTAGTGGATCTGCGAATTGCTCGTGGTCCAGCCCGTGATGGATCGTTTGTGGTGTAGGCAATAAGCGTTGTACTGAATGCCCTTGGCGTCATTTTCCGCAGGAACCTCAAACAGAGGCTCGGCGCCGGTGTCGTCAAAATCGACAAGAACTTCTTCAAAATCATCCATGATTCTTTTTCCTCCTCCGAAATGAATGCGCCCAGCCTAATCGGAACTCTGGCAGATTTCGACAATTCGCTGTTCAGGCGCCGTCAGCTCCCTTCTGGCGCGTGTCGCGCATCTGCACCGCTCTAAACGACAGGCTTGACGCAGGCCCGGGCAGGGGCTAAGCGCTGGGGCAGGGGTGCAGACCCCCGCCGCCTGCGGGCCCTTGGCCTTGGTGAAGTTCTGCGGACATCTCTGTCTATCGATCATCCTCCACGCATATCGCGCGGGTGGTAATGCGGGCTCCATCCTGTTCTTGCGCGACTCTTGCAAGAGGAGATCGGGGATATGACGTCTTCCCCCACCAACCATTTTTTGACCGGACGATTGGGTCCGACCTATGCCAAAACCGCCTTGCCCATCATCTTTGTGATGGGGATGAACGGGTGTCTCACGGTGGCCGATGCGCTGTTTCTCGGCCATTTCGTCGGGCCGGAGGCGCTGGCCGCCGTCACCTTGATGTTTCCCGCCTATATGCTGGTGGTGGCACTGGCGACGCTGGTGGCCAGCGGCATGTCGAGCCGCCTTGCCCGACACCTCGGGGCGGGCGACACACCAGCGGCGCAGGCGGATTATGCCGGCGCGCACGGGCTGGCGCTGGCGGTTGCGGTGGCGCTGATGGTGGGCTTTGTGCTCTGGGGCGATGCGGTGACGCAGGCCGCCGCCGGGGGCGATGCCACACTGGCCGCCATGGGCCACACCTACCTGCGCATCACCGTGGGCTGTACGCCGCTGCTGTTTGTGCTGTCGGTCAACTCCGATGCGCTGCGCAACGAGGGCCGCGCCGGGCTGATGGCGCTGATGAGCCTTGTGGTCTCGCTCTCCAACATCGCCTTCAACTACCTGCTGATTGCCGAGGCCGAAATGGGCGTGGCGGGCTCGGCGCTGGGCACCGCCCTGGCGCAGGCCCTAGCGCTGGCGCTGATCCTCGGGTTCCGGCTGCGCGGCGAGACGGTGCTGCGCCCGGCCGTGCTGTGGCAACAGAGCCTGCTGGCGGGCTGGGGGCGGATGCTGGCGCTGGGCGCACCGCAGAGCCTCAACTTCATCGGCATCGCGCTGGGATCGGCGGCGATCATGGTGGCGCTGCAATGGCTGCGCACCCCGGAGTACGCCCAGACCGTCGCGGCCTACGGGGTGATCACCCGGCTTCTGACCTTCACCTTCCTGCCGCTTCTGGGGCTGTCGCACGCGATGCAGAGCATCACCGGCAATCTCTTTGGCGCCGGCGACGGGCCGCGGGTGCGTCAGAGCCTCCGGCTCGCGATCTGGATCGCGCTGATCTACTGCGCGGTGACGCAGGCGACCCTCAGCCTCGGGGCCGGGTGGATCGCGGGCTGGTTCGTCTCCGATCCGGGGGTGATATCCGAGGTGGCGCGCATCCTGCCGGTGCTGGGCGCGTTGTTCGTGCTGGCGGGGCCGCTGATGATGGTGGCGATGCATTTCCAGGCCATCGGGGATGCGGTGCGGGCGGCGGTGCTGGGGCTGTCCAAACCCTATCTGTTCTCGATCCCGCTGACCTTTGTGCTGGCGGCGCGGATCGGCGAGGGGGGCATCTGGCTGGCGGCCCCGGCGGCAGAGGCGTTGTTGTTGCTGCTGACCCTTGCGGTGCTGTGGCAGCGGCGCCGGTCACACAGGGGCGCCACCGCGCGCCGCGCCGGGATGGAGGGACGCGCATGAAACCCGCTCTCCCCTCCCTTGCCGAGGCGAAGGCCCGCGCCCGCGACTGGCGTCGCCAGCAGGCCGACGCCGGCACCCCGGTGACCCACAGCGCGGCGCTGGAGCATGTGGCGCATGCGCTTGGCTTTCGGGACTGGAACGCCTGCGCGGCGATGCTGGGCCGGCAGCGGGCGCAGCGCCTTGCCCTCGGCGCCCGGGTGGCGGGCCGCTACCTGTCGCAGCCCTTCACCGCGCGGATCATCCGCGCCACCCCGGCGGCGGGGCGGCCCGGCTGGGTCCGGCTGGAACTGGATCTGGATCAGCCCGTGGATGTTGTCACCTCGACGCGGTTTTCCAACCTGCGCCGGCGCATCAGCGGTGTCATCGGACCCGACGGCCACAGCCGCGAACGGACCTCGGACGGGCAGCCGCATCTGGTGATCGACCCGCTTGCCCCCGACGGCGACAGCTAGCGCGCGTCTGGGGGGCGCAAACCAAATGGACCGCCGGCATTCTGCGCGGCGGTCCGATGTGCCATGTCCAGACAGCACCTCTGTGATGTGGGGCGATCCCGCCGCGGGGGCGGCATTACAGGATCGCGTCATCCACTTCGTCATCATGGGCCGGGCCATCGCTGATGACCGAGCCCTCATAAGCCACCTGAGAGGCAAAGCGCGGGCGGGTGAACACGAGGTTGTACATGTTCTGCGTGCCGATATTGACCGCAAAGACCGGCTCCACCACGTTCCAGGTTTCCACCACGATCACCCGTTCCTCGTCCGGCATGATCGGCAGCTTGTCGGCGATGCCGCTGACGGTGTCGTCGGTCCAGACGTCCATCTCGTCGCCGCGTTCCACCGACCAGTCGACGTAATAGGCATCGGTGTCCTCGTCCCAGCGCACCACCGACACCCGCATCGAGATCTCGGTGTCGGAGCGGATCATCGCCTGCGACAGCGCATAGATACTGTCGATATAGTCGTCGTTCAGCGCCGTCGTCTCGCGCGAGATCAGGTCGGCGATCGTATAGGTCGCCTTGCTGTTCACCGCCTCCTGCCGGAACAGGTCAAACAGCGTGTAGGAGACGGCAAAGACGATCAGCAGCAGCGGCAGCGACAGCGCCGCCTCGACAGAGACAAGACCGTCTTCGCGATGCCGGAACCGGCGCAGGGCAGGGAGAATACGCTGAAACATGATCTACTTTGGCTCCTGTACAAAGGCGCTGGCGGCATAGAGGCGGATGCGCCCGTCACCGTCTTTCTGCAACTTGTCGCCCAGCCCCCAATAGGGAAACAGCGGCGAGAAGCTCATGCAGGCGCGCAGGAACATCAGGTCGTTGGAGTCGCCGTTGACGAAGGTGGTGACCGGATTGACCTCCTCGACGGACTCGACGCAATCGGGGGTGGTGTCGACCCCGGCCCAGTTGAACGGATCGAGCTGCACCATTTCCAGCCGCAGCGACTGCGTGCAGGTGGTGACCAGCCCGGTGCGGGCACAGATCGCATCGCGGATGGTGTCATGTTGCATGTTGCCGCCGGTGCCGAGCCGGATGTCGCGCACCGTCAGGTCCACGGCCCGGTCCAGCATCACCTGGCGCAGGGTGATGACGCCCAGCTCCACCGAGGAGAACAGGATCATCATCAGCAGCGGGAACACCACCACGAATTCGACCGAGGCAACGCCCTCCTCGTGCCGGCGAAAGCGGCGCAGACAGGAGGCAAGACGCAGGCGAAGGGGCAGGCGGCGGGTCATTCTGTCAACCTCAGCTGGCGGATGGCAGAGGCGATCGAGGCAAAGGCGTCCGAAATCTCCAGCCCGTCCACATCATAGTAATGCGAGTCGGAGCTGGCGCATTGACGCAGCACTTCCTGGCCGCCGTAGGGGGCTTCGAAACCGATGGTGAAGACGATGATGCCCGCTTCCTTGGCCGCGGTGCAGATCGCCTGCGTCCGGGTGTTCTTGGCGCTGGCGCCCACAGAGTTGTAGACGTCGTAGTACCATTCGTCCCGGGCGTCGTAGAAATTCATCCAGTCGTAGAACAGGTAGTAGTAGATGTACTGCAACGGGGTATCCGCAAACAGCGCGGCAAAGCTCAGTTCCTCGGCCGTGCCGGGTTCGTCCACGGTCACGGTCTTCCAGCGCCCGTAGTAGCAGTAGCCGTTATAGACCGTGCCGGTGCAGACCTCGTCCTCGTAGGAGCCATTGCCATAGGGATGGTCCATCCAGCGGTTCTTGTTGTGCCAGTAGTATTTGTTGTAGGAGCGCTGCGGATTGTAGGTGGAGTAGACGTTCGCGTCCTCATTGTACCAGACTTCTGAATTGCCGCTGCGGCGGCTGTCGTTGACCCGGGGCTGGTGGGTGTTCTGACCGTCGGTCATCAACACCACCACCTTCAGCGTGTCGGTGTCGGAGTAGCTGGTGGGACGGCTGGCAAACTTGGCGTCGACCAGCGCATCCTCCCCCACCGTCAGGGCCGAGATGATCGGCTGGACTGACGGGTCGAGCAGCGCAACGCCCCATTTCATGCCGATGTCCAGCGACGTGTTCTCTGAATGGTTGAAATCGTCGATATAGTCCTGAAGCGTGTCGACATCGTCTTCGAGCAGGATCGTCGTGCGCTCCGGATTGTCATCATGCGAAGCGCAGGTCGGCTGGTAGACATGCCGATTGTTATCGCGCTGGTCACTGGTGTTCCAGATGCTGAAATGCATCGTGCGTTCATAGGTCTTCAGCGTGCTGAGGCTGGTGGTGGAAAAATCGCTGCTGTCGAAATTCAGGCAGTAGGAGACGTCGTGTGCGTCCTCGACCGAGAGCTGGTCGAGGAACTGCGCCGGCATCGACACCTGGGTCGAATAGGGCACGATCGACATCGACATCTTGTCGTCCTCGGTATTGTCCGACATGGTCTGGACAAATTCCTTGGCCGCCAGCTTCAGGTTCACCAGCCGGTCGTTGTGCTGCATGGAGCCGGACACATCCAGCACCAGCGAGATTTCCACATTGCCGATGCTTTCCTCGGCGGTGGCCGCCGCATAGAGCGGCAGCGGATCCTTGACCCCGGCGACCTGCATCCATTCGGGATCAAAATCGGCATCGACGCTGGCAGAGACCCGCTTCGAGGTGGGCGTCACCTGCGCATCCGGGGTGCGGTAGTATTCGCCAACGCCGGATTTGCTCATGTAGTCCTGCACCACCGCCGCCGGTTCCAGCTCCTGATCGAGGTCGGCAGCCGCCAGCACCGCCCGGTCCAGCGCGTATTGCACATGGGTGCGGTCGCGCTCCAGGCGCACCAGGTCGACCCCGATGCCAAGCACCGCCAGCATGCAGATGAGGGTCACGAACATCGGGTATTGCAGCACACCGCTCTCGTCGGCGCGGAACCGGCTCAGGCCCGCACGTCCGCGCGCCCGCCAGCTGTTCAGGCGCTCTGTTCCGGCCAGAGCTGTCGTCGTCCAGAAACTCACAGTCATGTGTCCATACTTTCCATCGGCCCGCAGGATCCCGGCGCGAACCCGGCGCGATCCCGTGCATCCCCTTGTCGCGGTCAGAATGGTCCACGCGTCCCGTTCCAAAAGGCTGCCAAGCCGTGCGGGTCTGCCCGGTTGGTGCGGGCGGTGACTCGCAGAAGGCAGGGCTGCACAGCTGGTGTCGCGCGGACGTGGTGCCGCTCTTTAGGATTGATTGACAAAGATGGCTGAACTGGGGCAGCTCCGCGCCGCAAATGGCACTTTTCAGAAGAGTTTGAAGCTAATCCCAACAAGCGCCGCGCGGTTGTTTGCGGTCCGGAAACAATCCGCCGGAGCGCCGGGAAACGGTGTTCATTTCCGATTCGTTTCCGCTAACGTTTTCAAACTGCCGAAAATTTGTGCAAAAGCCCGGGATAAATGGTCGCAGTCCGTAACGTTCTCTGCATAGATGGGGGGCACCATAACTCCTTGAGTCGTTTCAGAAGGACGGGATCATCCCATGAGCAATCTCAAAGAACCCAGCTTCCGCGAAAGTGTGGATCTCATGTTCAACCGCGCGGTGGCGCTGATGGACCTGCCGCCTGGACTTGAGGAGAAGATCCGCGTCTGTAACGCCACCTACACGGTGCGTTTCGGCGTGCGCCTGCGCGGTCAGATCCATACGTTCACCGGCTATCGCTCGGTCCATTCCGAACATATGGAACCGGTGAAGGGCGGCATCCGCTATGCCATGGGCGTGAACCAGGACGAGGTCGAGGCGCTGGCGGCGCTGATGACCTACAAATGTGCCCTGGTCGAAGCGCCCTTCGGCGGTTCCAAGGGCGGTCTGCGCATCGACCCGCGCCAATACGAGGAACACGAACTGGAATTGATCACCCGCCGCTTTGCCTATGAGCTCGCCAAGCGCGACCTGATCAACCCCTCGCAGAACGTGCCCGCGCCCGACATGGGCACTGGCGAGCGTGAGATGGCCTGGATGGCGGACCAATACGCCCGCATGAACACCACCGACATCAACGCCCGCGCCTGTGTCACCGGCAAACCGCTCAATGCGGGCGGCATCGCTGGCCGGGTCGAGGCCACCGGCCGCGGCGTGCAATATGCGCTGCAGGAATTCTTCCGCTACGAGGAAGACAAGGCCAAGGCCGGTCTCTCCGGCACGCTGGATGGCAAACGCGTCATCGTGCAGGGTCTCGGCAACGTGGGCTACCACGCTGCCAAGTTCCTCTCCGAGGAGGACGGCTGCAAGATCGTCGGCGTGATCGAGCGAGACGGCGGGCTGTTTGATGAAAACGGTCTCGACATCGAGGATCTGCGCGCCTGGATCGCCAAGCACGGCGGCGTCGATGGCTACCCCTCGGGGCGCTACATCAAGGACGGCGCCAAATATCTCGAGGCCGATTGCGACATCCTGATCCCGGCGGCTCTGGAAGGGGTCATCAACCTCTCCAATGCCGAGAACATCCAGGCCAAGCTGATTATCGAGGCCGCAAACGGCCCCGTGACCGCCGGCGCCGACGAGATCCTGCGCAAGAAGGGCGTCGTGATCATCCCTGACATGTATGCCAACGCCGGCGGTGTGACGGTCTCCTACTTCGAGTGGGTCAAGAACCTGTCGCACATCCGCTTTGGCCGCATGCAGCGCCGCCAGGAAGAGGCGCGCCACCAGCTGGTGGTCGATCAGCTGGAAATGCTGTCGGAAAGCATGGGCAAGGCCTGGTCGCTCGATCCCAAGTTCAAGGAGAAATACCTCCGCGGCGCGGGCGAGCTGGAACTGGTGCGCTCGGGTCTCGATGACACCATGCGCATTGCCTACCAGTCCATGCGTCAGGTCTGGCACGAGCGTGACGACGTCACCGACCTGCGCACCGCCGCCTATCTGGTCTCCATCGACAAGGTGGCCTCCAGCTACCGCGCCAAGGGCCTCTGAGGCACGCGGACGGCAATTAACAACAACGGCGGGTCTCCCCCCGCCGTTTTTTGTTTCAGCTCCCGAGGGAGATGTGCCGTTGTCGCGGAGTGGCGATGTCCCCGCAAACCGGGCCCGCTTGGCTAGCCAAAACCCACGTCGGGCGCGATGACCTGACTGATCCGTCCCCCGGTGTTCACCGCGCTGTAGATTGATCGTGGCGGGCGGGCGGCGCTATCGACGCTGCGGCAGACCCAGTCCCGCGCCTCCATGGATTTCAACGACTGCGACAGCGCCCGATCCGTGATCGTCGGCAGCTGCCGCTTGATCTCGGTGAAATGGCTGGGCCGGTGCAGCGATGTCAGAACCGGCAACGTCCATGACCGGCGCAGCAGGGGCCAGTCCTCTTCCGTTGCAACATCGCGGATCTTGTCGGCAAGCGCCGCCACCGTCTTGCCCAGAGGTGTCAGCCGGAATTCCGGCCGCAGCGGGTGGCCGTAGCCCGGGTTGCGCTCCAGCAGGCCCAGGTCGATCAGGTGATCCATGCTCTGTGCAAAGGCGGTCCTGCCGGCCCCCGTCGCCGCCAGCAGCGGCGCCTGTCGCCCGGCGACACCCGAATGCAGGCTCGACAAGATCGGCAGTGCCCAGGCCCGTGAGGTGATGTTGACAAACAGCCTAATGTCCATAAAGTATAGTTAGTATATTTTGAATCATAAGGAAAGCCCATGTCTCTTATTTCCGTCGACCAGACCATCACCCTTGCCCTGTCCGTCACCGACCGCCATGCCAGCGCCGACTGGTATCAAAACATGCTGGGGTTCGAGCTGCTCTATCATGCCGATGACGCGGGCTGGTCCGAGATCCGCACCAACACGCCCGGAGTTGTCATTGGCCTGGGCGAGCACACCCGGCCCGCACCCGGCAACTGCGTGCCGGTCTTCGGAATCGCGGATCTGGACGCGGCGCGGCAGCAGCTGGAGCAGGCCGCGGTGAAATTCGATGGCGAGACGGATGTCGTCGAGGGCATGGTCAAGACCGCGACCTTTTACGACCCCGACGGCAACGCACTGATGCTGGCGCAGGACCTGACCGGCGCAAACGGGTAACCCGCTACTGTCGTCAGGCCTCCGCGCCGTGCTTGCGTCTTGCCGGCAGCGCACCCTTTGCATCCGACGCGCGGGCGCGGCACATTTCAGTGTCGCGCCCGTGTGTGGTGTGCCCGTCCGTCAGGCGCCCGTCCGTATTGTGCCCACCCCTGTGGCCGGGCTTGCCCGGGGCACGGATATTTTGCTCTAAAATTGCACTGGACATAAGTGCCCAGTTCGTGGCCATCTGCGCAAGAGACTGCCGCGATGTCGCTGGTGGGGCTAGGAGCGGGCGCGCAAACCCGCTAGCACTAGGGCGACAGGGCGGGCCATCCGGCATGGCGCGGCAGCAAGACAGTGTTTGGGGAGTGGGCCATGGGGATTTCAGATCGATTTTCGGGCTGGCGGGTGCTGAAGGAAGGGCTGACCGGCAACAAGGGCTGGACCGCCCACTGGCGCGACCCGGAACCGAAACGCGACTATGACGTGGTCATCGTCGGCGGCGGCGGTCACGGGCTGGCCACGGCCTATTACCTCGCCAAGGAACATGGCCTGCGCAATATCGCGGTGCTGGAAAAGGGCTATCTCGGCGGCGGCAATGTCGGGCGCAACACCACCATCGTGCGCGCCAATTACTACCTGCCGGGCAATTCGGAGTTCTATTCCCACTCGCTGAAGCTCTGGGAGGGGATGGAGCAGGACCTCAATTACAACGCGATGATGTCCCAGCGCGGCATTCTCAACCTGTTCCACAACGACGGCCAGCGCGATGCCACCATCCGGCGGGCCAATTCGATCATCAACCAGGGGGACGATGCGGAGATCCTCTATCGCGACGAGCTGAAAAAGCTGGTGCCCTTCCTGAATTATGACAACAATCGCTTCCCGATCATGGGCGCGCTGTTGCAGCGCCGGGCGGGCACCGCGCGCCATGATGCGGTGGCCTGGGGCTATGCCCGCGGGGCGGACCAGTTTGGCGTTGATCTGATCCAGAACTGCGAGGTCACCGGCATCGATGTCGAGGGCGGCAAGGTGGTAGGCGTGCAGACCGCGCGCGGCCCGATCCGGGCCAAGAAGGTCGCTTTGGCCGCCGCCGGCCGCTCCAGTCAGGTGGCGGCGATGGCCGGGCTGACCCTGCCGATCGAGAGCCACGTGTTGCAGGCCTTTGTCTCCGAAGGGCTGAAGCCGGTGATCGACCATGTGATCACCTTTGCCGAGGGGCATCTCTATATCAGCCAGTCCGACAAGGGTGGCCTGGTGTTTGGCAGCTATCTGGATTTCTACAGTTCTTATGCGGCGCGGGGGAACCTGCCGATGCAGGAACACACGATGGAGGCGATTGCCGCCATGGTGCCTGCGGTGACCAAAGCGCGGCTGCTGCGCAGCTGGGGCGGCATCATGGACATGACGCCGGATGGATCGCCCATTATCGATCATACGCCGATCGAGGGGCTCTATCTCAATGCGGGCTGGTGTTATGGCGGTTTCAAGGCGACACCGGCCTCGGGGCATTGTTTTGCGCATCTGATCGCCACCGACCGCCCGCATGCGGCGGCCACGGGGTTCAAGCTGGACCGCTTCCGCAGCGGCTATGGTCTGATGGATGAGGAGGGCACCGGTGCGCAACATAATCTGCACTAAGCGCCTGTGGCGCAGCTGGGGAGCCTCCGGCGGGGATATTTTTAAGAAGATGAAGGGGCGGTTGTCATGAGGATCACCTGTCCGCTGTGCGGCGCGCGGGATCGGCGCGAATTCACCTACAAGGGCGCGGCCTTGCCGGTGCCTGCTCTGGAGGATGGGGTGGCGGAATGGGACGCGCATGTGCATCTGCGCGACAACCCCGCCGGACCCCTGGAGGAGCTGTGGCAGCATGACATGGGCTGCGGGGCGTGGCTGAAGGTCTCGCGCAACACCGCCACCCATGAGATGCTGGGCGTGGCGCTGGCGCAGGACGCGGGCCTTGCGATCGAGGAGGGCCAGTCATGAGGATCACGGGCAAGGGGCTGGTGTCCGGCAATCGGACCATCAATTTTTCGTTTAATGGCAAGGATTACATGGGGCTGGAAGGCGACACGCTGGCCTCGGCCCTGTTGGCCAATGATGTGCATCTGGTGGGGCGGTCGTTTAAATATCACCGTCCGCGTGGCATCCTGACCGCAGGGTCTGAAGAGCCCAATGCGCTGGTCAGCACCGGCAAGGGCGCGGCGCGGGATCCAAACATTCGCGCCACCCAGCAGGAGCTGTTTGAGGGGCTGGCAGCGCAGAGCCAGAACTGCTGGCCCTCGGTCGAGCGCGATGTGATGGCGGTGAACGATCTGGCCGCGCCCTTTCTTGGGGCCGGGTTTTATTACAAGACCTTCATGTGGCCCGCGCCCCTGTGGGAAAAGCTTTATGAGCCGATCATCCGCCGCGCGGCGGGGCTTGGGGCCTTGTCCGGGGCGGCCAACAAGGACCCTTACGAGAAGGCCTTTGCCTTTTGCGATCTGCTGGTGATCGGGTCTGGCCCGGCCGGGCTGATGGCGGCACTGACGGCGGGGCGTGCGGGGGCGGATGTGATCCTCGCTGAGGATGACAGCCGCATGGGCGGGCGTCTTCTGGCAGAGGTTGAGGAGGTCGACGGCAAGCCCGCGCATGTCTGGGTGGCAGAGGTGCTGGCGGAGCTGGAGGCCATGGACAACGTGCGTCTGATGACCCGCACCGCGGTCACCGGCGTCTATGATCACGGCACCTATTCGGCGCTGGAGCGGGTCTCGCACCACCTGCCGCCGAGCCAGTCCCTGAAGACCGCGCATCGCCCGCGCGAGTGTTTCTGGCGTATCGCCGCCAAAGCCTCGGTGCTGGCGGCGGGGGCTATTGAGCGTCCCATCGCCTTTCGCAACAACGACCGCCCCGGCATCATGATGGCGGGGGCGGTGCGGGCCTATCTCAATCGCTGGGGGGTGGCCCCGGGTGAACGGATCACCGTCTTTGCCAACAACGATGACGCCCACCGCACCGCGCGGGATCTGGTGGCGGAGGGCGTGCATGTCACCGCCGTGATCGACAGCCGCCATGACGCGCCCGATAGTGGCGAATTCCCCGTCATCAAGGGCGCGATGATTTGCGACAGCGCCGGGCGGCAGCGGCTGGAGAGCGTCACCATCCGCAGCGTCAATGGCGAGGAAAAGCTGCAAACCGATTGTCTGGCCGTATCCGGCGGCTGGAACCCCTCGGTGCATCTGACCTGCCACATGGGCGCGCGTCCGGAGTGGAACCGGGAGCTGGCGGCGTTCCTGCCAAAACCGGATGCGGTGCCGGGCATGGTGGTCGCAGGGGCCGCCAATGGGGTGTTTTCCACCCATGGTGCGCTGGCCGAGGGGGCTCAGGCCGCCGTCACCGCACTGGCCGGCATTGGCATATCGGTTGACGCTGTTCCCCTGCCAGAGGCCAGCGATGCGCCCTACCGGATCAGCCCCTTGTGGGCGGTGCCGGGCAAGGGGCGGGCGTGGCTGGATTTCCAGAACGACGTCACCGTCAAGGATGTGGCGCAGGCGGCGCGGGAGAACTTCCGCTCGGTCGAACATATGAAGCGCTACACCACCCAGGGCATGGCCACCGATCAGGGCAAGAACTCCAACGTGGCCGCCTTGGCGGTGCTGGCCGATGCCACCGGGCGCAGCATTGCGGAAACCGGTGTCACCACCTTCCGCCCGCCTTTTGTGCCCACATCCATTGCCGCGATGGGGGCAGGGGCCGAGGATCAGGGCTTCAAGCCGCAGCGCTATCTGACCTCGCATAAGGCATCGCTGCAGCGTGGTGCGGCCAATATAGAGGTCGGCTTGTGGTATCGCGCCAGCTATTTCGCCAAGGACGGCGAGAGCACCTGGCGGCAATCCTGCGACCGCGAGGTCACCATGGTGCGCAATGCGGTGGGCGTCTGCGATGTCTCGACGCTGGGCAAGATCGACATTCAGGGACCGGACGCGGCAGAGCTGCTGGATCTCGCCTATACCAATCTGTTCTCCACGCTGAAACTCGGGCGCGTGCGCTATGGTCTGATGCTGCGCGAGGACGGCTTTGTCATGGATGATGGCACCACCGCGCGGCTGGGGGAAAACCACTATGTGATGACCACCACCACCGCGGCGGCGGGGCAGGTGATGGCGCATCTGGAATATCTCACGCAGGTGGTGCGCCCGGATCTTGATGTGCGGTTCACCTCTGTGACCGATCAATGGGCGCAGTTCTCGGTGGCCGGTCCCAAGGCGCGCGATCTGATCGACGCGCTGGTGGATGAGGACGTCAACGCTGAGACCTTCCCCTTCATGGCCTGCGGGGCGATCACCGTGTCGGGCGTGGCCGGGCGCCTGTTCCGGATCTCGTTTTCGGGCGAGCACGCCTATGAGATCGCGGTGCCCGCGCGCTATGGCGAGGCGCTCTATCGCCTGCTGCTGGAGCGGGCTGAAACCTTAGGCGGTGGTCCTTACGGGATGGAGGCGCTGAATGTGCTTCGGATCGAGAAGGGCTTTATCACCCATGCGGAGATCAACGGCACCGCCACCGCCTTTGACCTTGGCATGCAGGGGCTGGTCTCGAAAAAGAAATCCTGCTGGGGCGAGGCTTTGTCGGAACGGGACGGGCTGATGGATGACGACCGGATGCGGCTTGTGGGCCTCAAACCCGTGGGCGCGATGCAGGCGCTCAGCGCTGGGGCGCATCTCTTTGACCCGGACGCCACGGTGGAGCGGGTCAATGACCTTGGCTATGTGACATCGGTGGGGTTCTCGCCGACGCTGGGACATATGATCGGGTTGGCGATGCTGTCGGGCGGGCCGGACCGGATGGGCGATACCATCCGGCTGGTGGATCACACGCGGGGCATCGACACCCTGTGCGAAGTGGTGAACCCTGTGTTCTTTGACCCTGAGGGAGGGCGCGTTCGTGGCTGAGACTGAGATGCAACTTGCCGCTAAAACCCCCTGCGCGGGGCTGGTGCCGCTGACCATTGGTGATGTGACCCTCACAGAGGACACCCCCGCCGCCATGACCCTGATCGCGCCCTACAAGGGGCAGGAGAAACCGCTGAGCGATGCGTTGAACGCCGCGCACGGCATGGGGTTTCCAGCGCCCAACCGCGCCACCGGCAAGGCGGAGGCCCGCGCGATCTGGTTCGGCCGGGCGCAGGCGCTGCTGGTCGGCCCTGCGGCCGATCCCAAACTGGCGGCGCATGCAGCACTCACCGACCTTAGCGATGGCTGGGCGGTGGTGCGGCTGGAGGGCGCGCACGCCGAGGAGGTGATGGCCCGTCTGGTGCCCATTGATCTGCGGCCACAGGTGTTCAAACGCGGCCACACCGCCCGCACCGAGCTGAAACACATGATGGCGTCGATCACGCGGCTGGGGCCAAACACCTTGCAAATCATGGTGTTCCGCTCTTTTGCGGCGACGCTTGTTCACGATCTGAAAAGAGCCATGGAAGCCGTGGCGGCACGGGGCTAGATTAACCGGGATCACGAAACTGATTCCGGAGCTGATCCATGATCCGCAAGATCCTTGTCGCCGCGACCCTCGCGGCGCCCCTTCTCGCCACCCCCGCGTTCTCCGCTGCCGAACTGGGCAAGGAGGAAAGCTGCAAATACCAGGGGCAGGTGATGGCCGCCGTGCAACAGGCGCGGCTTGACCGGGTGGCCGAGGACAAGGTCGAAGAGACCATCCGCGCCAGCGATCCCGAATGGCCGGAGAATTTCTCCAACGCGATCCCGCAGCTCACCCAGCATGTCTATCAGATGAAGCGCCGCGATCTGAAGAACATCGATCTGGGCGAGATTTTCGAGACCCAATGCGTCGACAACTGGGACCAGATCCAGGAAATGAAGAAGAACCTCTCTGGAAACTGATCTGAACCTGCGTTTGGGCGGCCCCGCACCGGGCCGCTCATCCCGCACACAACTGGATTTTGTGTGAATGTCGCTGCCGCCCGGATTCCTTGATGAATTGCGCACCCGTGTCAGCCTGACCGACGTGGTCGGGCGCAAGGTCATGTGGGACCAGCGCAAAAGCCAGCCGGGCAAGGGCGACATGTGGTCTCCGTGCCCCTTTCATCATGAAAAAACCGCGTCCTTTCATGTGGATGACCGCAAGGGGTTCTATTACTGCTTTGGCTGTCACGCCAAGGGCGACGCGCTGAAATTCGTGCAGGAGACGGAGAATGTCTCCTTCATGGAGGCGGTGGAGATCCTCGCGAGCGAAGCAGGCCTTGAGATGCCCAAGCGCGACCCCAAGGCGGCAGAGAAACAAGACCGCCGCACGCAGTTGGCCGAGGTGATGGAACAGGCGGTGCACTACTTCCGCCTGCAACTCAAAACCCAAGGGGCGAGCGAGGCGCGCGCCTATCTGGCCCGCCGTGGACTGGATGCGGCAGCGCTGGATCGCTGGGAGATCGGCTTTGCCCCCGATGGCTGGCAGAACCTCTGGGACGCGCTCAAGGGCAAGGATGTCGCCGATGATCTGATCCTCGGTGCGGGGCTGGCCAAGCCCTCGAACAAGGGCAAGAAGCCCTATGACGTGTTTCGCAACCGGATCATGTTCCCGATCCGCGATGCCCGGGGCCGGGCCATTGCATTCGGCGGCCGCGCCATGGACCCCAATGACAACGCCAAATACCTGAACTCGCCGGAAACCGAGCTGTTTGACAAGGGGCGCAACCTCTACAACCACGGTCCCGCGCGGGCGGCCTCGGGGCGGGGCAGCACGCTGATCGTGGCTGAGGGCTACATGGATGTGATCGCGCTGTCCGAGGCGGGGTTTGCCTCCGCCGTGGCGCCCCTGGGCACGGCGGTCACCGACAATCAGCTGCATTTGCTGTGGCGGATGTCGGACGAGCCGGTGATTGCGCTGGATGGGGACACCGCCGGTCTGCGCGCGGCGATGCGGCTGATCGACATGGCGCTGCCCTTGCTGGAGGCCGGCAAGAGTCTGCGGTTTGCCATCATGCCCGAGGGCAAAGACCCGGATGACCTGATCCGCGCTGAGGGGCCGGAGGCGGTGCAGGCAGTGCTGGATCAGGCGATCCCGATGGTGCAACTGCTGTGGCGCCGCGAGACCGAAGGCCGCGTCTTTGACAGCCCGGAACGCAAGGCGGCGCTGGACAAATCCCTGCGCGAAAAGATCAAGCTGATCCGCGATCCTTCGATCCGGCTGCACTATGCCGAGGACATCAAGGAGCTGCGCTTTCAGCTCTTTCGCGGCAACCGCGGTGGCGGCGCACAGGGGGGCACCGGCTATGGCCAGCGTCCCGGTGGCTACCAGCCGCGCTCCCGTGCCCAGGGCGGGTTTCGCGACGGCCAGCGGGTGCCCTGGGGCGCGCCGCCGCCGCCGCGCAGCACCACCCGGGCCTCGATCGTGGCCGCGGCCGAGGAACAGGAGTTCGCCCGGGTGCGCGAGGCGGTGATTCTGGCCACCGCGATCACCACCCCGACGGTGATCCCGGAATTCGAGGTCAACCTGGAACGGCTGCAATGTCAGGACATGGAGCATGCGCATCTGCGCGACCTGATCCTGCGCTACGGAATCGACGCGCCGGAGCGGCTGCGCGATGAAATTGCCTATGCTCTGGGACCGGATGCCCTTGAAAACCTGCTGTCGCTGCGCCATGTGGCTATTAGCCCCTGCGTGCGAAAACCCGGCGATCTGGATATGGCCAGCCTGACCCTGGCGGAGGAATTCGCAAAACTCGAAAGCATGGCGGGGCTTCATGCCGAGCTGGCGGAAGCCGAGGAGGATCTGGACGGTCTGGCGGACGAGGCCCTGACCTGGCGTTTGCGTCAGGCGGCAGAGGCCCGCAACCGGGCTGTACGCAGCGAGAATGAGGACAAGGCAACATATGATGTGGGTGAAAACGGGGCGCGACTCAATCGGGATGAGCGCGATGCCTTCGGCGACCTGCTCAAGCGAATCGGTTTCACTGGCGAATGACGAATCAGCGGTGTTTGTGGCGGTCAACTGTGACCCCGACGCCGCGATGAGTCGTTTTGCTAAGGAAGCCTGAAGAAAAATTGGGTAAACGGGGTGACGAATCAGATGACCGCTCTAAAGATTCGCTCCACCCGAATCGCCCGCAGCCCCTTAGAGGAGCAATGAATGGCCGCCAAAGATACTGACGACCGCAAGCCTGACGACCAGGAGCCTGAAATCTCGCTCGACATGAGCCAGGCCCAGGTCAAGAAGATGATCGCCGAAGCCCGTGAAAAGGGCTACATCACCTACGATCAGCTCAACCAGGTCTTGCCGCCGGATCAGGTCTCCTCCGAACAGATCGAGGACGTCATGTCCATGCTGTCGGAAATGGGCATCAACATCATCGAGGATGAAGAGGCCGAGGAGGAGGAGAACAAGGGATCCACCGAGCTGGTCTCCACCGAATCCAACCGCGAAGTGGCGGTGGCCGGGGCCCAGGCGGAGAAGCTGGACCGCACCGACGACCCCGTGCGCATGTACCTGCGCGAGATGGGCTCGGTCGAGCTGTTGTCGCGCGAGGGCGAGATCGCCATCGCCAAGCGCATCGAGGCCGGTCGCAACACCATGATCCTCGGGCTCTGCGAAAGCCCGCTGACCTTCCAGGCGATCACCATCTGGCACGACGAACTGCTGTCCGAGGACATTCTGCTGCGCGACGTCATCGATCTGGAGGCCACCTTTGGCAACCAGATGGATGAAGAGGGCGACGTGGCCGAGCCGGTCGTCGACACCAGCGCCGTTGCCGGTGCCGCCAAGCCGGAAAAGGACAAGGACACCAGCCCTGAACTGGACGCCGACGGCAATCCGATCCTCAACAACGACGACGATGACGACGATGATGACGATCAGGCCAACATGTCCCTCGCGGCCATGGAAGCGGCGCTGAAGGATCGGGTGCTGGAAACGCTGGAACGGATCTCCAGCGACTTTGCCATGCTGTCGGAAATGCAGGACCTGCGGATCTCGGCGACGCTGAACGAAGACGGGTCTTTCTCGGCCGAGGACGAGGCCAAGTATCAGCAACTGCGCTCCGAGATCGTGGAACTGGTGAACGGGCTGCATCTGCACAACAACCGCATCGAGGCGCTGATCGACCAGCTCTATGGCATCAACCGCCGCGTGATGCAGATCGACAGCGCGATGGTGAAGCTGGCCGACCAGGCCCGCATCAACCGCAAGGAATTCGTCGACGCCTATCGGGGCCGCGAGCTGGACCCGAACTGGCTGGCGGAAATGGGCGAAAAACCCGGTCGCGGCTGGCAGATGTTCATCGAACGCTCCACCGACAAGGTCGAAGAGCTGCGCGCCGACATGGCGCAGGTGGGCCAGTACGTCGGTCTCGACATCTCGGAATTCCGTCGCATCGTGCAACAGGTGCAAAAAGGTGAAAAAGAGGCCCGTCAGGCCAAGAAGGAAATGGTCGAGGCCAACCTGCGCCTCGTGATCTCCATCGCCAAGAAATACACCAACCGTGGCTTGCAGTTCCTCGACCTCATTCAGGAAGGCAACATCGGCCTGATGAAGGCGGTGGACAAGTTCGAATACCGCCGCGGCTACAAGTTCTCGACCTATGCGACGTGGTGGATTCGTCAGGCGATCACCCGCTCGATCGCCGATCAGGCGCGCACCATCCGTATTCCGGTGCATATGATCGAGACCATCAACAAGCTGGTCCGCACCGGCCGTCAGATGCTGCACGAGATCGGCCGCGAGCCGACGCCGGAAGAACTGGCCGAAAAGCTGCAAATGCCGCTCGAGAAGGTCCGCAAGGTGATGAAGATCGCCAAGGAGCCGATCTCTCTCGAAACCCCGATCGGGGACGAGGAAGACAGCCAGCTGGGCGATTTCATCGAGGACAAGAATGCCGTGCTGCCCTTGGACAGCGCCATTCAGGAAAACCTCAAGGAGACCACCACACGGGTCCTGGCCTCGCTCACCCCGCGCGAAGAACGGGTTCTGCGGATGCGGTTTGGCATCGGCATGAACACCGACCACACGCTCGAAGAGGTCGGCCAGCAGTTCTCGGTGACCCGCGAACGGATCCGCCAGATCGAAGCCAAGGCGCTGCGGAAGCTCAAGCATCCGAGTCGGAGCCGCAAGCTGCGCAGCTTCCTCGACCAGTAAGCGCGGCCAGACCTGCATGACCAGGCCGGCGCGAGCCGTCCGGGGCGACAAGACTGGAACAACCAGACTGGCACATCAAAACGGGCGTCCCTCGCGGGGCGCCCTGTTTTTTTGCCACAATCGGCTGCCCGCGGCGGGCCCTTTGACCGCTGGCGGAGCGGCCCTGCACCGCGCCCCGAGCGCCTTGGGTCGAGGGTGTGCGTTAACCATTCGGAAACCCGGATTATTGATTAGAATTTTCGATCAATTATTTTCCTCCTGCGGGGCTGTGCTAGCCTGCGCACAGACACCGGGGGGTGAAGATGAGTGGACAAAACGACATGGCGAGCGCGCTGGGGGCGCTCGACCGCAAGCTGGATGCGCTGGACACGATGACGGAGGTGAACTCCTTTCTGGTGTCGGTGCTGCGCGAGCATGAGCAGGACCTGATCCGCATGAGCCCGCAGGAAACCCGCGAATTGCTGCGGCAAAAGGCGCGCGCGGTCTATCGCCCGGATGGCGGCACAAAACCCAACGCAAAGGCGCTGGAGCTGCTGGAGGAAACGCTGGGGCAGGGTCAGAGCGCGGACATCATTCCGTTTCCGACACGCCGCTGATCAGGGGCGAACCGGGGGGCTGACCCGCCGCACCGGGGGGGGCGGGGGCGATCTGATGCGCGACGGGTTGTCGTCAGCCCGCGCGCGGATTACATCAGGGACACCCGGTCAAAAGGATGTCCCGCATGCCCGCACGTTTCTTCGCCACCGTCCAGACCCGCGCCCTTGCTGCCGGAGCCGCCGCGCTGATGGTGGCGGGCTGCACCGAGATGCCGGACCTCGGTCCACAGGCGGACTATTATTCGACCCGCACCCAGGCCCGCATCTACGTGCTGGACAATGGCGATTTCGAGGTGGTGCCTCCGATCGGCGCCGAAGGGGCCGCCTATTGGTGCGCCGCCTCCGACTATGCCCGGCTCCGGTTGCAGGCGGATTACGCGCAGGATCTCTATGTGGTGAAGGGGCGCGCCCCCAGCACGGTGACGGGACGGATCGACACCATCACGTTTTCCCTCAACGGGGTGCCGCGCGCCGAAGAGCCCCCCTTCATCCGCCGCTCCTACAGCTTCAAGCCGGGCGACAGCTTCAGCGTCTCCGCCGCCGAGAGCTTCTGCCGGGATCTCCAGCCCTATCTCCTGTTCTGAGCGGTGATGCTGCAACGGGAGGTCAGCGTTTCGACCCGGGGGCAGGGGCTCTACGAGGTCACCCGCGAGATCCGCGCCCTGGTGGCAGATTGGGGGCGGACGCAGGGGCTGCTGACCCTGTTTGTGCGCCACACCTCCTGCTCGCTGCTGATCCAGGAGAACGCCGACCCGGAGGTGCAGGGCGATCTCAGGGCCTATTTCGGGCGTCTGGTGCCGCCCTCGACCCACCCCGACATGTCCTACCTGCGCCACACCTACGAAGGCCCCGATGACATGCCCGCCCATATCAAGGCGGCGATGATGCCGGTGAGCCTGTCGATCCCGGTGTCGGAGGGGCAGATGGTGCTGGGCACCTGGCAGGGGATCTATCTGTTCGAACATCGCGACGCGCCGCATCAGCGCCGCATCTTTGCGCATCTCGCCTGAGCGGCGCCGGCACCGGCGCAATGGGCACGCAGATTGTCCAAGGTCTAGCGGTTGCATTTCCCCTCTACCCAAACCCTAGCTGCTCCCCTATAGTTGTGGATAAATGCGCAAACCTGCGCACAAGAACGATCTGTCTCGAGGGGAGGGGCCCGAGCATGCGCTGCCCGTTTTGCGGAAATGTCGATACGCAAGTGAAGGATTCGCGCCCGGCGGAGGATCATGTCTCGATCCGACGGCGCCGGTTCTGCCCGGCCTGCGGCGGCCGTTTCACCACCTACGAGCGGGTCCAGCTGCGCGACCTCGTGGTGGTCAAGACCAATGGCAAGCGCGAGGATTTCGACCGTGACAAGCTGGAACGCTCGATCCGGATCTCGATGCAGAAACGCCCGGTGGAGCCGGAACGGATCGACCAGATGATCTCCGGCATCGTGCGCCGTCTGGAGAGCATGGGCGAGACCGATATCGCCTCCAAGAAGATCGGCGAAATCGTGATGGAGGCTCTGGCCCGCATCGACACGGTGGCCTATGTTCGCTTTGCAAGCGTCTACAAGAACTTCCAGGCGGCCGATGATTTCGAGGACTTCGTGCACGAGCTGCGCCCCCCGGTGCCGCCCGAGGCCTAAGTCCCGGCCCGGCTGCCTGAACACAGCCCGGGGAAAGGTCTGATCCAGTGAGCAAAAGCGACCATCGGTTCATGGGGCTTGCCCTGTCGCTCGGGCGACGGGGGCAGGGGCGCACCTGGCCAAATCCGGCGGTGGGCTGCGTCATCGTAAGTCAGGGCCGCGTGGTGGGCCGGGGCTGGACCCAGCCCGGTGGCCGCCCGCATGCCGAACCCATGGCGCTGGCGCAGGCCGGTGCAGCCGCCCGCGGGGCCACCGCTTATGTCAGCCTGGAGCCCTGCTCGCATCACGGCAAGACACCCCCCTGTGCGCAGGCGCTGATTGATGCAGGCATCGCCCGCGTGGTCGCCGCGATCGAGGACAGCGATCCCCGCGTCAGCGGTCAAGGCTTTGACATGCTGCGCGCCGCGGGCATCGAAGTCACCACCGGGATCCGCACCGAGGAAGCCGGCTTTGACCACGAGGGGTTCTTTCTCAGAACCGAACAGGGCCGCCCTTTTGTGACGCTGAAACTCGCCTCCAGCTTTGACGGGCGCATCGCCACCGGATCGGGGCAGAGTCAGTGGATCACCGGCCCCGAGGCCCGCCGCATGGTGCATGCGATGCGCGCGCGTCACGACGCGGTCATGGTCGGGGCAGGCACCGCGCGCGCCGATGATCCCTCGCTCACCGTGCGCGATCTTGGCATCGATCACCAGCCCGCCCGCGTGGTGGTCTCCCGCCACCTTGACCTGCCGCTGATGAGCAAACTGGCCCGCAGCGCCGCGGACATCCCGCTCTATCTGTGTCACGGAACCGGTGCCGACACAGAACGCCTGCGCGCCTGGGAGGGGCTGGGGGCCCAGCTTCTGTCCTGCAACACCCTCGGCACCCAGCTTGACCCGCATGACGTGCTGCACCAGCTGGGCAGCGCCGGGCTGACACGGGTGTTCTGCGAGGGCGGTGGCGCACTTGCCGCCACCCTGCTGGCGCATGATCTGGTGGACGAACTGATCGGTTTCAGCGCCGGTGTGGCGATCGGGGCCGAAGGCCTGCCGTCCATTGGCGCGCTTGGCATTGGCCAGCTGGCCGAGGCGCCGCGGTTCGACCTGATCGAGACCCGCCCCGTCGGCGCCGACATCCTGCACCGCTGGCGCCGCCCCCAAAGTTGAGACCGCCCCCCCCTCTTCATCTTCTTAAAAATATCCCGGAGCGCGAGGCAGCGCCTCGCATCCTGGCTCAGCGCCAGAGCGGCGCGAATGAGGCAAACAAACCCTGCAGTTTCGACAGGCTGCGGTTCATCGGGCCGGGGGCGGGCAGATCGCCCTTGATCAGCCGATCCACCGCCACTTCCGGCGAACAGGGCAGGTTGGAAACCGGGTCGAAATAGCGCGGATAATCAATCAATGCCGCATGGGCCAGCCCCAAAATGCCGGGGCGTGCATCGCGCCAATGGGGCGCTTCCAGCCGATCTCGCGTCAGCCCCCAGCCTGCATAAAACGGCAGCCCCACGCAAGTCACCGGCACCCGGCGCAGCAGGGCTTCAAACCCCAGAAGCGAGGTCATGGTCCAGACCTCATCGACGCTGTCAATCAGCGCCGCCGGATTGGCGTGTTCGGCCACCACATCGGCCCAGGTCTCGGCATGCTTGATGCGCCCCTTGCGCAGGCCGGCCTCCACATCGGGATGCGGTTTGTAGATCACCACCGCATTTGGGCGGGCGGCGCGCACCGCCTGCAACAGCTTCATATTGCTGTTGATCTTGCCCGCGCCGAGTAGGATCGAGGCGTCATCCTCGACCTGACCGGGCACCAGCACCCGGTGGCCTTTGGGCAGATCCGGCAGCGTGCCGTCGAGGTTATATTTCGTGACCTCATGCTTGATCAGCCGCATCACCAGTGTTTCCACCCGGCGTTCCTGTTGCGGCGTCAGCGTCACCCGCTCGCGGATCAGATCGTCCAGATCGCTGTGGCGGGTGGGGTCGTAGTAGATGCCCTGACGGTCGAGCACGAGCGAGAGCGGCGGCACCAGTTCCGCCCCCAGCCCGCGCGAGCGCAGAAAGCCATCCTCAAGATGATGCGCCCCGGCGTGGTCCTTGGTGGCCTTGCTGGCCCAGACCATCCAGTTCTTGCCGCTCTTCTTGGCGGTCTTGGTCTTCTCCGTAAAGGTCATGCGCTTGTGCTGACCAAAGAACCGCTGTAAGGGCGCGCGTTTCCACAGGCGGATTTCCGATGCAGCCCAGCCCGCGCGGTCCTCGCGCCACGCCCGCACCTGCGCCTCCAGCGAGTCGATCACCTGTTCGAGCTGGCACAACCGGTCGTGATGGGGATCATACCATGTGGGATAGAGGATCATCGCCGCCGCAAAAAGCTGCGCGCGCGTCAGGCGACGGTGGCGGCCGGGTGGGGGAAATTCGTCCTGCGTCAGCCCCCAGCCCGCATAAAACGGCTGGCCAAAGATGCGCGGGTTGTGACCGGCCAGAATAGCCTCGAACCCCAGTTGCGACGACACCGTATAGACGCCGACCGCGCCCTCCAGCAGCAGATGCGGCGAGACCGGCGCGTCAAACAGCTCCACCCGGTCACTGGTATCGCGCGCGTCGAAATAGCCCGGGCGGTGGCCCTTGCTGGTTTCGGGGTGGGTCTTGATCAGCACGCGCGCGCCGGGGTTTTCCTCCTGCGCAAAGGCGAGCATTTCCTGAAACCGCCCCTGATCGGCACCGGGAAAGGGGATGGACGCCTTCACAGAGGCATCCTCGCGCAGCTGATCCACCACCAGCACATAGCCGGGTTCTGGCGGCGGCACATCGGGGTGGAAGGCGTTGTATTTGCTCAGATGTGCGTCCTGCAAACGCGCCATGGCATCGCGCGCCCGTTTCATTAGGGCGCTGTCATCAAGCGGGTGGTCTTTCAGCAGCGTGACCAGATCGCTCGACAGGGAGGGGTCAAAATGCACGCCGGTGCGGTCGATCAGCAGGCCCAGCGGCGGCTCTCCGCTGCGACCCGGATGCACCGAGCGCAAGAATGCATCCTCAATCCGCACCAAGGGCGCGCCATGCTCCTCGGCGATTTTCTTGCCGCGATGGGCGGTGGGGCTGTCGCCCCAGATGCCGACCAGATCGCCCTCCTTGGGCAGGCCAAGACGGATGTCATACCCGGCCAGATCAAGGATACGGCGCACGCGGGACTGGGTCAGAAAGCCGCCGTTATACACAAACAACCGGGAGCGCTGGCTCCCGGTTTTTGTCTCCTCCGGATGCGGCAAAGGCCCTTGCATCATCTGCGCTTAGCTGCCGCCGAACAGGGTCTCGACACTTGCGGCCGTGGACAGCGGGCTGGTCAGAAGCGACAGCGTCTTGGTCCACTGGGCATAGGGTGCTTCGGTCACATAGATGGTGTCACCGTCGCGGATCACGAAGTCGCGGGCGATGAACAGACCGTTGGGTTGGGTGAGGTTCAGCACGTAGATCATCCGCTGTGCGCCGATCAGATCGTCCCGGCCCAGCACCTGATTGGAGATCGCCTCGGCCTCGTTGCGGAATACAAAGACACCGGTGGGGTCGGAGGCGGTGGCAATCAGGCCACCGACCTGCGCGATGGCCTCCAGCGCGGAGAGGTTCTGGCTCTCGAAGGGCACGCGGGCCTGTGCGGCGGTGGCCCCCAGCGCGGTAAAGGCGCGGGTGTCGCCCTCCACCAGGATCTTGTCGCCGTTGCGCAGCGCGATGTCGAGCTCGGGGTGGTCATAGAGGTCCTCGAACCAGATCTTGCCGGTGTGGCCGCCGCGAATGACGGAGACCTGCGCGATCTCGGGTTCGATCGCCACGCCACCGGCCTGCGCCAGCATGGTGGCCAGCGTCCGGGTGGGGCGTTCGATCGGATAGACACCCTGCGCGCCGACGGCGCCGGTCAGGCTGACGGTGGCGCCATCGCCCGCAAGCCGGCGCACCTGCACCTGCGGATCGGGGGTCTGATCTTCGAGCTTCTTGGTGATCGCCTCGCGCAGCTGGTCGGGCGTATTGCCGGAGGCGCGCACGCGGCCCGCATAGGGCACAAAGATATAGCCTGCACCGTCGACCTGCACTTCTTCGAGCAGGGTGGCATTGGCCCCGGCGCTGGCCAGGAGGCCGTCGTCGACGTTTTCCCAGATCGTCAGACCGAGGATGTCGCCGGGGCGGATGATGTCGGAGGTCAGAACGGATGCATTGGCGAACTGGTCGGAAAAACCAAGTGCGGGCACCACGGCGGTGGCACGGGCAACGCGGTCATTGACCGCCACCACAAAGGCGTCGCCCTGTTTCTGCACGGACCCTGCAAAGATCTGACGTTTGTTCGGGCCCACCTTGGGCAGCCCGCATGATGCTGCGAGGGCGACCGCAGCCAGCAAGGCCACGGGGCGCGCCCATCGTAAAGTCATGGGTTTCACTGCTCGGTCTCCTCGACCTATGTTTATTTTGCCTCAAGTTTTGCGCCCAAATTAGCGGACTGTCACGCAAAAATCCAGTCGCGCCTGTATTCGGGTTCAGCTCACAACGCGCAAGTGTTGCCGTGGTGCTGCTGTCCCGCGCAGGAGCGCATCATAGGGATCGTCGGCAGAAAGCATCATATCCACCACTTGCCGCAGCAATTGCCGCCGCCCGGAGCGGGAATAGAACCCGCCGGGAAACTGCGAGGTTTCCAGCAGATAGCGGCGATATTGCTTGTAGGCGCGGCCATCGGGGCGGGCGGGGGTGGCAAAGAACTCCGCCAGGCTCTGGGTCGAGGAAAATTCAGGCTTGTCGTAGACCGCGCGGCCAAAGACCTTGAGCGGCAAGCCGCGCCACAGCACCTGCTGACCGGCGGTGGAGTTGACGGTGACGGCGGTGCGGGCCTCGTTCAGAAGGCCCGCGAGCTTGCCTCCGCGCACGTAGTGGACCCGCCCCTCGACGCCATGTTCGGCTGCAAGCCGTTTGAGCGCGCGCCGGATCGGGGCGCGGCCATCCTCAAGCGGATGTGCCTTGAACACCAGATGATGGTGGCGCGGCGCGCCCTCGGCAAATCCGGCCACGACCACCTCGAGGAATTCGGTGATGGTGGAAAAGGGCGAGTGGGCCTGAAAGGCGCTGTCATGCTCCAGCTGCAACAGCGCCAGATGATAGGGAAAGCCGCCGCGCTGGATGCCGGCGGTGGCAAGACGGCGGTGCAGCGCATGCAGCGGCATCATCAGCAGGCGGTTGAGATAGAGCTGGAATTCCTTGGTCACCGGCAGCGCGCGGTGGGGGCGGAAATTGCGATAGCCCTGGTTCCAGAACATGACGAACCAGTGATAGAGCGCGCCATAGATCACATGCTGACGGGTGTCGCCCCAATGCGCCGGGGGCATCGGCAGCTCCAGCTCGCTACGGGCCAGCGCCTGTTTCATCTTCGCCACCGGCATCTGCATCAGGCGCGAATTGCCATTGGTGCCGTCGCGTTCGTAGGTGACCCAATAGGGGCGCAGATAGCCCTCTTCGAAGGTGTGCACGGTGACGCCCCGGCTCCGTGCGATTTCGATCGCATGGGCGTGGACCGGGCGGGTGTCGCCATAGAGCACGATATCGGTGACCGCATGGTCCTCCAGCAGCGCCGCAAACCGATCGGGCCAGGCCTCCGGCGTGTCGCGATAGGCGATATAGCTGTGTCGGTCGGGCCAGAACATGCGATCCCCGGCGTTGAAGCCAACCCGGCGGACCGCGCATCCGGCGGCCTTCAGCATGCGTCCCAATGCGCCAAAGAAGGGTCCATGCGGCCCTTGCAGGAACAGGAAACTGCGTGTGTCGTGCGAGTTCTGCGACATTTATGCTCGATCTGGCCTCTTGGCGGGCGAGGATGGCGGCGGCCACCTGCAACATGGTTACGCTGGCTTTAACCGCAATCTATGGGGAAAGTATGACCATTTGCTTGCCGGGGGCAAGCTGGCTCTTGAGCCGGGGGCGGGCAGGGGCTAGCTCTGGTCGGGAGGCGCCCGCACGACACGGGCGCGGCACTATCAAGGAGTTCGCCCATGTTCACCGGGATCATCACCGATGTGGGAACCATCACCGAGCTGGAGCAGGAAGGCGACCTGCGCGCCCGCATCCAGACGGCCTATGACACCGGCAGCATCGACATGGGGGCCTCGATCGCCTCGGACGGGGTCTGCCTGACGGTGGTGGCGCTGGGGCCGGATTGGTATGACGTGCAGATCTCGGCCGAGACCACCTCCAAGACCAACATCGATGCGCGCGGCAACCACAAGGGCTGGTTTGTCGGCAAGCGGGTCAATCTGGAACGGGCGCTGAAGGTCGGCGACGAGCTGGGCGGCCATATCGTGTCGGGCCATGTGGATGGCGTCGCCGAAGTGGTCGAGATGCGCGACGAGGGTGACAGCACCCGCGTGACGCTGCGCGCGCCCAAGGATCTGGCGCGGTTCATCGCGCCCAAGGGCTCGGTTGCGCTCAACGGCACCTCGTTGACGGTGAATGAGGTGGAGGGCTGCGATTTCGGCATCAACTTCATCCCGCACACCAAGGAGGTCACCACCTGGGGCGATGTCAGCGTCGGCGATCTGATCAACCTCGAGATTGACACGCTGGCCCGCTATGTGGCGCGCTTGCAGGAGAGCCTGTGATGGCAGCTGGCAAAGGGTCGGGGCCGGGACAGGCGCCGGGACTGGGGCACAATGGCGGCCCCAGCATGGAGCCGGGGCGGCTGTGGCGCACCCATGCCTGGCGCTCGGCGCAGAAGAAGCTGATGCCCAACACCATTCCCAAGCTGGTGCTGCACATGCGCCTGAAACGCGCCGCTGAGCTGGGCATGGACTACAAGACCTATGCCAAGGTGCGCCAGACCTCCGGTCAGGACGTGCTGGGGCTGTTGTTCTCGGCCAATGCGCTGCGGCTGTTTGGGGGTCCTGCGATCCCGGCGACAGAGGCGGCGGTGCTGGGGCAGCTGGACGGGGCCGGGCGTCTGGCCCTGGTCTATCGCCCGCTGCGGCCCGCGCAGGTTCAGGCCGCAAACCCGGCCACGCTGGATGCGGTGGGGCCGGCGCCGGTCTTTACCGAGGGCTGGGGCGCGATGCGCGACAAGGTGCAGGGCGTGATGCGCGAACGTGGCCTGTCCGGTGCCTCGGTGGTGGTGATCGGGGATGCGCCGCTGGAGCGCGAATGGACCACCGCCGGCCGGGCCGCGGCCTATCTGAGCGCGGCGGAATATTTCGGCGGCAACGCGACGCGGGCGTAACCCGCGCGTCGAAACCCCGGGCACGCTGTGTCGCGCCCCGCCGGTGGCCCGTTATATCGGGCGGTGATCTGTGCGCTGCGGTGATGCGAGATCAGATCCTGTGATCGGTGTCAGATCAGATGACTTCAGGTCAGTCAGATAAAGAGGGCGGCGCCGCCACAGGGGCGGAGGTGGCCGGGGGTATCCCCCGCGTGCTCAACGTTATCTCTGCACTGCTCCCCACGTGGGGAAGCCGTTTCCTGGTGTTTGGCCGGGGGCTTTACTCCCGGCCGGGGATCGCGATCCGGTGCAGACTAGCGCGGCGGGGTGAGGAAATCGCCACCAGGGCGCGCGGAGGGGTGGCAACGGCGCATGGCATATCGTTGCCCGTCGATGCGCAGGGGAGGGCGCCCGCCCGCAGGTTGGGAAGATAAGTTCCCGCCCGCAGGTGAGACAGGGGGGCTCCCGCCCACAGGTTAAACGGGGGGGGCTCCCGCCCCCGGGGCACGCATCACGGATGCGCCCCCCGGCGTTGGGCCGGGCGCGCCGCCCCTGCCGGGGCGGCGCGCGGCGCAGGCCGCAGTGGTGTCGCAAAACCGAGCCTCTGTGCAGGGATGCGCCGGTCGCGTGCAGGGATGTGCCGCTTGCGGGGCTGGTATTTGCCCCATTCGTGGTCTATCCCGACGGACACAAACCTGGCGCGGACGGGGCTTTCCCGCTCGCGCGCCCCCATCAGCAAAAGGCCATCCGCCCATGAGCTATGAAACGCCCGGTCCCGTCGAAGCCGAACTGCGCGACGCCATCAGCCCCATCGAAGAGATCATCGACGCCGCTCGCGCCGGTCAGATGTATATCCTGGTGGACCACGAGGATCGCGAGAACGAGGGCGATCTGGTGATTGCGGCGGAGTTTGCCGATGCGGAGGCCATCAACTTCATGGCCACCCACGGGCGCGGGCTGATCTGCCTGCCGATGACCGCCGAGCGCATCGACCGGCTGGGGCTGCCGATGATGGCGGTGAACAATTCCTCGCGCCACGAGACCGCCTTTACGGTGTCGATCGAAGCGCGCGAGGGGGTCTCCACCGGGATCTCGGCCGCGGATCGGGCGCTGACCGTCGCCACCGCGATCAACGAGCAGAACACCATGGCGGCGATCGCCACGCCGGGCCATGTGTTCCCGCTGCGGGCCAAGCGGGGCGGGGTGCTGGTGCGCGCCGGCCATACCGAGGCGGCGGTGGATATCTCCCGTCTGGCCGGCCTGAAACCCGCCGGGGTGATCTGCGAGATCATGAAGGAAGACGGCACCATGGCGCGGCTGCCGGACCTGGTGGAGTTTGCCAAGCAGCATGGCATGAAGATCGGCACCATTTCCGATCTGATTTCCTATCGGACCAAGAACGACAATCTGGTGGATGAGACCGCCCGCTCGACCGTGACCTCGGAATATGGCGGCGACTGGGAGATGCGGATCTTCACCGACCAGACCCATGACGTGGAGCATGTGGTGCTGATCAAGGGCGACATCTCCACGCCCGAGCCGGTGCTGACCCGGACCCATGCGCTGCATGAAGCCTCGGATCTGTTGGGGCTGGGGCCAAAACCGGCGGGCGAGCTGCCCAAGGCGATGCAGCTGGTGGCCGAAGAGGGGCGCGGTGTGGTCTGCCTGTTCCGCCAGCCGCGCAATGCGCTCTATGCCTCGGACGAGGACGGGGTGCGCACGATCAAGCAGACCGGCCTTGGCGCGCAAATTCTGAATAAACTCGGCGTCGAGGAGCTGATCCTGCTCACCGACTCGCCGGAAACCAAATATGTTGGGCTGGATGCCTATGGGCTGTCGATCGTCGGCACCCGTCCGATCCTGTCCCGTGACAGCTAAAGGAGGCCTGCGTCATGGCCGGACATGAAAGCCATTACATCCTGCCGCGCCCGGAATTCGACAAGCCGGTGAAGCTGCTGATCGTGGTGTCGCCCTATTACAAGGACATTGCCGACAATATGGTCGCCGGTGCGGTGGCCGAGATCGAGGCCGTGGGCGGCTCTTACGAGGTGGTCGAGGTCCCCGGCGCGCTGGAGATCCCCACCGCCATCGGCATTTCCGACCGGGCGTCGAACTTTGACGGCTATGTGGCGCTGGGCTGCGTGATCCGCGGCGAGACCACCCATTACGACACGGTCTGCAATGACAGCTCGCGGGCGATCCAGCTCTTGGGTCTTCAGGGGCTGTGCATCGGCAATGGCATCCTGACGGTGGAGAACCGCAAACAGGCCGAGGTGCGCGCCGATCCCGCCGACCAGAACAAGGGCGGCGGCGCGGCGGCTGCGGCCTTGCATCTGATCGCGCTCGCGCGTAAGTGGGGCGCCCAGACCAAGGGAGTCGGCTTCAAGCCTGCCTCCGACTCCTATCGGCTCGCTTGATTCTCTAACAACGGAACGCCCCCGCCATGACCTCGACAGACGCCCCGAACCCGGGCCCCAAACCGGGCAAGAACAAGACGCAGGCCCGCTCTGCCGCGCGTCTCTATGCGGTGCAGGCGCTGTTCCAGATGGAGCATAGCGATCTGTCCTTCGACAAGGTGATCGCCGAGTTCGAGAACCACCGCTTCGGGGCCTCCTACGAGGAGGGCGAGTTTGCCGAGGGCGACACCAAGCTGTTTCGCAAGCTGTTGCGGGACGCGGTCAATCATCAGGCAAAGATCGACCAGATGACCGACCGCGCGCTGGTGGCGAAATGGCCGATCGCCCGCATCGACCCGACCCTGCGGGCGCTGTTCCGCGCGGCGGGAGCGGAGTTCGTCGAGAGCGATACGCCGGTCAAGGTGGTGATCAACGAATATGTCGACATCGCGCGCGCCTTCTTTCCCGAAGGGCGCGAGGCGAGTTTCGTCAATGCGGTGCTCGACCATATGGCCCGCGAGGCCAAGCCCGAGGCGTTCTGAACGCTGCGCTTGCGGCGGTTTCCCCCGAACCTTTGGACCCTGACCCCGGAGCGCGCGCTGGCGCGCTCTGTTCGTGTGTGGGGGGCTTTGCAGGGCGATAGGCGGGCATTGCACCGTGACAAGACGCGCCGGGCGCCGCGTTCGGACATCGGTGCCGGTGGCTGTGGCGCGCCTTCATGATGCATCAATGCGACGGGTTGTTGATGCTTTGCGACGTGCGGGCGGCGTGCAGCGCCCGCCAACCCCTATATTATGCACAATAAACAACCAGTTGTTTGCTTTGCCCCGCAAAACCTGTCAGCTTATAGGCCAAGGACAGTTGTTCCAATTTCGGGAACCAACTGCCGACCCGGAAACAAAAACGCCCACGGGGGCTGCCAGAAACAGGAGGGGAAATGTTTCAGAAAATAGTCGTGCCAGTGGACCTGGCGCATGAAGCCGCATTGCAGAAAGCGCTGCAAGTGGCGGTGGGGATGGCGAAGGCCCATTCGGCCGAGCTGTGTTATGTCGGGGTGGCCTCGGCTACTCCGGGCGCCGTTGCCCGCACGCCCGAGGAATACAAGGACAAGCTGGAGAAATTCGCCGAAAGCCAATCCGCCAGCCATGGGGTGCAGGCCAGCAGCCATGCCATCATGACCCATGATCCCACGACGGATCTCAACAAGGCGCTGGAGCAGGCGATTGCCGACCTCAAGGCGGATCTTGTCGTCATGGCCACGCATGTTCCGAATATCTCGGATTACATCTGGGCCGGTCACGGGGCCCATGTGGCTGCCCATAGCACCGCCTCGGTGCTGTTGGTGCGGGATTGACTGACATCGAATTGAAACTCCGAAACGAAAGGCGGTACCTATGACCGACCAAACGCCGGAAACGTCCGACGGCATCCCAAGCCCGGACGGCGCAGCACATATCATCGAAACGGAATATGAAATCGGCCAGGACAATGTGGAGGGGTCTGTCGGCCCGTTGGGGTTTGACATCCACAACCCGGTCTTTGCCATTTCGGGCCTCGCGATCGTGGCCTTTGTGTTTTACACGCTTGCCCTGCCAGAGCAGGCGGGCTCCATTTTCTCCTGGCTGTTCAGCACGGTCACCAAGGGCTTTGACTGGTTCTTCCTCGGTGCCGCGAATATCTTTGTGATCTTCTGTCTGTTCCTGATCGTGACGCCCTTTGGCAACGTCAGGCTGGGCGGCACCGAAGCAGAGCCCGACTACAGCTATATCGGCTGGTTCGCGATGCTGTTCGCAGCCGGTATGGGCATCGGTCTGATGTTCTACGGCGTTTCTGAACCGCTGAGCCACTTTGCATCCTCCATGGGCGGCACCGCCGCCGAGGATGGGGTGCGCACCGACTGGGCACCGCTGGGGGCCGCCGGGGGCGACGAGGCCGCAGCCGTGCGTCTGGGCATGGCGGCGACGATCTTTCACTGGGGTCTGCACCCCTGGGCGATCTATGCCGTGGTGGCGCTGGCGCTGGCCCTGTTCAGCTACAACAAGGGTCTGCCGCTGACCATCCGCTCTGCCTTCTACCCGATCTTTGGGGATGCGGTCTGGGGCTGGGTTGGTCACGTGATCGACATCCTGGCGGTGTTTGCAACGCTGTTTGGCCTGGCGACCTCGCTCGGCTTTGGCGCGACGCAGGCCAACGCGGGTCTGAACGAGCTGTTTGGCATTGCGGTCAGTTCCACCACCGAGGTGATCCTGATTTCGGCCATTACCGCGATCGCGCTGGTCTCGGTCATGCGCGGCCTCGATGGCGGCGTGAAGGTGCTGTCCGAGATCAACATGGGTCTGGCGTTCCTGCTGCTGATCTTTGTGCTGCTGGTGGGTCCGACCGTGTTCCTGCTGTCGCTGTTCTGGGATTCGCTGCTGGCCTATCTGCAGTTCCTGCCGGCGTTGTCGAACCCGGTGGGGCGTGAGGACGTCAACTTCATGCAGGGCTGGACCTCGTTCTACTGGGCCTGGTGGATTTCCTGGTCGCCGTTTGTGGGCATGTTCATCGCCCGCGTCAGCCGGGGCCGCACCGTGCGGGAGTTCATCACCTGCGTGCTGCTGATCCCGTCGCTGGTCTGCGTGTTGTGGATGAGCGTCTTTGGCGGCACCGCGATGTTCCAGGTGATCTCCGATGGCTACACCGCCGCGCAAGAGGCGGACCTGCCGGTGAAGCTGTTCAAGATGCTCGACGTGATGCCGCTGGCCGGGATCACCTCGCTGGTGGGCATCGTTCTGGTCATCGTGTTCTTCGTGACCTCCTCGGACTCCGGCTCGCTGGTGATCGACACCATCACTGCGGGCGGCAAGGTCGACGCGCCGGTGCCGCAGCGGGCGTTCTGGTGCATCTTTGAGGGTGCGGTGGCGATCGTGCTGCTGCTGAGCGCCGGAGGCTTGCAGTCGCTGCAGTCGATGGTGATCTCCACCGGCCTGCCGTTCACGGTGGTGCTGCTGGTAATGTGCTACGCGATCCTGCGGGGCCTGATGAGCGAGCGCAAGAACACCTGAGCCGCGAGCCCAGTGTGAAACGAGAAACGGCGCCCCGGTGGGCGCCGTTTTGCATTGCTGGTGGGGTCAGCCCTTGGCCGGTTTGTCCAGAAGGGCCTGCAACTGGCGGCGCGTCGCCTCGTCCAGCCGGTCCAGATGCACCGTCAGGCTTTTGCCGTCGGCGCTGGCCTCGGTCGGGGGCAGGGTGCCGGCACGGCCCGGGGCGATGGCATAGGGGTGCACGTCGCGGGTGATGCCCTTGAACTGCATCGGCGGCATCGGCTCGGCGGCCACGAAGTCGCGCACATGGGCGTAGGTTTCATGGCTCATCACGATGCCGCCGGGTTCCGCCGCCGCTTCCAGCCGCGCGGCGAGGTTCGCCTCGGCACCGATGATGGTGTAATCCATCCGCGCCTCGGAGCCGAAGTTGCCGACGTTGCAATAGCCGGTGTTGATGCCGATGCGGGCGCGGAAGGGGCGGTCGATGCCGCGGGCGCGCCACTCCTGTTCCAGCTCCGCCAGCCGCTCTTGCATCTCCAGCGCCATGCGCACGCAGGCGCGGGCGTCCTCGGCGGTGCCCAGGGTTTCGGGATCGCCAAAGAAGGCCACGATGGCATCGCCGATGAACTTGTCGATGGTGGCGCCGTGTTTGGCGGCGATCGCCGACATCTCGGTGAAATACTCGTTCAGGAGCGCCGTCAGCTCCTCGGGTTGCAGGGTCTCGGCGGTCTGGGTGAAGTCCTTGATGTCGGAAAAGAACACCGTCAGCTTCTTGCGTTCGGTCGAGATCGAGGCGTCCTTTTCGCCGGAGAAGATCGACCGGTAGACCTGCGGTGACAGGTAGCGCGAGATCTTCATCGAAATGCCGGCGAGGAATTCGTTGTTGGAGCTCAGCTCCTCGCTGATCTTGCGGAACCGCTGCGCCAGCCGCAGCTGATGCACCGCAAACAGGATACCCAGCCCCCCGACCACCACCATATAGAGCAGCAGGTGGCTGAAGGAGAACAGGCTGGTCGCGACCTGCTGGGCGATGCTGTAGGACTGCACGCCGCGGATGTCGCCGACCTGCCAGTCGGTCTTGGTGCTGTCGGGGTGGCTGTTGTGGCAGGCGACACAGGCCTCCTCCATCACCACCGGGGTCACCATGGTCAGGTGGTGCGAGAACAGCCCGGCCTCCGCGCCGCGAAAATACAGCAGATGATCCGCGCTGCCGTCACGGTAGAGGCTCAGGGCGCGTTCTTCGGCACTGGTCAGGGTGACGGTCTCACGCCCGGCAAAGGGGTAGTCGGAGGCAAAGCGATAGGAGACATCCAGCCCGTGCCCGGCGATCTCGTCGCCCAGTTCGATCGACATGGTGGCCGGGATCGGGATCGCGCCTGCGCGGTCGTGGTAGTCGTGGGTGGCAATGGTCTGGCCGTCGGGGTCCAGCCGGGCGATGACATTGCGGGCGTAGTAGCCGCGCACGGTGTCCAGCACCGCGTCCAGCGCCTGGCCCTGGCGGCGCAGGGACTGGTCGGTGATCGCCATCAGGTCGAGCCAGACCACCACCGGCAGGGCGAGGATGGCCAGCGCCAGCCCCCAGTTGATCAGATGCGGCTGGTTGACGAAAAAGCGCCCGATCCGGCGTTTGAAGGTCATGGTCTGTCGTCCCTCTGGCTCTGGGTCCGTGGCATCTGTGGCCCGGTTGTGTCTCTGGTCGCGGCGCTGCCGGGGCGGTGCCCGCTGCCGGTGCTGCATACTATACGTGCGGGCGCGGCCAAATCGTCGCAGATTCTGTGTCGGACTGGACGTGGCAGCGGGCGCGCCCTACCTTTTGACTGTATTGTCGAGGAGAGTGCCATGCCCGAGTTGATCAAGCTTTACATTCGCAGCGCCCTCTGGGGGCTGGTGCTGGCGGCGCTGTTCGTGGGCATCCTGCTGTGGTTCAATGTCGCCAACCTCGGGGCGCTGGTGTTCGGCTCCGACGCGGGTGTCGTCGCGGTGCTGGCGCTGTGGATCTCCAACGCGGTGGTGTTTGGCGGCGTGCAGTTCGGGTTCAAGATCATGGCCATGGCAGAGCGCGACGAGACCCCGCGCGGGGGCACTCCGGTGGGCCCGGCGCTGCGTCCGGTTCTGGTGCCGGCCAAGGCGGCAAAGCCGGGCCGTCGCGCCTGAGCGCCTGTCCTGCGCCCGAATGATCTGCCCTCAGTGCCTGCTCTGGTGCCCGCAGTAAACGGGCCGGAGCGGCGCGAGGGAGCAAATCCTCTGGGGTGCGGGTTCTTGGTCTGCTGAACTGTTATTCTTGAACGGAGGATGCCCTGACCGGTCTGTGCGCGCGATAGCTGCGCATCAGGCTGTGTCGAGTCGGATTGTGCAACGGAGATGGCAGAAGTGGCGGGAACCACCAGTCAACCGTGCGGCTTTGATTCCCGAGGACCTGTATGTACAGGTGGGCGCCAGGTAAACGGACCAGGATCCGCACAGAGCCAGCTCCCTCGGATTTGCTTAAGGCCACCAGAATGCTGCCTGTCACGAGAAGGGCAGAACCCGCCTGACGCACTACCTAGTGCGGCGATGGGCCGGACACAAGGGGGCGGAGACATGCGATCTGCACCCGGTTGCGGGCTTGATTTTTGTTCATGAATTGTTCACGGTTGTCTCATGACCCAGCCAGAGCTTGATGATCTTGATGATGACGCCTTTGACACCGGCCCCCTGCGCGACAGCGGGGCGGCTGCGCCGGATGAGGACGCGCCGCTGGCCCTGATGCAGCCGGGGCAGCGTCTGGCGCGCGGCGTCAGCCGCTATCTGCGCTCCATGGGGTTTGCCGCGATCGAGGAATTTGTGCCCCTGCGCGGGCTGCGGGTGGACGTGATGGCCCTGGGGCCGAAGGGCGAGCTGTGGGTGATCGAGTGCAAATCCAGCCGCGCCGATTTTCAGAGCGACAGCAAATGGCAGGGCTATCTGGAGTGGTGCGACCGCTATTTCTGGGCGGTGGATGTGGAGTTCCCCACCGAACTGCTGCCGGAAGAGACCGGCCTGATCCTGGCGGATGCCTATGATGCCGAGGTCGTGCGCATGGCGCCGGAGCACAAGCTGGCACCAGCGCGGCGCAAGAAGGTGATCCAGAAGTTCGCCATGGACGCGGCGCGCCGGTTACAGAGCCTGCGCGATCCGCGCCCGGGGCGGGACGGGCAATTGTTCACACCGCTGTCGTCTGAGGAGGGCTGAAGGCTCCGCGCCGTGCGTGTCCGCCGCCGGGCGGCGGCGATCAGGCGGTCAGGCGATCAGATCCATGGCCGCCTTGGCCGGGGGCACCACATAGATGATGTCGTTGGTGCCTTCGAGGTGCAGGGCCATCATCTGCTGTTCGGCGGCGGCATCCGCTGCTGCACGGAGTGGATCGCGGTCATAGGGCGGTGACACCGCCATCAGCGGATCCTGCGGCGCTGTCCGCTCGGGTGATCCGCTGTGCGGTGTGGCCGCCACGGAGGTGGACGCCAAGGGCTCCGGCCGGGTCGAGAGGCGCTCTGCCGTGCGGTCGGAAGGGGCGGGCTGCGACAAGGCCCCGGTCAGCCCCACGGTCTCGTCCGAGATCAGGGCACCGGTGGTGTCCTCGGCTGGAGAACGCGCGGGGAGCGCGCCGGAGGCAGGCTGCAACTGGGCATAGGCCTTGCGGGCCAGGGCGATCAGATCCTGACTGGCCTGTTTCTGCGCGTCGGTCAGCGGCAGGTTGACCACGGTTGCTGTGGACGGCGCGTCCTTGGCCGCGTTGCGCGGTGCCTCCGCCCGAAGCTCCGAGGCCGCAGCCTGTGGTGACCGGTCCGCTTGCGCCGGGGCGGCGGTCGCATCGGTGGCGCGATCAGCGCGCGTCCCGGGATCGGCGGGTTCAGGCGGCAGGCCGACAATGACCACGCCATCCTCCATCACATAGATCACCCGGGGTGGGCGCGCGGGCGCTGTCGCGGCCGTGTCAGCGGCGGCACCGGTGGACACCGTCGGGGATTCTGCCGCCGACGGGGGAGTGTCCGACGTCCTGCCGGACTGCTGCATCGCCGCACCGGAGGGGTAAACCGCGAGGGCTCCCATGTCCTTCTCCGGCGTGGCAGGCAGAGCGGCGGCCTGTGACTGGAGAAAGGCGAGCACCTTCTCCATCTGCTCGACCGTGTCGGCGACCTGGTTCATGGCGGTCTTCCAGCCGGGTTCTGGCGGCTTGGACACCTGCTCGATCAGTTTCTCGCGCACACGGCGGGCCTGGGTGACGTGGTTCTGTAGCTGGTTTGCCGTCAGGCTCTCGGTGCTGGACAGCGAGAGGGCGGCCGCCTTGGGTCCGTTGGCCGAGGCGATCGCGCCGGGCAGGGTGACCATATGTCCCGACGGCGGGATGGCAAACTGATACATTACATACGCTCCAAGCAGAAACTTGACGTCTCTTAATCATTTGGAGAGTGAGGTTAACAGGAGCCTAATTCCAGTAAATAGAACGCCTCAAATTCGATGAATTATTCCGCCCATACAAGGGTGTTAGCCAGTTAACCCTGGGCTCTTGCGGTAAGATTACGGTCGCGCAAAGGGCCGGATTGGGGCGGGGTTGCGGCGGTGGCAGACATAAAAAAGCCGGGCGCGCGGCCCGGCTCCGATGCTCTGACGTGGCAGAGGGCTGTTCAGGACGCGACGGCCCGCGCCGCCTGCGCCGCGGCGCGAATTTCGTCAGCGATTTCCTCGGCTTCCTCCGGATCGAAGTCCATGGGAATCTCCAGGCCATCGGCTTCGATGAAGATCCGGACCATGCCGACATCGGTGGGGCCGATCTGCATGTTCGCTTCGATGTCACGTTCGGTGTTGATACCCATGCGCAGCTCCTTCGGGCGGCAGTTCGCGGTGAGCATCCCTGCTATCTCGCAAGCGCCTAAAAAGCAAGATGTCGCCCCGCGCGCCCGCCTGCGCCGAACAGGGCTTGATGCCGCGCGGTGCCAGGCCGTGCGGTGCCGGACAAGAGATTTTGCCTTCGTGTAAAAAACTTGTGCAGAGACCTCTTGCGCTCCGGGATTCTGTGCTATAAACGCCCCCGCAGTGCCGCCTTAGCTCAGTTGGTTAGAGCGCCTGATTGTGGATCAGGAGGTCCCCCGTTCGAGCCGGGGAGGTGGTACCACCCTCACCAAAATCATCGCTCTGACATGTGAATACGCCGCCCGGCGTTGGTCGGTGCCGTTGTGGCTCTCGGCCGTTGCGGAGGTCGCGAGACCGCTGCCCGCGCCATGCACGGCGCAGGCGGGTGAGGCAGGGCATGGGTCGTGAGGAGACAGGGGCGGGAAGGCGTTTTTGCCAACCGGTGTCACTGCACAGGCCACCGCAAAACAGCTGAGATCCGTACCCCAACCCGAGGCGCGCCCGCCAAAGCCGCGGCCGCGCTTGAGACAGCGGTCGGGGCCGTGGATGTATTGGTATAGAGCGGCTGCGCCGGGGTTATTCCGGTTCGGGCTCCGGGTCGTCCGAGGCGGCTGTCGTGGTGGTCGCGTCGGAGCTGGAGGTGGCCACGGTCAGCGCCACGGCTGCGGCCACGGCGCCCACGGCAACGCCGGTGCTGCCCAGTCCGCCGGTGCCGAGGCTGTTGCCCGTGCTGCCGCTGTTGGAGGCGTTGGAGGAGCTGGGCGCATTCTGGCGGCAGGTCACCTGAAGCAGACCGCCGGGAATATAGGTTGCCGAGACCACGGTGCCGGAGCCACAGACCAGCCGGGCCCGCGCTTCGGCAACGGCGGCGCCCTGCGCCGGTGCGAGGGAAGGGAGCAGGGCAAGACAAAGGCCTGCAAAACCGGTGTGGAGGCGTGGCATCATGAAGCCCTCTCGTATCAGTTGGACGCTGCGTTTGCGGGATAGTCTGCCACGCGACTATAGCCCGTCCACGGGGAATTTTCGATGATTTTTCTGGTGGAGATGCTGCGAGGGCCTTGGGACAAAGGCGCTGCGGCTTTGCGGGCTTCGCAGAGAGGCGATCCTGAGGTAGCCTAGAGGGCATACTGCAATTTGCATTCGCCAATGGAGATTCTGAGATGAAACAGACAGCGGCAGCACTGGCAACGGCCTTTCTCGTGGCAGGCGGGCAGGTGGCGCAGGCCCAACAGCAGCTGGTTTATACCGTCGTGGTGCCCTCCGGTCAGTTCGGCTCGGCGAATTTCCTCAAGGAGCTGGTACGGAGCCTGGCCACGATCCAGGCCTTCTGCGGCGGGCTGGAGGATCGCAGCTACCGGGTCGACTGTATGGCGGAGCGCTTGCAGGCGGTGTCGGGAGAGATCCCGGAGGGCACCGATTATGACGAGGTGCGCAGCGTGCTGGCGGAGGCCTCTGCCAAGCTGGAGACCCTGGCCCGCGACAACCGGGATCGCAGCAAGGGGCGCATCAACGTGTCCAGTGCCAAGGCCGGTGGCGGTGCAACCGCGCGCCCGCTGGTGGCAGTGGATGCGGCAGAGCTGGCGGCGGTGAACCAGCAGGCCGAGGCCATTCTGGACGAGGCGCGCACGGTACTGCTGCGCAGCGCCGGGTCCCGCCAGCGGCAAAGCCAGTACACGCGGATTGCGCAGGCGCTGGATTCCAGCAAGGTTCTGCTGCGCTCCTGATCCCGACCGCGCGCATTGGCGCGTCGCGTCGGCGCGGGCGTCATCTCCGGGCGGTCTCAGCCAGCGTCACGCCTCCGTCCGTCTAGAGGGTCAGTCTCCCTAGATCCTCCGAGCGCCCAAGCTCAGTCCGCAGGCGCGGGCTGGATCTGCAGGGTCTGGCGCAGGGCGCCGGTCTCGCTGTCCAGGATCAGGATCTGATCTTCTGTCGTCACCACGGCGACCCAGCCGGTGCCGAAGGTCACCGCCCGCGCGGTGGCGCCATCGGGCAGGGTGATATCGGCTGGCAGCTGCGGCGCGGCATCGCCATCCGACAAACGGATGACAAGCAGCGCGATTACCACTAGAACCCCGCCCACCATGATCACGGTCAGCGTGGTCACCAGGCGCCGCAGGAATCGCAGCTGCGCCGGTTCGTCTATGGTTTCAGACTCGGAAGGATGTGTCATGGCCAGCCGCCGCATTGAATTTGTGATCGCGGAGAACCCGCCCAAGCGGCTTGATAAAGCGATCGCGCGCGATGTGCCAGAGGAAGCGAACCTGTCGCGCACCCGTCTGGCCCGGCTGATCGAGAGTGGCGGCGTCGCCGTGGATGGGGCGGTGGCCCGTGACGCCAAGGCGCGCATCCCGGAGGGCGCGCAGGTGGCGATCACCGTGGAGGAGGCCGAGGACAGCCATATCGGCCCCGAGGACATCCCGCTGGATGTGATCCACGAGGATGATGATCTGATCGTCGTCAACAAACCGGCAGGCATGGTGGTGCATCCGGCCCCCGGCAGCCCGTCGGGCACGCTGGTCAATGCCTTGCTGCATCACTGCGGCGCGGATCTCTCCGGTGTGGGCGGGGTCAAGCGCCCCGGCATCGTGCATCGGATCGACAAGGAGACCTCGGGCCTGCTGGTGGTGGCGAAATCCGATGCGGCACACCGGGGGCTGGCGGTGCAGTTCGAGCGCCACAGCGTCGAGCGCTACTATCAGGCGGTCTGCTACGGGGTGCCGGACGGCAATGATCCGCGTCTGCGCGGTGTGCGGGGGGCGCGGTTCGAGCCGGGCAACATCCTGAAGATCACCACGCAGCTGGCGCGCCACAAGACCGACCGCCAGCGTCAGGCGGTGCTGTTTGAGGGCGGCCGTCACGCGGTGACCCGGGCGCGTATCGTCGAGGCCTTTGGAACGCCCGTGGTGGCGTCATTGGTGGAGTGCTGGCTGGAAACCGGGCGCACCCATCAGATCCGCGTGCATATGGCGCATGCCGGCCATGGGTTGCTGGGCGATCCCACCTATGGCGGCAAGCGCAAGATCTCTCCCAAAGCGCTGAGCGCGGCCGCGCTGGCGGCGGTCAACGGGTTCCCCCGGCAGGCGCTGCATGCCGCGGTGCTGGGGTTCGAGCACCCGGTGACCGGGGCAACCCTGCGGTTTGAAGCGCCGTTGCCGGATGACATGCAACAGCTGATCACAGCGCTGCGCGGAGCAGCCGCGGCCTGAGCGTGCCGCATGCCCAAGGCGGCGATGGCATGGGGCGGTGGTGCGAGGTGTTTCGCTTCGGGCTTTGCCCGAAGCGACCCGCGCCGCGGGCCCAGCGGGCCCGCGGCGCGGGGCCCAACCCTCCGATGGGGCCGTCAGGCCACGAGGAGGGGCGGGAGCGCTCCCGGTTATGCGGGTTTGGTGCCGACGCCCCGGGATCAGAGGGGGAGAGCGCCGGTGACGGTCTCGCGAAAATAGTCGAGCTTGCCGTCTTTTTCATGTGACAGGATATAGGTGAGGCTGGTCACCTCATAGCCTTTGACCCCGTAGTAGAACTGCTGATGGAAGCGGGTCAGATGCCAGCCGTCGGACAGCGGTTGCACGTGGATCTCCAGCGCCTCGGTGCCGCGTGGAAACACATCCGTCGCCAGCCGCCCGAGAATGCGGCCCATGGCGTCGATCCCGTGGCCGGCTTGCCAACTGGCATCAACGTCATCGGCGTAGTGATCAATGCGAAAATCGATGTCATCCGCGAGATGCGACATCAGATCCGGCGCGCCCGCGACGAATTTATGCAGAACGGTGTCGATGACAGGGTGGGCGGAGCCGGCAGATCGGGTGGCGGCGGCGGTTGGTGCTGTGGTCATGAGATATCTCCTGTACGACCTGAAAGGTGACACCAGAGATGGCGGTTTGTGCGCACATAGGATAGGCTGATGTCAGCTATGTTTCGCATAGGATGATCGTATGTTCGAAATCACCCCGCTGCGCTATTTCCTGAGCGCGTATGAGACCGGGTCCATCAGCCGCGCCGCGCAGGTCAACAATGTCAGCCAACCGAGCGTTTCCGCCGCCATCCAGCGGCTGGAGCGCGACCTTGGCGGGGCGCTGTTCCTGCGCTCGCGCCAGGGCTTGCAGGTCACCGCGCTGGGGACACAGCTCTATCGCGAAGCGGCGGCGAGTGTCAGCCATCTGGCCGATTTGCCGGCACGGTTGCGGCCGCGCGTGCCGCAGGCGGTGCGGATCTACTGTCACCCGGATATGGTGCTGGCGCCGTTTGCGGCCCCGCTTCAGGCGCTGACCCGGCGGCGACCGGAGGTGATGCCCGAATTCACCGATGACCCTGGCAGTTGCGACATCGCCTGCATTGCCGAGCCCTGCACCCCGGCGGGATATGTGTTCCTGCCGCTGTGGGAGGACAGCTACGGGGTGGCGCTGCCCGTGGGGCACCGGCTGGCGCAGCGCGAGACGGTGGCGCTGGCGGATCTGGCGGGGGCGCCCTTCATCCAGCGGCCCTATTGCCCGCAGGCGGATATGCTCCATCTCCTTGCGGAAGAGGGGCTGGCGCCGGGCCGCGCCGGGGCGGCTGCGACCAATGACCCGCAGCTGCTGGATCTGGTCGCTGCCGGTCTTGGCGTTGCCTTTGTGCCGCTGCGCCATGGGGCCCAGCATGCGGGGGTGTGCGTTCGCCCCGTGCGGCCCGGCCCGCAGGTGCGCCGGCGGGCGGGGCTGGCGCATCGCCGGACGGTCGCGGCGCGTGAACTGGCCGAGGAGATCGCAGCGCCATTGAGAGAAATATGATTGTTATCAATGCATTGATTGAAAGATGAGTTTTTTTGACGGCTTTTGTGACACACTTCACAGAGGACGTGCGTTGTCCTTTGTATAACACTGGACAACAGCGCACTTGAATTGCGCGCCGGAGACAACCAATTGGGCTGATGTTAAGTCCTTGAACATTCGAAAGGGACAGATCTGATGGCAAATTATGCAAACCTGCCCGCCCCCTCTCCCGAAGGTGGCCTCAATCGCTATCTGCAGGAGATCCGCAAGTTTCCGCTGCTGGAGCCGGAAGAGGAATACATGCTGGCCAAGCGCTGGGTCGAAGAGCAGGACACCGAAGCCGCGCATAAGATGGTGACCTCTCACCTGCGTCTGGCGGCCAAGATTGCCATGGGCTACCGCGGCTATGGTCTGCCACAGGCGGAGGTGATCTCCGAGGCCAACGTGGGCCTGATGCAGGCGGTCAAACGCTTTGATCCCGAAAAGGGCTTTCGCTTGGCGACCTATGCCATGTGGTGGATTCGTGCGTCGATCCAGGAATACATCCTGCGGTCCTGGAGCCTGGTGAAGCTGGGCACCACCTCGGCGCAGAAGAAGCTGTTCTTCAACCTGCGCAAGGCCAAGGCGCGGATCGGCGCGCTGGAGGACGGCGACCTGCGTCCCGATGTGGTGAAGAAGATCGCAACCGACCTGGGCGTGACCGAGGACGAGGTGATCTCGATGAACCGCCGCATGTCCGGTGGCGATGCCTCGCTCAATGCCATGGTGGGCAGCGACGGCGACAGCACCATGCAATGGCAGGACTGGCTCGAAGACGAGGATGCGGATCAGGCCGGAGATTACGAGGCGCGTGACGAGCTGGAGGCGCGGCGCGAGTTGCTGACCGAGGCGATGAGCGTGCTAAATGATCGCGAGAAGGACATCCTGACGCAACGCCGGCTGGCGGAGCAGGCCAAGACCCTGGAAGAGCTGAGCCTGCAATATGACGTGAGCCGCGAACGCATTCGCCAGATCGAGGTGCGGGCGTTCGAGAAGCTGCAGAAGAAAATGCGGGAGCTGGCGACCGGCAAGGGCATGATGCAGCAGCCCGCCTGACCCGGCGCGACACGATTTGTCATCAGCACCTTTCTCCCTCGGTGCCGACAAGTATGGGGCCACCACAGCGGTGGCCCCTTTTTGTGTTGCCCTAAGGTGGGGGCGCCGGTGTTCGGCGTCGCAAGCGTTTTGCGCCGGGGGCTCAGGCGGCGTCTGGTTTGCGCGCAACGGGACAGGCAAGCGCCGCTGGGCAGCGACATGCCAGACCGCCCATAGCCATGCCCGAATATGTCGCGGGCGGGCGTTTGGCGGCAGCCATGCGGCGAGGTTGTCTGTGCGGTGGGAGGTGCCCGCGCGTCACGTCAGAATGGCGGGCAAAGGTCACAGGTGCGGGCAAGAGCGGCGCGCAAAGGGACCCGATGCGATTGGCCCGATCAACTGGCACGACATGTGATGGAAGAGCGCTGCGGTGCTGGCTGCGAGAGGCGTTGCGGGCAACAGCGGTCACTGCATTGGCTGGCTGGGTGAGGTTGGGTGCTGGCGTGGCTGGCGTGGCTGGCGATCTGGCTGGGTCCCGAGGGGCCTGGCTGGAGAGCGAGCTGCGCGCTGCCGTGTCATCTGGCTTGCTGCAGTTGCGTTATGGATAGCCGCTCCAGCATACGGGGTCAACAAAAAACCGAGCAAAATCAAATAGTTGACTGATGTTGTCGGGTATTGTTTCCGACCAGGAGACTCGGGATTTGCCATGTGGGGCAGAAAATCGCGCCGCATCAACGCGATGCAGGATTGCGGTGATGACAGGGCGGGGCTCAACCAAGCCGCGCACGCAGGACGCGCAGCATGTTTTCGCCGGCGACCTTGCGGATTTGGGCCGGTGACAGCCCCTCATCCAGCAGCGCCTGGGTCAGGGCGGCCAGTTCGGAACTGTCGAACGCGGTTGTGACCGAGCCGTCGAAGTCCGAGCCAAGGGCGACGTGATTCTCGCCCACCACCTCGATCGCGGCGCGGATCGCCCGCGCCACACCCGCCGGGCTGGGGTCACAGACGGCATCCGCCCAATAGCCGATCCCGATCACGCCGCCGCTGGCGGCGATCTGCTGCATCAGCGGATCACGCAGGTTGCGCTTGACCGGGCAGGCCCGGTGGATGCCGCCATGGGACAGGATGATCGGCACATCCGTCATCGCCAGCACATCGCGCACCACCTGCGGGCTGGAATGGGCCACATCGAGGATCAGCCCCTGGTCCACGCTGGCGGTCACCACCGCGCGGCCAAAGTCGGTCAGCCCTTGGTTGCCGCTGCCATGCAGCGAACCGCCAAGCGCATTGTCAAAGAAATGATGCAGGCCAATCACCCGGTAGCCGGCGTCGATCAGCGCCTGCAACTTGCTCAGGTCGCCCTCCAGCGGATGCGCCCCTTCAAGGCCAAGGAGGCCGCCCACCACGGGCTCTCCGGCGCGCTTCAGGTCCAGCAGCGCGTCCAGATCCGCTTTGGTCCGCAAGATCCGCAGGCGCCCGTCGGCGCGCTCCTGAACCCGGTGCAGCTTTTTGGCCTGGTAGAGCGCCCGCTCGTGGAGCGACGACCAGGTCGGCAGCGGCCAGAGCTGCCCGATGGCGAGCAGGGTGATATTGTCCCGGGCGTTGGCGTCGTTGTGATCGTAGTTCTGTCCGGCGGGGGATTTCGTTACTGCGGTAAAGACCTGCACTGCCACATTGCCCTCGATCAGCCGGGGAATGTCCACATGGCCGCGACTGCCGCGTTTGGTCAGATCGCGTTTCCACAGCAGCGAATCGGCATGCAGATCGCCGATCAGCAGGCTGTCATGCAGGGCGCGCGCCTCGGCGCTGACCGGATAGGGGGCATGGTCGGTTACCCGGTTGCGGGTCTTTTCGACATAGGCCGGGCCAAACAGCAGGACGCCGATGACCGCCGCCGCGCAGAGGAGGAGCAGCCGCCCGATCCATTTCGCCAGTGTCGCCATTGTCCTGATCCTCCGTGTGGTGTGTCGGCAGGCTACGTCAGGGGGCGTGCCGTGCAAGGGGTTTTCCCGCAAAGGGAGATCCCGGCGCATTTGCCCCGGAGGATTGCAGGCTCTATGCTGCGGCGATATGTGAGCGCAAACATCCATTCCTGTGCAAAGGAGAGTGACCATGCCGAACCCCGTCCGTTGGGGCATCCTCGGGGCTGCCAAATTCGCCCGTGAACACATGGGACCCGCAATTCACGCCGCCAGCGGCGCAGAGCTGACGGCGCTGGCGACCTCCAGCGCAGAGAAGGCGGCACCGTTCCAGGCCTTTGCGCCGGGGCTTCGTGTCTTTGACAGCTATGAGGCGCTGCTGGCCGATGCGGACATCGATGCCGTTTATATTCCGCTGCCCAACCACCTGCATGTGGAGTGGGCGCTGAAGGCGATGGCGGCGGGCAAGCATGTGCTGGTGGAGAAGCCGGCAACACTGCAGGCGGCGGAGTTCGACCAGCTGATCGCGGCGCGGGAGGCGGCCGGTGTGCTGGCGGCCGAAGCCTATATGATCGTGCATCACCCGCAGTGGCAGCGGGCGCGTGATCTGGTGCAGGGCGGCGCGCTGGGCCAAGTGAAACATGTGTCGGGCAAGTTCTCCTTCGACAATCGCGCCGATACCACCAACATCCGCAATCGCCCCGAGACCGGCGGCGGTGCGCTGCGCGACATCGGGGTCTATGTCTTTGGCGGCGCGCGGTTTGTCCTTGGGGCCGAGCCCGAAGTGGTCAGTGCCCAGATCGAATGGGAAAACGGCGTTGACGTGGTCTCCGACGTGCAGGCGCGGTTTCCGGGCGTGCTGTACAGGGCCTATGTCAGCACCCGCATGCATCCCTACCAGGAAATGGTGTTCCACGGGGACAAAGGCGTGTTGCGCCTGACCGCGCCGTTCAATCCGCGGGTCTTTGGCGAGGCCCGGCTGGAGCTGCATCAGGCGGGGCCTGCGGGGGCTGCTGGGCAGGTGCTGGAGGAACGCTTTCCGGTGGCGGATCACTACAAGCTGCAGGTCGAGAGCTTTGGCCGCGCGGTGCGCGAGGCGGCGCCCTATCCCTGTCCGCTGGAATTCTCGCGCGGGACGCAGGAGGTGATGGATCAGGTCTTTGCGGTGGCGACGGATCTCTGATCCGGGCGCTGGTCCGCGGCGGCGGGCGGGGAGGCTCCCGCCCGTCCGCTCTGCATGAAACATGCAGACCGGCCCGTTGGGCCGGGCAGGCCGCGCCGAAGGCGCGGCCTGCCGCCGGGCGACGTGCGTCGCACGGCGCAACCCCTCTGTGACCTGCGGCTCTGCGAGATCATGCGCGTGCGGCTTGCACCCTTGGAGGGGGCGGCGCTAGGATGGCGGCTCTTGCTGTGAGTGTGAGGAGGCGCGACGGATGGCCGGAGGCTGGGCAAAAGATGGTGCGGTCAGCGAACAGATCGAAGCGTCGATCTCGGATGAGCTGGCCCGGTTGAAGACGCGGCGCGCCCCTGTGGGCGAGAGCCTCCGCCATTGTGCTGATTGTGAAGAGGAGATCCCCGAGGCCCGCCGTCAGGCGATCCCGGGGGTGAAGCTCTGTATCGACTGCCAGCAGGATCGAGACGGAACCCTGCGCGCCCGGAGTGGCATCAATCGGCGTGGCAGCAAGGACAGCCAGTTGAAGTGAGGGTGTTGCGCGCCGGGGCTGGGCTCGGTGGGAGTGCACTCTGTGAGCGCGTCTGTCCACGCCGGTCGCGGTTGGGATGACCCTCTCGGGGCGCGGTTCCGGCGGGGGCTGCGATGACCCTGCAATGACTGAGCGGGAATCCGGCGACGATCGGCGGCGGTGAGGGCGTTTTCGGTGTCCGGCGCACTAGCTGTCCGGCAAATCCAGCCGCATGACATGCTGTGGTCCAGCGAGACCGCCTTCGTGGATTTCGCCGGTGTCGACAAACCCCGCCCGGCGATAGCTGCGCACGGCGATCTGGTTGCGGATGTTGACGGTCAGCACCACCGCCGTGGCCGCCGGATAGAGCCGGTGCAGCATGCCGGGCAGGGCCGCCAGCGCTGCGGTTGCGATGCCGCGCCCCTGATGGCGGTGATCGATCATGAAGGCGCGCAGCCCGAGATCGCCCGCGCGGGCAAACCCGTAGGTCTCGGGGTATTTCAGGTCGATCTTGAAGAACCCAACCGGAGCCCCCGCCGCCCGGATGGCATAGAGGTTGAGCCGCTTTTCGGTCGAGGCAAACGCCATGTCGACGGTGCCGCAGTAGACGATCTGCTCCGGCGCCACTTCGATATGGCGCACCAGATGGTGATCCGAGTGGGTCAGTCGCAGAAAGTCGATGGGCGTGGGCGTCGTCATGTCGCGTTAAAGATGCATAAAAAAGGCCCGCCGTCACGATGCGGCGGGCCGAACTGTTCGAATTGTCGGCGATTTTCAGCGCATGCGCCAGGAGGTGACGCCTGCGCCGAAGGCCGTCAGTCCTCCATCGCTTCCAGCTCGTCGATGAGGCCGGAGATCATCGACAGGCCCTTGTCCCAGAATTTGGGGTCGGAGGCGTCCAGGCCAAAGGGCGCCAGCAGCTCCTTGTGGTGCTTGGAGCCCCCGGCCTTGAGCATGTCGAAATACTTGTCCTCAAACCCTTCGGCGCCCTCGGCGTAGACCGAATAGAGCGCATTCACCAAGCCGTCGCCAAAGGCATAGGCATAGACGTAGAAGGGCGAATGCACGAAATGCGGGATATAGGCCCAGAAGGTCTCGTAGCCCTCCATGAAGTCGAACGCGTCGCCCAGGGATTCCGCCTGAACGCTCATCCACAGGGCGTTGATGTCCTCGGGAGTCAATTCGCCCTCGGCGCGGGCGGCGTGCAGTTTGCATTCAAAGTCGTAAAAGGCGATCTGGCGCACAACCGTGTTGATCATGTCCTCGACCTTGCCGGCGAGCAGCACCTTGCGCTCTTCCTTGGTTGCGGCCTTCTCCAGCATCTTGCGGAAGGTGAGCATCTCGCCAAAGACAGACGCGGTTTCCGCCAGCGTCAGCGGTGTCGACGACAGCATTTCGCCCTGATCGGCGGCCAGCACCTGATGCACGCCGTGGCCCAGCTCATGCGCCAGTGTCATCACGTCGCGCGGCTTGCCGAGGTAGTTCAGCATCACATAGGGGTGCACATTGGTGACGGTCGGGTGGGCAAAGGCACCGGGGGCTTTGCCGGGTTTCACGCCCGCGTCGATCCAGCCTTTGTCAAAGAAGGGCTGTGCCAGCTCGCCCATGCGCGGATCAAAGGCCTCGTAGGCTTCCATCACCGTGGCGCGGGCCTCGTCCCAGTCGACAATGCGGGTGGTTTCCATCGGCAAGGGCGCGTTGCGGTCCCAGACCTGCATGCGGTCCAGACCAAGCCATTTGCGCTTCAACTCGTAATAGCGGTGGCTGAGCTTGGGGTAGGCGGCCACGACCGCCTCGCGCAGGGCCTCGACCACCTCGGGTTCGACGTCGTTCGACAGGTGGCGGCCCATCTGCGGGCTGGGCATGCCGCGCCAGCGGTCGATGATCTCTTTCTCCTTGGCCTGCGTGTTGTGCACGCGGGCAAAGATCTTGATGTTGTCGGCAAAGACGCGGGCGAGTTCGCGCGCGGCCGCCTCACGCTTGCTGCGGTCCTGTTCGGTCAGGAAGTTGAGCGTCGCCTCGATGCCCAGTTCCTCGCCGTCGATTTCAAACGTCAGCCCGGCGATGGTCTCGTCAAAGAGTTTTTCCCAGGCGTCGCCAACGATGCCGAGGTCATGCATGAACCGTTCCAGCTCGTCGGAGAGCTGATAGGGTTTCATGGCGCGGATGCGGTCGAACACCGGCTTGTAGCGGGCGAGGTCGGCATTGGCGGCAAACAGCGCGTCCAGGGTCGCATCCTCGATCCGGTTGATCTCCAGCGTGAAGAACACCAGCGGCGTGGTGAAGACGGTGACCTTTTCCTGTAGATCGGAGAGGAACTTGGCGCGGCCCGCATCTGTGGTCAGCTGGTAATAGCGCAGGCCCGCATAGGACATGATGCGCCCGGCGATATTGTTGATCTTCTCGTTGCGCAGCACGCAGTCGAGCAGCCCCTGGGCGTCCAGGTCGGCCAGTTTGCCCTCGTAATCGGCGGCAAAGGCGGCGCATTCCTGTTGCAGCCAGTCGAGGTCGCGGCTCAGCTCGGGGGCGTCTTCCGCGGCGTAGAGATCGGTGAGATCCCACTCCGGCAGCGGTCCCAGATCATCCGATCCGGATGAGGCATTGGCGTCGTGCACGGGGAAGGGGAGTTGGAACATGGGACCTCCGTCAGATGTCTGGTCGCGCCCGGGGCCGCTAGGACCTGCGAAAGGCAGGGGCGTGCGGCGCCGGGCGCGGGATTTGGTTCTCAACGACACTTAGGTCGCCGCTCCCGCAGGCACAAGCGCAGAGCAGGGATCGGGCGGAGAAACCGCCGCGCAAACCTGTGCCGGGAGGCGGTTCAGGGCAGGATTGGGCCGGGGCCAGTTTGGGACCGGATTGCGGTCCGGGCGGGGACATCCCGGGGACGGGGATGAGCCAGGGATGAACGGAGGCGACAGGTGTTTCGCTTCGGGCTGCGCCCGAAGCGACCCGCGCCGCGTGCCCATCGGGCACGCGGCGCGCGGCCCAACGCCTCGATGGGGCCGCGAGGCCACAAGAGGGGGCGGGAGGGCCCCCGTCTTAACGCATCAGAGGAAACGGGTATTGACGTGCGGTCGGGAGATCAGCGCGCGGCGCGCATATGGGCCACGATCTGGTCGAGCACCCGGGTGCGAACCGCGGGACGCTCCATCAGGATCTCGTGCTGGGCCTCCGCCACCAGCTCCAGCCGTCCGCCGGGCCAGCGCGCCATGCGCTCATGGATCGGGCCGGTCGCCACGATCTGTTCGCTGTCGCCGAGGAAGGTGAGGCAGGGCAGATCCGGCGAGGGCGCCTGCGCGAGGGCGGCGCATTCCAGCATCGCCGCGCCCAGCCACTGGACGGTCGGGCCGCCCAGCACCAGGTCCGGCTGGCGTTCCATCTGCATCTGGAGAAAGGCATACATCTGCGGATCATTGGTCAGCGTATTGCCGGCGAAGGGGGTGACCTGCACATATTGCTCGATCGTGGTGGTCGGCACCAGCCGGTGGTTGAGCCCCATGTGGCGGCCAAAACGCGTCAACGCATAGGCCAGCGGGCGCAGCGCAACGGGGATCCGGATGCCCCACATGGGCGCGGTGAAGATGCAGCTGGCCACGTCCAGCCCGTCCATCAGCGCGCGCAGGCCGATCGCCCCGCCCATCGAATGGCCAAGCAGGTGCCAGGGGCGGGGCAGGTCCAGGGCCGCGGCATGGGCCAGGAGCGCCGCCATATCCTGCTGGAATTCGTCGAAATGCCCCACATGCCCCAACCGGCGGTCCGACAGGGCCCGATCTGCCAGCCCCTGACCGCGCCAGTCCACCGCCAGTACCGCATAGCCACGCGCGGTCATGTCGGCGGCAAAGGGGCCGTATTTCTCGATATATTCGGTGCGGCCGGGGCAGAGCAGCAGGGTGCCCTCAGCGGCGCCCGCCGCCGGGCCCACGGGCCGCCAATGGCCCGCGCGGATGCGCAGGCCATCGCCTGTGGTCAGCCAATGCGCCTGTGCCTCTGCCGGGCCCTGCGCGATATCGGCGAAATAGGGCGCGGGGGAGGCTGGGGCCATCGGCTGATCCTTCATCGCGATCAGACCCGCGATCAGGCCAGAGCCTGGGCCAGCTGCATCGCCACGCCCATGTCGCCGTCGATGGTCAGCTTGCCGCCCATGAAGGCCGCGGTTGGGTTCAGCTCGCCCGAGAGGATCTCCTGAAAGGTCTCCGCATCGGCGGTCATGGTGACATCGGCCTCTTCGTCGCCGACGCGGGCGCCGTTGGAGTCGAGCATGATGGCGCCCATGCCGGTGATTTCGAACTTGGCGGAGCTGTCGAAGCCGCCGTCCATCTTTTCGTTCAGCGTTGCTGCTGCCTGTTCCAGGGTGTCGCTCATGTCGTCTTTCCTAACTGGGGCTCTGCGCATCCTGCACAAAACTGTGAAGCTTTTGTTCCGGGTACTGGATTTTGCACCCTTTGCCGTTACCTTTCCAGTTATGGGCAGAACTTGCGCGAATCTCAAAGCTATCGTGGCGGCAATCTCGCTGGCCGTCATCCCCTCATTGCCGACCGCGATCTCGGCGCAGGAGGCGGCGGCTGTCAACCTCTCGGATCTGGGCGAGGGGGATCTGCTGACGCGGCTACAAGAGGCGGATCCGGCGGATGCCGCGGCATTGGACCGCGAGTTGCAGGCGCTCTGGAGCCGCAGCGGATCGCCGGCGATGGATCTGCTGCTGCGCCGGGGGCGGGACGCGATGGCACGCGGCGAGTGGCGCCTGGCGATCGAACATCTGACCGCGCTGACGGATCACGCGCCGGAGTTTGCCGAGGGCTGGTCGGAACGGGCGCGGGCCTTTTTCAATGCCGAGCGGTTCGGACCGGCGGTGGCCGATCTGGAGCGCGCCCTGGCGTTGAACCCGAATGACTACAATGCGATCTTTGGCCTCGGCCAGGTGTTTGAATATTTCGGCGACCCGGACCGGGCCTATGACGCCTATCAACGCGCCAAGGCTATACATCCGCATCATGAGGAAGTAACCAAGGCGCTGGATCGCCTGTCTGCCGAGGTGGAGGGCCGCGCGCTCTGAGCCGGCCGCACCGGGCGAATCCCTGAAATGGAACCCCTGACGCCGTCGCGTGAAACGGAGCAGGGCGCGTGGAGATAGATGCAATGACCTCTGCATCCCGGGTCATGGCCGTGCTCGGCCCGACCAATACAGGCAAAACCCACTACGCGATCGAACGCATGCTTGGCTATCGGACCGGGATCATGGGGTTCCCGCTGCGCCTGCTGGCGCGCGAGGTCTATGACAAGATCGTCAAGGCACGCGGCCCGTCGGTGGTGGCGCTGGTCACCGGCGAGGAGCGCATCGTGCCGCCGCGGGCGCAGTACTGGATCTGCACCGTGGAGGCGATGCCCGAGGGCATGGGCTGCGACTTTCTGGCGATCGACGAGATCCAGCTCTGTGCCGATCCGGAGCGGGGCCATGTCTTTACCGACCGGCTGCTGCGGGCGCGCGGCACCCGGGAGACGCTGTTTCTGGGCGCGGACACCATGCGCGGGTCGATTGCGGCGCTGGTGCCGGGGGTCGAATTCGTGCGGCGCGAGCGGATGTCGGATCTGGTCTATGCCGGATCGAAAAAGATCAGCCGGATGCCGCCGCGCACCGCGATTGTCGGCTTCAGCGTCGACAACGTCTATGCCATCGCCGAGCTGATCCGCCGTCAGAAGGGCGGCGCGGCGGTGGTGATGGGGGCGCTCAGCCCGCGCACCCGCAACGCCCAGGTGGCGCTCTATCAGAATGGCGAGGTGGACTATCTGGTGGCCACCGATGCGATCGGCATGGGGCTGAACCTCGATATCGACCACGTGGCGTTTTCCTCGACCTCGAAATTCGACGGGCGCCGGATGCGCGAGCTGGCACCGAACGAGCTGGCACAGATCGCCGGCCGCGCGGGCCGGGGCATGAGCCACGGCAGCTTTGGCGTCACCGGTGATGCCCGGCCACTGGACGAGGGCGTCGCGCAGGCGATCATGGATCACCGGTTCACGCCGCTGAAAAAGCTGAACTGGCGCTCGGCGGATCTGCGGTTCGGCTCGATCGACGCGCTGATCCGGTCGCTCGAATCAAGCCCGGACCACGAGGTGCTGATGAAGGCGCGCGAGGCCGATGACCTGATGGCGCTGCGCAGCCTGGCGCAGGATGCGACAATCCGCGACAGGGCCGCGGATGCGCCCTCGGTGCGGCTGTTGTGGGATGTGTGCCGTATTCCCGACTTTCGCGGCATCAGCCATGCGGAGCATTCCTCTTTGCTCAGCGGCATTTTCGGCTATCTTCACGACGGGGGTGTGGTGCCGGATGAGTGGTTCGCGCGGCAGATTCGCCGGATTGACCGTACGGAAGGCGATATTGACACATTGTCGAAACGCTTGGCGTTTATCCGCACATGGACCTATGTGGCGCAGCGAAACGGTTGGCTGCGTGACGAAAGTCATTGGCGGGAGGAAACCCGCACTGTAGAAGACAGGTTGTCCGACGCCCTGCATATGCGTCTGACGCAACGATTTGTGGACCGGCGCACATCTGTTTTGATGCGCCGGCTCAAACAGAAGGAGGCCCTTTTGGCCGAAGTAAATGACCAGGGTGAAGTGACCGTCGAAGGCGAATTCGTCGGTAAACTCGAAGGGTTCCGGTTCTCGCCGGACAAGACCGCGCAGGGCGCAGAGGCCAAGGCGCTGAAGTCGGCGTCCTTGCAGGCACTGGCGCCGCAGTATCACTTGCGCGCGGATCGCTTCTACAACGCACCCGATACCGAAATTGATTTCACCGATCAGGGCGGCCTGATGTGGGGCGAGCATGCGGTCGGCAAACTGGTTGCCGGTGCGGATGCGCTGTCCCCGCAGATCGAGGTTTTTGTCGATGATGCGGCCGGGGCGGATGTGGCCCAGAAGGTCGAGCGCCGCCTGCAGCATTTCATCTCGCGCAAGATCCAGGCCCTGTTCGAGCCGCTGATCAACCTGCAAAAGGACGAGGCGCTGACCGGGCTGGCCCGGGGCTTTGCCTTCCGCATGGTGGAGGCGCTGGGCGTGCTGCCGCGCGCCGGTGTGGCGCAGGAAGTGAAAGACCTGGACCAGGATGCCCGTGGCGCCTTGCGCAAGCATGGCATCCGTTTTGGCCAGTTCACCATCTTCATGCCGCTGCTGCTGAAGCCCGCGCCGACCCGCCTGCGTCTGCTGTTGTGGTCGCTGGCCAACGGGTTGCAGGAATTCCCCGAAGCGCCGCCGCCGGGTCTGGTGACGGTGCCGTCGATGCCGGAAGCGCCCGAAGGCTATGACACCATGGCCGGGTATCGCGCCGCAGGCCAGCGGATGATCCGCATCGACATGCTGGAGCGTCTGGCGGATCTGCTGCGCGCCGAAGACAGCCGCGGCGGCTTTGAGGCCAAGCCCGACATGCTGTCGATCACCGGCATGACGCTGGAGCAATTCGCCGACCTAATGCAGGGGCTCGGCTACCGCGCCGAAAAAGGCGAGCGCACCAAGGTCAAGCCCGTCGACAGCGTGGTGACCGATGGCGCAACGCCTGCGGCGGATCAGCCGGTGATGGATGCAGCGGCAGAGGCCGAGGCGACACCGGCAGCAGTCCCCGCTGAGGAGGCGACGCCCGACACCCCCGCCGATGTGCCCGAAGGCACCGACGCGATTGCCGACGAAGGGGTTGCCCCCGTCGCCGCAGAGCCGTCCGACGAGGCCGTGGCAGAGCCGATCGCCGCCACCTCCGAGGCGGAAACGCCGGTGGGTGCGGCCGCGGATGCGGCTGTCGAGGAACCCGAGATCGAGGTGTTCTATACCTTTACCTGGGGGCGCACCCCGCGTCAGGGCGGCAATCAACGCGGCCAGCGCCGTGGCGAAGGCCGGGGTCCCAAGGCCGAGGGTGCAGGACGTGGTAAGCCGCGCGCAGGTGGCAAGCCGCAGGGTAAACCCGGTGGCAAGAAGGGCGGTCGTCCGGATCGCGGTGGCGACAAGGGCGGCAAGACCTATTCCGCGCGCCCACCCAAGAAGGAAAAGCAGATCGACCCTGACAACCCCTTTGCAGCGGCGCTGATGGGGCTGAAACAGGACGACTGATGGCGGCATGACGGAACGCGCGGACAAGCTCCGGATCGACAAATGGCTGTGGCATGCGCGGTTCTTCAAGACGCGCTCGCTGGCGGCCAAGCAGGTCGGGGCGGGGCATGTCCGCGTGAATGGCGCCAAGATCGCAAAACCGGCGCAGACCGTCTCTGTCGGGGACGTTCTGACCTTTTCCCAGGGGCATCAGGTGCGTGTCGTGCGCATCACCGCGCTGTCGGATCGGCGCGGCCCCGCCACCGAGGCGCAGACGCTGTACTTTGATATGACGGAGAAGCAGGACAAACCGCCTGCCAATCCGAAATACGAAGGAAAAGGTCGTCCGGATAAGAAAGAGCGCAGGGCGCTTGGTCTTACTCGCATGTGGGAGGGCCATTGACGGCTTGAAGCGCGGGCTCTTGTGGAATAGCTAAACCCAAGACACTGGAACGGGACCCAAGCCAAGATGACCTACGTCGTTACGGACAATTGTATTGCCTGCAAGTACACCGATTGCGTCGAGGTATGCCCGGTTGACTGTTTCTACGAGGGTGAGAACACATTGGTGATCCACCCCGATGAATGCATCGACTGTGGCGTATGCGAACCAGAATGCCCCGCCGACGCGATCCGTCCGGACACCGAACCGGATATGGACAAATGGGTGGAGTTCAACCGGAAGTATGCCGAGCTGTGGCCGGTCATCGTCTCCAAGAAAGACCCGATGCCGGGTCACGAGGAGCGGGATGGCGAGGAAGGCAAGCTGGAGAAATACTTCTCCGAAGCCCCCGGCGAGGGCGGCTGACCCCGCCGTGTTCCACGGCAGAATCGCGCCGGACGGCGTGAAACATGGATGCATGGCCGATATTCACGTGCCCTTCCGCTTTCGGAGGGCGCGTTTTTGTGCTATATTCAACGGATGTAATGAAATACGTAGATTGCCGCCTGCCGTGACGGCCGCGTGATTCGCGGCTTTCTTGGTGGGCTTTCTGCGCCAATCCTGTATCCGGCGGACATGACGCATGTTCCGTGCTGGTGGTTTTTGGCGTGGCCAAGTCGGCATGGTTGCCGTGTCATCGCGAGGAAAGACCTGTATGACCAAATCGAAGAAGCTCGAGTTCCGCCCCAACGACTATGTTGTCTATCCGGCCCATGGTGTCGGACAGATCATCTCGATCGAGGAGCAGGAAGTAGCCGGCCACAAGCTGGAGCTATTCGTGATCACCTTTGAAAAAGACAAGATGACCCTGCGGGTGCCGACCCACAAGGCGCTGGATATCGGCATGCGCTCGCTGTCCTCGCCGGATGTGATCGACCAGGCGATGAAGACGCTGAAGGGCAAGGCCAAGGTCAAGCGCGCGATGTGGTCGCGCCGCGCCCAGGAATACGAACAGAAGATCAATTCCGGAGATCTGATCTCCATCGCCGAAGTGGTGCGCGACCTGCACCGCACCGACGACCAGCGCGAGCAGAGCTATTCCGAACGTCAGCTTTATGAAGCCGCGCTGGAGCGCCTGACCCGTGAAGTGGCGGCGGTCTCCGGTGGGGACGAGATCTCTGCGGCCAAGCAGGTTGACGAGGTGCTGACCTCCCGCGCGGCCTGAGACGCGCCGACAGTTCAAATGCAAAGGGCCGTCCCCTGTGGACGGTCTTTTTGTGTTTGGGGGTGATGGTCCCTATCGCTGGTGGTCCCTGCCGCTAGAGCAGGGCGAGCAGGCTAAGACCGGCGGCGATTTCGCTGATCTGCTGGGTGGCGCCAAGGATGTCGCCGGTCTGGCCGCCGATCTTGGCCCGCGCAAGCGCGCGCAACCCGGCGACCACCGGGATCAACACCAGTGCAGCAAGGAGCATCGGCGCGCCGAGGCTCAGCAGGCCAAGCAGGAGCGCCAGCGCACCCCCCAGCAGCACCGCCCCCCAGGTGGGGCGTCCGACCGATTGAGACAGACCGCTGCCGCGGGCGTTGGGCAGGCTTGTCATCAGCACCGGCATGGTTGCGCGGCTCAGCACCGCCAGGGCCACCGGGGCCCAGATCATCCCCGCCGCCAACAGCGCGCTGAGCGTGAGCCAGCGCAGCCCGAGGCTCAGCACCAGCGCCAGCACACCATAGGTGCCGATCTGGCTGTCCTTCATGATCTCCAGCCGCCGGCTGCGGTCGAACCCGCCCCAGAGACCATCGGCGCTGTCGGCCAGCCCGTCTTCATGCATGGCGCCGGTCACTAGGATCTGCACCACTAGGGCCAGCCCCGCGGCCACGGCCGGGGGCCAGACCGCCAGCGCCGCCATCGCGATCACAGTCGCCAGCCCGCCGACCACCAGCCCCGCCAGCGGAAAGGCCCAGACCGCCCGGGACTGGCGCGCAAAGCTGTCCTTGGGCAAATGGGGCAGGGGCAGGCGGGTCAACAGCACGAGGGCCAGCACCGCGTCGATCCCCTTGATGTCGCTTTTTTGCATGTCAGTGCCTCTGGCAGGTCTTCTCGGCGCGGGATGCGCAGAGTAAACAGATCAGACACCGCTTTACCCGTGCGGTGCCCTCCGACGCAACGAGGCTTTTTATGCTGCCAGAACTGAACTCACTCGCCACTTTCCGGTCGCACCTGACCGAGGCTCCCGCCCCCGATGCCGCGGCGCGCGCCGGTTGTGAGGCCCGCAACGGCCAGTTGACCAAGCCGCCGGGCGCATTGGGGCAGCTGGAGGAGGTGGCGATCTGGTATGGCAGCTGGCGCGGCACCAACCGGCCGCAGATCACCGCGCCGCAGGTGATCGTCTTTGCCGGCAATCACGGGGTTACGGCTCGGGGTGTGTCTGCCTTCCCGTCCGAGGTCACCGTGCAGATGGTGGCGAATTTCAAGGCCGGGGGCGCCGCGATCAACCAGCTGGCGCGGCTGGCGGGGGCGCGCATGGATGTGCATGCGCTGGATCTCGACCACCCGACCGGTGATTTCACCTCCGGTCCGGCGATGAGCGAGGCAGAGCTGCTGGCGGCGTTGCAGACCGGGTGGAACGCGGTCGATCCGCAGGCGGATCTGCTGGTGGTGGGCGAGATGGGTATCGGCAATACCACCTCGGCGGCGGCGATATGTCATGCGCTGTACGGGGGGGCTGCGGGCGATTGGACCGGGCGCGGCACCGGCGTCGATGACGCGGGTCTCGAACTCAAGACGCAAGTGGTCGCCGAAGGCGTGGCGCTGCACCCTGTCACGGACGGGCTGGAGGTGCTCGGCCGGCTTGGCGGGCGCGAGGTCGCGGCCATGGCCGGTGCGATCGCGGCCGCCCGGGTGCTGCGCATTCCGGTGATCCTCGACGGGTTTATCTGCTGCGCCGCGGCAGCCTGTCTGGCGCAGATCGCGGATGGCGCGCTCGATCATGCCATCGCCGGTCATCAGAGCGCCGAAAGCGCCCATGCCAGCCTTCTGGACCGGTTGGGCAAGACGCCGCTCCTGTCGCTGGGGCTGCGGCTGGGCGAGGGCTCCGGCGCGGCGCTGGCGATACAGGTGCTGAAGGGCGCGGTTGCCTGCCACAGCGGCATGGCCACCTTTGCCGAGGCCGGTGTCGCCGACGGTTGAGACCGGCCCCGGCCGGGACCGGGGCAGGGAGACACCAAGGCCGCAGGGTCAGGCCGATTTCTTGACGTGGTCTTCGGCCAGCGACAACAGCGCGGTTTCGAGATCCTTTTCCAGCTCGCGCGCCCGTTTGATATAGGCGGGGTTCTCACTGGCGGGCGTGCCGGGGATCCAATGCGCGGCCAGTTCCCGCACGGTGTGGCGGTCATGGGCGTAGAAGGTCTGCTCCGCCTGCGCCGCCTCGTAGTCGCTGAGGCCGATGTTCTCCAGCACATAGCGCCCGGCCCGGAGCGAGCTGTCGAACATCTCGCGCACGATGTCATCCGCGCCCGCCTTGTAGAGTTCGAAGGCGTGATTGCGGTCATAGGCGCGGGCGACGATATGCACCTCGGGGAACTGGCGCTTGGCATAGGCCACCAGTTTGGTGGCGTTCTCCTGATCGTCCAGCGCCACCACCAGGACCTTTGCCTTGGCGATGCCGGCGGCCTTCAGAAGCTCGGGCCGGGTGGGATCGCCGAGGAAGCTCTTGACCCCGAAGCGGCGCATCAGCTGCACCGCCTTCATATCGCTGTCCAGCAGCACGGTCTTGAACCCGCTGGCGTTGACCAGGCGATGCACGATCTGACCAAAGCGGCCGATTCCGGCGATGATCACGGTGCCTTCCTCGTCGATCTCGTCCGGGGTGTGCTCCACATGGGCCTCCGCCATCCGTTTGGACAGGATCTCGTAGAGGATGAAGAGCAGCGGGGTGATCAGCATCGACAGCGCGATCACCAAGAGCAGTTTCTCCGACAGATCCGGCGTGATGACGTTGAGTTGCAGCGAGAAGGCCAGCAGCACAAAGCCGAATTCACCGGCCTGGGCCAGACCCAGGGTGAACAGCCAGTGATTGCGCCCCTTGAGGCCAAAGGCCTTGCCGACGAAATAGAGCACCGTGCCCTTGGCCAGGATCACCAGCACTGCCAGACCGATGACATCGCCGGGTTCGGCCAGGAACAGCCGGTAGTTGATGCCCGCGCCGACGGTGATGAAGAACAGCCCCAGCAACAGCCCTTTGAAGGGTTCAAGGTCGCTTTCCAGTTCGTGGCGGAATTCGCTGTTGGCCAGAACCACCCCGGCGAGAAAGGCGCCAAGCGCGGGGGAAAGCCCCACCAGCGTCATCAGAAAGGAGATCCCCACCACGATCAGCAGCGCCAGCGCCGTGTACATCTCGCGCAGGTTGGAGGCATGGATGAAGCGGAACACCGGTCGGCTGAGGTAGACCCCGGCCAGGATCACAAAGGCGATGGCCCCGATGGTCATCAGGGTCACGGCCCAGCCCGGCAGGCCTTCGACCAGGGAGAGCGAGTGATGCCCCGCCCCATGCGCCGCGTCCTCGCCGACCTGGATCGAGCCGTCATGAGACAGGCTCGCCGGGGCGTGGGAGGCCAGCAGCGGCAGCAGCGCCAGGATCGGGATCACCGCGATGTCCTGGGTCAGCAGAACCGAAAAGGTCGCGCGCCCGCCGCCGGTTCCGGTGAGCCCCTTTTCCGTCAGGGTTTGCAGTACGATCGCGGTGGAGGACAGCGACAGCGCCAGTCCGACCGCCAGCCCCACCTGCCAGCCGTGGCCAAACCCGATGGCGGCGGCGGCGAGCAGCGCGGTGGAGGCGAGGATCTGCAATCCGCCGAGCCCGATCAGATGGTGTCGCATCGCCCAGAGCGCGCGCGGTTCCAGTTCCAGACCGATCAGGAACAGCATCATGACGACGCCGAACTCTGCAAAATGCTGCAACTCGGCGGTTTCGGAGCCGACCAGCCCAAAGACCGGTCCGATCAGGATGCCGGCGGCGAGATAGCCGAGCACCGAGCCCAGACCAAGGCGGGCCGCGATCGGCACTGCAATCACCGCGGCGGCGAGATAAATCGAAGCTTGAGAAAGAAAACTGTCCATGGGGTGATATTGCCAGCAAATGATGACCTGGCAAAGACATAGGGGAGTTGTTTGTCGATTCCGATGACCGGTGTGGAAAAATCTGCCGCGTGGCGCAGCCGCTGCGCGCAAGTGGGGGCAAGGCGAGGGGGGGCAGGGTGAGGGGGCAAGGGCGCGGCTGGGCGATTGCCGCCCCGCCCGGGATCGCCCGCAGGATCGCAACACCCCTCTCGGAACCGTTTGGCCGGGACCGTGCGCAGGCTGGCCCAATGAGCTGTGGTGCAGGTCCGGCGGGTGTCGGCCCGATCGGCGGGATCAAGGATGTGGCGCGTGTGACACGAGATTGGCCTTGCCTGACGTCTGTGTCCGAGCGTTGGTGGGCGTGTGGGACCGCCCCCGCCGGTGTGGTCGGGCGATCTGTGTCTTCGCCCGCCTGCCGCAGCCGTGAGCGCACCCGCAGCCCCGTATGTTTACGCGCCTTTTGCCGGTGCTTAGCTTCGGTCGCCGCCAATGTCCTCGGATTGCTGTCGTCGGAGCAGCAGCAGCACGGAGAGTGGTGCGTCGCGGCAGCGCGCATGAGGCGACAGGCCGCGACAGGGTTTGGGGCGTCGAGGGCCTGTCTCTAGGTTTCGAGGGAGCGGATTTCCTCGCCCAGCTTTGCGATATGTTCCAGACGTTCCGAGATACGCTCCTGGAAGGCGCCGAGCTGGTCGATGATGTCGGCCAGGGTTTCGCCGGAGGAGGGCAGCCGGGCGCTTTCGATCTTGCACAGGACCCGGGTCGAGCTGAGGCCGAGGAAATGCCGGTGCATCACCTGGCAGGCGTTGATGATTCGCACCGCTTCGATGTCCACCTCGGCCATGCCCTTGCTGGCATAGCCGGATTGTTGCTCCACCAGGCGCGCCAGTTTGTCCCGTTCGCCTTCCATCTCGACCTCGCCGAGGCTGCGGCGTTCCTCCTGAAGCTGGCTGTCACATTCCATCAGGATGCGGGTCATGCCGGCGATGAACAGGCTGGAGTTGACCGAGTGTTTCACCGTCGCGAAATTGGTGTTCTCGCCCATCACGTTGCGCTCGAACCAATCGGACATCTCGCGCGACATGGCGCCATAGTTCTGCGACAGCACCGTGACCGGCCCGCCGGAGGGTTCGATCCGCGACGCGATGACCCGCAGATTGTGCGGAATGGTGTGCATGGCCTCGAAGTCCTTGACCAGGCCGTGGGTCTCATCCAGCAGTTTCTCGGCATTGCGCAGCATGGTGCGTAACTCGGAGATCTGCGGATCGGGTTTGCGCCCGAGTCCCTCGTCCCGGGAAATCAGCTCCTCGGCCAGCGCGTGGGAGGCGAAATGCTGATAATCGTCAAACCCCTTGTCATGCACCCAGTCGATCAGCATCTGGGCGCTTTCCTCGGGGGAGAGCCCGCCTTCGGTCTCTGCCTTGACCATCTTGGCATAGAGCGCCTGGATCTCATTGAACAGCTTGCTGCTGGGTTTGATCCGGGCGGAGAGGTAGCCGTCTTCGCAGGGCACGACGGTGGCGTAGACCCAGTAATGCAGCCCATCCTTGGACTTGTTCTTCACATAGGCGCCGATGGTCTTGCCGCTTTTGAGCGTGTCCCAGAACAGGTAGAACAGGCCACGCGGCGTGTCCGGGTGGCGGATCAGCTTGTGCGGGGCACCAATAATTTCGTCCCAGGAGTAATGCGCCACGCGTCGGAAGACGTAGTTACAGGCCGCGATGACACCGCGATCATCGGTCCGGGAGAAAAAGACCTCATTCAACTCGAATGGTGCTGCGCCGCTGCTGGGGCGGGTTTCAATACGACGGTCGACAAATGTCACGGGTGCGATTCCATCTGATGGTCAGTTTCATCCCACCCTAAGAGTGCAGTGGTTCACGCATCCTTAAACCGGAAGCGGACTGTCACCTTTTAACTGTGCCATCACGATTTGACTGTGCACGCGCCCGACAGCAGGGTGGGGCAGGATGATCTCATGCAACAATGTGTTCAATTCCTGAAGATCGTGACAATAGACCCGCAGCAGGTAATCCGCCTCGCCGGTCATGGTCCAGGCGGAGGTGATCTCCGGTCGGCCGGCCACAAGACGGGCAAAACTTGCCGCATTGTCCGGGCCGTGGCTGTGCAGATGCACCTGCACGAAACATTGCACCGCCAGACCCAGTTTGCCCGGATCGAGCCGTGCCACATAGCTCTGGATGATGCCGTCGCTCTCCAGCCGCTGGCGCCGCCGGCCGGCCTGGCTGGGTGACAGGTTCAGCGCCTCTCCCAACTCCTGTGCGGTGGCCTGGGCGTCCTTTTGCAGATGTGCGAGCAATTTAATGTCGATGGGGTCGAGCATGCGGGGTTTCCTTGTTTTGCACCGATATAGTGCGAAAAACGCGCGAACAATGAAAGGGCGACCTGAGAGATTGCGCAAAATATGCGCCTGAGATGCGGTATTCTGTGACAAACGCAACCCGCAACGCAGGAGATACGCATGGGACCTTTCCCCCACGACGCGCCGAAATCCGTGATCAGCGACGAGAACCCCGCCGGCACCGATGGTTTTGAATTTGTCGAGTTCGCCAGCCCCAATCCGGAAGAGCTGCGTGAGCTGTTTGCCAAGATGGGCTATGAGCTGGTCGGGCGCCACAAGACCAAGCCGGGCATCGAGCTGTGGCAGCAGGGCGATATCACCTACATCCTGAACGCCGAAAAGGGCTCCTTTGCGGAGAAATTCGTCGAGCTGCACGGCCCCTGCGCCCCGGCCATGGGCTGGCGTGTGGTGGATGCGCAGAAGGCGTTTGACCATGCGGTTGCCAAGGGGGCGGAGCCCTATGAGGGCGACGACAAGACCATGGATGTGCCCGCGATCAAGGGCATCGGCGGCTCGCTGATCTACTTCATCGACCAGTATTACGAGACCTCGCCCTACAACGCGGAATTCGAGTGGCTGAAACAGTCCAAGCCGCGCGGCGTCGGGTTCTACTACCTCGATCACCTGACCCACAACGTGTTCAAGGGCAACATGGACAAGTGGTTCAACTTCTATGGCGAGTTGTTCAACTTCAAGGAAATCCGTTTCTTTGACATCCAGGGCAAATACACCGGCCTGTTCAGCCGCGCGCTGACCTCGCCCTGTGGCCGCATCCGCATCCCGATCAACGAGGACCGCGGCGAAACCGGGCAGATCGTGGCCTATCTCAAGAAATACAACGGCGAAGGCATCCAGCATATCGCCGTGGGCGCGCGCGACATCTATGACGCGACGGACGAGATTTCCGAGCGCGGCATCCAGTTCATGCCGGCGCCGCCGGAAACCTATTACGAGATGAGCCATGACCGGGTGACAGGCCATGAAGAGCCGCTCGACCGGATGAAGAAACACGGGATCCTGATCGACGGTGAAGGTGTGGTTGACGGGGGCGAGACCCGTATCCTGTTGCAGATCTTCTCAAAAACCGTGATCGGGCCGATCTTCTTTGAGTTCATCCAGCGCAAGGGTGACGACGGCTTTGGCGAGGGCAACTTCAAGGCGTTGTTCGAGTCGATCGAGCAGGAGCAGATCAACAACGGCGAAATTGCCGCCGCGGAATAACCTGCCCGTTCGGTCCCCGAAACGACCCACCCAAAGGCAGACAAGAAAGCCGGGCGCAATGCCCGGCTTTTTCATGTGTGTCATAGGGCGTGGAGCGCGGTGTCCGGCCCTGTTGGCGCCGCGCGGTCCGGCTTAGCCGTTGGGCAGGGTCAGCGTCCTGTTGCGGCCGCTCTTTTGATATTGCAGCTGGCTGTCGCCGATGGCGACGATGCGACCACCGTCGATGCGGTCGCCGACCTTGACCTTCACGTAGCGGCCGGAGGGCAGCCGGACCAGGGCGCGGCGATCAGAGGGTTTGCCGTAGACACCGATCAGGTTCACACGGCGCAGGTTGAGTGCCCGCTGGACCGTGGCCTGTCGCGCGACAGAGGCGGAAGAGGGGATCGCCGGGGTGACCGCCGCAGGTGCTGCGGCGGCGGTTTGCCGCTGCTGCTGTTGGCGACGGGCGGCGCGATCCACGATATTGGCGAAATTGGCCGGTCGCGCCCTGGGTTGCGGCGCGCGCGCCACGGCAAGGGCGGTGGCGGGCTGGCTTTCCTGTTCTTCGGTCTTGAGGCTGGCGGGGCGGGTTTTGGGGCGTTTGGACAGCAGTTCCGCCCGCACCACACCGCCAAGCTGCGCCCGCTCGGCCTGCTCCACCAGATCACCCGGGCGGGTGCGGGGCCGGACCAGCCGCATGCGCGCGTCATGCGCGGCGGCTTGCGCCTGTTCCAACTCTCGGGCGGTGGGGCGATCCGGGGTCGGCGGCGGCACTTTGGCCGGCCGGCCGGCAAAGACCATGATGCCGTCGGGATTGAGGGTGCCATCGGGGGTGGCCGTGACCAATCCGCGGTCGTCGAGGTCGAACGTCTGCCCGGCGTCGGTCGGGCTGGAGACGGCGCCAAAGGGGCTGTCGGTCTCGATCTCGGGCTGCGCCGGCAGGGCGACCGCGTCCTGCGACAGGTCGGTATGGTCGATGGAGGCGACATAGACGTCGTCGAGGTCGATCAGTGCGGGCAGCTCTGCAATCCGGGGCACCTGCTGCCAGATCCCGGTGGCGGCATATTGCGCCGCTTGCTCCAGTGCGTCGACATCCGGCGCCAGCAGAGCGTCGTCGTCTGCGTAGCCATCCATCGCCTCGCCGGGGACAACACCATCGGCAAGCGCCTCTGGATCAAGGGACACATCGCCATCCTGTTGCGTCAGGCGGGCGGGGTCCGGCTGGCCGGTTTCCGGCGCGGACAGGTCGCGCGGAGCGGGCAGGGAGGCGATGACCAGATCCTCCCCATCAAGCGGCGCGACCTCGTCGATGACCGGCGTGCCCAGTGCTTCGAGCACCGCGGCATCGGTGACGGTCAGCGCGCCGGGCTGGTCCTGCGGCATCTGGTGCGAGACGTCGCCGAGATCCGCCTCTGAGAGCTGCCCCGGTGCCGAGGTCGCGGTGTCCGACAGGGTGGCATCCGGGCCGGGCGTCAGCGGTGCATCCGCATCAGAGAGCCCGGGCGCGGCAAAGCCCTCTGCCAGCAGCGCGGAGGTCTGCGGCTGGGCGTGGGTCAGCACCGGCGGGGCCACGGGGTCTTCGGTTTCGACCAGATCGGCGCGTTTCAGATCCGACCACAGCTCCGGCAGTTCCTGCACCACTGCCCAGGCGCCAAGCGCGGAGACCGTGGCCAGCGCCGCAGCCGCGACCCCGATCCGGACCGGGCGGGCGCGCAGCGGGTTGGCCTGGGGCATGCGTGCAATATTGCCGCCGGGCGGTGTCACCGCCTGGGCACGGGGGGCGCTGCTGTTTGCCCGTGCCTTGGGTGGCGCCGAGGTGGTATGAGCCAGAACCGGCGTCGGCAGCGCCAGGTTCGGGGCCGCGGGCAGGCTGGAGGCAGAGGCCGCAGCCGCCGCGGTTGCCTGCGCGGGTGCGGACGCCTGCACCAGAGGGGCCGCGGGCGTTGCCTCGGTTGCGGGGCCGAGCAGCAGCTTGCCCGAGGCCGCCTCTGCGGGGGCGGTTGTCGGGGCCGGCGCTGTGGGCTGGGTCTTGGTCCCGGCGGCGCGCCCGTCAGCGGCTTCTGGCGATGTCCGGCGACGGGAGCTGAACCCGATCACCGGCCCGTCTGCCGGCCCGTCTGCTGGGGCGTCGTCTGTGTCGTCTTCGGCCTGCGCTGCGGGGGCGTCAGCGGGATCCTGCGCAGCCGGAGCCGATGCACGCGCGACCGGGTCAGCCGCCTCATCGGGGGCCGCCATCGGCGGGGCCGCAGGCAGTATGATCGGGGCGGGGCCGCGCGGGGCCAGCTCGGTTTCGACGCCCTCCGCCGGATAGAGATCCGGCTCGCCTGTGTCAGTCGCGGCAGAGGTTTCCGGAGTGTCCTCCGAGTGCTGCGTTTCGGGACGCGCTCCGGTGGCACCGGCGTCGGGCGTCAGGTCGGGCGCTTCGGTCTCCGGGGCCTGAGTGTCCGGGGTCTCGGTCTCCGGGGGCTCGGCATCCAGATCGCCGATTTCGACCACGGCGATGCCATCGGGGTCGACCGTCAGCCCGCGGGCGGCGCGGCAGGTGCCGAAAAAGGGTTCCCCGAGGAAGGGATGCGCGCCGGGGACGGCGACAAAACTGACCGGGCCAAAGCCATGTTCGCTGGCAAAGCTCTCGGCTTCTTCGAGCGTTTCGATGGCCACGGCCGCGACATGTGTCTGCGTGCCCTCAGGGCTGATGTCGAAGGCCAGCTCCGTCACCTCATAGGGGGTGGCCCCTTCGAGCGCCGTGCGGGCCGCTTCGATCCGCGCGTCATGGGGCAGGTCGCCGGTCTCCACGCTGAGATAGCGGATCTGCGCATCGGGCAGGATCAGCTTGCTGTGCAGCGGCGCGTCGGTCAGGTCCTCGGCGCGGCTGCGCAGGATGGCCAGCTCGGTCACAAGGTCGTCGACCTCGGTGGAGACGGTGCCGACACGACGCCAGCCGCCCGCGCCCCGGATCAGCAGCGCGATGCTATCGAAGGAAAGTGAGAGCGCGAACTCCGGTTTCATCAAATCATCAGGGTCTTCTGTCTGCGCGCCTCGCCCCACAGGAGATACATCGTCCCGGGTGTCACATCTCATGCCTGTGCTTGCCAGCCTGTGACCATCCCCGGGAACAACGCAACGGGGCGCCGTTATTGTTGTGCAAACCATAGAGCAGGAACCCGCCGAGGGGAAGCAAAAGCACAAAACCTCCCCTTGCGCGCGGGGATTTGCCGCTCCCATCTACGGGGGTATCTCGACACCATCGGAGGATCCCAGATGTTGAACCGAAAAACCGCCGCCATGATGCTGGCGGGCGTTGTTGCGCTTGCCCCCCTGTCGCCACTGCACGCCGAAGAGCTGCGGCAGTTGCATGTGACCGGTGAGGCCAGCATGGATGTGGCGCCGGATCAGGCCGTCATCACGCTGGGCGTGCGGGCGCAGGCCGAAGAGGCGGGCGCGGCGATGGAACAGGTGTCGGTGCAAATGAACGAGGTCATGACGAGCCTGGCCGACAGCGGCATCGCGGGTGAGGACATGCAGACGCAGCAGATCTCCATGCATCCGGTCTGGAGCCAGATCCGCCGCGACGGGCGGGAGGAGCGCACCATTACCGGGTTCGAGGCGTCGAATCTGCTGCTTGTGACCCTGCATGACATCGACGCCATGGGCGGGGTTCTGGATGACGTGCTGCGGGCCGGCGCCAATGAGTTCCGCGGGCTGTCGTTTTCCTACAGTGAGCGCGACGCGGCACAGGATGGGCTGCGCACCCAGGCGGTGGAAGATGCGATCCACAAGGCGCGGCAGCTGGCCGAGGCCACCGGCATGGCGCTGGGGCCGGTGCGGGAAATCCGCGATGGCGGCCCCCAGGGCGGCGCGCCGATGATGGCCATGGAGATGGCGCGTTCGGCGGATATGCCGATTTCGCCGGGGTCGGTGAACCTGCGCCACAGCGTGTCGGTGACCTTTGACATCCTGGAGCCCTCGGGGCCGAATTGAGTAGCGCTACTCCCCTGTTGCAAAACGGAAAAAGGCCGGGACACCCCGGCCTTTTGCAGGTTTGGTTCAGAAGCGGTGCCGCGGGCGTGATGCCTCAGCCGCAGGCCTTGGCGAGGGCCTGATCCAGGTCGCGGATCAGATCGTCGGCATCCTCGATCCCGATGGAGACGCGCACCACGTTGGGCCCGGCGCCGGCGGCCTCCTGCTGCTCCGGCGTCAGCTGCCGGTGGGTGGTGGAGGCGGAGTGGATGATCAGCGAGCGGGTGTCGCCCAGGTTGGCCACGTGGGAGAAGATCTCCAGGCTGTCGACCAGCTTGACGCAGGCGTCATAGCCGCCCTTGATCGCCACCGTGAACAGGCCGCCGGTGCCCTTGGGGTAGCAGCGTTTGGCGCGTTCCGCATAGGGCGAGGAGGGCAGGCCGGCGTAGGTCACGTAGTCGACGCGCGGGTCATTCTCCAGCCAGGTTGAGACCTTCTCGGCGTTCTCCACATGGCGCTGCATGCGCAGGGACAGGGTCTCGATCCCCATCAGGGTGTAATGCGCCGCCTGCGGGTTCATGGTCATGCCGAGATCGCGCAGGCCGATGGCGATACCGTGGAAGGTGAAGGCGAGATTGCCGAAGGTCTCGTGGAATTTCAGCCCGTGATAGGCCGGCTCGGGCGCCGACAGGGACGGGAACTTGTCCGACGCGGACCAGTCGAAAGCGCCGGAATCGACGATGCAGCCGCCGGTGACGGTGCCATTGCCCGTCAGGTATTTGGTGGTGGAATGCACCACCAGCGTCGCGCCATGCTTGATCGGTTGGCAGAGATAGGGCGTGGCTGAAGTATTGTCGACGATCAGCGGCAGGCCGGCGGCGTCGCTGACATCGGCCACCGCGCGAATATCGGTGACATAGCCGCCGGGGTTGGCGACGGATTCGCAAAACACCGCCCGGGTGTCGTCGTCGATGGCCTCCCGCACGGCGTCGAGGTCGTCGAAATCGACAAATTTCGCCGACCAGCCAAAGCGTTTGATGGTCTGGCTGAACTGGGTGACGGTGCCGCCATAGAGCCGGGTGGAGGCGACCACATTCTTGCCCGGGCTCATCAGCGCAAACAGCGCCATGATCTGGGCCGCATGGCCGGAGGAGCAGCAGATGGCGCCGACGCCGCCCTCGAGCGTCGCCATGCGTTCTTGCAGCACCGCCACGGTGGGGTTGGTCAGGCGGGAGTAGATATAGCCCACCTCCTGGAGATTGAAGAGCGCCGCGGCGTGGTCGGCATCGCGGAACACATAGGCCGTGGACTGGTAGATCGGCGTCTGGCGGGCGCCGGTGGCCGGGTCCGGGCGGGCGCCGGCGTGAATTTGCAGCGTATCAAAACCATAGGTGGGGCCGTCGGACATCTCTGAATACTCCCTTGTGTCGCAATCGGTGTGGGTCTGACGACAGCACACACCGGGCGCGGCGCCAGTGCAAGCGAAAGAGGCGGAGATGTGGGCCTGATTTTCAACAGGGAGGCGGGACAGCCGGTCCGCGCTGCTCAGCGCATCCAGAGCCCTTCGGATTTGATCCGGTTGCGGATCGCCTGTTCCCGGCGCGGCAGGTTCTCGCGGTCAAACAGGGCACGCACGCGGTGGCCCTTGCCCTGATAGATCAGGCGTTTCATCGGCTCGTAGCCTTTGAGCACCTTCTTGATCCAGTTCGGCGCGCTGACCTCTTCGAGGGTGGCGACGACCTGATCGCTCTCGCGCGCGTAAAGCAGCGGCAGGGTGCGGTAATGGCAGCTGACCTCCCCGTCCAGATGGCCCGGCGGCAGGCTGCTGCGCCCGCCGCCAAAGGAATGGATCACCAGCGGCAGGGCAATCTGGTCAAGCCAGGGATCGAGCGACTGGCCGACCAGCTCGCGCGGTGGGTCATCCCGGATCGTGCGGGCATAGGTGAGGAAGCGCTCGCCAAAGGTGCGCGGACAGGCACCGTAGAAATAGCCCGCGTTGAAATAGAGATAGCGTTGCCAGTATTCATCGGGCTGGTCGCGGTCGAGGCTGCTGTCAAAGTCCAGATCAAAGCGCGTATAAAGCGACCGCCAGATCGCGGCATAGCCGGGGCCATAGAGCGTGGGCTTTGGCCAGGTGCCCTCGCGCCGCAGACTGGCCGAGGGACGGGAGAAATCAAAGGGAACAGAGGTCAGGTCGCCGGTGATCAGCGTGTCGGTATCGAAGAACACAAAGGGCTCTCCCTCCGGCAGGGCGGCCAGCGCCTCGATCTTGTTGCCGTAGGCGTAGGACTGGCCAAAGACCTGGTTTTCGAAGGGCAGGATCTGGGCCTCAAGCCGGTCGAGCGTCGCCAGCACCAGGTCGTTGCGGATCGAGGGGTCGCGGCTGGGCCAGAGCGGGCCGGGTTGCGGCACGGCCACATAGAGCCGGCCCCGAAAGCCGGGGCTTTGCGCCCGGAGCGAGGCGGCAAACAGCACCGCCTCATACATCAGGCGCCCCGATTGGCCGACGATCATGATGTTGAAATTCTGCCCGGACATGACTGCTCTTGCGGTTTTTCTGCTGCCTGATCCTACCTAGGGGCAGGCGGCCCCTCTTGGCAAGCCGAAGGGGCAAGCCACAGGGCCAGTCCGCGGGGCCAGAGCACGGGGCCAGAGCGCCGGGGCGGGCGGGGCGATCTCGGACGCGGATCAGGGGGTGAGGAGTGTCACCCCCGGGATCTGGCTGAGCTGGGCTGTGTCGTCGTCATAGGCCTGCTCGATCTCCTCGATAAACTCCGGTGACCAATCGGGAATATCGAGTTCCTCTTCCAGTTCCTCTTCGATGGCGAATTTGTCGAGAAAGGCGGCAAAGACCCGGCGTTTGTAGGGCTCTGTCAGTTGCGGGCGCTCGTGCAGATAGGCGCGCAGCCGTTTCATGCCCTCGCGTTTCATGATGGTGGCGAGCATGTCCATGCCGCCCTTGACCTTGCTCTCGGCCTCGAGATTGCCGAATTCCCGCAAAAGCTGCGCCCAGATCAGCGGCGTGTCCTCGTAACACCACAGCATGATCGGCACATCCGGCACCGAGGCGCGGATGCGGCTTATCAGCGCCGACCAGCGCAGGTCGCGCGGGTTGGTCGTGCTCAGCACCGTGTTGCGCCGCCCTGTGCCGGCTTTTTCCAGCAGCTTGGGCAGGAACCCGACCGGGCTGCGAATGGCCATAAACAGGGTGAGGTCGTCGTGGGGAAACAGCGCCTTGAGCGTGCGCATGCGTTCCTCGGCCTCGGGGTAGAGGCGCTGGCCGTCCAGCGCATCCCGCTGCGAGCCGAAGAAATGGGGATTGGACAGCACCACGCGGTCGGCGTGCTCTTCTTCGAGGATGGCATCCCACAGCAAGTCCCGCGCATCGTCCGACGGGGTGCCGGTCTTGGCCGCGGCCATGCATTCTTTCAGGAGTGCGCGGTACTTTGCAGGGCCCGGCACCGAGGTGCCACGCGCCAGAAAGGCCTCCCGGTTGCGCAGGAGGGTTTTCATCAGGCGATCTTCTTCTGTTCCATGCGCGCCGGCATGAATAATGACCTGCATTTGACTGACCTGTCTGCCCTACTTTGCCCAAGGATACGGATAGAGTGCGTCAAAACCGGGGTCAAATCGCATCTTTCCGGTGGCAGCGCCGCAATTGCGCCTAGATGGCGGGGCGCGGCGGGTGTTCTTCGGTCGGTGGGCCGCGGGCGTGCGCATTGTATTGTACAATCGGGACCGGGCAGGGTAGGAATGTCGCATGACAATATGGTATCCCGATCCCGCAACCCTGACCCCGCCCCTGCATGCCAGCCTGGCCAAGATGATCGCCAAGGCGATCTCTGACGGCCGCCTGCCAAAGGGGACCCAGCTTCCGACCCATCGCAAGATGGCAGAGGAGCTGGGGTTGAGCGTGCACACCATCAGCAAGGCCTACGACAGCTTGCGGCGCCAGAAGCTCATCGATGGTCAGGTGGGGCGTGGCAGCTATGTGCTGGATCCCGACGAACACGACGGTCAGCCGTTCCAGCTGAGCTCGGAGAAGGGACAGGGGTTCGACCTGTCGATTCTGCGGCCGGTGTTTTCGCAGCAGCATGCGGACCGGTTCCAGCAGGCGCTGCGCGATCTGCCCGAGGGGCTGGACCCGAGCTATTACCTTTCCTGCCGCCCCAATGTCGGCCATGACGCGCATCGCGCCGCCGGGGTGAAATGGTTGCAGGGCTGCGGGCTGGAGACCTCTGCCGAACGCATCATCATGACCAATGGCGTCAGCCACGGCATGTCCGCGGCGCTGTCGGCCCTGACGCGGCCGGGGGATACGGTCGTGTCCAGCCAGATCACCCATCACCTCTTGGTGTCGGGCTGTTCCTATCTGGGGCTGAATCTGGCCGGTCTGGAGGTGGATGCTGAGGGCATCCTGCCGGATGCGCTGGAACGATATTGTCGGGAGAAATCCGCCAAGGTTCTGTTTTTGCTGCCGTCCCTGGCCAGCCCCACCGCCGAGATGATGCCCGAACAGCGGCGCCGGGATCTGGTCGATGTGGCGCGGCGCCACGATCTTCATATCATCGAAAACGACGCCTTCGGCCCCGTCGTGGCGGACCGGCAAGTGCCGGTTGCGATGCTTGCGCCGGAGCGCACGATCTATCTCACCACCTTTAGCAAATGCACCGTTTCGGGGCTGCGGGCCGGGTATATGGCGGCGCCGGAACACCTGGCGCCGGCCCTGACCGGGCGCATTGTCGTGTTCGGCTGGATGGCGACGCCGCTGATGTGCGAGCTGGCCACCCGCTGGGTGCTGGACGGCACCGCGGCGGAGCTGGCGCAGTGGCAGCAGCGCACCCTGATGGAGCGATTCGAGATCGCGGCGCGCGAATTGCAGGGCTGGCAGTGGCGCGGCACGCCGTCGGCGCCGCATTTGTGGTTGCCGCTGACCGAAGGCTGGACCACGGGCACCTTTATTTCCTACGCGCGCCAGTTGCAGGTGGCGGTCGCGCCGGATGCGCCGTTCCTGGCCCCGAAGACGCCGCCACAGAACGCGGTGCGCCTGTCATTGGGCAGTATTCAGGACCCGGAGCGGTTTCAGCAGGCGATGGGGCTGATCGCCGGCATGTTGAAACGCCCGCCGGAAGGGGTCATGCAACTGGCTTATTGATATTGTCGCGCGACAATAAAAAAATTGACATGCAGGACAATTCCTCTCAAGTCTGGCGCAACGGCGCGTGGACGCCGGTGAGACTTGGGAGGAAACAATGGCTCAATCCGTTACATTCACCTTGGGCGCTGCGGTTGTCGCAGGGCTTGCGCTGGGGGCTGTCGCGCCGGCGCAGGCCGACACCTGGCGGTATGCGTTCGAAGAGGCGATGACCGATGTGCAGGGCGTCTATGCGCAGAAGTTCAAGGCAGAGATCGAGGCGAACTCGGATCACGAAATCCAGCTGTTCCCCTATGGCACGCTGGGCGAATCCGCCGACATCATGGAGCAGACGCAGGACGGTATCCTGCAATTCGTGGACCAGTCGCCGGGCTTTACCGGCTCTTTGATCCCCGAGGCGCAGGTGTTCTTTGTGCCCTATCTGCTGCCCACCGATCAGGATCACCTGGCCCGGTTCTACAGCGAGAGCAAGGCGATCAACGAGATGTTCAAGCCGCTCTATGCCGAGCAGGGGCTGGAGTTGCTGAACATGTTCCCCGAAGGCGAGGTGGCGATGACCACCAAGACGCCGGTCACCACCTGCGCTGACCTAGATGAGGTCAAGTTCCGAGTGATGACCAACCCGCTGCTGGTGGAGAGCTACAAGGCCTTTGGCGCGACGCCGACGCCGCTGCCCTGGGGCGAGGTCTATGGCGGGTTGCAGACCAATGTTATCCAGGGCCAGGAGAACCCGACCTTCTTCCTCTACTCGACCAAGATCTACGAGGTCACCGACTACATCACCTATGCGGGGCACAACAATTTCACCACCGCGGTGATGGCGAACAAGGACTTCTACGACGGTCTCAGCGCCGAGGATCAGGCGCTGGTGCAGGCGGCGGCCAAGGCTGCCTATGACCACACGGTGGTCTACCAGCAGCAGGCGGCCGAAACCGAGCTGGCCAAGATCATGGAGGCCAAGCCGGAGATGGTTGTCACCGTGCTCGACGAGGCGCAACGCAGCTGTTTCAAGGACGCCGCCGCAGAGGTCGAGGCGAAGTTTGTCGAGATGACCGGCGACAGTGGTGCCGCCATTCTGGAGCAGCTGAAGGCCGATCTGGCCGCGACCGCCAACTGAGGCAGGGCATCGTGCGGAAGCGGGCCGGGTCAGTGTGCCCGGTCCGCGACACTGCGGGGAGTTTCACATGAACAATCCGAATGAGGTGGTCCTGCCGGGCGGGCTGGGGCTTCTGGATCGCGCCATCAGCAGGGCAGAGTCGGTCCTGTTGGCGGTCGGGGTGCTGCTGATGGCGGCAAATACGGTGGCCAATGTGGTCGGGCGCTACCTGCTGGGGCAGTCGATCTTCTTCTCGGAAGAGCTGAACCGGGTGCTGATCATCCTCATCACCTTTGCCGGGATCAGCTATGCGGCCCGCCATGCGCGCCATATCCGGATGTCGGCCATCTATGACGTGCTGCCCGCGGGGCTGCGCAAGGTGTTGGCGGTCGTGATCGCCCTGGTCACCGCCGCGTTCATGTTCCTGCTGTGCTATTATGCGGTGAAATACATCGCCGCGCAGGCCGGTCGGGGGCGGGTGCTGCCCGCCCTGCGCATCCCGGTCTGGATCATCCTCGTCTGGGTGCCGGCGGGGTTCTTCATGACCGGCGTGCAGTACCTGCTGACGGCGCTGCGCAACATGACCTCCGCAAATATCTATCTCTCCACCCATGTCCAGGATGGGTACGCACGCGACGAAGAAGAACTCGAAATCTGAGGGCACGGCCATGGCTGCAACGATATTCCTGACCATGATTGTCCTGCTGTTGCTGGGCTTTCCGATGATGATCCCGCTGATCGCGGGGGCCTTTGTCGGCTTTGTGATGCTGTTCGGCGATCTCGCCCGCACCGAGACCATGGTGCAGCAGATGGTGGCGGGCATTCGTCCCGCCTCGCTGATCGCGGTGCCGATGTTCATCTTTGCCGCCGACATCATGACCCGGGGCCAGTCCGCCGGGCGGCTGATCAATGTTGTCATGGCCTATGTCGGGCATCTGCGCGGCGGGCTGGCGATTTCGACGGCGGCGGCCTGCACCATGTTCGGCGCGGTGTCGGGGTCGACCCAGGCGACGGTGGTGGCGATCGGATCGCCGCTGCGGCCACGGATGCTGCAGGCGGGCTACAAGGACAGTTTCGTGTTGGCACTGATCGTCAATGCCAGCGACATCGCCTTTCTGATCCCGCCCTCGATCGGCATGATCATCTACGGTGTGGTGTCGAGCACCTCGATCGCCGAGCTGTTCATCGCCGGCATCGGGCCGGGGCTGCTGATCCTGCTGTTGTTCTCGATCTACTGCTACATCTACGCGGTGCGCAACAACGTGCCGACAGAGCCCAAGGCGAGCTCGCAGCAACGCCTGAGCACGATGCGTGCGGCGCTCTGGCCGATGGGGTTTCCGGTCATCATCATCGGCGGCATCTACGGCGGCATCTTCAGCCCGACCGAGGCGGCGGCGGCCTGCGTGCTCTATGCGCTGATCCTGGAGGTCCTCGTGTTCCGCTCGATGTCGCTGCGCGGGGTCTATGACACCGCCAAATCCACCGGGTTGATCACGGCGATCGTCTTTATCCTGGTGGCGGCGGGCAGCGCCTTTTCCTGGGTAATCTCCTTTGCGCAGGTGCCGCAGCAGATCCTCGGCGCCGTGGGCGTGGCGGAGATGGGCGAGATCGGCATCTTGTTCGTGATCTCCATCGCCTTTTTCATCGGCTGCATGTTCGTGGATCCGATCGTGGTGATCCTGGTGCTGGTGCCGGTCTTTGCCCCCGTGGTGGCCTCTGCCGGGATCGACCCGGTGCTGGTGGGGACGATCATCACGCTTCAGGTGGCCATCGGGTCGGCGACGCCGCCGTTCGGATGCGACATCTTCACTGCCATCGCCGTGTTCCGTAGGCCCTATGTGGAGGTGGTGCGCGGCACGCCCCCCTTCATCCTGATGCTGATGGGGGTTGCGGTGGCGCTGGTCTTCTTCCCGCAGATTGCGCTGTTCCTGCGCGACCTGGCCTTTGGCAAATAGGAGGCGCGTGCAATGTTCAAATCCATATTGGTTCCCTTCGACGGCTCTCAGGGTGCCGAAGGGGCGCTGGCCAAGGCGGCGGAGCTGTCGCTGCTGTGCGATGCGGAGCTGACCCTGCTGACGGTCTACCGGCATCATTCGCTGCTTGAGGCCTCGATGCATGTGGTGCAGGCCGAAGCGCCGGACGACCTGGACGCGATGATGCGCGCCCATGCCCGCGAGGTGGCGGAGCGGGGCAAGACCCTGGCGCGCGAGGCCGGGGCCCCCCGGCTGCGGGGCTTCGTCAAGGGCGGTCCGGTCGCCCGCACCATCACCGGATTTGCCCGGGATCATCAAAACGACCTGATAGTCATCGGCAGCCGTGGGCTGGGATCGCTGGAGGGGGTGTTGCTGGGCAGCATTTCCCACAAGGTGACCAGCTTTGCCGAAATGCCGGTCCTCATTGTCTAGGAACAGCCATGCCGCTTGATATTCATGTCACCCCCTCCGGCGTTTCGATGCGGCTGGAGGAACGCCCGGTGCGGCGCCGCATTGCCCTGGTGGTGCTGGCCACGGATCACACCTCGGAGCGCGACTTCGCCCGCATCTGCGACCCGGCAGAGGTTGGCGTCTACACCAATCGCATTGCCTTCGAGAACCCGACCACGCGCGACAGCCTGTTGCGCACCGGGCCGCGGCTGACCGAGGCGGCGGCGCAGATCCTGCCGGGAGAGCCGGTCGATGTGCTGGCCTATGGCTGTACCGCGGCCTCCATCGTGCTGGGCAACGCGGCGGTGACCGATCACCTGCACGCGGCCAAGCCCGATACCCCCTGCGTGACCCCCAGCAGCGCCGCGTTTGACGCCTTTGCCGCATTGGGGGTGGGCAGGATCGCGCTGCTGGCGCCCAACAGCCTGCCGGTGACGGAGGATCTGGCGCAGTATTTTGCCCGGCACGGCCCGGATGTGCTGCGCGCCACGGCGCTGGGGCTGGAGGATGATCGCGAGATGGCGCGGATCTCCGAGGCCAGCATCATCGAGGCGGCGCTGGCGGCGGATGATCCGGCAGCGGAGGCGCTGTTTCTGTCCTGTACGGCGCTGCGGGCGCTGCCCTGCATCGCGCGGATCGAGGCGGCGCTGGGCAAGCCGGTGGTCAGTTCCAATCAGGCCATGATCTGGCGCTCCCTGCGCCTGACAGGCGCGCGGCAGCCCGTGCCGGGCTATGGCCAACTTTTCACCCTCTGAACAAGACAAGACATCTGCCATGACATCATTTCCCACACTTCAGGACAGTTTCGCCGCCCGGGCGCGCATTGCCGGCGGCATTCGTCAGACACCGCTGGTGGAGTCTGACGCCCTCAGCGCCCTGACCGGCGGCCGGATCGCGCTCAAGCTGGAGCAGTTGCAGATCACCGGCAGTTTCAAGCTGCGCGGGGCCACCAATGCGGTGCTGTCGCTGAGCGATGCGCAAAAGGCGGCGGGCGTGGTCGGGGTTTCCACCGGCAACCACGGGCGCGGGCTGGCCTATGCGGCGGCGCACGCCGGGGTGCGCTGCATCATCTGCATGTCGGAGCTGGTGCCGCAGAACAAGGTCGACGGCATCCGGGCGCAGGGCGCCGAGGTGCGGATCATCGGCCGCTCGCAGGACGATGCGCAGCTGGAGGTCGACCGGCTGGTGGCCGAGGGCATGACCATGCTGCCGCCCTTTGACCACCGCGATATCATCGCCGGGCAGAGCACTCTGGCGCTGGAGCTGATCGCGCAGGCGCCGGATCTGGACAGCGTGCTGGTGCCGCTGTCCGGCGGGGGGCTGATTTCCGGCGTCGCCATGGTGATGAAGGCCGTCAATCCCGCAATCCGCATCATCGGCGTGTCGATGGAGCGCGGCGCCGCCATGCACGCCAGCCTTGCGGCCGGCAAACCGGTGCAGGTCGAAGAGCAGGAGACCCTCGCCGACAGTCTCGGTGGCGGCATCGGGCTCGACAATGCCTATACCTTCGAGATGACACGGCGGCTGGTCGACGCGGTGGTACTGGTCACCGAAGCGGAAATCGCAGCGGCCATCCGGCACGCCTATGTCGCGGAGCGTCAGGTGATCGAAGGCTCCGGCAGTGTTGGCATCGCCGCGCTGCTGGCGGGCAAGATTGACACCCCGGGGCGCTGCGTGGCGCTGATTTCCGGCCAGAACATCGACATGGCGCTGCACAAGCGGATCATCGACGGCGAGGACGTGGATGTGGCGGCGCTCACCCGGACCAAAGGAGGCGCGGATGCCTGATATCAAGATCCTGACCGAAACCGATCTGCGCGCCGCGATCCAGCTGGATCACGATGCGGTGGCCTGCGTCGAGGAGGCCTTTCACCTGCTGGCAACGCGGGAGGTGCAGATGCCGCCGATCCTCAGCTTTCACGTGCCCGAGCACAATGGCGAGGTGGACGTCAAAACCGCCTATGTGCCGGGGCTGGAAGGGTTTGCCATCAAGATGAGCCCGGGGTTCTTTGACAATCCCAAGCTGGGGCTGCCCAGCCTGAACGGGCTGATGGTGCTGTTTGATGCCAAAACCGGCATTGTGCGGGCGGTGCTGCTGGACAATGGCTATCTAACCGATGTGCGCACCGCCGCCGCCGGGGCCGTTGCCGCCCGGCATCTGTCGCGCACCGACAGCAGGGTGGCCGGCATTCTGGGCAGCGGGCTTCAGGCGCGGCTGCAACTGGAGGCGCTCTGTCTGGTGCGGGACATCAAGCGCGCGGTGATCTGGGGCCGGGATGCGGATCGGGCCGCGGCCTGCGCGCGGGACTGTGCCGCACGTCTCGGGATCGAGGTCACCACCGGCAGCATTGCCGAGGTCATGGCGCAGGCGGATGTGGTGGTCTCCACCACGCCCTCCACCACGCCGTTGATTTCTGCCGCGATGCTGCGCCCGGGACAGCACGTCACGGCGATGGGATCGGATGCGGATTACAAGAGCGAACTGGCGCCGGATGTGATCCCGGCGGCCACGGTATTTGTCTGTGACCGGCTGGCGCAATCCATCGCCCAGGGCGAATTGCGCCCGGCGCTGGCCGCCGGCACGGTCACCGATCCGCAGATCTACCCGGAACTGGGGCAGGTCATCGCCGGCACCCGTCCGGGGCGGGGCTCGGATCAGGACATCACGGTCTGTGACCTGACCGGCACCGGCGTGCAGGACACCGCCATCGCAACCCTTGCCGGAACCCGCGCCGCAGCGGTCGGGGCCGGAACCCTCATCACCAGCTGATCAATCAGGACATACCCCAATGGCAGAGCCCAAGCTGCATTTCTCCCGCGCTGAATTCCAGCAGCGGATCGACCGGACGCGCGCCGAAATGGTCCGCAACGGTCTGGATCTGTTGATCGTGACCGATCCCTCAAACATGAACTGGCTGACCGGCTATGACGGCTGGTCTTTCTACGTGCACCAATGCGTGGTGCTGCCGCTGGAAGATCCGCCGTTCTGGTTTGGCCGGGAACAGGACGGCAATGGCGCCCTGCGCACCTGTTTCATGGGAGAGAGCCAGATCATCGGCTACCCGGACCACTACGTGCAGTCCAGCGTCTGCCATCCGATGGATTACCTCTCGGCGCAGCTGGCGGACCGGGGCATGGATGGTGGCAATATCGGCGTCGAGATGGACAACTACTGGTTCACCGCCGCTGCCTACGGATCCTTGCAGAAGCACCTGCCCAACGCAAACTTCGGCGATGCCAACGGGCTGGTGAACTGGCAGCGCGCGATCAAGTCCGACGCCGAGCTGACCTATATGCGGCAGGCCGGTCGCATCGTCGAACGCATGCACCAGCGCATCTTTGACAAGGTCGAACCGGGCCTGCGCAAGAGCGACCTTGTGGCCGACATCTATGATGCCGCCCTGCGCTATGACGCGGAGACCGGTTTCGGGGGCGATTACCCGGCGATCGTGCCGCTGCTGCCGTCGGGCGCCGATGCCGCCGCGCCGCATCTGACCTGGGACGATGAGCCCATGCGCCCGAACGAAGGGACTTTCTTTGAGATCGCAGGTGTGGTGAAACGCTACCATTGCCCCCTGTCGCGCACCGTGTTCCTGGGCAAGCCGACGCCGGCGTTCCTGGATGTCGAGAAAGCGGTGCTGGAGGGCATGGCCGCCGGGCTGGAACAGGCCAAGGTCGGCAATACCTGCGAGGATATCGCCAATGCCTTTTTTGGGGTGTTGCGAACCCATGGGATCGAGAAAAACAGCCGCACCGGTTATCCGATCGGTGTCAGCTACCCGCCGGACTGGGGCGAGCGCACCATGTCCCTGCGTCCCGGCGACCGGAGTGAATTGAAAGAGAACATGACCTTTCACTTCATGACCGGATTGTGGACAAAGGACTGGGGCTTTGAAATCACCGAGAGCATTCGCATCGGTCACAACGGACCCGAGTGCCTGGCCAATGTGCCGCGTAAGATGTTGATTAAGGACTGAGAGATGAAAGCGAACCCGATAAGCGCGACAATTCCGTTTGACGAGGACGGGGTGCACCACGGCTTTCTCAAGCTGCCCTACAGCCGCGATGACAGCGCCTGGGGATCGGTGCTGATCCCGCTGACGGTGATCCGCAACGGCGCAGGCAAGACCGCGCTGCTGACCGGGGCCAACCACGGCGACGAATACGAAGGTCCGGTGGCCCTGCAGGAACTGGCCAGCCTGACCCGCGCCGAGGATGTCACCGGACGGCTCATTATCGTGCCCTATTTCAACTACCCGGCGTTTCGCGCCGCAACGCGGACCTCGCCGATCGACCGGGGCAACCTCAACCGGGCCTTTCCCGGCCGTCCCGACGGCACCGTGACCGAAAAGATCGCCGACTATTTCCAGCGCACGCTGTTGCCGATGGCGGATCTGGCGGTGGATTTCCACTCTGGCGGCAAGACGCTGGATTTCGTGCCCTTTGCCGCCGCGCATATCCTCGATGACAAGGCGACCGAAGCGGCCTGTTTCGCCGCCATGCAGGCTTTCAACGCGCCCTATTCGGTGCAGATGCGCGAGATCGACAGCGTCGGCATGTATGACACCGCGGTGGAGGAGATGGGCAAGGTGCTCGTCACCACGGAGCTGGGCGGGGGCGGCATGTCCACCGCCCGCAGCAACGCCATTGCCAAGAAAGGCCTGCGCAACGTGCTGATCCACAGCGGCATCCTGCGCGGCGAGATGCAGATCGACCCCACCGTGGCGCTGTCGATGCCGGACGATGAGTGTTTTGTGTTCAGCGAAGGCGATGGTCTGTTCGAGGTGATGAAGGATCTGGGCGAGCCGGTGACCAAGGGCGAACTGGTGGCCCGGGTCTGGCCGCTGGATCGCACCGGCCAGCCGCCGGAGGAGTATCACGCACGCCGGGACGGTGTGCTGATCAGTCGCCATTTTCCCGGCCTCATCAAATCCGGCGATTGCGCCGTGGTGGTGGGCGTGGTCGAGCGCTGACATGCAACTGGACCAACGTGATCTGGAAATCCTGCGCGTCCTGTCCACCGAGGGGCGCATCACCAAGGCGGCCCTGGCGGACCGGATCGGCCTGTCGCCGACGCCCTGCTGGGACAGGCTGAAGAAACTGGAGCAGGCCGGGCTGATCGAAGGCTATGGCGCGCGCCTGAACCTGAAAAAGCTCGCCCCACATGTGACGGTGTTCGTCGCGGTGGAGCTGGCCGATCACACCGCGCCGAGCTTTCAGTCCTTTGAAATTGCCATGCAGCGCTACGAGGAAGTCGTGGCCTGCTGGGCCCTGGGGGGCGGGTTCGACTATCTGTTGCAGATCGTCACCCGCGACATCGACGCCTATCAGCGCCTGATCGACGCGATGCTGGATGCCCGGATCGGGTTGAGCCGCTATTTCACCTATGTGGTGACCAAACCGGTCAAGGGGCAGAGCGCGCCGCCGTTGCAACTGCTCCTGCAAGGAGAGTAGCCCCGGCGCGTTCCCCCGCTGCTGCGGCGCCCGGTTGCGGGGACACTGGCGCGCCCGATGACGTGTCCTGAGACCGTCGCTCTGCGCAGGGCTTTCCTCTGCCAGCTGTGCGAACTTCAGCCACATCTTCTGTCGGGTTCAGGCAGAATCCTCTGCAAGTCAAAGGAGGATTGTGATGACTGAGACCGCTCTCTCGGCACGTTCGGACATTATGGACAAGGCGCTTGTGCGTTCTTTTTCCTACGTAAATGGCAAATGGTGTGCGGCGTCGAACGGGGAAAGCTTCCCGGTTCTGGATCCCGCCAATGGGGCCGAACTGGGTCACGTCACCAGCCTTACCGCCGAAGATTCCTCTGCCGCCGTGGATGCCGCGCAGGCGGCCTTTGCGGATTGGGCGGCGATGCTGCCGCAGGATCGCTCTGCCATTCTGCGCCGTTGGTTTGACCTGCAAATCGCCCACAAGCAGGATCTGGCGCGGATCATGGTGCTGGAGCAGGGCAAACCCCTGTCCGAAGCGCTGGGCGAAATCGACTATGGCGCGGCCTTTGTCGAGTTTTATGCCGAAGAAGCAAAGCGGCCCAATATCGAAGGCGTGACCAGCCATCTGCCCGATGCCGAGGTCGAACTCTGGCGCGAGCCGGTGGGCGTTGCGGCGCTGATCACGCCCTGGAACTTTCCGGCGGCGATGCTGACCCGCAAGGCGGCGGCGGCGCTTGCGGCGGGCTGTACCGTGGTGGCGCATCCGTCGGGAGAGACGCCGTTCAGCGCGCTGGCGCTGGCGGAACTGGCAGAGCGCGCCGGGTTCCCGCCCGGGGTGTTCAACGTGGTGACCGGCAAGGCCGCCACCGTTGTCGAGCCCTGGACGCGCGACACCCGGGTGCGGGCCCTGTCGTTCACCGGCTCCACCGAGGTGGGCAAGCTGCTCTATCGTCAGTCCGCCGAGACGGTCAAACGGCTGGTGATGGAACTGGGCGGACATGCGCCGGTCATCGTGTTCAAGAACTCTGACCTCGACCGCGCGGTGGCCGAGACCATCAAGGCGAAATTCGCCACCTCCGGGCAGGATTGCCTCGGGGCCAACCGCATCTTTGTCGAGCGCGCCATCTATGACGAGTTCTGCACCCGCTTTGTTGCGGCGACGCAGGCGCTGACCGTGGGCAAGGGGATTGATGATCCCGACATCGGCCCCTTGATGAACGAAAAAGCGGTGCAAAAACAGGAACAACACGTGGCCGACGCGCTGGAAAAGGGGGCGACCCTCGCTTGTGGTGGCAAACGCCACGCGCTGGGAACGCTGTTTTATGAACCCACCGTTCTGACCGATGTGCCCGCAGATGCGGCCATCCTGCACGAAGAGACCTTTGGCCCGGTGGCGCCGATCACGCCGTTTGACACCGAGGAAGAGGTGATCCAGCGTGCCAATGACAGCGAATATGGCCTCGTCGCCTATGTGCACAGCCACGACCCGCGCCGGATCTATCGCCTGAGCCGCGCGTTGCAGTTTGGCATGGTGGCGGTCAATCGCACCAAAGTCACTGGCGCGCCGATCCCCTTTGGCGGCACCAAACAGTCCGGCATGGGGCGCGAGGGCGCTCGGCTGGGCATGGAAGAGTTTACCGAGGTCAAATACGTCTGCCGCGACTGGGCGTAACCCTCGATGGATACGAGATTTTCCACCCCGCGGGTGGAGCACGGAAATAGGAAGGACACGAAATGCTGAAGAACGATCAACTGGACCAATGGGACCGCGACAATTTCTTTCATCCCTCGACCCATCTGGCGCAGCACGCGCGCGGTGAGAGCGCAAACCGGGTGATCAAGACCGCCTCCGGCGTCTTTATCGAGGACCGCGACGGCAACAAGCTCTTGGATGCGTTTGCCGGGCTTTACTGCGTCAACGTCGGCTATGGCCGTCAGGACATTGCCGAGGCGATCGCCGATCAGGCGCGCGAGCTGGCCTATTATCATTCTTACGTGGGGCACGGCACCGAGGCGTCGATCACACTCGCCAAGATGATCCTGGAGCGCGCGCCCAAGAATATGTCGAAGGTCTACTTCGGCCTTGGCGGCTCGGACGCCAATGAAACCAACATCAAACTGATCTGGTACTACAACAACATCCTTGGCCGCCCCGAAAAGAAGAAAATCATCTCGCGCTGGCGCGGCTATCACGGCTCCGGGCTGGTCACCGGCTCCCTGACGGGGCTTGAGCTGTTCCACAAGAAATTCGACCTGCCCGTCGAGCAGGTGATCCACACCGAAGCGCCTTACTATTTCCGCCGCGAGGATCTGAACCAGACCGAAGAGCAGTTCGTGGCCCATTGCGTGGCCGAGTTGGAAGCGTTGATCGAGCGTGAAGGTGCCGACACCATCGCTGCCTTCATCGGTGAGCCGATTCTGGGCACCGGGGGCATCGTGCCGCCGCCCGCAGGCTATTGGGAAGCGATCCAGACAGTTCTGAAGAAACACGACATTCTGCTGGTTGCGGATGAGGTTGTCACCGGCTTTGGCCGTCTCGGCACCATGTTCGGCTCGGATCACTACGGTCTGGAGCCCGACATCATCACCATCGCCAAGGGTCTGACCTCCGCCTATGCGCCGCTTTCCGGTTCCATTGTCAGCGACAAGGTCTGGAAGGTGCTGGAGCAGGGCACCGATGAAAACGGCCCCATCGGCCACGGCTGGACCTACTCCGCGCACCCCATCGGGGCGGCGGCGGGTGTGGCCAACCTGAAACTCATCGACGAGCTGAACCTTGTCAGCAACGCCGGCGAGGTGGGGGCCTACCTCAACGCCACCATGGCAGAGGCGCTGGGCGAACATGCAAATGTGGGCGATGTGCGTGGCGAGGGCATGCTCTGCGCGGTGGAATTTGTGAAGGACCGCGACAGCCGCACCTTCTTTGACGCCGCCGACAAGATCGGCCCGCAGGTTTCGGCCAAACTGCTGGAGCAGGACAAGATCATCGCGCGCGCCATGCCGCAGGGCGATATCCTGGGCTTTGCGCCGCCCTTCTGCCTGACTCGCGCCGAGGCCGATCAGGTGGTCGAAGGCACTGTGCGCGCGGTGAAATCCGTGCTCGGCTGAGATCACGCCCGTCCTGCAAGAATGCACTGTCCCCCGGTTGGCCGATGCCAGCCGGGGGATTGCGTTTGGGCGTAGCTCTTCGGGGCTGGCTGGGCAGGGATACGTCGCAGGTTCACACCGGCTCTATCGCAACACAGCCGCAAAAATCCGTGGCCCTTGCACATTCTGCGCGACAGGGTCCTTCGTGTCATGGTTGTGATAGAGGGGATGTATCCAAGCTTGAGACCAGAGCAGATTTGGAACGGACCTTCCTGTTCGCCCGGGCGCGCCGCAGTCGCGGTCGGACGGAACCGGGGTCAGAGCAGGGGCCGCAGCAGGGGGACCAGATGAGCAATACTGATGATCCGCAGGAGGCTGGGATAAAGGCCAGCGCCATCGCCTGGGCACGCACCATGTATGACCTGTCCGGCTGGGTCTGGGACCACACCGGGGGCAAGCTGGCCTCCGGCGCCGAAAGCACCGAGGCCACCGCAGAGACCGCGATGCAGAAGATGCGCGCGCGTATGGATCCGCGCCCCGTCAAAACGGTCGTGCCGCCGGGGGCATCCGCGCAGGAGGAAGCGGCGATCGACCAGCTCTTTGCCGATTTGCTGGATCACCTCGACACCCATGCCGGGAGCGAGGATCTGACGCAGGCCAAGCAGATGTTCGTCGCGGTGGTCAATCGGGTGGATCAGGCGAAACAGGATATTGCACAGCGTGCGCTTGACGCAAAGAAAGTTGAGCTGTCGGACCGGCTGAAGGCCATTCCCTTTTCGACCGAGGTGACAGACGCCGAGGCACGCGCCTTTGCCAAGAGCCGCAGCGCGCTGTCACGGGTGATTGCCGGGGCGACCGACCTGTCCAAGCTGGAGCCGGTCGAGCCCGCCCTGACCAAGCTTGAAAAGGCGGTGACGGCTGCCTTGTCGACGGTGGGACCACGCCAGCAGGCGCAGGACCAGATCACCGCCGCACGCAGCGCGCGTGACGCGATGGCCAAGGTCGTCGACCGAGGCTACTACAAGGCCGTCACCGATGCGATCGCGGCGGCGGACAAGGCATTGCGCGCGGCCAAAACAGCGTCGGAGATCACGTCGTTGCGGGCCGCCTTGAAGGCGGTCATGGACAAGGAAGGCGACGCGCGTGCCTATGCGGCGGAATATGAGAGCAAGTCGCTCAAGGTCGAGCTGTACCTCTCCGTGCACGCGCCCGACCCGGATCGCGACAACCGCAGCCCCGCCCATGCGGCCTGGATCGCCCTGGCCAAATCCGCAGCGCAGAAATCGGCTGCGCTTGATTTCAGCGGCGCGCGGGCGGAACTGGCGAAGTTCGAAACCCATTCTGCGGTGTCCGGTGATGGCGCAAACGTCAGCGGCTGCGGGAGTTTCGCCGCCGCCTACGACAGTTTCATGGCGAACTATGATGACAAACGCCTGTTTATCAAAGGCTCCAAGATCCGGGGCGCGGGCGCGATGGATGCGGATCTGGCGGCGGCGCGCAAGAAAGGCATCTGCGACAAGGACTGGGCCGCGGCAAAAACGCTGCTGGAGGATTTGCAGGACAAGATCGACAAGCTGCATCCGGTCGCTGTCGAATGGCGCAAGATCTATCCGCTGACATCGTCTCTGGGCAGTTCCGATCCCTTGCGGCAGGCGGTGGACGCTGCGAAATCGAAACTGAACTCGGACGGCAGCGGCGATCACGCGGCGGCAAAGGCGGCGTTGACTGGGGTAACGGGCACAGAGCGCAAGCGCGCGGCCACGCTGGCGCGGCTGGCGGCGGTCAAGAAACGGGTCGAAGGCATCGACACCAGCGCCTTTAGCGCGGCGCACAGCCATGCCAACGGACTGGTGTCCGGCGTGGAGGGCGATATTCCCGGTGATCTTGATGCGGCCAATACCGGGCTGGATGCGCTTGAGCCGAAACTGGATGCGATCGAGGCCTGGATGCCGCTGATGACGGATGCGCGTGCGGCGCGGGCGTTGCAGGATGCATCGGATACCTATGGGTTCCTGGATGACGCCATTACCGAGGCCGGCAAGAACGACTATGCCAAAGCCAGGACAAAGGCGGCAGCGGCCCTGACCAATTATCAGCTGCTGGCGCGGTATCAGCCGCTCCGGGCGCAGGTGACCGGGGTGCGGGACTGTCAGACATCGGGAACGCCCCCCTATGATATGGTGGATGCGGCGCTGACAGAGGCGCATGATCTGGCGACCGTGCAAAAGGATCTGACAAAGGCGATCACCCGTCTGCAACAGGTGCTGGCGGACCCTGCGCTGGCCGAATTGGCGCATGAGATCGGCCTGTGGCAACAGCAGTATCCGCGCGTGAAGAAACAGCACGACAAGATCACCACCGTGATGGAACCGGCCGCGGCCAAGAAGACCCTGACCGATGCCATGGCGGCGGTCGAAGACAAGGCGAATACCGATCACGATTACCCGGGGGCGATGGAGCTGCTGGAGACCCATCGGCAAGCGCTGGTGGCCGGGCGCGCCTATGTCGCCAATCGCAAACGCGCCAAGTCGTTGAAAAAGGCGCTGGACCGGGCGGTTGCGACCTTTTCCGGCGTGCCGGATGTGGAACAGAAACTCTATGGCCACACGGACGACAGCAAGCTACGGGCGGCGATGAAGGCGGCAGATGATCTCGCCATTGCGGGGAAGGTGGCGGATGCCGCCAAGGCCTATGCGGCGCTGCTGACATCATGGCAGGGTTTTGCCAAGGAAACCGCCAAGCTGCACGAAGCCGCAGATGCGGTCGGGTCAAACGCGGGCCATTCGATCGACCGGCATGGCGCCGATGTCACGGATGCGGAGCTGCTGGCGCGACTGACCACCGGGGTCGCACCGGATGGCAAGACCTCGACGACCAGGGCCTCGTCGAAGTTCGACACGTTCGAAGCCTGGTTGCAGGCGCGCGAAGAAGGTGCGGCGATGCTGGAGCAGAAATCGCACCCCGGCAGCAGCGACACCATCAAGGTCTCCGACACCTCGGTGCCGGCGGACGTGAATGCGGTTGTGGCGATGAAGGCGGAGATCGACCATCAGGGGCCGATCGACAAGGCCTATGTCGGGGTGAAACCCGCCCCGGGTGTGGACCCGGTCAAGGGCAAGATCGGCAAGGGAGACACCTACGAGACCTATGAGGCGCTCGACGGGATCACCCGCAGCCAGACGCTGTGGCTGTTCGAGATTGATTTCTCCGGGCTGACGATCCCGCCGGTGGGCCATGTGTCCCCCCCGGATTTCAGGCACAAGGGCGACCCCAAGGCCTATATCGACATCTACACCACCGAGCATGGAGCGGCACCGGCCAGCATCCCCGGCAAGTGGGTGATGATGCAACTGTTCCCGCTGGTCGACAAATGGAACCAGGAGTTGCAGGATTATGAAACCTAGTCAGAGGTTTGAGAGATGAAGATCAACTACTACGTGGTGCGGCGCTACCTGAGCTGGCTGACAGAGGGGCGTGCAGCCTCCGACCCGGATCGCCTCGACGACTGGGAGAGCTATGAGCCCGACATGGACCAGATGATACGTGAGGCCCGCGAGGCGGGCGACGAGGTCCTGCTCAAGCGATCCCTGGATTCGCTGATCGCCGACCCGGACGGGCGCATTGATGCCTTTGCCGGGCAGGTGCACGGGTTCGACGAGGATGATCTGGTGGCGCTGTTTACGGCCGCGTTCGACTATCTGTGGCCGGACGAGATGCTGAGCGAGCCGGGCGCGGGGCCGGCGCTGGAATTCGTGCCGATGTCGGATGAGGAATGGGCCGCGCGGCAAGGGCAGGGCTGAACCGGAGGAGGGTGCAATGGCGACGGGCGACACTGATCCCAGCTTCGATCTCGATGTCATTCAATCACTGATCAAGAAGGGCAAGGCGGGCGGGGGGCCTTTTCCCTTTGCCTTTGGTCTGGCGGCCAAGCCGGAGGCCTGCGGGTTCCTGCCGCATCTGCGCAAACCGGTGAAGGCGTTGAAATCCGAACTCAAATCCACCAGCCCGGCGATCAAGAAAGTCTGCGTCGGAACCTTTACCGTGGAGGAGGGGCAGCTTCGGCTCAGCTGCGAAAAGCCGATCAAGGGGATCATCCGGCAGCTGCGGGTCCGGTTTCGCAAGGCCGGGCTGGGCAAGTTCAAACCCGTGCTGGTGGGCCCCGATGGGCAGGAGATCGACGAGGACAGCCTGCCGGATGACGACGGCGCAGAGGAGCGCCAGCCGGCGGATCACACTGCATCGGATACGGCCACGGCAGATGCTGCAGCGCCGTCAGAGGATGGCGGGGCCACCCTGAAAGCGCAGCTGGTGTCGTTGAACGCGCGGCTGAAAGAGGCGCCCGAGGATCAGCGCGCCAAAATGGCAAAGGTCCTTCAGCTCGCCGTTGCCAAGCTGAAGGCGGGGGATATGGCCACCGCCCAAAAGGCCGCGGATCAGCTGGCTGCTGCGCTCGACCGCAATGGCGCCGAGACCGCGCGCGAAACTGGCGACACTGCGGCCCCCGGCGCGCCGCTGGACATCTGGATCGCGGCCAAGGACACGGTCGACGGGCAGATTGGGCAATTGCAATCGGCCTTGCGGGGGATCAGGCATCCGGCTTTTGACAGGATTGCGGACCTGGGGCTGGCGGGTCTGTCCGGGGGGACGATGAACACAACATTGATGGCTGCCCTCTATGACTACAGGGACGCGCCGGCATCCCGGCAGGAGGACAGCCGCACCGCACTGCGCGCCGCCGTCGGGACCTATCGTGCGTTCCTGCACTCCGATCCCGTTGTGGCCCATTGCGAGAACAACCCCTTTGGCGTGCGCCTCACGCTGATCGAAACCCTGGGCGGGGCGCTGGATCGCATCGAGAGCGAGCTGAAGACCTAGGGTCCGGCGCCGGGGCTGCGGGCTTGGCGGGGTCGTGCTTCAGCGCCGCCCGTGCCCTGCCGCGGGTCGAGGGGCGAAATCTGCGCTTTGCCGATCACCGCGGGTTGATCCTTCCGTCCCGGTGGCGATAAGCTCGCTGTCCAATATGACCCACGCCCCAGATCCCACTGATGATCCCTGTTCCGATGCGGCTGCCCCTCCGGCGCCGCTCTTGACGTTCGAGCTGTTCGTACAGCCCGGGTTCTCGCATCAGGAGCTGTCGTCGATCCTGGCGGTGCTGGAGGCGGCCAATGCGATGGAAACCGGGGCCTATTTCACCTGGCAGATCACCTCCGACTCGCCCGGGCTGCTGGCCAGCAACGGCGACATGCTGGTCCGGGCAGAGCCGGCGATCGGGGTGCAGTATCTGCGCGATGTTCTGTTTGTTGTCGGTGGGCGCAATTGCAGTGGCGGCAGCTGGCTGCCCCGGGCGCGCGCCATGCAGAAGGAACGGCGCCCGGCCTTTCTGTTGTCGGAGGCGGCGGCGGAGTATATCCGGCGATCCGCGCCCCTGTCCGGACCGGTCACCACCCATTGGCTGGAGGCGCGCACGCTGCAGGAGACCGGAGACTATCCGACGCTCTCCAACCATCTGGTCGAGGACAACTCCGGTCTGCTGACTTGCGCCGGTCGCGGCCACACGGCAGAGCTTGTGATCCGTCTGCTGGCGCAGGTCCTGTCGCCGCAGGACTGCGCGGAATTGACGAGCCTCCTGGTGCTGGAGGCCACCCGGGGCTTCAGCGGCGAGCAGCCCAAGGGCGCGGCCCGGAACACCAATCTGCTAGAGGCCCGTCTGGTCAAGGCGATGGCGGTGATGGAGGCCAATGTGGAGCATCCGCTGCCCACCGCAGAGATCGCCGAGCACGCCGGGGTGTCGATCCGGCATCTGGAGCGCCTGTTTCTGACCCATCTACACACGACGCCGGCCAAACACTATATGAAGCTGCGGTTGAAACTGGCCAACAAGCTGATTTCGGACACCAATCTGCCGATTGCGGAGATTGCCTTTGCCAGCGGCTTTGCCTCTTCGACGTCGCTGGCACGGGCCTATCGCCGCGACTATGGGATGACGCCCTATCAGGTGCGCGCCCGCGATCGCGGTGTCTGACCGATCCGCCGCGCACTCGCTCCGCCGGGGTTTGTCAACAATTAACCGTCTTCTGCTAGGGTCGATGCGGGTCCAGGAGGTCGCCGACACTGGCGGCGCCACCACGGGCTGGCGCGTGGCTGCCGGGGCGCCTGCGCCCTGCGTCGGGTTGGAAAGCAGAGACGATCATGACGGTATATGTCGTTACGGCATCGAACTATAACGAGCCTGCGTTCTGGGCAGGAATTGCCGAAGCGGAGGCGGGGCACACGCTTGATTTCAGCCCGCTGCCGCCGGGGTTCGAATTCTCCGTAAACGCCGCGACCAACAGCATTTCAATCTGGAACGGTGTGTCCTGGTACAGGATCGGATCGCGGGGCAACGCAAGAGTGGATGCCGTTCTGGGCGGTGCAACGCACACGGATCAGTTTACCACGCTCATCGGTCGCGACCGAGGCGGCGCGCGCCAGCGGATGGTCCTAGGGCAAGAGGCTGCGACGCAGCCGCTGCCCCCCGGCGCGGCCACCACGCTGGAGGTCAGCAACGTCGCAGAGACGCCGGTCGACCTCTATGTGATGGGTGGCTCGGGCGAGCCGCTGCACATCGCCGACATCCCCGGGGGCGCGACCTATATCGCCACAACTGCGGCCGGAACGCGATGGATGTTGCAGGACCGTGCTCGGGCAGAGCGGGTGTGGATCAACGTAGATGGCCCCACCCGGATCACGACCCGCATCACCACCCAGAGCGCCTCGGAACCGGTGGCCGTCGGGGAGATGCCGGTGACGTCTGCTGCGGCGACCGGATGAGGCATGACGCCCGGCATACTGCATGGTCCCTTGACCGCTGCGATCTATCTGGTCGCGACGGGCCGGAGGATCCCGGACCCGGAGCGGAAGCGACGGCGCCTGAATTGCCGGTGGCGCCACCTGCTGATGCCAGCGCCCCATTCGCGGATGATAGGCAGCCGGTGATGCGGGCGGCGGGCACAGAAGACCAGCCGCCATCGGTGCAGCATTGCGCGCCGGGGGTGCCCTGTTTCACCCCGGGAATTCGCCTTGCCACGGCGCGCGGGGCGATCCCGGTGGAGCAGATCGCGGTGGGCGATCTGCTGCAAACCGCAGACAACGGCTTTCAACCGGTGATCTGGGTCGGACGCCGGGATCTGAGCGCGGCGGATCTTTGGTCCCATCCGCATCTGCGGCCGGTTCTGCTGTCGCCGGGGGGGCTGTTGGCGAATGAACGCGCCTTGCTGGTGTCTCCGCAGCATCGTTTCATGCTCAACCGGCGGCGGCTGGGCGATCTCGGCGCGGTCGGCGAGGCGTTCCTGCGTGCGCGCCTGTTGCAGCATGTCGCGCCGCAGACCGCCTGTGTCCAGACAGCGGATGTGCCGGTCAGCTACGTCCATCTGATGACCGAGCGACATCAGGTGGTCTTTGCGGAAGGGGTCGCGACGGAGACCTTCTGGCCGGGGCCGGAGGCCTTGCGCGGCCTCTCCCTGGCGGATCGGCAAGAGCTGTTCGATCTGTTTCCCGAATTGCTGCCCGCCCTGCGGTTGCAGGGCGCGGCGGGGCGGCAGTTTGTCGATCTGCGCTATTGCAGTTTGGCACGACAGGATGTGTCCCGCGGGGATCTGGCCGCATTGGCGCCGGGCGGGCAGGCGGTGGCGGCGCGATCCGGCGCCGCTGCCGGACCGCCGCGCCGTGGCGCCTAGGCGGCCTCTGCGCGTCCCTTGAGGAACTCACAGGTCACCTGGACGGCGGCGGCCATATCCTCGGCGCTGGCGAATTCTTCGGGCCGGTGGCTGATCCCGTCGCGACAGCGCACGAACAGCATGGCGGTCTCGCAAAGCGCCGCCATCGCCGACGCATCATGGGTCGCGCCGGAGGGCAGGCGCGGTGCCGCAATGCCGCTGTGGCGACAGGCGGCCTCCAGCGTGTCCATCAACGCGGGGGCGCAGGGCACGGCCGGTTGCGCATAGGTGCGGCTCATGGAGAAGGCGGTGCCGCGGGCGGCGGCGATTTCGGTGCCCCAGACCTGCGCTTCGGCGGCAAACGCAGCGCGTTCCTCATCCGACAATGCCCTGATTTCAAGAGTGAGCTCGGCCTCGCGCGGGATTGCGTTCACCACGGCGGGTTTCAGGTTGAGCGTGCCGACCGTGGCCCGGAGCCCGTCGCGGCCCGCTGCCGTGTCGTGTACCCGGGCGATGAAATCCGCGGCGGCGACCAGCGCATCGCGGCGCCCCTGCATCGGGACCGTGCCCGCATGTCCGGTTTCCCCGCTGAAGGTGATGCTGTTGCGCTCGATGCCGCAGATGCCGGTGACGATGCCGCATGGCACATTGTCCCGTTGCAGGACCGGCCCCTGTTCAATGTGGATTTCCAGATAGGCCTGCACTCTGTCACGAGGCCGGCGCATCTGACCCAGTGCATCCGGGTCGCCCCCGAACTGCGCGAGCGCCGCGCGCAGGGACACGCCATCGGCATCCGTCATCGCAAGCGCGTCGGGATCAAGCTGCCCCGTCAACGCCCGTGGTCCGAGGAGCGCGGTGGGAAATCGCACGCCTTCCTCGTCGGCGAAGGCCAGCACCTCTACCGGAAACGGCAGTTGCACCCCCTCTGCGGCAAGCTGCTCCAGCGCGAGGCAGCCGATCAGGACGCCCATGATGCCGTCGTAACGCCCGCCTTCGCGCACGCTGTCCTGATGTGATCCGATCAACACCGCCGGTGCGCCCGCGGTGGAGGCGCTGCGTCCGATCAGGGTGGCGGCGGCATCCATGTGACAGGACAGGCCGGCCTGTGTCATCCAGCCCCGGATCACATCGAGGGCGGCCGCATGTTCGGGCGTGAAGGGGAACCGGGTCACCCCCGGTCCGGGTGCGCTGCAGGTTGCGATTTCATTCAATCGGCGCTCGGCCTCTTTGCCCCAGTCCATCGTGGCCCCCAATTTATAATGATTAATTTAGCTCTATCGTTCGCAGGTTTTCCTGTCTATGCTTTTTATCATGATAAAAGGCGGCAGAAGATGAGCAAACCGACCCGTGCCCGGGGCCAACCGCGTCGCTCGCGTCCGGTGCGCGTGGCGGATGAAATCAAGACCTGGGTGGTGGAACGCGACCTCCAGCAGGGGGACAAATTACCCAATGAAACGGAGATGATCTCTCTGTTCGGCGTGTCCAAGGGGACGGTGCGCGAAGCGATGCGGATCCTCGAAGCGCAGGGGCTGATCCTGACCCGCACCGGCCCGGGCGGCGGCAGTTTTGTCGACAAGGTCTCGGCCGAGCGGGCGCGCTCCTTGCTGGCCAACTACTTCTATTTTCAAAACCTTTCGATCGCCGACATCTATCAGATGCGCCGCGCGCTGGAGCCGGAACTGGCCGCTAGCCTGGCCGGGACGCTCAGCGAGGAGCAATTGGCCGAGATGGAAGCGCTTGCCGCGCGCTATCCGGAGCCTGCGCAATCTGCCGAGGAAGAGAAAGAACAGCATATTGCATCGCTCGACTTTCACGCCCGGCTGGCGGAGTTTTCGGGCAATGCGCTGCTGGGCTTTGTCATATCCTTCATGGCGCGGGTTCTCACGGACATGACGATCTATCGCAAGCTCTACGAGCCGCCGAACCATGAATTGTGGCGCCGGGGGCGGGAGCATCAGATGCGGCTGGTGGAGGCCCTGCGCCACGGCAATGGGGATGAAGCGCGGCGGATCATGGCCTCGCATATGCAAGGGGCCGAAGACCTGATGACCGCGCAGGAGGCGCAGCTGGCGCGGCGCTTTATCGGGGAATAACCGGCGCCGCTAGCCCGCTTCGGGAAGCACGGCGCGGCTTCTGTCGGTCAAGGTCGGAACCTCATCCAGCCAGTCGAAATAAGGCGACCGATGGGCGCGAATGCACAGGGCGCGCAGGGCGGAGAGGGGCTCTTCGCTGAAGTCGATCCGCAGATCCAGCGGCGGATGGTCCGGCCTCAGCACCAGCAGCGCCGCCGATTGCAGACCACGGGTGTCCCCGCCAGCCGCGGCAGCCGCATCCAGCACCGCAAGCATGTGATCGGGCAGGGTGGCAAATTCTGACTGCGCCGTCTGCTGCATCACGTCCAGCACATTGGCCCCGGACAGCATGTTGCCCGCCACGGCCAGGTTTGGCGCGATCCGGTGGCCGGCGTAGGCGATGCTGTCCCGTCCGGTGAACCCTGCGCCCTGGCCGGTGCGGTCCAGCGCCAGCATCTGCCGGTGGTGGCGGCCGGTGTCCGCCTGCGTGACGGCCTCCACCGCCTGTGCGGCGCTGCGTCCGTTGTACATGTGCCGCAGCCCGTCATCGCGCCAGAATGTGCTGGGGGCCGTGCCCTGCGACGCCACCAGCCCTGATTCGATGTCTCCGCGCAGGACCCAGCCCCCGACACAGAGACTCCCGGTTGCCGCAGCCGCCGCGAAACCGCCTGTTTGAGGGTCATGCATCAGTATTGAAAAGGTCATGGCGGTCTCCGAACGAATTTGGTGCAGGTTTAGACTTGTATTTATCATGAAAATTTGCGTGGATACAATTAATCATGAAAAATAAATCTCAGCAGAGAGGATCCGACATGAAATTTCTTGAGATGACGCGGCGCGGCGCGATGGCCGCGATGTTCGCGACGACGGCTCTGGCCGGGGTGGCGATGGGCGTGGCACCGGCAGCGGCGCAGACACCGCCGGGTGTGTTGATCGTCGGCCAGATCGCCGAGCCCAAGGCGCTTGACCCGGCGGCGGTGACGGCGGTGAACGACTTCCGCATCCTGATGAACGTCTATGACGGCCTCGTGCGCTACAAGGACGGCACGCTGGAGGTGGAGCCTGCCCTGGCCACCGACTGGAGCATTTCCGAGGATGGCACCGAATATACGTTTACGCTGCGCGAGGGCGTGTCCTTCCACGATGGCAGCGCCTTTGATGCCGAGGCGGTGGTGTTCAACTTCGAGCGGATGCTCAATGAGGATCACCCCTTCCACAACACCGGCCCGTTCCCGCTGGCCTTCTTCTTCTCCGCCGTAGAGAGCGTCGAAGCGGTCGATGATCTGACGGTGAAATTCAAGCTGAACGCGCCCTATGCGCCGTTCCTGTCGAACCTTGCCTATCCCACGGGCCTGATTGTATCGCCCGAGGCGGTCCGGACCCATGGCGCGGAGTTTGGCCGCAACCCCTCCGGCACCGGCGCGTTCAAATTTGCCGAGTGGCGCTCGAACGAGGCCGTGGTGGTTGAGAAAAACCCCGACTACTGGGACGGCGCGGCAGAGCTGGACGCGGTGGTTTTCCGCCCGATCACCGATGCCAACACCCGCACGGCAGAAATGCTGGCCGGTGGCATTGATCTGATGGTCGAGGTGCCGCCGGTGGCGCTGTCGGAATTTCAGGGCGATGCGTTTACCGTGCATGAACAAGCCGGTCCGCATGTCTGGTTCCTGATCCTCAACGCCAAGGAAGGCCCCTTTGCCGACAAGCGCGTCCGCCAAGCGGCGAACTACGCGATCAACAAATCCGCGATCGTGAACGATGTACTTGAGGGCACCGCCGAGGTCGCCGCAGGCCCGACCCCGCCTGCCTTTGCCTGGGCGTATAATGAATCGCTCGAACCCTATCCCTATGACCCCGACAAGGCGCGTGAACTCCTGGCCGAGGCGGGCGCAGAAGGGGCGGAACTCACGTTCTATGTGACCGAGGGTGGCTCCGGCATGCTCGACCCCATCGCCATGGGCACAGCCATTCAGGCGGACCTCAATGCCGTGGGGCTGGATGTGAAGATCGAAACCTACGAGTGGAACACGTTCCTGGGCGAGGTCAATCCGGGGCTGGAGGGCAAGGCCGATATGGCCGAGATGGCCTGGATGACCAATGACCCCGACACCTTGCCCTTCCTTGCGCTGCGCACCGATGCATGGCCTGACAAGGGCGGCTTCAACTCCGGCTATTATTCCAACCCGAAGGTGGATGAGCTGTTGGAAGCGGCCCGCGTTGCGACCGATCAGGACGAGCGCGCCAAGCTCTATCAGGAGATGCAGACCATCGTGCAGGAAGATGCGCCTTGGGTCTTTGTCGCCAACTGGAAGCAGAACGCGGTGACCTCGGAGCGGGTGGGCGATTTTGCCCTGCAGCCCTCGTTCTTCCTGCTGCTCGATGATGTGACCAAGAACTGATGAGAGGTTTCGGATCGGGCTTTGCCCAATCCGACCCGCGCGCGCCCCTGCGGGGCGCGCGCGGCCCCCGTTTCCCCGGAATTTCTGCTGAAACCTCCCCGGAAATACGCTCCCCCCGATCGGCAGAGCAGGAAGGCACGCCATGACTGGCTATATTGTAAAAAGGCTCATCTCCGCGGTGCCGGTCCTTCTGGGGATCTCGGTCATCGTCTTTCTGATCATGGCGATGATCCCGGGCGACCCGGCCACGGCGATCCTTGGCTCTTATGCGACGCCCGAGAATGTGGAGAAGCTCAATCGCGATCTCGGTCTCGATAAACCCTTGGTGCAGAGGTACTTTATCTGGCTTGGCAATATGTTGCAGGGCGATTTTGGCCGCAGCTTCTCGCTCAATCGTGCGGTGCTCGACGAGGTGCTGGAGCGGTTCAATGCAACGCTGGTGCTGGCGGGCACATCCTTTGTGATCTGTTCGATCCTTGGCGTTGCGGCAGGTGTGGTCTCGGCGGCGCGCCAATACGGGCTGGCGGATAAGGCGATCACCTTTGCGGTGCTTCTGGGCATTTCGATCCCGTCGTTTTTCCTCGGCATGATGATGATCCTGATCTTTGCAGTGAACCTGCGCTGGTTCCCGGTGTCCGGCATGTGGCCGATTTACGGCGCGCGGGATCTCTCGGCCCTTGTCAGTCATCTGACCCTTCCGGCCATTGCGTTGGCGGTGGTGGCCACTGGGGTCATCGCGCGCCTGTCACGTTCCGCTATGCTGGAGGTCCTGCGACAGGATTTCATCCGCACCGCCCGCGCCAAAGGCGTGCATGAGCGCAGCGTGATCTGGCGCCATGGTCTGCGCGCGGCGATGGTGTCGATCATCCCGGTGCTGGGCATCCAAGCCGGGTTTGTGCTCTCGGGTGCGGTCTATATCGAGATGGTGTTTCAATGGCCCGGCGTCGGGCGGATGCTCGTTGATGCCATCCTCAAACGCGACATTCTGCTGGTGCAGGGCGGTGTGGTCTTTGTGGCTGCCTGCTATGTGCTGTTCAACATTGCCGTCGATGTCGCCCAAAGCCTTCTGGACCCGAGGATCAAAGCATGAGCTTCCTGCGTCTTTTGTCCCGCAACCGCCTGGCGCTGGCGGGGCTCATCGTGATGTCGGTGGTGGTGCTGCTGGCGCTGCTGACACCCATTTTGCCGCTGCCCGACCCGGATGTGACCAACACGGCAGAGCGGTTCAAGAAACCCCTTAGCGAAGGGGCCTTGCTGGGGACTGACCACCTTGGTCGCGACCTCGCCAGCCGCCTGATGTGGGGTACGCGGTTGTCGCTGGCGGTGGGCTTTGCGGCGGCGGTGGCGGCGGCCACCATCGGGGCGGCCATCGGCGTGATCGCGGGGTTTTACGGCGGGCGTGTGGACAATGTGATCATGCGCGGCGTCGATATGCTGATGGGCTTTCCCTATATCCTGTTGGCGCTGGCGATTGTCGCAGCACTTGGTCCAGGGCTGCTGAACGCGCTGATCGCGGTAGCCGCCGTCAACATCCCCTTCTTTGCCCGCAACATTCGCGGTGTCACCGTCGGCATTGCGCATAAGGAATTTGTCGATGCGGCGCGGCTGTGCGGGATGTCGAATGCCCGCATCATCATCACCGAGGTGGTCCCGAATGTGATCCCGGTGATCGTGATCGCCATGTCCACCACCGTCGGCTGGATGATCCTTGAGACGGCAGGCCTCAGCTTCCTCGGTCTTGGCTCGCAACCGCCGCAGGCGGATCTGGGCTCCATGCTGGGGGAGGCGCGTTCGGCGCTGATTACCAATCCGCATACCTCCGTGGTGCCCGGTGCGATGATCCTTGTGATCGTGATGGCAATCAATCTTCTGGGCGATGGCGTGCGCGATGCGCTTGATCCGCGCCTGAAATCCGGCGCGCTCAGCCGCCCGATGCCGACCACCATGGTGCGCCGCACAGACCCCGTGCCGCAGCCCGAAGGCGACGGCATCCTGAGCCTGCGCGACCTGCAAACCCAGTTCCACGTTAAGGATCGCATCTACAAGGCCGTGGGCGGAGTTGACCTCTCGGTAAGGCCGGGCGAATGCCTTGGGATCATTGGTGAAAGTGGCTCTGGTAAATCCGTGACGGCGCTGTCGATCATGGGGCTGGTGGCCTCGCCCCCCGGTGTCATCACCGGCGGTGCGGTGCATTACAAGGGCGAGGATCTGATCGGTGCCCCCTATGAGACCCTGCGCCGTCTGCGCGGTGACCGTGTGGCCTATATCTTTCAGGATCCTCTGGCGACGCCGCACCCGCTTTATACGGTTGGCGCGCAGCTCATCGAGGCGATCCAGAGCCATCATCGCACCAGCACCTCCGAGGCTCGCGCGCGCGCGATTGAGCTTTTGAAATCCGTGCGCATCCCCAATGCCGAGGCGCGCGTGGACAATTACCCGCATGAGATGTCGGGCGGCATGCGCCAACGGGTCGGCATCGCCATGGCGCTGGCCAATGACCCGGAGGTCATTATCGCGGATGAACCCACAACCGCGCTCGACGTGACGGTGCAGGCGCAGATCCTTGCGCTCTTGGATGATTTGCGGCGCGAGCGGGGCTTGGCGATCATCTTCATCACCCATGATTTTGGTGTGGTGGCGCAGCTCTGTGATCGGGTGGCGGTGATGTATGCAGGCCGCATTGTCGAGGAAGGCCCGACCGATGCCATCCTCAATGCGCCCGCCCATCCCTATACCGCGCGGCTGATGGCCTGCGTGCCGGAACTGGGTCAGGGCAGACGCCAATTGGCAGCTATTCCCGGTCTGCCGCCAGTGGTGGACAAACTGCCTGCAGGCTGTGCCTTTGCCGACCGCTGTCCCAAGGCCGCAAATGCCTGTCGCAGCGGTGACATTGACCTTGGCCCCTTTGGGCCTGCGCGCAAGATCCGCTGCATCGATCCCGAAACCCCAGCGCAGGAGGCCACGGCATGAGCGCGGCACTGAAACTCACCGATCTCAGTAAGACCTTCCCGGTGGGCAAACGCCTGTTCGGCGCACCCAAGGCGGGCGTCAAGGCGGTGCAGCCGCTCTCCCTGACGGTGGAACAGGGCGAAACCCTCGGCATCGTGGGGGAGTCGGGGTGTGGAAAATCCACATTGGCGCGGATGCTGGTGGGCTTGTTGCCGCCCACCACCGGCCAGATTGAGATCGACGGCGCACCGCTTGATAACGCGGACCCGGCCACTTTTGGGCAGAAGATCCAATATGTCTTTCAGGACCCGATCAGCAGCCTCAACCCGCGCAAAACCATTCGCCAGATCATGGACGCGCCCCTGCGGCATCTGCACGGCATGGACGCCAAGGCGCGGGCCACTCGCATTGCAGAGATCTTTGCCGCGGTGAACCTGCGCGAGGAGTTTCTCGATCGCTACCCGCATGAATTCTCTGGCGGACAGGCCCAGCGGATCGGCATTGCGCGCGCCCTGGCGGCGGATGCGCGTATATTGATCCTGGATGAGCCTGTGTCCGCGCTGGATGTGTCCGTGCAGGCGCAGGTGTTGAACCTTCTTGCGGATCTGAAAGAGAAATTCGGCCTGACCTATATCTTTATCAGCCATGATCTTGCGGTGGTGGAGGCGGTCAGTGATCGCGTCGCGGTGCTCTATTTTGGCTCCGTGGTCGAGGTCGGTCCCGCCGATCAGGTCTTTGCCAAGCCGACCCATCCCTATACGAAACTCCTGGCCGACAGTGCCCCCGTCGTCGGGCGCGCGCTCGCCGCGCCAGAGGCGAAGGAGACCGAACTGCCCGACCCGCTGAACCCGCCGGAGGGCTGCGCGTTTCGCGCCCGTTGCCCGCGCGCGGTCGAGGCTTGCAGAACTTCTGTGCCACCGCTGGATGTCGAACGCGCGCAGGTCTCCTGTGCCTGTTTCAACCCGCTCTAGGAGAAAGAGGCTGCGCTGTCGCTGATCTGTCCGACGGCCTGCGCCTTGCACAGGCAGGGCGATCAGGGCAGCAAAGCAGGGCTGCGCCGAACTTACGCGATTTTCACGCTATCCGTGTAAATATGCGGGTGGACTCTCGCGATATTTGAGCAATACTGCCCGTGTGAGTGCGGACGTGGTGTTGAGTTCAAAGCCATTTTGAGAATCGTAGCCTTTTTCTACGGGTATTGAGTCGTTCCGCAACAACGGCGTGCTGTTTGGTTCGCTCCGAGCGATGCGGTTGGTGTGTGTCGTGTCGGGGCCGAAGTGCGCTACATCGGCGACCCTCGATCCCCAGGAGGGTCGCCGATCCCCCTTTGTCATCTGACTGCAGTCGCTGGAAGCAGTGCGTTTAGGGTGAGGGCCCCCGACGCAAGGCCGGTTGCACCTGTGTCGCGGGGGAGGGGATACGCGCCCGATGATGCGCGGACCAAAACAGACCAGCTGACCGTTTTCCTGACCGGAGCGATGCTTGGACCTGCGTTCCCGAGTTGACAATGGCGGCGGAACCGGCCACGAAACGGAACACGCGCCCGCGTAATTCAACTGGATAGAATATCCGACTTCTAATCGGGCTGTTGGGGGTTCGAGTCCTCCCGCGGGCGCCATTTCACATCAAAAAAACCACCGCCCCGAGCCTGCGCGCACCAAACCCAGGCAAGGCGCTGAGGGCAAACCGGGCAAGTCCGTCCTGCGCGTTTTGACCCTCCTGACCCTTGTCATGCACTTGCATATCAAGATGTGAGCTCTTAGAAGAAGGCCCATATCTGCCAGCCGCGTCCCCGAGCCAGCTTTCCAAAACAACGTGAAATTCGGGAACGTTCATGCTCAGATCACTCACTTCGCAACGTGGCCACCTCTTGGGTGGAACCGCACTTGCCCTGCTTGTGGCCTTGCCGGTCGCGGCTCAGGAGACTTTCTCCGACAATGTCATATCGCTCGACCCCATCGAGGTCCGCTACAAGGATCCGGTTGGCGCCGCTGCAGATCGGGCAACCGCAGCCTATGTGGCGGATGCCGAGGTCGAGCGGGCTCGCATGGGGGACCTCAAGGACCTGTTTGCCGGTATCGCCTCTGTTTCTGTCGGCGGGGCCATTCCGGTCGCCCAGAAGATCTTTGTAAACGGGGTTGATATGCTCAACCTCACCATTGCGCTGGACGGGGCGTTGCAGAACAACCGCGCCTTCCACCATGTCAGCGCCAATGCTTTTGACCCCGGTGTGCTCAAATCCGTGCGCGTCGATCCCGGCATTGCTGCGGCGGACACTGGCCCCAATGCGGTGGCGGGCGCCGTCATCATGGAGACGGTCGATGCCGAGGATATTCTGCGGGACGGGCAGAATTTTGGCGGCACGGCACGGCTGAGCTTTGGTGACAACGGGCAGACCTTTGGCCGGTCGCTGACCCTTGCGGGGCGCAGCGACGGCGGGTTCGAATTCCTTGCCTACGCCAAATCCGCCACCGGCGATGACTATGAGGACGGGTCGGGAGCGACCGTCTCCGGCACCGGGGCAGAGCTGCAAAGCCGCTTGCTGAAACTGGCCTATGAATCCCGCGAGGGCCATCGGGTCGAGCTGTCGGGACAGCAGATCAAGGATGATGGCGCGCGCCCCTATCGGGCCAATATCGGCGCGGTCGTCGGCGGCCGTCCGGTGCCCGAGACCCGGATATACGACACCACCCGGACCAGCTACAGCCTGCGCTACGAGAACACCAATGACCTTGGCATGTGGGATCCGGAAGTCGTCGTGGGCTATTCCGAGAGCGATATTCGGGTGCCGTCCCCCTATCAGAGCGTCGGGATCTCCAGCACCTTGTCCGCCAAGGTGCAGAATACCTTTCACCTGTCGGACAGCAACACCGTGACCGCCGGGATCGACTACTACAAAAAGGAGTCGGAGTATTCCGACCCCACCGACGGGCGGTTTGACGAGGCGGCAGACAATCTCGGCGTCTTTGCCCAGGCACGGCTGACGCCCGCCGACCGCTGGACCGTCTCCGCGGGGCTGCGCTACGACTGGCAGGATTTCACCGGTATCGGCGGATATGAGACCTCTGCCAATGGGGCCAGCGGCAATGCTGCCGTCACCTTTGAGGTCAGTGAGAGCTTTTCTGTGCGCGCCGGCTATTCCAATGTCTTTGGCGGGATCCAGCTGGAGGACAACTACGAGTTCTGGCGGCAATGGGACTACAGCGGCCTGCGCAGTGCGCGGGCGCAGAACATGAACCTCGGGTTCGACTGGCATCGTGATGCCCTGCGGGTTGGTGGCGAGATTTTCCTCACCGAGATCGACGATGCGCGCGGGGGCGGTGATACCTTCGACTTCCAGAGCCGCGGCTACAACCTCGGGGCCACCTATGACTGGGGCGATGGCTTTGTGCGGATGACCTATTCCAACAGCGAGATCGAAGTGAACGGAGCGTCCTCCGGCAGCTATGAGGCATTGGACTATGGCGCGCCCTTGGGGCAGGTCATTGCGCTGGAGGTGCAGCACGAACTGGTCGCCTATGACCTGCTGATCGGGGGCAGCCTCGATATGGCGCTGGACTATGACGACACCCAGAGCACCTCGGATCAGGGGCTTGAGGGCTATCAGGTGGTCAATGTCTTTGCGGAATATACCCCGCCGCAGCTGCCTGCGCTGATCCTGCGCGCGTCGATCAACAACCTGTTCGACGAGAGCTATGCGGACCGCTCGACCTATGGCGCGGATTATTCCTCGATCGTGCCGCTGAATGAACCTGGCCGGACCTTTGTGTTTGAGGCCATTGCCCGGTTCTGATCGCCTGTGATCCGGGGCGCGTCAGCTGCGCCCCGGGTCCCGCCCGCCGGGCAGGAGCTTGATCATCAGGCGTGACAGCATATAGGCCTCGTCGGTGCTCATGGAGCCTGCGACGTCCGCCTGAATCGCCGCCATGTAGGTCGGCCATATGCGTTGGTGCAGTCCGGTTCCCGTCTCGGTCAGGAACAGCACCTGCTTGCGGCGCCCGTCGGCGATATGTTCCCGGCGCAGGAACCCCTCCTTTTCCAATCGCGAGATATGGCGCGACAGGGCATATTGCGGCACGAACAGGATCTCTTCCAACTGGCCCATCAGCTGGCCCTGGGGTCCTGCGCGCTCAACCTCCATCAGGATTTCAAACCAGATCGGATCGGCCAGCCCCTCGGCCTTGAGCGCCTTGGCAATCGAAGGCAACAGTCTGCGATGCGCCCGCATGATGTTGAACCAGACCCGGTTGTAGGCAATCCGCGGGTCGTCATCGTCAAAGAATTCGGCCGGGCTCCGGGGCGGTGAGGGATGTGACATCAATAGACCTATCTGGCTGCAATAGCTTGGGAAAACCACCTTTAGTCCTAGCCCATGGGCCGTGGCTTTGAAAGCACGAGCCGACACAGCGCCGACGGGTGCGACAGAGGTCCGACCACCGCATCGGGGCGGCTGGGATGCGGTCGGAGCAATCTTGGATTGCTGAAATCGCCGGGTGCAGTAACATGGGGCCGGGGAGGACGTAGATTGGCGAAATCTACACAACACATCGATCGTATCGTCGAAACCGCGACGGATCCCGCGGCGGCCGCGCGCAGTCGTCTGGCCGCGTCCTGGCGACGCTCGTTGCAGCATCATGGTCTGGATCCGGGGCAAAAGGGCGATGTGCAGCGCATTTCCGCAGCGGCACTTGCCGAGCGCCGGCGCCGGGCGGAGGCGATGATGCGCGTGGCCATGCCGCGGCTGGATGCGCTCTATCGGCTGGTGGGCAGTTCCGGGTGCGGCGTCCTGCTGACCGATGCCGAAGGGGTGGTGCTGGACCTGCGTGCCGCGGACGGGGATGCCGACATCTTTCAGGCCTGGGGGCTGGCGCCCGGGACCGATTGGTCGGAGGCCTCCGAAGGCACCAATGGCATCGGTACCTGCATTGCCGAGGGCCGGCGGGTGACCATTCATCGCGACGAGCATTTCCATGCCCGCAATATCGACATGAGCTGTATGGATGCGCCGATCTTTGGCCCCGAGGGTGATCTGGTCGGCGCATTGGATGTCTCCTCGGCGCGGGCGGATCAGACCGAGGCCTTCAACCGGTTGATCGCGGCGCAGGTTGCCCAGACTGCGCGCCAGATCGAGGTGGATCAGTTTCGTGCCTGTTTCGCGACCGCGCGGATCATCGTGGCCGATCACGAGGAGAGCGACGCCGCCATCCTGCTGGCCGTGGATCAGGACGATATCCTGCGCGGTGCGACACGCGGTGCCCGCCGGGCCTTCGGTTTGCAGGCCGCCGGTCCGGTTGCAGCAATCCCCGCATCGGATCTGTTCGGGCGCGAAGACGGGGCGAGCGGGTTCGAAAAAGCCGAGCGTGCCGCGGTGGTGCGCGCGCTTGCGCGGGCGCATGGCAACGTGTCTCAGGCCGCCCGCAGCCTCGGAATTGGGCGCGCCACCCTCTACCGCCGCATGAAGCGGCTGGGAATTGGCGAAACCTCGGCCTGACCGTCTCAGTTCTGAGACAGATGCGCGACAGGGCTGTGTGCCGGAGGCTGACGCGCCCCGGCAGTATCGTCATCCTCCTGGCATCCCCGGTGGAGGACCGGGATGCAGAGGAGGATATCATGAACGAACAGACACAGATCGCGGGTGAACACACATCGCCCTTCAAGGCCCGTTATGACAATTTTATCGGCGGGCGTTTTGTGGCGCCGGTCCAGGGGCGGTATTTCGACAACATCACGCCGATCACCGGCGCCAAGGTTTGCGAAGTGGCGCGGTCCTCTGCCGAAGATGTCGAACTGGCGCTGGATGCCGCCCACGCGGCCAAGGAGGCCTGGGGCAAGACTTCGGCGGCGGACCGGTCAAACCTGTTGCTGAAAGTCGCCGACCGGATCGAACAGAACCTCGACCTGATCGCCACCGCAGAGACCTGGGACAACGGCAAGCCCATTCGCGAAACGATGGCCGCCGACATCCCACTGGCGGTGGATCATTTTCGCTATTTTGCCGGCGTTTTGCGCGGGCAAGAGGGCGCCATGTCCGAGATTGACCAAGACACGGTCGCCTATCATTTCCACGAACCGCTGGGGGTCGTGGGGCAGATCATTCCGTGGAACTTCTCTGTTCTCATGGCAGCCTGGAAGCTGGCGCCGGCGCTGGCGGCAGGTAACTGTGTGGTGTTGAAACCGGCAGAACAAACCCCGGCGGCGATCATGGTGCTGGTGGAGGCGATCGCGGATCTCTTGCCGGCCGGTGTGCTGAACATCGTGAACGGCATGGGGCCGGAGGTGGGCGGGCCGCTTGCCAAATCCCCCCGCATCGCCAAGATCGCCTTTACCGGATCGACCGAGACCGGCCGCATCATCATGCAGGCGGCGACCGAGAACCTCATTCCCGTGACGCTGGAACTGGGCGGAAAGAGTCCCAACATCTTCTTCTCCGATGTCATGGCGGCGGATGATGCCTTTCTCGACAAGGCTGTAGAAGGGTTTGTGCTGTTTGCCTTCAATCAAGGCGAGGTCTGCACGTGCCCGTCACGTGCGCTCATTCAGGAAGACATCTACGAAGAGTTTATTGCCCGCTGCATCGCGCGGGTGAAGGCGATCAAGCAGGGTGATCCGCGTGATCCCGCGACCATGGTCGGGGCGCAGGCCAGCCAGGAGCAACAGGACAAGATCCTGTCCTATCTGACCATCGGCGTCGAGGAAGGGGCAGAGGTGCTGACGGGCGGTCAGGCGGCGCGGTTCAACGGCGATCTGTCGACCGGTTTCTACGTGCAGCCCACGATCCTGAAGGGGCACAACAAGATGCGGGTGTTCCAGGAGGAGATCTTTGGCCCGGTGGTGTCTGTCACCACCTTCAAGGATGAAGCGGAGGCCTTGGCGATTGCCAACGACACGATGTACGGCCTCGGCGCCGGGGTCTGGACGCGCGATGGCACGCGGGCCTATCGGTTTGGTCGCTCGATCGAGGCCGGACGGGTCTGGGTCAACAACTATCATGCCTATCCTGCCCATGCCGCGTTCGGAGGCTACAAACAATCGGGCATCGGTCGCGAGACTCACAAGATGATGCTGGATCACTATCAGCAGACCAAGAACATGTTGGTGAGCTACAACCCCAACAAGCTGGGTTTCTTCTGAGTGTAACGACCCCGCAGACAAAAGGCGGGTCCGGCGCTCTGCCGGTCCCGCCCCACGCATCACACCACCGATGCCGGGGTACCCCGGCCTGGTGCAGGGCGCGATGCGGCGGGGCTTTTTGCTCGAAGCAAAGACTCTCGCGTCCTGCCGGCACTTGGGGGATCAGTTGGATGGGATCAGAAATCTTCCCAGCCGGCTGCTGGTTTCAGGGCCGGCGTGTCGTCTTGATCCGCCTCGGCGACCTCCATCGTCGCGGCCTCTGCCACAGGCATTGCGGCCTGTTCAAACTCCGCAATCGTATCGGCATCGCTGTGTCCAGACGGCTCTGGCTGTGCGTCGGCCTCCATGGCCTCCGCGCGGACCTTCGCGCCGTCGGTTTTGAACACGGCCACGACCCGGGCCAGCTGTGCCGCATCATTGCGCAGCACCTGGCTGGCGGCGGTGGTTTCCTCGACCATGGCGGCATTGTGCTGCGTGACCTGGTCCAGTTGCGAAACCCCGGTGTTGATCTCGTTCAATGTGGTGGACTGCTCTTCCGCGCCGGTTGCGATGCCGCTGACATGGCCGGAAATGGTGCCCACGCGCCCGATGATCTTCTCCAGCTCCTCGCCGGTGCGCCCGACGAGACGCACACCTTCGCCGACCTGTTCGGTGCTTTCCACGATCAGGTGCTTGATCTCCTGAGCCGCATCGCCAGAGCGCTGGGCAAGGGCGCGGACCTCGGCGGCCACCACGGCAAAGCCGCGACCAGCTTCGCCCGCGCGGGCCGCCTCGACCCCGGCATTGAGCGCAAGCAGGTTGGTCTGGAAGGCGATATCGTCGATGACCGTGAGGATCTTCGAAATCTTGCTTGAGGAGGCTTCGATCTGCGACATCGCATTGACGGCATCCGCGACGACCTTGCCGCTTTGTTCGGCTGTGGCGCGGGCTTCGTCCATGACGCCCTCGACTTCGCGGGCGCCTTCGGCGGCGGAGCGCACGCTGCCGTTCAGCTGCTCCATCGCTGCCGCAGTCTCTTCAAGGGTTGCGGCCTGGCTTTCGGTGCGCTGTGACAGATCACCGGAGGAGACGCTGATCTGCTCGGCACTGGAGCGGATGCGTTCGGAACTCTCGATCACGGAATCGATGATGCTGACCATCGTGGCGCGAGTCGAGTTGAAATGGCGGCGCAGCGTTTCATACTCTTCGGCAAACGGATCGGTGATGGCATGGGTCAGGTCGCCGTCGGACATCTGCTTCAGCGCGTGGTTCAGCGCGTCGACGACCTGTTTCTGGCTCGACTGCGCGGCCATACGTTCTTCTTCGAGGCTGCGCACCTCCGCCAGCTGCTGCTTGAGATTGTCGATGTTGCGGGCGATGCGGCCGACCTCATCCGACCGGGTCTGATGGCCGACCGGCTGTGCGTAGTCGCCCTCGGCAATGCCGGCTACCACGGTGCCGAGATCGGTCAGGGGGCGGCTGATCACCCGTCGCAAGACCAGCGCGGACACGCCGCACATGAGCAGGAAAACCCCGCCCGCCAGACCAAATGCCATCATCTGGTCCCGCAGAGCGACAGCTTTTGCGGCCTCGCTCGACCAGAGCATGGCCACGGCCCCAACCGCAGCCCCCTTCGATGTGGTTGCGGGCGCTGCGACCAGCCGGCCGTCCCCGGCAACCTCGACGGTGCCTGTCTCTGCCGCGGTTGTGGCAAGTGCGGTCAGATTGGCAATCTCGGCCTCGCTTGCGGTGCCGACGGTTGCGACAATCTCGCCGTCCAGATTAAAGGCCACGCCGTGCAAGGCGCGGCCTTCGGTCATCTCGATCACCCGTTGCAGGTCGGCAAGGAGCTTTTCCTCATCGCGGAAGCGGATGGCGCCGCCGCTGCGTGAGGCAACGGAATAGGTCACATTGCGTCCAAGCGTGTCGACACCGTTCTGAACCGCCTTGTCGACGATCAATTTGTTTGCCACGGAGACAAATGCCGCGGTGACAAAAGTGGAGATCGCGATCAGAAGCCCGATCTTTACAAAGATCGACAAACCTTTGATGCTGGGAGGCTTTTTTGCCATAGCTGCCATCGAGTGTCCCGTCCCATTCCCTGGATTTCGGTTGGATTACAGAAGGCTTTCTGCATCCACGCCCACAGTGATCGCCCCGATCGCGTTGCCGCTGTTCGGGTCGACAATGGTGACGGAGATCTGCCCCTGGTAGCGCTGGGTCGACTCGTCCAGTTCCACTTCGCTGATGTGGACGCTGCCGGCGCCATTGCCGTAGGTTTGCTGGAATTTGGCCTCATCGCCCTGCCACATGTCGGAGGTCACATCGGAGGCGGCGACGTTCAGACCGTGCTCGTCCATCACGAACACCTCCGTCATGGCCCCCATCGAGGCCTCGACGCGGGCGCGGAGATCGTCGGAGACGGGGTGGTTCAGCACCGCGGCCAGCAGCGGGGTCGAGGGATCCCCGACATTGGCGCGCCATTCCTGGTCCATCTCTTCGATCTGATCCTGACTCAGACCGGCATGCGCGTCGTTCTGCGCCTTGATCGCGGCCACGATGGCCGGGTCATTGGCCCAGTCGCTGATTTCGTCATTCATGTAGGCTTCAAGCGCCGGGGTGAATTCATCAGCAAAGGCTGGGACAGATAGCAGCAGCGCTGCTAGGGTTGAGACAAGACGCACGATTTAACTCCTTCAAGCCAGGGGCATCCACAGATACCTATTTTGCTTAGCCCAGAGAGTTTACCAGCCCATTAATCGGCGCCGCCCTGGCACGAGGTACCCGGCAGGCGCGCCCCGTTCCGATCTGTGTCGCGCGTGGCACAGCAGGCGGCGACACGGTTGTAACCATAGGCATCTCAATGTGTTATAGCTGCGCCAACGGTTGAAGATTGTCGTTTTGAGGCAGGCATTGTGCCGGTGCATTTTGCGAAGAATATGCGCAGACTTCCCCGTGTTCAGACCGTTTGGCGGGGCGTGCTGACGCCGGACGCTGGCGCCTTGATGGAGAAATGCGCGCATGATCGAACTCAAAGACCTGCAATTGTTGACGGCGCTGGCACGTCACCAGCATTTTGCCAAGGCGGCCGAGGCCTGCAACATGTCCCAACCCGCCTTCTCGATGCGCATCCGCGGTCTGGAGGAAAAGCTGGGCCTGTCCATCGTGCGCCGTGGCAACCGGTTTCAGGGGCTCACGGGCGAGGGGCAGATGATTGTTGATCGGGCGCGAGGCATTCTGGATGATGCCAAGGCGCTGGATCAGGAAATCGCCGCCGCGCGTGGCGAGGTGACCGGAACGCTGGTCATCGGCGCAGTGCCGACCGCGACCTCCTATGTGGCGCAATTGATTGACCGCCTGCATCAGGCCCATCCGCGCATGCTGGTGCGGCTGGAGGTCACGACCTCGCTGTTGATCCAGCAACGGCTTTATGACGGGACGCTCGACGCCGGGGTCACCTATAGCGACAGCGTCGGGCGCGACAGCATGAGCCTGCAACCGCTCTATGACGAAACCTATGTGTTGCTGGCCTCGGATGAAATGCTTGCCCCCTTTGGCGAGAGCATTTCCTGGCACGACGCGGCCAGCCTGCCACTGAGCCTGCTGGAACCGCAGATGCAGAACCGGCGCATCCTGGACCGCGTGTTTGCGGATCTTGACCTGCGTCCCGAGATCATGTCGGAGTCCAGCGGTTTCATGGCGGCGATGGTCATGGCGCGGGCGGGGTCGGTGGCCACGATCCTGCCCAAGGCGCTGGTGCAGGCGCTTGGTCCGCTGGATGGCACCCGCGCGCTGCCGCTGGTGGACCCGGAGCCGGCGCGCCCTATCTGTCTGGCAAGTGTCGAGCGACAGCCCGAGCTCACAACGATCCGCGCGCTGAGACAGGTCATCGCGGCAAGTGCATCATAAGGGATGCTTATCGCGCCATCGGTCATTCGAATTTGACCGCCGGAATAAGGGGTGGGATTGCGGTCTGAAGGCACCTGAATTGGGAGACACCCATGGCACCTCTGGACAATACATCTGGCGTTTGGAAATCCGGGCGCGGCAAGGGCCGCAAGACGCCCAAGGGCCGCCAGCTCGACGATCAAGCGCATTCCGAAATCCTCGACCTGCTGGGCGAGCGCCCGCGCAATCGCGATCTGCTGATCGAGTTCCTGCACCTGGTGCAGGATCGCTTTGGCCATATCTCCGCCGCCCATATCCGGGCGCTGTCGGAAGAAATGCGCGTCGGCCAAGCGGAAATCTACGAGGTGGCCAGCTTTTATGCGCATTTCGATGTGGTCAAAGAGGGCGAGACCCCGCCACCGGCGCTGACCATTCGGGTCTGCGACTCGCTGTCATGCGAGTTGGCCGGGGCCGAGCAGCTCCAGCAGGCGCTGGAGCAGGGCATGGACCCGGCGCAGGTGCGCGTCCTGCGGGCCCCCTGCATGGGCCGTTGCGACACCGCCCCGGTGCTGGAGATCGGTCACAACCACATCGACCACGCCACCGTCGAAAAGGTCGAGGCCGCGATTGCCGCGGATGATACGCATGCGCATGTCCCGCAGTATGAGACCTACGGCGAGTATGCCATCGCGGGCGGGTATGAGGTGCTGAAGGACCTGCGCAAAAACGGCGACTGGGAAGCGGTTCAGGACAAGGTGCTCTCTGCCGGTCTGCGCGGTCTGGGCGGGGCCGGTTTCCCGTCGGGCAAGAAATGGGGCTTCGTGCGCATGAACGAAGGCCCGCGCTATCTCGCCGTCAATGGCGATGAGGGCGAGCCGGGCACCTTCAAGGACCGTTATTACCTCGAACGCACGCCGCATGTGTTCCTTGAGGGCATGCTGATCGCCGCCTGGGCGGTGGAGGCGGAAAAGGCCTTTATCTACATGCGCGACGAATATCCGGCGGTGCTGGAGATCCTGCGCCGCGAGATTGCCGCGCTGGAAGAGGCGGGCATCGTCGCGCCAGGCTACATCGACCTGCGCCGCGGGGCAGGGGCCTATATCTGCGGTGAAGAAAGCGCCATGATCGAGTCGATCGAAGGCAAACGCGGCGAGCCGCGCCACCGTCCGCCCTTTGTGGCGCAGGTGGGTGTCTTTGGTCAGCCGACCCTCGTGCATAATGTCGAGACATTGTATTGGGTCACCAAGATCAACCGCGAAGGGCCGGAGTGCCTGAACGCGGTGGAAAAGAACGGTCGCAAGGGGCTGCGCTCCTACTCGGTGTCCGGCCGCGTGAAGAACCCCGGCGTGCATCTGCTGCCGGCAGGCTCCACCATTCTGGATGTGATCGAGGCCGCCGGCGGCATGCTGGACGGCCAGACGTTCAAGGCCTATCAGCCGGGCGGCCCGTCCTCCGGCCTGTTGCCGGCCCATATGGATGACATCCCGCTCGATTTCGACACGCTGCAACCGCACGGCACCTTTATCGGTTCGGCGGCGGTTGTTGTCCTGTCGGATCAGGACTCGGCGCGTGATGCGGCGCTCAACATGCTGCGCTTCTTCGAGGACGAGAGCTGCGGCCAGTGCACCCCCTGCCGGGTCGGCTGCGAAAAGGCCGTGAAGCTGATGCAGGCGGACAAATGGGATCAGTCGCTCCTGGAAGAGCTGAGCCAGACCATGGTGGATGCCTCCATCTGCGGTCTTGGCCAGGCCGCGCCGAACCCGATCCGTCTGACCATGAAACACTTCCCCGAGGAGGTGTGAACATGGCCTCCGCAATGATGTCTCGCCCGGTGGGAACCACCGGGCCGCGCCTGACCTTCCCCCCGGGAAGGCGCGATTGCGCCTCCCCAAGGTCAGTCGCAGCCCTCATCTCATCTTCGCAAGCCAAGGAGATCTGAGCCATGTCGAAGCAAATCACCTTTACCCTCGACGGCGAACAGGTCACGGCCGAAGCGGGCCTGACCATCTGGGAAGTCGCCAATGGTCGTGGTCTCAAGATCCCGCATCTGTGCCACAAGCCCCAGCCGGGCTATCGCCCCGACGGCAACTGCCGCGCCTGTATGGTGGAAATCGAGGGCGAACGGACGCTTGCAGCCTCCTGCATCCGCGAACCCAGCGAAGGCATGGTTGTCACCACCAACAACGCCCGCGCCGAGAACGCGCGCAAGATGGTGATGGAGCTGCTGGTCGCCGATCAGCCCGCGCAGGATGTTGCGCACGATAAATCCTCGCATATGTGGGACATGGCCGAGCTGAACGGGGTTTCGGAGTCGCGGTTCCCCAAGATGGAAGAGGGCCATATCCCGCTCCTGGATGACAGCCACGTCGCGATGAGCGTGAACCTGGATGCCTGCATCTCCTGCGGCCTTTGCGTGCGCGCCTGCCGCGAAGTGCAGGTGAACGACGTGATCGGCATGGCCGGTCGCGGTCACAATGCCTATCCGACTTTTGACATCGCCGACCCGATGGGCGCGTCCTCTTGTGTGGCTTGCGGCGAATGCGTGCAGGCCTGCCCGACCGGCGCCCTGATGCCCGCCACCGTGGTGGACGAAAATCAGGTTGGCGACCGCGCGGATTTTGACTCTGAGACCGAAAGCGTCTGCCCCTTCTGCGGGGTGGGGTGCAAAGTGTCGCTCAAGGTCAAGGACAACAAGGTCAAATATGTCGAGGGCATCAACGGCCCCGCCAACGAAGGTCGCCTCTGTGTGAAGGGCCGTTTTGGCTTTGACTATATCCACCACCCGCACCGGCTGACCAAGCCGCTGATCCGCCGGGACGATGCGCCGGCCAAGGGGCTGAACGTCGATCCGGGCAACCTGATGACCCACTTCCGCGAGGCGACCTGGGACGAGGCGATGGATGTCGCCGCCAAGGGGCTGATGCGCTTGCGCGATGAGGATCCAAAATCGGTTGCCGGTTTCGGCTCGGCCAAATGCACCAACGAAGAGGCCTATCTCTTCCAGAAGTTCATCCGCCAGGGCTTTAAGCACAACAACGTCGACCACTGCACCCGTCTGTGCCACGCGTCTTCTGTTGCGGCGTTGATCGAAAACGTCGGTTCCGGTGCGGTGACCGCCACCTTTAACGAGATCGAAAACGCCGATGTGGCGATCATCATCGGCGCCAACCCGATCGAGAACCACCCCGTTGCGGCGACCTACTTCAAGCAGTTCACCAAACGCGGCGGCAAGCTGATCGTGATGGACCCGCGTGGGGTCGGCATGCGCCGCTACGCGACCGAGATGCTGCAATTCCGCCCCGGCGCCGATGTGTCGATGCTGAACGCGATCATGAATGTGATCGTCGAAGAAGAGCTGTATGACAGCCAGTATATTCACCGCTGGACCGAGAACTGGGAGGCGGAGAAAGAGCACCTGCGTGCGTTCTCGCCCGAGAAGATGTCGGAAATCTGCGGTATCGACCCCGAGCAGCTGCGCCGTGTGGCGCGCATGTTCGCGGGCGCCAACGCCGGCATGATCTTCTGGGGCATGGGCGTCAGCCAGCATATCCACGGCACCGACAACTCGCGCTGCCTGATCTCGCTGGCGCTGATGACCGGCAATGTCGGCAAGCCCGGCGCCGGCCTGCACCCGCTGCGTGGTCAGAACAACGTGCAGGGCGCCTCTGACGCCGGTCTCATCCCGATGTTCCTGCCGGATTACCAGTCGGTGATGGACGACGGTATCCGCAAGAGCTTTACCGATGTCTGGGGCGGCGGCGATTTCTCCAACGAGAAGGGCCTCACCGTGACCGAGATCGTCGATCAGGTCTATGCCGGCAATATCAAGGGCATGTACATCCAGGGCGAAAACCCGGCGATGTCCGACCCGGATGCGGATCACGCGCGCGAGGCTTTTGCCAAGCTCGACCTGATGGTGGTGCAGGACATCTTCCTGACCGAGACCGCCAACTTTGCCGATGTGATCCTGCCCGCCTCGACGCTCTATGAAAAGAATGGCACCGTGTCGAACACCAACCGCCAGGTGCAGCGGGTGCGTCCCGCCGTTGCCCCTCCGGGTGAGGCGCGCGAAGACTGGAAGATCACCGTGGAACTGGCGCAGCGGATCGGCTTGCCCTGGGCATACAATGATGTGTCCGAGGTCTTTGCCGAGATGAAGCTCAACATGAAGTCGCTCGACAATATCACCTGGGAGCGGTTGGAAACCCAGACCGTGACCTATCCGTCCCTGTCGCCCGAAGATCCGGGCCAGGCGGTTGTGTTCGGCGATGGCTTCCCGCGGGTCGAGGGGCGGGCGAAATTCACTCCGGCCAGCGTCATCCCGCCGGATGAGGCACCGGATGCGGAGTTCCCGATGATCATGACCACCGGCCGCCAGCTGGAGCACTGGCACACCGGATCGATGACGCGGCGGTCCCTGGTGCTGGATACGGTCGAGCCCGAAGCGAACTGTTCGCTGCACCCCAAGACCCTGCGGGCGCTGGGGGTGGAGCCGGGCGAGATGGTGCGCCTGTCGACCCGTCGCGGTTCGATCGAGATCATGGCGCGCGCCGACCGGGCCATTGCAGAAGACATGGTCTTTGTGCCCTTCGCCTATGTGGAGGCCGCGGCCAATATCCTGACCAACCCGGCGATCGACCCCTATGGCAAGATCCCGGAGTTCAAGTTTTCTGCGGTGAAGGTCGAAAAGGCTGCGGGTCAGATCGCCGCCGAATAGACGCCGCCCACCTTGCAACAAGACGACAGCGCGCGCGGAGCCACGGCTCCGCGCGCGTTCTTTTTTGGAAGCACCGCTTCGCGGCGTGGCACCGCTCCGGTTGCCGGTGGTGAATCGAGAGCCGCTTCGGATCCTGCTGGCGCGCCAGATTTGGTGGGTGTGCCTCTTTGAAACCGCGGAGACCGCGTTTGCTGCGTCGATTCCGCCGCCGAGTCTGTGGGTAAGTTTGGTTTGGTTGTGGATAAGGGGTGTTGATGGGGGATTTGGGTGTTAGGGGGAGGTTGGTTTGAGGTTTTGGGGTGCGGGTTCGGGGGAGTGTTGGAGG
>NZ_JAKRFD010000009.1 GCF_022348185.1 Epibacterium sp. Ofav1-8
CGGCCTCGGCATAGGCCGCATCGGTAAACCCCGCAGCCTCACCCGCGCCAGCCTCGATACAGCACTCAAACCCCAGCTTCTGAAGATCACGCGCCGACAATGGCGTCATCGCTACGCGCGACTCGCCAGTCGCCAACTCTCGCGGCGTTCCTATTCGCACTTTGATGTCCTCCCTTAGCGTGACAGCCCTCCTCCCAAAGGATCGCCACGAGCAAGAGGGAGTATTTGATTGTTTTACTTAGTAGTCAATAAATTTCAGAAGATGATTTTTATATCTTTATTTATCAACTATATAACCACATCAATCACATCAGTGTGTTTCATTTTTTGAGTTATAGCTAAAAAATTATTTGACAGCTGCCACCCTGACCCACAATCCTTGAGGCAGGGAGGACACCATGAATACCCAATCGCTCAGCACAGGCACGACCTGGGCGGAGGCGGGAGATCTGCGCGCTTTGATGAGCCGCGCGGCCCAAATCCGTGATGCCCAATGGGGCCGGACGATCACCTATTCGCGCAAGGCATTCGTGCCTCTGACCAACATGTGTCGCGACACCTGCGGCTATTGCACCTTCGTCAAACACCCGGACTCGCCGGAGGCCAATATCATGACGCCAGAGGAGGTTCTGGCGACCGCGCAAAAGGGTGAACAGGAGGGCTGCAAAGAGCTGTTGTTCAGCCTCGGAGAAAAGCCGGAACTGCGCTATGCTAAGGCTCGTGCGGGGCTGGAACGGCTTGGGTACAGTCGCCTCACCGACTACCTGCGCGACATGTGCGAGCTGGTGCTGGAGGAAACCACGCTCCTGCCGCATGTGAATGCGGGTACGCTCACCGACGATGAAATCGACGTATTGCGCCCGGTCGCGGCCTCCATGGGGATGATGCTGGAAACCGTCAGCCGTCGGCTGACCCGCCGGGGCCATCCGCATTATGCCTGCCCCGACAAGGTGCCAGTCCAGCGCTTGCGCACGCTGGAACGCGCAGGCGAGAAACAGGTGCCCTTCACTACGGGTCTGTTGATCGGGATTGGCGAGAGCTTTGCCGAGCGCATCGAGGCGCTGCACGCGATCAACGCAGCCCATGCCCGCCACGGCCACATCCAGGAAGTGATCATCCAGAATTTTCAGCGCAAACCCGATATCGAGATGGCGCAGCACCCGGAGCCCACATTAGAGGACATGCTGCGCACCATTGCAGCGGCGCGGATCATCCTGTCACCGGACATCAGCCTGCAAGCGCCCCCCAATCTCAGTGCGCGTCACATCGCCTATCTTGAGGCTGGCATCAACGATTGGGGCGGCATTTCGCCGGTCACCATCGACTTTATCAATCCACAACATGAATGGCCGGAAATCCGGTCGCTGGATCGGTCCTGCACAGAGGCCGGGTTTGAGCTGCGCGAACGGCTGACCGTCTATCCCCGCTACCTGACCACAGAGACCGATTTCATCAACCCCGCCGTCCTGCGCCGCGCCCATGGCATGGCAGGCACCAACGGGCTGGCCCGCGAACAACGGCATATGGGAGAGACCGCATGACCATCCGGCAAACGATTGAATCCCCGACAACAGCAGTACACGCCCTGACCGATGGCGCCTCCGCCCCGATCCGGCAGATCCTCGACAAGGTCCTGAGCGGCGGCGAGGTTAGCGAAGCAGAAGGCGTCAGCCTCTTTAAAACCAGCGGTGCAGATGCGGAGGCCGTGTATCGCACCGCAAATGAGCTGCGTCGACGCACCAACGGCGATCATGTCTCCTTTGTGGTCAATCGCAATATCAACTTCACCAATATCTGCTACATGGGCTGCCGGTTCTGCGGCTTTGCCAAGCGCAGCGAGGATGCGGGGGCCGAATGGCTCTCACCCGAGCAAGTGGTAGAGCGCGCGCAAGAAGCCTGGGATCGTGGCGGCACCGAGGTCTGCATTCAGGGCGGTCTGCACCCCAAGATGGAAGGCACCTATTACCGCGACATCGTGCGCGCCATCAAGGCGGCGCTGCCGGACATGCATATTCACGCCTTCTCCCCCTTCGAGATCTGGTATGGCGCGTCCAAGACCAAGATGTCCTATCACGACTTCCTCGCGGACCTGAAGGACGCGGGCCTTGGATCGATGCCCGGTACCGCCGCCGAAATCCTCGACACCGAAGTGCGCCTGCAACTGACCAAGAACAAGCTCAGCGCCGAGAAATGGGTGGAGATCATCCGCGCCGCGCATGAGGTTGGCATCCCCACCACGGCAACCATCATGTACGGCCATATTGACGCGCCCGAACATTGGGCCGCGCATATCCGCCTGCTGCGCGACATCCAGAAAGACACCGGCGGCTTTACCGAACTGGTGCCGCTGTCCTTTGTCCACACCGAGTCGCCTCTGTGGTCGGAAAACCCCGACAAGGTCCGCCCCGGCCCCACCGCGCTGGAAGTCGATCTGATGCATGCGGTCTCGCGCATCATGCTGCACGGCTGGATCGACAATATTCAGGTCAGCTGGACCAAACTCGGCGCGGCCCGTGCCCAGCAGATGCTGGCGCGTGGCGTCAACGACCTTGGCGGCACCTTGATGAATGAGAGCATCTCGCGCGCGGCAGGCTCCGATCACGGGCAGGAAATCACCGCAAAGGAACTGGTCCAGATGATCCGCGCCGCTGGCCGGGTACCGGTGCGCCGCAACACCATCTACGAGCTGCGCGACATCTATGACGATCACGACCCAGAGGATCTGGCCCCGTTGGTGGATCGTCGCGGGCGCAACCCGCTGGATTTCCTCCAGATGTTCCCAGAACGCAGCACGACGCTGGAGGCAGCGGAATGAGCGACACATCCCAGACAAAGGTCACGCTCCTTGCGGGAGGCGTCGGCGGTGCAAAAATGGCCGAAGGGTTGGCCGCGCTACCGGATGTGGCACTCAGCGTGATTGGAAATGTGGCGGACGACGACAGCTTTCACGGGCTGTGGGTCTCGCCCGACATTGATACGCTGACCTATAGCCTTGCCGATGTGATCGACCGCCAGCAGGGCTGGGGTGTCGCTGATGAGGGCCACCGGGCGCTTGAGACCCTGAAAACCCTTGGCGCAGACACATGGATGTCGCTTGGGGATCGGGACTTTGGCCTGCATATCTATCGCAGCCAGCGCCGCCTGAAGGGGGATCGCCCCAGCGACATCGCCCACGACGTCGCCCGCGCTTTTGGCGTCAGCGCAGAGATCCTGCTGCCCACGGATGACCAAGTACAAACCCGCGTACGTACTGATGCGGGCTGGCTCAGCTTTCAGGAGTATTTCGTTCGCGAACGCTGCGCGCCCGATGTGCGGGAGCTGGCCTTTGACGGCATCACGCAGGCAAAACCAACCCCAGAGGCGCTGGCCGCGATCAGCTCCGCCGATCTGATCGTCATTGCACCCTCAAACCCGCTTGTCAGTATCGCACCGATCCTTGGCATCCCCGGTATTGGCGAAGCGGTCCAATCCGCCCGCGCGCCCAAGGTCGCGGTCAGCCCCTTTATCGCGGGCAAGGTCGTCAAAGGCCCCGCCGACAGGATGATGGCCGCCCTTGGCGAACGGGCAGACGCGGTGGGGGTTGCCCAGCGCTACCGCGATGTGGTGGACGCGCTGTTCATCGACCACGTCGATGCCGCCCTTGCACCAGAGATCCAAAGCATCGGCCCAACGCCGATCTGCTCTGCGATCCTGATGCGCGATCTCAAAGATAAAACACGTATGGCGCGTGAAATCGTCGACTTCCATCACGACCACGCCCGCAAAGGAGCCGCCGCATGACGGCCCTCACACAAAAGCGGCTGGTGGTCATTCCGATGAAAGACCCCTCTCGCGCCAAGACCCGGCTCGGCGCGGCGCTGGATGCCAACGGGCGCGCGGGCATCGCTCTGGCGCTGTTTCGGGCAACGCTCAATCACCTGTCCGAGGCGCTTATGCTGCTGCCCCACGGCAGTGCCGACATCGCGGTGCTCACCTCAAGTCCGGTGATTTCCCGCATCGCCAGGTGCGCAGGTGTCGCCCTGATTGATGACGAGGGCCTCGACGGCCTGTCTCAGTCATTGGAGGTGGCCGCCGCATTGGGGGCACGTCAAGGCTATGATGCAATCTGCATCCTGCCCGGTGACCTCGCCGCGCCCAAGGCTTGCGACCTTGCCCGCTTGCTGAGCCACGACCTCGCGCAAGGGCGCGCCGTGTTCTGCCCATCGGCGGATCTGGGCACCAATGCGCTCTTGGCCCCGCTGCCCTGCCCGTTTCGGTTTCAGTATGGCCCCAACTCCGTGGTGCATCACGGCCGCGCGGCAGAGCGGGCCGGGCTTTGGCCCGTTATCCTGCCGCTCGAGAGCCTGCGGATCGATGTCGACACCGTTGAGGACCTCGGCCACCTGCTCGCCCGCAACCCGGAAATCCTTGCGCAGGAGGCCACCCTATGAGCCTGAGCGTCACCCTCACCGCCCTGCCCGGCGTGCCGGACATTCAAAACGGCGACAATCTGTCGGCCATATTCGCCGACTGCCTGAGCAACGCCGATCTTCCCTTACGGGATGGCGATATTCTCTGCGTGGCGCAGAAGGTCTTTTCCAAGGCCGAGGGCTGCATCATTCCGCTTGCCAGCGTGACGCCCTCGCCCGAGGCCCTTCGGTATGGCGAAGAGCTGAACAAAGACCCCCGCAAGGTCGAGGTGGTCCTGCGCGAAAGCACCCGCGTCGTGCGTTCGTTCAAACGTCCCGACCAGAACGAGGGGACGATGATCTGCGAACACCGGCTTGGGTTCATTTCGGCCAATGCGGCGGTGGATCAGTCCAATTTTGGCGAAGAAGACGCCGCCATGGTGCTGCCCAAAGACCCGGACGCAAGCTGCGCAAGGCTGCAACGCGATCTGGCGGAGCGCTTTGATGCCCGTATCGGCGTGGTGATGACCGACACCTTCGGCAGGCCATGGCGGCTGGGTCAGGTCAATGTGGCGATCGGCCTTTCCAAGGTGCCCGCCACCATCCGCGAACAGGGCAATCTGGACGCATGGGGCCGTCCGCTGGAGGTCACAGAACCGGCATTTGCCGATGAAATCGCCGCCGCAACCGGCCTCGTGGTGCGCAAGAACGGGCGCACCCCGGCTGTGCTGTTGCGCGGGCTCGACTGGCAGCCCGCCGACAGCCGCGGCGCCGACATACTCAGGAAAAAACAGGAGGATATGTTCAGATGAAGATCGCGATCATTGGCGGCACCGGGCCGCAAGGACAGGGTCTGGCACTGCGGTTTGCCCGCGCTGGGATTGAGGTCGCACTTGGCTCTCGCGACGCCGAACGCAGTGCCGGGATCGCCGCCGAGCTGATGCAGAAACTGCCCGAAGGCGCTGCCGAAATCTCCGGCCTTGGCAATATCGAGGCGACGCAAGCCGCCGATCAAATGGTGATCTGCGCCGTGCCTTGGTCAGCCCATAACGCAACGCTCACCACGCTCAAACCGCACCTCGCGGACAAGATCCTTGTCGATATCGTGGTGCCATTGGCCGAGGGCGACCCGAAAAAGGTCGATATGCCGCCAGAAGGCTCTGCCACCGAGGCCGCACAGGCCTTGCTGGGCGAGGAGATCCCGGTGGTGGGCGCGTTGCACAATGTCTCCGCCACCACGCTCAACAAACTCGATTGGGACATCAACTGCGACATCCTGATCTGCGGCAACAGCCTTCCCGCCCGCAAACAAGTGATGGAGCTGGTCGGCGCGCTGGATGTGCAGACCTACAACGCAGGTGATGCACAATCTGCCCGCTGCATCGAGGCGATCACCCCGATCCTGATCCGTCAGAATATCTCAAAGGCGGTGCCCTTCACCCATGCGGGCATCCGCATCTGCGCCCCCGATCACTAAACCCACACAGCATAAAAACCTATTCCAACACGGAGGAAGACATGGAATTCGGAATTTGTTTCAAAGGCTTCGTTGAACCTGACCGCGCCCGCGCCCTAGTGCGTCAGGCCGAGAATGCAGGCTTCACCTATTGCTGGTTCTACGACAGTCACATCCTGTGGCGCGAAAGCTTCGTGGCGATGGCGATGTGCATGGAGCACACGGAAAACATGCGCTTTGGCCCGCTGGTCACCAATCCCAACTCGCGCGAATGGTCAGTCGCGGCCTCGCTGTTCGGCTCGCTCGCCAAACAGTCCGGCGGACGCTTCGACATTGGCCTTGGGCGCGGCGACAGCGCCGTGCGCGTGATGGGCAAGAAACCCTCGACGATCAAGCGGATGGAAGAGTTCACCCATGTGGTGAAATCCCTGATCCGCGGCGAAGAGGTACAATACGGCGAATGCCCGGAACCAGTAAAGTTCCCCTGGGCCAGCGGTTATGAGCTCCCTGTCTGGATTGGTGCCTATGGCCCCAAGGCGCTGGCCTCGGCTGGCAAGGTGGGCGACGGCGTGGTGCTGCAGATCGCAGAACCCAAGATCGTCAAATGGCTGGCGGATCAGGCCAAGGCCGGCGGCGAAGCGGAAGGCCGCGACATGTCGAGCTACCGCGTGATGGCGGCCGCGCCTGCGCACACCGGCCCGATCGAGGAAGGCATCGAGAAGACCAAGTGGTTCCCCGCCATGGTCGGCAACCACGTCGCTGACATCGTTGAGAAATACGGCACCGACGGCGATCACGTGCCGACCAGCCTGACCGACTACATCAAGAACCGCAAAGGCTACGACTATTCCAAGCACGGTCAGAGCGATAACCCCTATCTGGACTTCATCACCGAAGACATCGTGAAGAGCTTCTGCGTACTGGGCACCCCGGACGAACATATTGCCAAGCTGCGCGATCTGGAGGCCGCCGGGACCACCCAGTTCAACATCTACCTCGACAGCGGCGATGAAGAGAAAATCATCGCCGATTACGGCGAAAAGATCATCCCGGTGTTCCAACAAGAAGCCGCCGCCAAAAAAGCTTCACTGGCCGCATCCTGACCTCACAACTCCCCGAGACAACTGGCCAGCAGGCGGGCACATGTTGCCCGCCTGTTTTTTTGGCTCACGCAAATGTCACCCCGTTGGATTTCCAATCGCCCCCTTTTCCAACCCCGCTCGCCCGCAGGCGCTAGTCACGCGCTTTGACATGTGCCAATAGGTGCGCAACTTTATTTCAGCTTACAAATGGCGGATCCGTTAGATGGCGCGCATGTCAGATGCAAAACCCAGAACCAAGATTCAGCGTCAAAAAACCGAGCAAATCCTGACTGCGGCTCTGGAAGTTTTTGCCCTTCACGGGTCATCGGGCGCCTCCATCAACATGATCGCCAAAACGGCCGGGCTGACCACGCCCAACCTGCTCTATTATTTCGAGAGCAAGGACGCGATCCGCAAGGAACTCCTGTCGCGCACGCTGCAACTGTGGATGGCGCCGCTCAGCATGCTCAGCCCGCACGGCGATCCGGTGGAAGAAATCTGTCACTACATCCGCCGCAAGCTGGAGATTTCAAAGAACTTCCCCAAGGAGAGCAAGTTCTTTGCCAATGAGATCCTCAGTGGCCTGCCGCAATCCCGCAGCGAGATTTTCGGCCCGCTCAAGGAACTGTTCAACGCCAAGATCCAGGTCCTGGAGGGCTGGATGCAGGATCAGCGCATGGCCAGGGTTGATCCTCATCACCTGCTGTTTTCCATCTGGGCCACCACCCAGCACTATGCCGATTTCGACGTGCAGATCGAGGAAATCGCCCCGGCGAAGCTGCAAGAGAGATACGAGGAAGCCGAGGCCTTCCTGATCGATATGTACAAGAAGCTTCTCACACTCTGACCCCGCGCCGTGCGTCCCTCACGACAGCCGCGCCCGACGGTCGGGGCCCCGCGCCCCGCATCGCCCGAAACCCGAAAAGTGTAGCGCCGCGATTCGAAAGTGTATTTCCGCGCGCTCCAAAGGCCAGACTGGGCCGGGATCGGGCAACAATCGGGCTGGATCTCGCGGATTATCACCACAAGTTCATTAAAATTTCTCGCAATTTCTCGCTAATATAAAGACAATTTTGACATTTGGTCTGATCGGCGGAAGTCTGCTGGGCATAGATCAATGGATCCCACGCTGCCGCTTCACGGGTGGGGACCTTCGCCGCAGGGCGGCGGGTGGCAGCTTGGGACCGATACCGGTTTTGTGGGGGACCGTGCGAGCAATTGTGCAGGGTACAATTGCGGCAGGCGTGCGCTTGTCGCGTGAGGCTGTGATGCCGGCAGTTTGCGGGGAGCAATCCCTGTGAACAGATTTGCATTCCACTACGAAAAGCTGACGGTCAGCTCCGAGACCGGCAAGGTCTTTGCCGACCCGAAACAGATACGCCGGCGGCGCCTGCTGCAAGCGGTGATCTTGCTTCTTGCCGTCGCGCTGGCCTGGCTCGCACTGTTTCTGAACGGCGCCCTGTCCTGGCAAACCGCGTTCCAGGATGTCAGTGCCTATTGGTCCCGAGAGGATCGTCGGGACCCACTGGAGACGTTTGACCGGACGCTGCCCCCGGATGTGCAGCTCGCATCTCTTGCAGCGGCACCGAAACGTGACACGCGTTGTGCCCCGACCGAGCAGCCCTATTTTGCCGCCATGGCGGATGCGGCAGCGCCGGTGGTCTTTGCCCATGTGCCCAGCACCTATGACTGGGCGCACCTGTCCCTGCCCGACAGCTGCGAACAGATCGGGGTCCTGGTACCGGACTGGCTGCGTATCGAAGCAGACGCCAACGGCCCGGCTCTCACCCTCGAAAGCGCCGAAAGCCGCGTGATGGTGGAGGACTTCCGGGCGCAATCCGCCGCCACACCGGACCTGATGCCAACGGTCATGATTGATCCCGGCCCGCGGAAAGAGGCCTTTTTCACCGCGTTGAGCACGCCGGGCACCGCCACGCGCATGGCGTCCGAGCTCGCCACGACGCTGACCCTGCTCTATGCGCAGGGGGCCTGCCTGAACATCCTTGACTTCAACGAAGCGGACCTGCCCCGGCTGCTGCCCTTCTTTGAAACGCTGGCAAACCGGTTTGACGCAGACGGTTTCACGGCCTGCCTGATCCTGAGCGGGACCGACGCCCTGTGGCGGACCCCGGAGGCCACAGATCTGTTCGACACCGTCATCCTGAAGCTCTTTCACGAACCCTGGGTCGGTGCGGCACCTGCACCGCTGGCGCCTGATGCCTGGTTCGCGGACACGGCAAAAGCAGCCGCAGAGACACTCGGCAAGGACAAACTGGTGGTCGCGCTTGGCAGCTTTGCCGTTGAATGGACCTCCGGGGTGCCGATGCCGCGGACGATGCCATACGCAGAGGCCATGGACAGAATTGCGGCCACAGGCGCAAAGCTGCGCTACAGCGCGAAGGTCTCTGGCAGTCTCAGCTCCTTTCGGGATGCAAACGGGCGTCAGCACAAAATCTGGCTGCAGGACGCAGCATCCATACAAAACCAGCTCGCCACGCTGACCGACCTGGGGATCGCCAGCACCGGCATCTGGTCGCTCGGCCAAGAAGACCCCGGCGTCTGGACGGTGTTGCGAAACCGCGGCAGCTCCGCCGATGAACTGAGCGCAGCGCTGGCGCTGGTGCAGCTGAAAAACTTTGTCCAATACTCCGGCGAAGGGGCGTTTCTGAAACTCAAGCAGCGGCTCTCTCCGGGCATTCGGCAAGTGCGTATCGATGACGAAACCGGGCGGGTGACAGCGCAGAGCTACGACCTGATGCCCCGCCCCTACGCGCTTGAACGCTATGGCAAACCCGAAGGCAAACAGGTGGCGTTGACCTTTGACGACGGCCCGCATCCTGAGTTTTCGCCACAGGTGCTTGATATCCTCGAGGCGGAATCCGTACCGGCAGCGTTCTTTGTCACCGGATCTGCGGTGATGGAAGCGCCGGATGTGCTGCGCCGCATCGTCGACGAGGGGCACGAGATCGGGGCGCACACGTTTTCGCACCCGCGAATGGACCAGATCTCGCGAACCCGTGTCGATCTGGAGTTCTCGCTGCTCGACAAAATCATTGCCGGTGCAGTCGGACGCAAGGCCATGCTCTATCGTGAACCGTTCCAGCGCAGCGGCGGCCCGATCAGCGCCGCCCGCGTCGCGTCACTGGAACCGGCCCTGGACCGGGGACTGGAAGTCGTGGGCATGGATATCGTCCCGCGCGACTGGGACGGCTGGAGCGCGCGCGAGATCGCGGATTTCGTCATCTCCGAAGTACAGAACGATCGCGGCAACATGATCCTTCTGCATGACGGTGGCAAAGACCGTTCCGCAACGGTCAAGGCACTGCCGCTCATCATTGCCGGGCTGCGCGACGAGGGATACAGCTTTACCACGCTGGCGAACCTGGCAAACACCACACGCGCCGACATCATGCCGGTGGCCGAGGGTGGATATCAGACGCTTGACCGGGTGTCGTTTTCCATGGTCGCCTGGATGCGCCATGCGGTCGTGACCGCCTTCTGGGTGGCGCTGGCCATCGGCATCACCCGGTCGCTGGCCGTGCTTGTCCTCTCGATCCTGAACTGGCGCGGGCGCCGTCCCGTCAGCCTCGTGGAACCGCGCGTTGCCGTCATCATCCCGGCCCACAACGAGGAAAAGGTGATCCGCACCTGTATCGAAAGCGTCCGCGCCAGCGACTATCGCAATCTGGAGATCATCGTGGTGGATGACGGGTCTTCGGACAACACGCTGACAGAAGTGTTCCGCTTCAGCCACAAACAGGACGTGCGCCTGATTTCCCAGCCCAATCAGGGCAAGTGGAGCGCATTGAACCGGGCCCTGCTGAACGTCGACGCCGAGATCGTGGTCTGCATCGATGCCGACACCCAGATCGAGCGCAGCGCGATCCGTCATCTGGTCAAACAGTTCAACGACCCGAAGGTCGGCGCGGTCGCGGGCAAGATCATGGCCGGCAACAAGGTCAATCTGCTGACCCGGCTGCAAGCGTTCGAATACGCCACCTCGCAAAATGTCGACCGCCGGGCCTTCGATCTGATCAATGGCATCCTCGTCGTGCCCGGTGCATTGGGCGCCTGGCGGCGCTCCGCGCTGCGCAAGGCCGGGCTGTTCAGCGACGCCACCATGACCGAAGACACCGACCTGACCATTCAGGTCAACCGGGCCGGATACCGCGTCGTCTACGAGCCCCGCGCCCGCGGCTACACCGAAGTCCCCGAGCGCATCGGCCAATTGCTCAAGCAGCGGCTGCGCTGGTCGTTTGGCATGTTCCAAAGCGCATGGAAGCACAAACGTGCCGTTTTCGAAGGCCGCATGGTCGGGCTGATCTCCATTCCCGACATGTTTATCTTCGGCTACCTCTTTCCGCTTCTGGCACCGATCGCTGATCTGTTTGTGCTGGTCCTGCTCTACAACATGGTGGCCGGTGGCTGGGGCGAGCTTGACACCACGCTTGCCGCCCAGCCCACGCATTACCTTTGGGCCTATCTCACCCTCCCGGCCCTCGAGATCCTGATCGCCGCATTTGCGCTGGCGCGAGACGAAGATGAGAGCCTCTGGTCCTTGCTGCTGTTCCCGATCCATCGTGTGTTCTACCGTCCGCTGCTGTATTACTCGGTTATCCGGGCGATCCTGCGCGCGGTGACCGGGCGCCTTGCGAGCTGGGGAACACAGAAACGACTGGGACGCGACTACAGCCTCGCGACGGGGGGCGCATGAAACGCCGGCACTTTTTGAAAACCGTGGCCGCCAGCGCTGGCCTGATGCCGATCCGGAGCCTCGCCTCCGATTTCCTCGGCGCCGTCGCCCCCCAGAGCTATCCGGTCATTTCGGGCATCGATTCCCGCACCGCTGTGCCGCAATTGATTGCGGTTCTGGATGCGTTCTGGGAGCGCAACATCCCCGTCACATGCCTGGTGCACCCCTTTGACGAGACCGGCCGCGCCCTGGATGGCAACCATGCGCTGTCGCGTCTGCTGTCCGGCTATGTTCTGGGGGGCAGCGGTATCGAAATCGCGCCGTTCGTGCCGGACCTGGCAAGTCTGTCGCCGCATTTTCAGGCGCGCGCGGCCCACGACGCGCTGGCCGCGCTGATGCAGATGCTGCGCCCTGCAGAACAGGCCCGCTCCGCCCCGGTTCCGATCCAGACCATCGCCTGTCATGAGGCACCCCGCCCCGCCTCTCCGGAAGCGGTGCGGACGGCCGGCCTGATCAATGTGCTGGTCATTCCGGACCACAGCGCCCCCACGCGGTCCCAAACCTGGGACAATGGCGTCGTGCGGTTGTTCGGCGGCTTCCGCAGCCGGATTGACGCGCATCCTGCACCGCCCTTTGAAGAGGCCACCACACAGACCATCCACTATCTGTCGGCGCCGTCGTTTTCGCGCCTGCCGATGGCAGAGGTTATTCCCGCTGCGGCCAACTTCGCAGAGACGCTCGCGGATCAGGAACTCGAGGGGCGCTTTTCACTGCTGCCGCTTGCCGACCTGCAACTGCGTGACAATTACCAATTCCGCAGGCTGGTCAGCCTTCATATCCTCGAACCGCTGCCCGAAGAGACCACCGCCCAGGCGGGCTTTGCGGCTCTGACGGCGCGACTTGACGCGCTTGAAATACCCTTCACGGTGGGGCCGGATCGCGGTGACACCAAAGACAGTGTCGAAACCGGACTTTGGATACCGCTGGAGCGCGGTGCCACCGATGAGGAAGCGCAGGAGGGATGGCCGCCGCCCCATCCGATCGAATTTCTCGCGTCCGACCACAGCACCGGCATCCGCACCACCCGGCCCCTGACCACCGGCATCGCTGTCCGGTTCCCCACCGGACCAAACGCGGCAGCCGGCCTGGCTGCCGACGGCGCGCTCACTCTGCCCTTGCGGCGCCTTTCTACGCCTGTCAGCGCAGCCGGCGTGGCACAGGCCTTTGCTGGCATCCGAGATCTCTGCGTGCAGATTTCTCCGGCGCCCTTTGCCTCGGCCGTCGCCCTGCGCGAGTTGAGTGATAAACTGTCCGCCCTGAAGGCCGACACGGTCACGACGTTCCAATCCCTGCCGGAACGTGCGCGCCTGCTCGCGCCCAGGGGGCCGATCCCCACCCGACACCGACGGGTCGCCGCTGCGCAGCCGGGATTGCTGACCCGGCACCCTCGTGACACGGCGCCAACCCGCGAAGAGCTGCTGGAGGATGCGCAGGTCGCCTGGCGCTATATTGAACGGTTCACCCATCCCGAAACCGGTCTGTGCCCGGCGACGGTGAATTTCTCCCCCGGCGGCCGGCTGCATGAAACCGTCACCATGTGGGACGTGGGCAGTCAGATAAATGCACTGGTCGCGGCAAAGCAGATCGGCCTGATCGACGCCAACCAGCATGACACGGCCATTCGCCGCATTCTGCCCAATATCGTCGGACGCGTTTCACAGGATCGGCGCCTGCCGCAAGGCTGGATCCGGACCGATAGGCTAAAGTGGGGCAACAAGAACTTCGACGGGTGCGACGCCGGTCGGCTCCTGGCAGCCTTGGACAATCTGCGCCGGCACAGCACCTTTGGCGATGAGCTAAAGGAACTGATCGCGAATTACGACCTCGACAAGGTCATTTTCGACGGCGAGATCCACTCGGTCATCGACGGCACGCTCAAGTCGACGATCGTGTCCCATTGCGCCCACTACGCCGCCCTGGCGTTTCGGCGCTGGGGGCTGGAGGTGCGTTCACCCTATGAGGTCTTCGCCGGTCGATCCGCCACCGACGGCCAGATGGCGCTACTGGAAGCCGCCGCCAGAATTGGCCCCTTTGGTGCGGAGCCATTGCTGCTCGAGGCCATGGAGCTCGGCATGTCGCCGGAAAGCGCCTATCTTGCTGATGTCCTGTTTTCGACACAGATCGAGGAGTATCAGGACAGCGGCCGGTTGATCTGTGTATCAGAAGGCCCCATCGACCGCAGCCCGTGGTTTCTGTACCAGGGCCTGCAGCTGGACGCGCCGACGCGCACCTGGGCAATGGACACGGTCGGCCGCGAACCCGAGTACAGAACGCCCGAGTTCGCCAGATCCCACCTCGCCGTCAGCAGCAAAGCCGCCTATCTGTGGTCGGCGTATCAGCCGCACGCCTATTCCGACCGGTTGCGCAACTTTGTACGTGCCACCGCAAAGACGGAGAACGGGTTTTCCTCCAGTATCTTTGTGGAAACAGGGCAAGCCACGAAGCAGTATTCCGACCTCAACACCAACAGCATCATACTCCAGGGGATCGCGCATCATTTGAACGCGTTGGGATGATCCCCGGGAGTGTCAGGCGGTTTTGATCCCCAGTCCAGAGCCAATCAGAACGTCCGGCATCCGGTTGCTGAAATTTCACCAGCGAACACCGGATAGCCGGGGCGCGGGTTCAAGATCACGGGCTGAATCCCCGTGATGTGCCGCATGCAGGCATCAACAGAGGCTTCGTCATAGCCCCGCCCGCCCACATAGATGTCGATCCAGTCGTGCCCTTTGTGGCCACTGTGGCAGGGGCCCTCCTGGGGCCGAGGACCATCCCCGCACAGATCCTCCACAATGGCGTATTTACGCAGCCGCTCGATATAAAAGCGGGTTCCAGCGGGGTAATCCATGATGCTGCGCCCGCCCCTCTTGACGTGACCAACTGCAAGTGTGACGGGATCGTCATAGGTCCCCACCCCACCCGCGGACCGATGGATCACCGGACGCGCAATCTGGGCAGAGCCACGGGGGGTGTTGTCCCAGTAGCTGTAGCCGGTCAGAAACGCGTTCATGATTTGTTCTTGATGCGGTGCCACTGTCGCGCGGGTCAGGTTCGGCAAATCATCTTGCACGCTCAGGCGGGTGCTGACGCGATTGACAGAGTTGCCGTCAAAACTGCGCGTGCTCCCACACGCGGAAACGGAGGCCACCGCCAAGATGGCCATTACAGATTTAAAAATATCACTCGTCATTTCACCATCCTGCTCAGTAGGAACACTGTTCTGAGCATTCGTCATGCCCAGACCCATGTCCCGCAGATTGGGAAATATTGCTTAACAGAGTACTAAACTTAAAATTGTATAAAGTCCAAGTTTATTAAAATTGAGACTATATGCACGCCAATTATCATCGCACAGGTTTCCATCGCAAGACAGCCCACCCCATTCAGTGAGTTCGTCGGGCAAAGAAATGAGACTGGCCACAAGATAACGCTCTGAAAAACCGAGAGTACGCGCCGATATTTCAGGCGGGGTGAATCCGGGTCCTACGTCGGAAACCCGAAATCGAGCACGATCGCCCAAATATCCCGATTGACCGCGTGCAGGCTTTCGATGGCGTGTTCGATTCCCGCAATGGCTGTATCGTCGACATCTTCCGTCTGGCCAATTTTCAGCTTGTCCTTGCGATCCGCGATCCGCATCAGGATGGTCCGGGTTGTGCCGGCATCCTTGTCGAACGAGTAGATGCAGTGGTTGTAGCGATTGCGTAGCGCGGATTGCCGCATCATGTCGCGCGTCGCCGAAAGCACGCGCCGTCGCAACTCCGGATCAACATGCTCCAGTTTCACCAGGCGCTCCACCAGTTCGACCCGCGCGCGTGTCGTATTCAGGGTCAGGAACACCACCAGCGCGGTTTCCGTATCGGTTCCGATCAGCCCGGCGATCAGATGGATCAACACGCTCTCGGTATTGGTCCACGTGTAGTTGAGGCGCCCCACCTGCATCAGCAACTGCGAGAAATGGGGATCGCCCTCTTGTGGTGTCATACCCCGCCCGAAGCACGGCTGAGAAAGACGCCGGCCGCCTCCGTCCGATTGCGCACACCAAGTTTCTTGATGATATGATGCATGTGCAGCTTGACCGTATGTTCAGAGAGATCGAGATCAACTGCGATCAGCTTGTTCTGTTTGCCACTTGCGACCAGCTCCAGGATTTCGCGCTCTCTTGGCGTCAGCCGGTTTGCCTTGCGGCTCGGCATCGAGAGCGTGGCGGCCGGGACAGCTTCTCCCTGTCGCGTCAGGAACACCTGCGGCACGCAGCATTGGCCCAGGAACAGCAGCCGCAGCATCGACGCCCAGCAATCATACTGCAGGTTCATCGGCAGAAAGCCGAAGCGACCGACATCATCGCGGGCCTGGATCTGATCCAGAAACCTCAGCGCCAGATCTTCATCGAGATAGGCCAGCGCCACACGTTCCGCCGGGCATCGCTCCAGGTTGTCCACCCCGCCGCTGTCCACGCCGGCAAACACTTCCTGCTCGATCAGCGCCAGCTTGATCGGACCGGGGTGTATCACCTCCAGCTCGTCTACGGCCTGCACGCGTATTATTTCAGTTCCGGGAAATTCCAATTTAATAAGCTCTTCGCATTTCGCGGACACGGTGAGCCCGTTGCCGACAATGGCAATACATACAGTATTCATAATGGCAGCCTCCAAATCGCACTCAGACACATGGGTCATACTTCTGACCCTGGCTCCCAGCACATGCTCGGAGCCTCAACTCATTAAGCTATTCAGGCGATTTCCCTCACGTCACCATTAACATTTCATAAACCATTTGGGCAAGCTGAGATGTGTTAACTGACTGTTTAAACTCACCAATCACAAAGCTAAGCTTATGATCTAGCGTCAAATTTACGAAAATTGAAATCTTGGCGATTTGACATTGTTTAATCTAAAAGCGAATCCCACCCGAGTTGACTTCTCGCAAAAGTTGCGTCTGGGTTTACAGAGAATCAATCCGACACCGCTCCGAAAGATATAGATCTTCGCCCGGAAAGAATCGCGTTTTTGCAAAAGTTCAATGCCTTGGCGGTCAATGCCGGCCCTGATCCTTCGGCTAGCTAGTTCGCTTTCCTGCTCTGCGTCAGTCTGATCCTGCACCCTCTTTCTGGGTGCTCGGCGCCGGTTCCCTCACATTATTCAGGCCGGACCGACAGGGAGGCCGGGGTTTGTTCCTCGCCTTTAATCAACCGCCCGGGAAATGGCCGCTTTACAGATGACGCGCGGCAGGATCGGGCCTTCGACATAGAAGGAATTTCAATCATGTCAGGTGGAAGACATCCCCATCACTTCTTCGCGCAACTCCAGGGTCAGGGCCAGCTTCAGGGCCAGGGTCAGGCCGAGCTGCAAGCGCAGGGTCAGGGCCAGGGTCAAGACCAGGGTCAGGGTCAGGGACAAGATCAGTCCCAGTCCAGTGAAAACCTGAACCTGAACGGCAACGGGAACATGAACGGCAACCTGAGCCTCAACGGCAATGGCAATGCCAACGGAAACGCGAACGGTAACTGGAACACCAATACCGACAGCGATACCAACACCAATGCCAACGCCAACGCCAATTCGGACAGCAACTCCAATACCAACACCGACACCAACAACAACACCAACAACTCCAACAGCAACCACAATACCAACACCAACACGAACGTGACCGTGGATGTTGGCGTTGGGCTGGAAGGCTACATGCCCGATGATGGTGATTTTGCGGATGTCGATGTGTCCGGCGGTGCCAGCGTCGGTGACGTGCTGATGGCACAAGGCGCGATGCACTATGACATCGGCGACGACATCAACGTCGAGCGCATCCTGAACAATTCGCTCAACGGTGCCGGCAACGATGTGGCAACCGTCAATGTGATGGGCAACCATCTCAGCGACAACGACACGCTGAACGACCCGGATGTCAGCAATGACAACGGCAACTTCAACAACAGCGGCAGCGCCAACGGCGGCAACGCCAATGCGGACGACGGCATCAACGCCGACGGCGGCAGCGGGTCTTCCGGCGGGGCAGCAGCTTCTGCTGGTGGTGAAGGCCTTGGTGCGGCCTTTGGTGGCTGGGCCGACGGTGGCAACACCAATGGCGGCTCTGGCGGCAACAACAACGGCTCCGCAACCAGCGGCGACGCAGGTGATGCGGGTTCGATCGCAGCCAGCATCGGTGCGGGCATCGGTGCAGCGCAAAGTGGTGCCAATGCCGGTGCAGCCGCAGCGGAAGGCGGATTTGACCTTGGTCTTCTGGACTTCCTTGAAGGCGGTGACGCAGCGGCGGCGATCGCAGCGGCGGGTTCCGCGGCCCAGGCGGGTGGCATCGGCATTGCCGGAGGCGCTTCTTCAGGTGCGATCGGTGGTGACGGCGGCCATGCAGGGGTTTCCGGCATGGGCGGCTTTGGCGGCGGCGCCTACAACGGCGGCACCTCGGTTGGTCCGACCAACTCGTCCTCGACCGGTGGCGCGGCTGGCAATGCATCCGGCGGTGACGGCGGTGCGGGCGGCAGCGGCGGCATGTGGGGCTCCCACAACGGTGATGACGGCTTCGTCAACGGCACGTCCTCCGCGTCGGCAGATGCGATCCTCGACACCACGGCGTTCAATCAGTCGATCGCGATGGGCGCCAACGTGCTGGGCAACACAGTGGACATGACCACTGTGGGTCAGAACCTGACCTCGTCCTACTCGATGACCGGCGAAGACGACGCGTAATCGTCCCCGGCGCGGTCCCGGACCGCAGAAAAAACCGGCACGCGCGGGCCCCGCGCGTGCCGACTTAGTCGCCGAATTATCCGGCAGTGTATGGTATTGTTGCGATGTTACTCGACAAGGTCACAGAGACGATCGCATATTTCATCGGGCTCTTTCAGCTCGTGACGGAAACAGCGCGCGGACGGCTGGACTATGACAGCTTCAAGGCCGCCGAGACGTCCAATGACCTTGATCCTCTGATTTCACACAGCACAAACCGGGACATCAATTTTTCGCCCGAAGGCCACGATCCCCTCGTCCACAATCCGCATGCTCAGCTGCACAAGGCGGCGGTGGCCACGGCGGTCTCCGCTGAGATCGGACTACCGCAGATCAAGGCCCCCATGATCCCGGACGCCCCCAACCTGCCCGGAGAGGCAATCGTCGCGGCCGGCCCCGCACCGATTTCCGGCCCGTTCGTGCTCGAGGTTCCGCCGCCCGGCGGCAGCATCCACTTCACCTGGCAGGAGAACCATCTTTCGGATCGTGACACCATCAACATCGACCCTGCCACCCAGGACGCCTGGAACACCGTCCAGACACAGCTGATGCAGGAGCTGAAAGCAAGCGCCGAAGCCCTCCAGATACTGGATCTCACGGATGGCTCGGCCTTTGCAGAGATGGACGTGTTCGAAATAGAAGCCCAGGTTGAAACCCTTGTTGCGCTCGCCGAGGCGCAGATCGAAACAGCGGATGGCGCCTCGATCCACCTTGCCACCGGAAGCGACACACAGATCGTGACCGTCAACGGGGTCGAGCATGAGGAGCTGCCAGTCTGGACAGAGCTGCTTCCGGATGTGCCCCAAGAAGATGACGACGAAGAGAGCGCGGCGACGACGACGGCCTCGGCCACGGCGGGCACCACGACAGCTTCTTCCTCCGCCACCCAGCCCGGCACGGCAATCGAAGGCTCGGGCGTTGTGGGGCTGCCCGAGGAAGATATCGCCACGACAACGCCGCTGGACACCGAAACGGACCCGGCCTCGCCTTCTGAGACGGCAACGGCCTCCTCTGCCGCACACACCGTGGTGACGGGCGGCAATGTTGCCATCAATGCGGCCTCCAGCGTCACCGGGGGCGTCGACGCGCCAGTCATTGCCGTGGCCGGGAGCGTTGCCAGCTTTGACATGATCAGTCAGGTCAACGTGCTGCTGGATGAGTCAGCCTCGCCCGGTGCAGAGAACCTCTTGCAGAACAGCGCCGCGTTCAGCGGCTCGCCCAGCCTGCCGGGCGCCCAGCCCGCGGCCCCCGCAACCGGCCCCGCAGGAGGCGGCCCCGCCCCCGGCATGGTTGCGGTTTCCACCATCGACGGTGACCTCATCAACTTCAGCTGGACGCGTCAGATCAACTCGGCAGTGGATGATGACGCCGTGCAGGTGACCACCTCCGCCACCGAAAGCTGGATCGATCTCGGCGGCAATATGCTGCTCAACACCAACGCGCTGTTCTCTCAGGCGATGGGGTTCGATCTGATCCTGGTGGGAGGCGACATGATCTCCCAATACATCGTACAGCAGACCAATATCGTTCTGGATTGGGACTACTTCGCCAGTGGCGCCCCCCAGGATGTGCTGCCGGGCGGGACCGGAGACGGGCTGTTCTCCACGGGCGGCACGACATCCGCTGCTTCGGACACCAGCACGGGCGGCAATGCCTTGATGAACTCGGCGTCGATCACCCACACCGCGCTGGACACGTTCAGCGGGATGACGGCCACGTTCCAGTCGGTGCTGGACAGCTTTGGCGCGGGCGGGTCCGACATCTCGCCGCTGATCGGCAACAGCGCCCTGCAATCGCAGCCCGTGCTCAATGTGCTCTATATCAGCGGCGACCTTCTGGATGTGCATCTGCTCTCGCAACTGAACATCCTGTCGGATGGCGATCTGATCACGGGGAGCGCCGAGGACGGTCTCGGAACCACCATTCACTCCGGCCTCAATGCCGCGGTGAATGATGCGCATCTGATTGATGTGGGCATGGCGTCCGAAGTCTTTGCAGGGGGCGAGGTCTATTCAGATGCCGTCCTCTATCAAGCCAACCTGATCGCAGAGGATCTGCCGCCCACGGACGTGTTTCTCGCACCCGACAGCATCGACGGGCTGGCCAGCGAAGCCGTCGCGTTTCTGTCTGACGATCTCAACACACAACCGAGCAATGCAGAGGACATAAGCGTCGGAGAGACCTCCATCGCGCAGGATGGACCGATCCATAGCGACGTGATGCAGACAATGCTCGCCTAATGACAGCAAGGGACTTACGGGGGGAAAAGTGAAGATTTTCAGAAACAGCGGCGCGGCCGAAGCGAAGGCCTGTGACTCGATGCCCGAAATGCGGGAGTGGCAGGCAAAAGCCACCTCGTCCCTTGTCCAGAGCGGTGGCAGGCCCGTCCCCGCAAGCGACACCTCCGCCCTGGCGCTGAACAGCTCGCCGGTCGCGCCGACCCCGCTCCCGCTGAAGCTTCGGGACACATGGAAGCTGGAAAATCCCCAGGGGCGCAAAGCCCCCGAGGACAACGCGAAAACCGCCCCCTGCCCGCCACCGGCAAAAGGCCCCGGCGCAATGCAGCCGCAGGCCGAGGCCCCACCTGCCGCCGCGGGCGACCCTGTGCCAGCGCCCCTGCGCGATCTGGCCGATTTGGCGCCTGCGGATCTGTCCGACCAAGCGCGAAACTGCGACACGTCAACGGCCACACGCGATGACGATGCTCCGGATGTACCTGTCGATGCGCGCCCCGCGGCGCCCGCCCCAGACCCAAAGCCAGATCAATCTGCCACAGGCCCGGACACCGCTCCGCAGCATGCGCCCGAGCCTGTCGCCGGGACTGCCCCCAACTCCCCCGCTGAAGGTGCGCCCGCACCGGTGGAAACATCCCAGCACGAAACCGTCGCCCCCACGGACAAAACGGTGGACACAGCAGCGGGCTCGGCGCCTGGCACGGTGCCTTCCGACGCAAACCTCAGCGCGCCACCAGAGGGCGCGCCCCAGGTCGACCCAGCACCCGCACCCGGTACAACAGCACCAGAGCCGGAAACGACGGTCGCGGCCACGGAACAGGACACCGCGGCCACATCCGCCGCCCCGGACCCCGATACATCTGCGCCGGAAACAGCCCGGCGCGATGAAGAAGCCCGCCAGACCGAGGACGAAGCCCGCATGGACCCGATGGTCAAAGGGCTCGGCACGCCGCCGCTCGAAGCGCGCGCCAACGCGCGCTCCCCTGCGACCAAAGCCGGCGGACCGCAGCCCCCCGCTGGGGGTTCAGGCAACGGTGGCGGCGGCGGCGGTAACGGCGGCGCCCGGTTTCACCGACGGCTGGGTCCGCAGAATTTTGAAAAGAGCCTGCGGGAGGGCATGGTCGCCGTCCGCCGCAACATGGGCTTTGTGATGTTGATGACCTGTGCGACCAATATCCTTGTCCTGGCAATCCCCATCTACCTGTTCCAGATTTCGGACCGCGTGCTGACCAGCCGCTCCGTCGACACGCTGATCATGCTGACACTGGTGATCGCCGCCGCAGTGGTCCTGCAATCGGTCTTTGATGCGGTCCGCCGCTTCATGCTGATGCGCACCGCGGTCGAGGTCGCCGCCAGATTGGGCGCTCCGATCCTGAGCGCGGCGGCGCATGCCTCCTTGCACAGTTCCGGCCGGGAATATCAGGCCCTTGGCGATTTGCAGCAGGTGCGCAGTTTCCTCACATCCGGCACCTTGATGGCCTTCCTCGACGTCCCCTTTGCGCCGCTTTTCATGCTGGCCATCTTTCTCGTGCATCCCCACCTGGGATTTATCGTGATCACGACCGCGGTCGTGCTTCTGGTGATCGCAGTGATCAACCAGAGGCTCACGGCAAAGCCCTTTGCGCAGGCCAACCAGGCCCAGTCACGGGCCAACCTGCATCTCGATTCCATGACCCGCAACAGCCAGATCATCAATGCATTGGCGATGATCCCCGAAGCGGTCACCATATGGGGTCGGGACACAGCCGCTTCACTCACGGCTCAGGTCTGCGCGCAGGACCGCAATGTGATCTCCGCAACCTTCTCGCGCGGAGTGCGACTGCTGACCCAGGTGGGGATGCTCGGCTGGGGGGCCTATCTGGCCATTCAGGGCGAAATCACCGGCGGCATGGTGATCGCCGCTTCCATCATCGCCGGCCGCGCCCTGGCCCCGGTGGAGGGCGCCATCGAAGGCTGGAACGCCTTTCTGCTCTCCCGCTCGGCCTATGGGCGCATTGCCCAGCTGCTGACCCGGTCCGGCTTCCAGTTCGAGCGGCTCTGGCTGCCCCAGCCCGAAGGTCGGCTGGATGTGGAACGGCTGCTCTATGTGCCGGGCGGCACCAAGCAGGTGGTGCTGAACGCCATCAGCTTCTCGCTTGATCCCGGCGACACGCTGGCGGTGATCGGCAATTCGGGCGCCGGCAAGACGACCCTTGGCAAGATGCTTGTGGGGTCGATCCTGCCGACCTCCGGCAACGTGCGCCTCGACCTGATGGATCTGCGCAATTGGGACCCCCGCCAGCTGGGCGAAAACATCGGCTACCTGCCGCAGGATGTTCAACTGTTTCCCGGGTCGATCAAGGACAACATCGCCCGGATGCGCCAGGATGCGACGGATGAGCAAATCCATCGGGCCGCGGTTCTGGCCGATGTGCACGACATGATCGCATCGCTGCCGCAGGGCTATGAAACCATGGTGGCTGCGGATGGCTCCCCTCTGTCGGGGGGACAGAAACAGCGCATCGCGCTGGCCCGGGCCTTCTTTGGAGATCCGCGCCTCCTGGTTCTCGACGAGCCGAATTCCAATCTCGATGTGGCGGGCGACAAGGCCCTGGCCCGCGCCATCGAACACGCCAAACGCAACAAGATCACGGTGGTCGTCATCACGCAGAAACCGACACTGCTGGGCACCGTCGACAAGATCATGCTTCTGTCCGGGGGCAACGTGGCCATGATCGGTGCCCGCGACACCGTCCTGAAGCAGCTGGCGGGCTTTCAACAAGGGCAGGCGCCCGGTCTCGACAACGGCGCCGCTCCCAACGGGGGACAACAGTGATGACTGACAGCGTCAACATTCAGGAATGGCATCACGAGGTTCCGCGCTCGATCCGCAAGCACGCCATCTTTGGCATTGCACTGTTCGTGACCGCATTCGGCGGGTTTGGTGCCTGGGCGTTCCGCGCCCCGCTGGCCGCCGCCGTCATCTCGCAGGGGTCGTTTGTCGCCACCGGTCGCAACAAGATCGTTCAGCACCTGGAGGGGGGCATCATCGCCGACATTCTGGTGTCGGAAGGGGATCGCGTGCAGAAGGGCGATGAACTGATCCAGCTGAACCAGACGGCGGCGCAGGCGGATCTTCGTGAGCTCGAATTGCGCCGTGCGCGCCTGGAAGCCGCCGAAGCCCGTGTCCGCGCCGAGTATCGCGCCGACCGCAATGTCAGTTTTCCGCCCAATCTCTTGCGGCTTGCGTCGGAAAACGCGGAGGTGACCGATCTGCTCGCCGACCAGCGCCTGACCTTCGATTCCGCGCGTCGGCTTCAGGAAAGTGAGCTTGCCATTCTGCACAACGGCATGGACTCGCTGGTGATCCGCAGCGAGGGCTATGCGGCACAGCTGAACGCCTATCGCGAACGCGCCATCAGCCTTGACGAGGAACTTGCGGACAAACAGGAGCTCCTCGACAGTGGTCTGATCCGGCGTCCTGAGTACAATTCGGTTCACCGCGCCGTGCTGGAAACCAACGGCCATATCGCGCGTCTCGAGGCGGAAATCGCCGAAATCGAGCGCGCCCGCCTGAAATTCGAGCTGGAGATCGACAAATTGCGTTCGGATCGGCGCCAGGATGCGCTGGACGAATTGCAGGCGATCCAGGCCGAGCTGGACTCGATCCGGGAGCAATCCCGCAAGGCACAGGATGTGCTGTCGCGCTCCACCGTAATCGCACCGGTAAGTGGCACGGTGGTCCGGATGTATTACCACAGTGCAGGCGGCGTGATCGAAAGCGGCAAGCCGATCGCGGAAATCCTGCCCGCTGATGCGCCCTTGCTGATCGAGGCGCTCATTCCCCGCACCGACATCGACAGTATTACCCTCGGGCAAGCCACCACCATTCGGCTCTCGGCGCTGAACCAACGCACAACCCCGGTGCTGACGGGCCGGGTGCGGTACGTGTCTGCGGACTCGATCACCGACACCTCCGATGGCACCTCCCGCGAGGTCTATGTCGCCCATATCGGCCTGCCCCCGGAAGAGTATGAACGGGCCAGCGCCTTTGTACCGGTGCCGGGGATGCCCGCGGAGGTCATGATCCAGACCGAGGAACGGACGTTCTTTGAGTATCTGATCAAACCTGTGCGGGACAGCATGTCCCGTGCCTTCCGCGAGCAATAACAGCCCTGAGGGCGCCGGTGCCCTCAGGCACATGAGCCGAATTATGCACCACAGGGCGCCCGCGCCGACATTCGCGTGACATCCCCTGCCGCCTGTATGATTGTCTGTCTTCAGGGACAGAAAACAAATAGGTGACACATGTCGATGAACCGGCGCCAATTCGGGGCACTGGCAACCGCTTTCGGGCTGGCAGGCTGCGGCGCAACCGTCGAAACGCAACCGGGTGGACCAAAACCGCTGCCCGATGATCTGCGCCCGGTCCGCAACGCGGACTATGCCAGATGGGTCGCTTCCTTTCAGGAGCGGGCGGCACGCCAGGGCTTTTCCCAGGACCTTCTGCGCACCGCGTTCAGGGGGACCGGCTACCTGCCGGGCGTGGTCAAACGCGACCGCAACCAGACCGAATTCAAACGCACCCTCGAAGACTACCTGTCCATCGCCGTGTCGGAGGAACGGGTCAGCAAGGGGCGGGCCGCCTATGCCCGTCATCGCGGCACCCTGCGCGCCATCGAGCAGCAATATGGCGTGGAAGCGCACATCATCACCGCCGTCTGGGGGCTTGAGAGCTTTTTCGGGGAACGCCGCGGTGATGTCCCCGTCATCTCCGCAACCTCCACCCTCGCCTACGATGGGCGCCGGGGGGCGTTTTTCGAACGCCAGTTGATCGCGGCCCTGAAAATTCTGCAAGCTGGGCACGTGTCGGCCCGCAACCTGACCGGCAGCTGGGCGGGCGCCATGGGGCACACACAGTTCATTCCGACGTCCTTCCTCGCCTTTGCTGTCGATTTCACCGGCGACGGACGCCGCGACATCTGGTCCGAGGACCCCAGCGACGCGCTGGCCTCGACGGCGGCCTATCTCGCGCGCAACGGGTGGCAAAAGGGCCTGCCCTGGGGCGGCGAGGCCGGTCCGAGTGCGCCCACAGGCACCCGCATCCAGCCACAAGAGGGCGGCCCCAGCTTCTCCGTCACCGCCAATTTCCGCGCCCTGAAACGCTACAACAACTCTGATGCCTATGCGATCGGCGTGGGGCATCTTGCGGATCGCATTGCAGGAGGCCCGCCGCTCCGGGGCAGCTTCCCGCCGGATCAATACGGGCTGACCAAGGATGACCGCATTGCCCTGCAAAGCAAGCTGACAGCCGCCGGGTTCGATACCGGAGGCACAGATGGCGTGATCGGCCCCAACACCCGAGACGCGCTGCGTGCCTATCAGCAGCGCACCGGCATGCCGGTGACGGGCGACCCTTCGCCGGAACTTCTTCGACAGCTGCCCTGATCCGCTGTTCGGCTCCGGCATCGCGTCTGCCGCCACAACGGCAGGCGCCTTCTGACCAAGCCCGCCCCTGCGACACAGCGGGGTCGGGTTACTCTGCCTCCGCCGCGATGATGCGGCAGCCGGTGGCCGCGCATCTGTCGCGAATGTCGGCGCTGAGCGGGGCGTTGGTCACCACCACCTCATACTCCCAGACATGTCCCATTCTGCACGGCAGATCGCGTCCGAACTTGGCACTGTCGACCACAAGGATCCGCTCCCGCGCGCATTCGGTGATCGATTGTCGCGCCACGATTTCTGCCGCATTGTAATCCAGCACCTCGCCCCCCTCGGAGAGCCCCCCACAACTGAAGATCGCCTGCTCCATCCGGAAGCGGCTGAAAAACCCGGCACTCGCGGCCCCGATCAGGTCGAGATCCCGCAGGCGCACGGTGCCCCCAGCCAGTTCAACCACCGCACCCGGGGCATTTTGCAGCGCATGAACCGCGTGAATGCTGTTGGTCGCCACAAACAGGTTCTGGCGGATCGCCAGCATACGGGCGCATTGCTCGACCGTGGTTCCGGTGCCAAGCGCCACCCGGGCGCCGTCCTTGACCAGGTTCTTCACCGCCAGCGCAATCTGCTGCTTTTCCAGCCGCGAGGCACCGACCCGCGGCAGATAGGCGATGTTCTCCGATTGTTGGCGCAACCGCACCGCCCCGTTGCGACGCTGAACCAGCGCCGCGGCGTCAAGATCCCTCAAATCAGCGCGAATCGTCTGAACGGACACCCCGAGCTGCGCGGCGAGATCACGCGCCGACAGTTCTTGGTTTTCGGTGAGAAGGGCAATTATGCGATCCCGGCGGATGTTCAGATCATCCCGCTTCATTGGCTTTCCTTCGAAAGTTTATTGACATCCATCGAATCTACTCACCCGAGGCTATGCTGCCAAGAAAAATTGCGAATATAAGGAATATTGTCACATTATGTTTGCATAGCTCCGAAATAAGGCACCCACCGAAACATTTCGTTCGAAAGCCACAACTTGGGGAACTGCAATGAAATCCATCGTTACCGCCGCAGCCTTTGCCTGCTTTGCCTCCGCCAGCTTTGCCGACACCCTGACGCTCTACACATCCCAGCCCAATGCGGATGCGCAAAAGACCGTTGATGCCTTCATGGCCGCCAATCCCGGCACAGAAGTGGAATGGATCCGGGACGGGACAACCAAACTGATCGCCCGGCTGCGTGCTGAAATCGAAGCCGGCAACCCGCAACCCGACGTGCTTCTGATCGCCGATACCGTGACGCTGGAAGGCATGGCGCAGGAAGGCCTGCTGACCGCCTATAAATCGCCGGAAGCAGATGCCTATGACCCCGCCCTGCACAGCGCCGAGGGATATTATCACTCCACCAAGCTGATCACGACGGGCATCGTCTACAACACCGGTGCCGAAAAAGCGCCGGCCTCCTGGTCGGATCTTAACGACGCGGCCCTCAAGGGGCAGGTTGCCATGCCTTCGCCGCTCTACTCGGGTGCCGCGCTGATCCACCTGGCAACGCTGACCGGTGACGACAAGCTGGGCTGGGACTACTACAGCGATCTGGCCGAGAACGACGCCCGCGCCCAGGGTGGCAATGGCGGCACCTTCAAGGCAGTGGCCGCGGGTGAAAAACCCTACGGTGTGGTGGTGGATTTCCTCGCCATCCGCAACAAGGCCGAAGGCTCGCCGGTCGAATTCGTCTTTCCCGAAGAAGGCGTCTCCTATGTGACGGAGCCGGTGGCCATCATGTCCTCCGCCAAGAATGTCGAGGCCGCGCAGTCCTTTGTGGACTTCGTCCTGAGTGAAGCCGGCCAGGACCTGGTGCTGGACATGGGCTATATCCCAGCCCGGAACGATATGGGCGTACCGGCAGGCTTCCCCGCGCGCGACTCCATCAAGCTGATGGACTTCGACCCGGCAGAAGCGCTGAAGAACGCCGAAGCCAACAAAGAGAAATTCGCAGAGATCTTTGGCGTCAACTAATGCAGCCGAACAAGACCCATGGAGGCAGCCGATCCGAGGATCGGCTGCTTTACGTCGCTCTGCTGATCGCCATCACGGTCACCCTCGCCCCGGTGCTGCGACTGTTTGCCGAAGGCATCACGGTGGACGGGCGTGCCAGCCTTGCACTCGTGTCCGAGATCTGGGCACGGGACAACACCCAGACGGCACTGCTCCATTCGCTGGTGACCGCGGGCCTCGGCACGTTGGTGTCGGTGGTCATCGGCAGCCTGTTTGCCTTTCTGGTGGCGCTTACGGACCTGCGGGCAAAGGCGACACTGGTGTTCTGCCTGATGATCCCGATGATGATCCCGCCGCAGATCACCGCCCTGTCCTGGACCCAGATCGTGGGACCGTCCTCGGTTCTGCTCAAGACCTTGGGCATTGCGCCACCTCTGGGCGCACCGCAACCGCTCTACTCCCCTGCCGGAATCATCGCGCTGCTGGGCATCCAGCATACGTCGATCGTGTTCCTGACCCTGCGTGCCGGGCTGCGCTCCATTCCGCAGGAAGCCGTCGAGGCCGCCCGCATCAGCGGTGCGCGGGGGCTGCGCCTGTGGCGGCAGATCATCCTGCCCTTGTGCCTGCCCAGCCTTGCCGCAGGCACCGCGATTACATTCGTGACCGCGCTTGGCAATTTCGGCATTCCCGCGATGCTGGGCATTCCGGCCGGGTATTCCACCCTGCCCACACTGATCTATCAGAAGCTTGCCGGCCTCGGCACATCTGTCCTGGCCGAGGTCGCCGCCCTGGCGATGCTGATCGGCCTTGTCGCGATCTGCGGTATCCTGCTGCACCGGTTCTTCCGCTCGCGCCAGACCGTGCATCTGGTTGGGTCCGCCAGCCGGCCACTTGCCATTCCCCTGGGCCGCGCGCGGCTGCCGATCGAGGCGGCCCTATGGCTGTTTGTCTGCGCCATCCTGGTGCTGCCGATGTCGGGCCTGCTGGCGACCTCGCTGGTGCCTGCCTATGGCGTGCCGCTGAGCCTGGACACCCTGACGCTGTCCTCCTGGGGAGAAGTCCTGTTCCGCCAGCCGGTCACCTCCCGTGCCTTTGTCAATTCCTTTGCGCTGTCGCTTGGCGCGGCGCTTGTCCTGATGGCACTCTGCCTGCCGCTGGCCTGGATGATGGAGCGGCGCCCCTCGCGACTGGGGCGCTTCTTTGACAGTCTTGTCGACCTGCCCTACGCCCTGCCCGGTGTCGTGCTGGCGATCGCCATGATCCTTCTGTTGATCAAGCTCCCCTTCACCGAGGCCACACTCTACGGCACGATCTGGATCATTTTCCTTGCCTATCTGGCCCGGTTCATGACGGTGATGTTCCGCCCCATTCAGGCCAGTTTCCGCCAGCTTGACCCCGCGATGAACGAAGCGGCGCAATCGGTCGGCGCAACGCTCTGGCAGCGCCTGCGCTCCATCATCCTGCCCCTGTCCGCGCCCTCTGCGGCGGCAGGTGCAATCCTGCTCTTTCTCACCGCCTTCAATGAACTGACGGTTTCCGCGCTTCTGTGGTCTTCGGGAACCGAAACGCTGGGGGTGATGATCTTCAATCTCGATGACAGTGGCGAGACCGTCATGGCCTCGGCCCTCGCCATGACAATTGTCCTGGTGGTGATGGTGTTGATGGGTGTTGTCCAGCTCGCCTCCCGCCGCCTGCCCAAAGGAGTCGTCCCATGGCAGACATAACGCTGACCTCAGTCGAAAAACGCTTTGACGGTGTCCCGGCGCTCGCCTCGATCACCGCCTCGATCACGGATGGAGAGTTCGTCGCCCTGCTGGGGCCTTCGGGCTGTGGCAAGTCCACGTTGTTGCGGCTGCTGGCGGGGTTTGAGCATCCCGACGCAGGTGCGATCTCGATTGGCGCAACCGAGGTGTCCAATGCGCGGACCCATCATTCCCTGCCACCCGAAGCCCGCAACATCGGCTTTGTGTTCCAGTCCTACGCCCTCTGGCCCCATATGACCGTGCGGCGCAACGTCTCCTACCCTCTGGAGGTGCGCGGCGCGTCCAGAGCGGATCGCAACCGGGAGACCGATACAGCGCTTGCGGCCACCGGGTTGACGTCCTTTGGTGATCGCATGCCGGCGGAACTCTCCGGCGGTCAACGACAGCGGGTGGCGCTGGCCCGCTGCCTGGTTTCCGCCCCGGACGCGGTGCTGCTCGACGAGCCGTTGGCGAACCTCGATGTGGCGCTGCGGGCGTCGATGCAGGACGTGTTCTGCGACTTTCACCGCCGCACCGGCGCGACAATGGTCTACGTGACCCATGACCAGTCCGAGGCCATGGCCATGGCGGATCGGATTGCCGTGATGTCCGACGGTCGCATAGCCCAGTTCGACACGCCCGAGGCGCTCTACAAGCGCCCGCGCAGCCGCTTTGTCGCAGGCTTTGTCGGCGAAGGCACGGTTCTGCCGATCGACGACATCGCGCACTCGGGCCCCCGGACCGAGGCGCATCTGCTCGGGGCGCGGGTGGCTGTCGAAACCGATACCGACCGGCCGAACCTGATCTGCCTGCGCCCGGAGAATATCACCCTCTCCGAAACAGGTGACCTGCGGTCCCGCGTGACCCGCAGCACCTACCTGGGCGGTCGCTACCGGCTCAACCTGGAAACACCGGATGGCGCCCAGCTGCTCGCGGAAAGCCGCGAACGATATGCCGAAGGGGCGCAACTGGGGGTGTCACTGCGTAGCCCATGGGCGTTTTCGGAGGCATAAATGAACGAAGTCAAAGTCCTGTCGGGGATCGGCGACAAAGGCCCCGCCTGCATGCGATTGACGGTCGGGGGCAAGGTCTGGCTTCTGGATTGTGGGCACGGTCCGGAGGCCAACGCACATTTTGATCCGGCCTGGCTGGAGGGCGCGGATGCGGTCTTCATCACGCATGACCATATCGATCACATCGGCGGTGCCGCCTACGCGGTCGAAGCCAACCTGCCGATCTACACCACGATGCAGACGGCCAAGGCGCTGCCGCCCGCCGCCGAAGTCCGCCCGTTGCCCGAACGGGGCGTGACCGAGATCGACGGCATCCGCCTGACCACCGGCCGCAACGGGCATGCGCTAGGTGGCGTCTGGATGCATTTCGATATTGGCGATGGCCTGTTCTATTCTGGCGACTGGTCCGAGGAATCCCAATGGTTCGCCTTCGACATCCCGCCACCCGCCGCAACCGCGATACTGGATTGCTCCTATCATCTGGACCCGATCACCCAGGCGGAGCGCTTTGCGGCGCTCGATGCGCTGATCGACCGCCTGCCCGGACAGATCCTGCTCCCGGTGCCCCCCTCCGGCCGCGCCGGTGAAATGGCCCTGCATCTGGTTGATCGCTTTGGTCTGGAGGCGGTGGTGCTGGACCCTGAATGCCGCACTGCCCTGCGTTCCGCGCTGGCCAGCGATGGCCTCAGCCCGCGTGCACAGGCCATCGCTCCGCTGTTGCACGCAAGCGATCACGACTACGGGCGCTTCCTGATCTGCGACACTCCGAATGCGGATGGTGGCGCGGCCTGGGGATATGCCCGGGCCTGGCGCGAAAGCGGGCGCCTGGGACAGGATGCGCATGTGGTGTTTACCGGGCATATGACCGCACATGCGCGTGGCATCTGTTCGGTGCCCGGCGGGCACTTCCAACGGTGGAATGTACATCCGCCCTTTGGGGATCAGATCAAGATGCTCCAGCGCCTCAAGGCGAAACGCTTCGCCCCGGCCTTCTGCCCCCGCCCCGAAGAGTATCTGATCGAGGACGGTCTTGGAGCAGAGATTTTTATGCATGAAAGCATCGCGCTATGACCAACCGACTGCCGCAGAGATCGCTCTGCCTGATCCGCCATGGAGAGACCAGCGCAAACCGGGACGGGATAATCGCCGGGCGTCTGGATGTCCCTCTGACAGACACCGGCCGGAGGCAGGCCCGCGATTTGCGTCTGGTGACCTGGGACACGCCGATTGCGGTGTTTTCCAGCCCGATGGCGCGCGCGCAGGAGACCTGCCGTCTGGGCTTCCCCGATCAGGCGTTTTTGGTGAACGCCGATCTGCGGGAACGCGACTGGGGCGTTTTTGAAGGGCGGCCGCTGTCCGAACAGCCGCCCCGAGACTCTCATCCCCCACAAGGGGAACGCTGGCCGGACATGATCGACCGCGTTGCAACGGCGATCGCCACCTGCTGCGCCGAGGCCGGAGAGCGACTGCCCGTCATTGTCTGCCATTCCGGCGTCATCCGGGCCCTGCGCATTCTATCGGGCCAGGGTTCACACTCCCCCCGCCCCGCCAACGCCATCCCCATCCATTTCACATGGACCGGCACCGCCCATCAGGAGATCCAACATGCCAGCTGACCCCGCAACCCCTTGTGTCGTTTTTGATGTGGACGGGACCCTTGCAACCTTTGATGCAGCGACCCTCGGCCCGCTGGTGCACGGTGACGTGAAGGACTGGGATCGCTTTCACGCGGCGATGGCAGATGCCAAGGTGATCGCACCTGTGGGACACCTCCTACGGCGCCTGAAACAGGCCGGAGAAACCATTGTGATCTGCTCCGGGCGGCCAGAGGGATGGTCGACCGAAACCGAAGGCTGGCTGACGCGAAACAACCTGGATTTCGACGCGATCTATCTACGGCCGGAGGCGCAAGATGCGGCCAGTGACCCGGAGGTAAAACGTCACCTGCTCGCCCGGATGCGCGCCGACGGGTATGAACCCTGGATCGTCATCGATGACCGCCGTTCGGTTGTCGACACCTGGCGCGAAGCAGGGCTGATCTGCCTGCAATGTGCGCCGGGCGAATTCTAGGATCGCAGCTCTGCCGGTCCGGAGGCATCGGCGGCGCGCACTGCGCCGCCTGCCATTGCTATTCGGCAGCGATCCCGGCCGTGGCACTCGGTCGGTAGTTCAGCACAGGTGCGAGCCAGCGCTCGACCTCGGAGACCTCCATGCCCTTTCGATCCGCGTAGTCCACCACCTGATCGCGCTCGACCTTGGCGACGCCAAAGTAATAGGCGTCGGGATGCCCGATATAGAGGCCGGACACCGAAGAGCCCGGCCACATCGCCATGCTCTCGGTCAGCGTGACGCCGGTGCTCGCCTCCGCTTCCAGCAGTTCAAAGAGCCTGCGCTTTTCGGTGTGGTCAGGCTGGGCCGGGTAGCCCGGCGCCGGACGGATGCCATCATAGGGCTCGGCAATCAGCTCCTGCGGGCCGAAACTCTCCTCCGGCGCGTACCCCCAGTGATCGCGCCGCACCTGCTGGTGCAGCATCTCGGCCATGGCCTCGGCAAACCGGTCGGCCAGCGCCTTGACCATGATCGCGCCATAGTCGTCTCCCGCTTTCTCGAACCGCTCCGCAATGGCGATTTCCTCGGGGCCCGCCGTGACCACGAAGCCGCCAACCCAATCCGGCACCCCTTCTGGCGCTACAAAATCGCTCAGCGCCAGATTGGGGCTATCCTTGCGCTTGGAGGTCTGCTGACGCAGCGTGTGCAAGGTCGCTAGCGGAGCAGAGCGATCCTTGTCCGCAAACAGCCGAATGTCATCTCCGATGGAATTTGCAGGCCAGAACCCGATGACGGCACGCGGCGCGAACCATTTTTCATCAATGATCCGGGCCAACATCTCCTGCGCATCGGCAAAGAGGCTGCGCGCCGCCTCGCCGTATTTCTCGTGATCCAGAATGCGCGGATAGACGCCTTTCAACTCCCAGGTCTGGAAAAACGGCGTCCAATCAATGAACCGCGCAATCTCTGCCAGATCCCATCCGTCGATCACCTTGGCACCGGTGAAACCGGGTTCGGTTGCGGTATAGCTGCCCCAGTCCACCTGAAACGCATTTGCGCGCGCCGCCGCCAGCGGCAACCTCTGCTTGGCCCGCTCGGCGCGCTCGTGCCGTTCGGCCACTTCGGAATACTCGGTGCGGATGCCCTCGATATAGGGCTGTTTCTGCGTCTTGCTCAGGAGCGCGGACACCACGCCCACCGCCCGGCTGGCGTCGGTGACATAGATCGCCTGGCTCTTGTTGTAGGCGGGCGCGATCTTCACCGCGGTATGCACCTTCGAGGTGGTCGCGCCACCAATCAGCAAGGGCACGTCGAAATCCTCGCGCTCCAATTCGCTGGCCAGATGCACCATCTCATCCAGTGACGGGGTGATCAGACCGGACAGGCCGATGATGTCGACATCCTGTGCGCGTGCCTCTTCGAGGATCTTCTGCGGCGGGACCATCACGCCCAGGTCGATGATTTCGTAATTGTTGCAGGCCAGAACGACGCCGACGATGTTCTTGCCGATGTCGTGCACATCGCCCTTTACCGTGGCCATCAGGACGCGCCCGGCGCTTTCGCGCTGACCCTCCTTCTCGGCCTCCATGTAGGGCAGCAGCACCGCGACCGCCTGCTTCATCACCCGCGCAGATTTCACCACCTGCGGCAGGAACATCTTGCCATCGCCGAACAGGTCGCCGACCACATTCATGCCCGCCATCAGCGGCCCCTCGATCACATCGAGCGGTTTGTCCGCCGCCAGTCGCGCCGCCTCGGTGTCCTCTTCGACAAACTCAGTGATCCCGTTGACCAGCGCATGCTCGAGCCGCTTTTCCACTGGCCACTCGCGCCACGCCAGATCGCGTTTTTTCTCTTCGCGTCCAGCGCCCCGATACCGTTCGGCAATATCCAGCAGGTTTTCGGTCGCAGTGGCGCCGTTCGCCGGAGCCCGGTTCAGAACCACATCCTCGCAGGCGTCGCGCAGCTCCGGGTCGATCTGATCGTAGACCGCCAACTGTCCGGCGTTGACGATCCCCATGTCCATACCGGCCATGATCGCGTGATACAGAAACACCGCATGCATCGCCTCGCGCACCGGTTCATTGCCGCGGAAGCTGAACGACAGGTTCGACACCCCACCAGAAACGTGACAATGCGGCAGGTTCGCCCGGATCCAGCGTGTCGCCTCGATGAAATCGACGCCGTAGTTGTCATGCTCCTCGATCCCCGTCGCCACCGCGAACACATTGGGATCAAAGATGATGTCTTCGGGCGGAAAGCCGACCTCCTCGGTCAGGATCCGATAGGCGCGGGCACAGATCTCCGTCTTGCGCGCGAAAGTATCCGCCTGCCCGCTCTCGTCAAAGGCCATGACGACAACCGCCGCCCCATAGGCCAGACACAGGCCGGCGTGGTGGCGAAACGCCTCCTCGCCCTCCTTGAGGCTGATGGAGTTCACCACCGATTTGCCCTGCACACATTGCAGGCCGGCCTCGATCACCTCCCATTTGGAGCTGTCGATCATCACCGGCACCCGGGCGATGTCCGGCTCTGCCGCAACAAGGTTGAGGAACTCCACCATCGCCTGTTTTGAATCGATCAGGCCCTCGTCCATGTTGACGTCGATGATCTGGGCGCCGTTCTCCACCTGGTCCCGCGCAACATCAAGCGCCGTGGCATAATCGCGGTTGGTGATCAGCTTGCGAAACTTGGCCGAGCCGGTGACATTTGTGCGTTCTCCCACATTCACGAAGGGAATATCGCGTGTGAGAACAAAGGGTTCCAGCCCCGACAGGCGCAGCAGAGGTTCGGTCATTGCGTGTCTCCCTTCACCGTGCGCGGGGGATATTTCGCCACATGGTCGGCAATGGCACGTATGTGGTCCGGCGTGGTGCCGCAGCAGCCGCCCGCCACGTTGATCAGCCCCTCGCGCGCAAAGACCTCGACCAGCGCGGCGGTCTCATCCGGGGTTTCGTCATATTGCCCAAAGGCATTGGGCAGGCCCGCATTCGGATAGGCACAGATGCGTGTCTCCGCGACACCGGAAAGCTCTGCCAGATGCGGGCGCATGGCATCCGCGCCGAGCGCGCAGTTCAGCCCCACCGTAAAGGGCCGCGCGTGCTGCACCGAATGCCAGAACGCGGTGGGCGTCTGCCCGGAGAGCGTGCGACCCGAGGCATCCGTGATGGTGCCGGAAATCATGATCGGCAGCCGTTTGCCCACCTTTGCAAAGCTCTCGAAGGCGGCAAAGATCGCCGCCTTGGCGTTGAGCGTATCAAAGATGGTCTCGATCAGGATGAGGTCCGATCCGCCTGCGATCAGCCCGTCGATCTGCTGGCCATAGGCCATGCGCAGGTCGTCGAAACTCACCGCGCGATAGCCGGGATCGTTGACATCCGGGCTGATCGACGCGGTGCGGTTGGTCGGCCCCACCGCCCCGGCGACATAGCGCGGTCGCCCGTCGATCGCCTCCGCCCGGTCCGCCGCGCGCCGCGCCACCTGCGCACCGGCCACATTGAGGTCGTGCACAGCACTTTCCAGCCCGTAATCCGCCTGCGCGATGGTGGTGGAGGAAAAAGTGTTGGTCTCCAGGATGTCGGCGCCAGCAAGGGCGAACTCCAGCTGGATGTCCTCCACCGCCTGTGGCTGGGTCAGCACCAGCAGGTCGTTATTGCCCTTTTGCGGATGATCCGAGGGATGATGACGGCACCCGGGCCCATGGATATGTCCGCCGCCGGTAAAATCCTCTTCGGTCATGTTCAGGGTCTGGATCATCGTCCCCATCGCGCCGTCCAGAATGAGTATTCTGTCGCGCGCGGCGGCGGCAATGGCTTTGAAACTGTCCGAGGTCGAGAGAGAAAAGTTGATCATACCGGTCCTGTCATACTGCGCGCCCTTGGTACTGAAGACGCCCAACTCAAATCAACCTCATTATATTGCACACAAACATGATCATTATTCATGTTCATGCTGTGTCTATGGGTTCCGGTGATTGGGTTGACAGTCGCCAAGCCCGCCGGATGCCGACGGTACAGCGGCGCAGGTCCAGCGGTCCTTGTCGCCAGCATCTGACAGGCTACAATAGCCATCCCAAACGCGGAACGAAGGTGGGAGCATTCAGTGACCAAGCATATGAACCTCGTGAAGCTCTCTGTTGGTTCCGAGAGCGTCGAGGACCTGATCGGCTGGCAAGCGATCTATGCCAAACGCTGGCAAGACGGGCTGCCGCGCCATGTGACCCGCATGTGGCCCAAACGGGAGCCCGAAATCCTGAACGGCGGGTCAATCTATTGGGTTATCAAAGGATTGGTCCAATGCCGCCAACGCATTCTGCGGATGGATGAAGTCTATGGCGAGGACGAAATCCGACGGTGTGCGATCGTTCTTGAACCAGACATCCACCGGACACATACCGCGCCCAAACGCCCCTTTCAGGGCTGGCGCTATCTGAAACCCGAGGACACACCGGCAGACCTGCCCGAAGGGCGCGAAAGCGAAGAGCCGTTGCCTGCGGAACTCTCTCAGGCATTGGCTGAAATCGGTGTGGTTTGACGCCGAAGAAAAATAGGGGCTTTGCCCCTCCTGGCCTGATGGCCAGTTCACCCCAGGATATTTCAAGTTAGAAGAACCAAAAGGCCGCGATCTCCGCGGCCCTTCCTCTTCTAACCCAAATATCCCGGAGCGCGAGGCAGAGCCTCGCATCAGCCATTAGTTATCAATCTTAACCATTAGCGTCTTGAGCGCAGATTTTTCCTCAGACGTGCATTTCGCCATCCGGCTGCGCCACAGCGTTGCCTGGCTGCGCAGCACCAGGCCATCCGACAGGATTTTCAGGTGATTGGCGCGCAGGGTCTCTCCGGTCGAGGTGATATCGGCCACCATTTCGGCGGTCTCGTTTTTCACCGTGCCTTCGGTTGCGCCCTGACTGTCGATCAGCTGGTAATCCGCAACGCCCGCATCCGCGAGGAACTCACGAATGAGACGGTGATATTTTGTTGCGATCCGCAATCTGTGGCCATGGGTACGTCGGAACGCGGCGGCAACGGCATCGAGATCTTCGAGCGTGTCCACGTCAATCCAGAACTGCGGCACCGCGAGGATCAGGTCGGCCTCGCCAAAGCCCATCGGCTCCAGCTCCTCCACCTGCTGCTCCCAACGCGGCAGTTTTTCATGTACCAAATCGGTGCCGGTCACGCCTAGGTGAATACGGCCCGCCGCCAGCTCACGCGGGATTTCACCCGCCGACAGCAGCACCAGATCCACGCCCTCGACGCCCTCGACCGCACCTGCGTATTCGCGATCAGATCCGGTACGCGACAGGGTGATGCCGCGTTTTGCAAACCAGTCGAAGGTCTTCTCCATCAGCCGCCCCTTGGACGGCACGCCCAGCTTGATGCTCATGACTGTGCCTCCCCTTCGAGCGTCAGGATCAGGTCGGGGCGGATCACACCGCCGACTGCGGGAATTTCATCCCCCTGCCCCAGATATCGCGTCAGCGCGTCATAACGCCCGCCCGTTGCGATGGGGGGCAGGTCCGGACGGCGTTCAGCGTAAAAGCCAAACACAAAGCCGTCGTAGTACTCCATAGAGGTGCGGCCATACGAGGCCTCGAAATCAAGCTGATCAATCGCGATCCCGCGCGCCTTCATCGCGGATGTGCGGGCCTCCAGTCGATCCAGGGCCGGCAGGATCGCCGGCAGATCGACCGCAATGTCGCGCATCTGTTCCAGCGCATAAGGCACCGTTTCCCGCACCGCGAGCAAGGCCTCCAGCGCTTCCATCTCATGTTCAGAGATCGGCGGCGCTGCCGCATCCGCCCGCAGGGTGTCTACCCGCGCATCAATCTCGGCAGCGCGGCGTTTGCCGATCTCCGGTGCGGTGCCGGTCAGCGGACCTGTGGTCGACAATAGTTTCTTGCGGCTCTCGGACATTGGGGTACGCCCGGCAAAGCGGTCCAAGAGCGCGCGGAACCGGCGCGGACGCCAGATATGCCGCCGCAGCGCCGCTTTGCGCACCTCCGTGGTGTTGAGCCCCTCGACCGCAGCCAGGAGGATCCCAATATCACCGGTTGCCACACGCAATTCCAATCCGCGCAATTGCAGTTGAAACAGCGCAAAGACCTCGGCATCCGCGTCCGCTGGGTCGGTGCGGTCAAAGACCTCATAGCCGACCTGCACAAATTCATTGGCCCGGTCCGGGTCGTGTTCCTGGCGACGAAACACCTGCCCCGCATAGGTATAGCGTGCAGGCTCCGCACCGCCCTTCATGTGCATCTGCACCATTGGCAAGGTGAAATCCGGGCGCAGCATCTGCTCGCCCCGCAGCGCATCTGAGGTCACGTAGGCGCGCGCACGGATATCCTCGCCATAGAGATCCAACAGGATATCAGCAGGTTGCAACAGCGGCGGGTCGACGACAACGCCGCCCGCAACCTCAAAGCGCTGACGCAACAGCGCCGCGCGGGCTTCGATCTGGGAACGGTTGGGCATGTTCAGCCCTCCTGATCTTTGGCTTGGTTGGCGAGAATGTCACGCACCTTCGCGACCAACTCCGTGCGGGGCACTTCGAACTGGCTCGGGCGTTCTTTCCACTCTTCCAAGGTGGCGCTTTCAGCGATCTTGGCACCGAGGATCAGATCCTTGATCTGGATCACACCGCGGTCCTTTTCATCGCCACCTTCGATCACAGCCACAGGCGAATGGCGTTTGTCCGCGTATTTCAACTGGTTGCCAAAGTTCTTGGGGTTGCCAAGATAGACCTCGGCGCGGATGCCCGCCTGACGCAGTTCGCCGACCATGGCCTGATAGTCGGCCATGCGGTCGCGGTCCATCACCGTCACCACCACCGGGCCGGTGGGGGTCGCGGCCAGGCGGCCCTTTTCGCGCAGCGCCGCCAGCAGACGGTCAACCCCGATGGACAGACCCACCGCAGGCACCTCTTGGCCAGTGAAGCGTTTCACCAGGCCATCATAGCGCCCACCGCCCGCAACCGAGCCGAATTGGCGCTTGCGGCCCTTCTCATCAAAGATTTCAAAGGTTAGCTCGGCCTCGAACACCGGACCGGTGTAATAGCCAAGACCGCGCACGATCGACGGGTCGATCAGGATGCGATCATCGCCATAGCCCGCAGCGGCAAAGAGCGCGCCCATCAGTTCCAGCTCGGCAACGCCCTCTTGGCCGACCTTGCTGTCGCCCACGGCGGCGCGCAGGTTCGTCATGGTCTCTGCCACGGTGTCGCCCTTGGACGTCAGGAACGCAAGCACAGGTTCTGCCTGCTGGTCCTCGAGCCCCACACCGTCGATATAAGCGCCGGAGGCATCCAGCCGCCCCTTGCCCAGCAGCTCGCGCACACCGCTCTCGCCCACCTTGTCGAACTTGTCGATGGTGCGCAGGACGTCGTCGCGCTTGGGATCCTCCTCGGCAAGGCCCATCGCCTCCAGCACACCGTTCAGAACCTTGCGGTTGTTGACGCGCACCAGATAGTCGCCACGCGGAATGCCGACCTTTTCGAGCGTATCCGACAGCATCATGCAGATCTCTGCATCCGCCGCCATGGAGGCCGTGCCAACCGTATCCGCATCGCATTGATAGAACTGGCGATAGCGACCCGGGCCGGGTTTTTCATTGCGCCACACAGGCCCCATCGCAAAACGACGATAGGGGTTGGGCAGATCGTTGCGATGCTGTGCGTAAACACGCGCCAAGGGGGCGGTCAGGTCATAGCGCAGCGCCATCCAGTCGCCCGGCTTGCCCTCGGGGTCGTTCTCGTCGGCCTCTTGCCACGCAAAAACGCCTGCGTTCGGGCGATCCACGTCGGGCAGGAACTTGCCCAGCGCCTCGACCGTTTCCACGGCAGAGGATTCGAGCGCCTCGAAGCCGTAATGATGGTAAACCTCCGCAATGGTGGCCAGCATATGCGTGCGCTGGGTCACCTCTTCGCCGAAATAGTCACGGAATCCTTTGGGCGTAATTGCCTTGGGACGGGGCTGTTTCTTGGCTTTGGCCATTGTGGCCTCCTTGCGGGTGGTTTCTCGCGCTTGCGTCTAGCCCAAGGGGCCTCAGTGAGCAAGGTGCGACGCCCTGCGCACGCCCCATGGACGCCTGCCCGCGCCCGCGTTACATCAGTCCGCAACACAGGAGGCATGCCCCATGCAACATCTCGAAGAACAGATCGCCTATCTGACCCGCACCGTCGATGAGCTGAACGAGATCGTGACCAGCCAGCAGTCGGACATCGACCTCCTGAAGCGGCGCGTGCAGATGCTGATAGAGCGCGAGGCCCAGCGCGAGGCCGAAGGCACCGGCGGCGCGGTCTTTGGCGACGAACGCCCTCCGCACTACTAGGCGCCGCCACACGCATGCGATTGCCGGGTTCAGACGCGGGCGCATGTGGTCTGGCGGCTGTTCCGTCGTCACCTCACCCGCGATAGCGCTTGCGTCGATGCATAAAGTTTGGACAAGATTTTCTACAAATTCACCTGACTGCTGAAACGCGACGCGCAAGGAGACATGATCCATGGTGCCACTTGTTAAAACTCTTCTGTCCCTCTCCCTCGTGGCGAGCCTGCCCGCTGCGGCATTTGCCGACCCAAAGCCGCGCAATGCACGTCCGGCGCCCGTTGATAAAGTCATCGGCGCCTACGCGGGCAAAACCGATCTCTGGGAACAGGATTGCGGTGGGGGCATCTACTTCTCGCCCAACAATCAGGTCCGCGCCTGGTGCGCCGAAAACAGCGAAAACATGGCTGCCGGAACCTGGACGGTGAGCGCAGATGGCACCCTGTGCCAGAACCTGACCTGGTATTATCCCCAAGGCAACGCTGCGGGCAGTTCGGCAGCAGAACCCCTTTGCATTCAACACGTTGTGAATGGCTGGGGCGTCATGTACCGCAGCTGGCCGGGCTCTACCGAATGGTGGCCGGTGACCAGTGCGACCAGCACGCTGAAACGCGGTTATGTGTTCCAATCCGACGTCGACACGGCCAAGAACAAACTCGGCCTCTGAGGTCGAACGAACACAAGACCACGGGGGTGCGGTTGTCCGGGTCGGAGCCGCGCCCCTGTTTTGTTTGACCCGCAGCCTTGCCGGGTTCCAGGCCGGTTCAGGCTGATGCGGTAGGGGCGATGCTGAGGCGCCGCGCATCGTGACCTATCATTACCTCCCGGTGGCTGCGGTGCCACGCCCCTGCATCGCGACGCGGCCTCCTGCGCAGGATTTAATTGATTCTTCGCCCGTTCGGACGCGCAAGGCCCGCGCAACAATTCAAGCACCAAACCCCGACCGTCGACGCATCACGAACAATCACGCGGCGGGCGCAAACAGGGCCGCACTTATCGGCTGGCTCGCGCGCGCTCAGATTTCCTCGACATCCATTACCCCCTCAAGGCTCTTGAGCGCGCCTTTGATCTGAGGGTTGATCGGGAACATCTGCCCCAGTTCCATCTCCACATCGCCGGGCAGGTTCGGGTCTTGCAGATAGACGTAGATCTCGCCGGGACTGGCATTCTTGGCGGCTTTCTTGGCGTCTTCGAGCACGGTTGCCACGGTTGCCACCGCCGATGCGCTCTCCAGGTAGACGCGCAGGCTCGACCGCCCGGCATCGGCAATGGCGGAATCCACCGGCCCGGCAGAGCGCATCAACAGCTTGAGCTGGTCGCTCTCCATGGTGGCCTCTGCCGTGATCACCACCTTGGAGCCGGTTTCCAGAAATTCGCGACTTTTCTCCAATACGTCCGAGAAAATCGTAACCTCATAGGCCCCGGTGGTGTCGGAGAGCTGCGCAAAGGCAAAGCGGTTGCCGCGTGCGGATTTACGCTCCTGCCGGCCTGCCACGACGCCCGCCATCTTGGCCATGAAGGGGCCGCGCTCGGCCTTGGCCATGACCTCGTCCAGGGTCATCACGTCCTTGCGTTTCAGCGCTGGCATATAGTCATCCAGCGGGTGCCCCGTCAGATAAAAACCAACCGCCTTGAATTCCTCGCTCAGGCGTTCGGCGGGCAACCAATCGGGCACCCCCGCCATACGTGGTTCGGGCAGGTCATCGCCGGCCTCGCCAAACAGCGACACCTGGTTGGAGTTCTTCTGCTCCTGAATGGCGGCGGAATATTGCACCAGCCCCTCAAGGCTCTCGAACACACGGCGGCGGTTGCTGTCCAGCACGTCAAAGGCCCCGGCCCGTGCGAGCATCTCCAGCGGGCGCTTACCCACACGCTTCAGGTCGACGCGGCGGGCAAAGTCGTAGAGGGTGACAAACGGCTGATCGCCCCGCGCTGTCACGATCAGGTTCATGGCATCAACGCCCACATTCTTGAGCGCGCCCAGCGCGTAGATCAGCTCCCCATCAACCACGTCAAAGGTCGCAAGCGAGCGGTTGATGTCCGGCGCCACATACGGCAGCTGAAGCCCCTTCTTCACTTCCTCGAAATAGATCGCGAGCTTTTCCGTCAGATGGATGTCGCAGTTCATGACGCCCGCCATGAACTCCACCGGGTGGTTCGCCTTCAGCCACGCGGTTTGATAGGACACCACCGCATAGGCGGCCGCGTGGGATTTGTTGAAACCGTAGTTGGCGAATTTCTCCAGAAGGTCAAAAACCTCCGAGGCCTTTTTCTTGTCGACGCCGTTCTCCGCCGCGCCTTTTTCAAATTTCGGGCGCTCGGCGTCCATCGCCTCCTTGATCTTCTTACCCATCGCACGGCGCAGCAGGTCCGCACCGCCAAGGCTGTAGCCCGCCATGACCTGCGCGATCTGCATCACCTGTTCCTGATAGACGATAATGCCTTGAGTTTCCTCAAGGATGTGGTCGATCAGCGGATGCACAGAGGTGATCTTGCGCTGGCCGTTCTTGACCTCGCAGTAGACCGGGATGTTTTCCATCGGGCCGGGACGATAAAGCGCCACCAGCGCCACGATGTCCTCGATACAGGTGGGTTTCATGCGCTTGAGCGCATCCATCATGCCGGTGGATTCCACCTGGAACACCGCCACCGTCTTGGCCCGGGAATAAAGGTCGTAGGTGACCTTGTCGTCCAGCGGAATGGCGTTGATGTGGTTCTCGGCGCCCTCTGCGGGTTCATAGAGCTGCGCCCCTTCGGCATTCACATGCAGGGGCCGCCCCGATTTGAAAATCAGCTGCATGGCGTTCTGGATCACCGTCAGCGTCTTCAGACCGAGAAAGTCGAATTTCACCAGACCGGCCTGTTCGACCCACTTCATGTTGAACTGGGTCGCCGGCATGTCCGAGCGCGGATCCTGATAGAGCGGCACCAGCGCATCCAGCGGCCGGTCGCCGATCACCACCCCCGCCGCGTGGGTGGAGGCATTGCGCAACAGCCCCTCCACCTGCTGGCCATAGGTCAGCAGTCGGTTCACCACCGGCTCGTTGCGCGCCTCCTCTGCCAGTCGCGGCTCGTCCTGCAAGGCCTTCTCGATCGAGACCGGCTTCACCCCCTCGACCGGGATCATCTTCGACAGCCGGTCCACCTGGCCAAAGGGCATCTGCAACACACGGCCGATGTCGCGCACCGCCGCCTTGGACAACAGCGCCCCAAAGGTGATGATCTGCCCGACCTTGTCGCGGCCGTATTTCTGCTGCACGTAACGGATCACCTCCTCGCGGCGGTCCATGCAGAAGTCGATGTCGAAGTCGGGCATCGAAACCCGTTCGGGGTTGAGGAAGCGCTCGAACAGCAAACTGTAGCGCAGCGGATCAAGGTCGGTAATGGTCAGCGCATAGGCCACCAATGAACCCGCACCAGACCCCCGCCCCGGTCCCACCGGAATGCCCTGTTCCTTGCCCCATTTGATAAAGTCCGCAACGATCAGGAAATAGCCGGGAAATCCCATGCCCTCGATGATGTTCAGTTCGAAATCGAGCCGTTCCTGGTATTTCTCCACCGGTACCGCATGGGGAATGACCGCCAGACGGTCCTTCAAGCCTTCATTGGCTTGCCGGCGCAGCTCGACCACCTCGTCATCTGCGAACTTCGGCAGGATGGGATCCCGGCGATAGGCCATGAAGGCGCAACGCTGGGCGATTTCCACGGTGTTCTCGATCGCCTCCGGCAGATCGGCAAACAGCGCGATCATCTCTTCCTGGCTCTTGAAATAATGCTGCGCAGTCAGGCGGCGGCGGGGTTCGGCCTGATCCACATAGGCGCCTTCGGCGATGCAGATCAGCGCGTCATGCGCCTCATACATCTCGGTCTTGGGGAAATAGACGTCATTGGTCGCGACCAGCGGCAGATCCATCGCATAGGCCATCTCCACATGGCCACGCTCGGTCAGGGTTTCCGCCTCGGGTTGCCCGTCCTCGCCGGGGTGGCGCTGCAACTCCACATAGAGGCGATCCGGGAACATGGTCTTGAGCCGCGCCATCAGGGCCTCGGCGGCGGGGCGTTGCCCCTGCTGAAGCAGCTTGCCCACCGGACCATCCGGCCCCCCCGTCAGACAGATCAAGCCGCCGGAATTGATCTCCAGCTCCTCAAGCGACACCTGCGGCAGTTGCCCCCCCTTGTCCACATAGAGACAGGAGGACAGCTTCATCAGATGTTCATAGCCGGTCTCATTCTGAGCGAGCAGCACCACCGGCGCAGGTGACTTGGGTTTGTCGCCCGGCTCGCTCTTCTCGAAGGTCAGATCCACCTGGCAGCCGATGATCGGCTGGATGCCGGCGCCGGACAGCGTCACGGAAAATTCCAACGCCGCAAACATCGAATTGGTGTCCGTCACCGCGATGGCCGGCATCTGGTTGGCCTTGCACAGATCCGGCAGTTTTTTCAGCCGCACGGCCCCCTCCAGAAGAGAGTATTCGGTATGGGTGCGCAGGTGAATGAATCGAGGAGAAGCTGTCATGACCGGACCCTACCCCCGGGCGCCCGGCTGGAAAAGATCTGATCTGTGACGCCCGCCTCCGGTCAATGGCAAGATGCATGCCTGCAATCTCACCCCCCGGGCCAAGCCGCCTCGAACGCCCAAAAGACCAGCACTTATATTATGGATTTTTTTGAAACTCTTTAGCCTCAAACCGCGATTCACCGTAGCGCCGGGGGCGTAAAATTGTTACAAATCAGTCAGTAACTGCGCAATCTGTGCAATGCCGTGATCCTGTGGCGCACCACGCGCGGGGCGATGCCTGCGACCATAAGTCTTGCTTTGGCAGGCGGCGCCTCACAAGCTGAGTGCAACAACAGGACAATCATCCCGCGCGCTTTCTACGTCGCATCGAAGGTCGCGCAGCAGGGGACAACAGGGTACCGCGACGGGCTTTTCAAGATGACGATTACCTTTCATCTCAACGGTGAAGAGGTCTCGCTTCCAGAACCCCAGCCAACAACAACGCTCTTGGACTGGCTGCGCGAGGACCGTGGTCTCACCGGCACCAAGGAAGGCTGCAACGAGGGCGATTGCGGCGCGTGCACCGTGATGGTCACCGACCAAAGCGGTGCCAGAGCGCTGAACGCCTGCATCCTGTTCCTGCCGCAACTCCACGGCAAATCCATACGCACGGTCGAAGGGGTCGCCCATCCGGATGGCACCCTGCATCCGGTGCAACAGGCAATGGTCGATCTCCACGGCAGCCAATGCGGTTTTTGCACCCCGGGCTTCGTCATGTCGATGGTCACCGCCCATACCAACGGTGCCACCGATCATGACGACCAGCTCGCCGGCAACCTCTGCCGCTGCACCGGCTATGCCCCGATCATCCGCGCCGCCGAAGCCGCCCAAAACTCCCCTGTGCCGGAGCATATCAGGCAGGAGTCATCCTTCATCTTCTCAGAAATATCTCGGGGGGAGGTCGCAGACCGGGGGGCAGAGTCCCCCTCCGACATCCCTGTGGCAGCGCCCCCTTCTACCTTGCGTCCCAGATCTTCGGATGAGCTGGCCGCGACCTATGCCGCCCGCCCCGATGCCACGCTGATCGCCGGGGCTACCGATGTCGGGCTTTGGGTCACCAAGCAATTGCGCGATCTGGATGATGTGATCTTCCTTGATGGCTGTACGGATCTGAAGGACATCACCGTCACAGAAACAGAGGTCCGCATCGGGGCAATGGCGGATATGAACTGTGTCCGCGCCGCCCTTGAGCCGCTCCATGCCTCCTACGCCGAGATGATCCGCCGCTACGCCAGCCAGCAGGTCCGCGCCGCTGCGACCATCGGCGGCAATATCGCCAATGGCTCTCCCATCGGGGACAACCCGCCTGCCCTCATCGCATTGCGCGCCACATTGCACCTGCGCCACGCAGACACCCGCCGTGCCATCCCGCTGCAGGACTTCTTTCTCGACTACGGCAAACAGGACCGCGCCCCGGGGGAGTTTGTCGAGGCCGTGAGCTTTGCGCGCCAACCCGACAGCCTTCGGATCTATAAACTCTCCAAACGCTTCGATCAGGATATATCTGCGGTGCTGGGCGCGTTCAATGTCACCGTGGTCAATGGCAGCGTGACCGCAGCCGCCATCGCCTTTGGCGGCATGGCAGGCATCCCGAAGCGCGCCACGCATGTGGAGGCCGCCCTGCTCGGCCAGCCGTGGACAGACGCAACGATCAAGGCCGCCAAAGCCGCCTTTGATCAGGATTTCACCCCCATGAGTGACATGCGTGCCTCCGCCGCCTATCGGCTGGACTGCGCCCGCAATATGCTCACGCGCTATTTCACAGATCTGAACGGCGCCTCTGAGCATGTGTTGGAGGTGGACCTATGAGTGTTGCAAAACCCCTGCCCCATGATGCGGCAGCCCTGCATGTGACGGGCCAGGCCCGCTATGTCGATGACATTCCGACACCCAAGGGCACGCTGCATCTGGCCTTTGGCCTTGCGCCGATTGCAAAGGGCACAATCACAGCAGTGGACCTCGCGGAAGTGCGCGCATCTCAAGGTGTTGTCGCGGTGCTGACAGCGGAAGATCTACCGTTCGACAATGACGTCTCACCCTCGGCCCATGACGAGCCGCTGTTGGCCAAGGGAGAGGTGCACTATCTGGGCCAGCCGGTGTTTCTGGTGGTCGCAACCTCCCATCGCGCCGCCCGCATTGCCGCACGCAAGGGCAAGGTAGAATACGCCGAAGAAGAGGCACTGCTGACCCTTGACGCAGCGCTCGCTGCCGACAGCCGCTTCGAGGAAGGCCCGCGCATTTATCAAAAAGGCGACGCCCCTGCTGCCATCGCTTCGGCGACGCATGTGATCGAGGACACTTTCGAGATAGGCGGGCAGGAGCATTTCTACCTCGAAGGTCAGGCCGCGCTGGCGCTGCCACAGGAGGATGGCGGCATGATCGTCAACTCCTCCACCCAACACCCCACCGAAATCCAGCATAAGGTGGCCGAGGCCATTGGCCTGCCGATGCACGCGGTGCGCGTCGAGACCCGGCGTATGGGGGGTGGTTTTGGCGGCAAGGAAAGCCAGGGCAACGCGCTGGCCGTCGCCTGCGCCGTGGCCGCGCGCCTCACCGGCAAAGCCTGTAAGATGCGTTATGACCGCGACGATGACATGACCATCACCGGCAAGCGTCATGCGTTTCGGATTTCATATCGCGCGGGCTTTGATGCTGAGGGGCGCATTGAGGGCATCGCGTTCACGCATCTGGTCAACTGCGGCTGGGCGCAGGATCTGTCGCTGCCGGTGGCGGACCGTGCCATGCTGCATGCCGACAACGCCTATGCGATCCCCGCGATCCGCATCGAGAGCCACCGTTTGAAAACCAACCTGCAAAGCGCCACCGCCTATCGCGGCTTTGGCGGCCCGCAAGGGATGGTCGGGGTCGAACGGGTGATGGACCATGCGGCGCATGTTCTGGGGATTGACCCGGTCGAACTACGGATGCGCAATTACTATGACGCGCCTGATGCGGGAGGCGCTGCCACGGCCTCAATCAAAGGGGGCTCTGCCCCCCGGCCTGCGGCCTCCCCCCGAGATATTTCTGAGAAGATGAAAGACAACACCACGCCCTATGGCATGCCGGTCACCGACTTTGAGCTGCACGAGATGACCACGCAGTTGCTGGAGAGTTCGGACTACGCGGCGCGACGGGCAAAGATCGCGGCCTGGAATGCCAATAATGAGCGCCTGAAGCGTGGGATGGCGTTTTCACCGGTGAAGTTCGGGATTTCCTTCACCCTCACGCATCTCAATCAGGCGGGGGCTTTGGTGCATGTCTACCAGGACGGCTCCATCCATCTCAACCATGGTGGTACCGAGATGGGTCAGGGATTGTTCCAGAAGGTCGCGCAGGTGGCGGCCGCGCGCTTTGGTGTCGATCAGGCGCGCGTAAAGATCACCGCGACCGATACCGCCAAGGTGCCCAATACGTCGGCCACGGCGGCCTCTTCGGGGTCGGATCTGAACGGCATGGCGGTGAAGGCCGCCTGCGACACCATTCGCGACCGCATGGCGGCGCATTTGGCAGAGGTGCATCAGCAACCGATCTCTGCGGTCGTGTTTGAGGGGGACAAGGTCAGGATCGGCTCTGAGGAGATCAGTTTCGAGGCGGCGGCGATGCTGTGTTACACGGGCCGCGTCAGCCTGTCGGCAACAGGATTTTACAAAACCCCCTCGCTGGAGTGGGACCGGATCAAGGGCGCGGGGCGGCCGTTTTTCTATTTTGCCTATGGGGCGGCGGTCACGGAGGTCGTCGTGGACAGGCTAACCGGTGAAAACCGCATCCTGCGCACGGATATTCTGCATGATGCGGGGGCGTCGCTGAACCCGGCGCTGGATATTGGTCAGGTGGAAGGCGCCTATGTGCAGGGCGCAGGTTGGCTCACCACCGAGGAACTGGTCTGGGACGACAAAGGGCGGCTCAGGACGCATGCGCCGTCGACCTACAAGATCCCGGCCTGCTCTGACCGGCCCGATGTGTTTAATGTGGCATTGTATGATGGGCAGAACCGCGAAGACACCATTTATCGCTCCAAGGCGGTGGGGGAGCCGCCTTTTATGCTGGGGATTTCCGCCTGGCTTGCGCTCTCGGATGCTATTGCGGCCTGTGGCGATGCCTATCCGCACCTGAATGCGCCGGCCACGGCGGAGGAGATCTGGCGTGCACTTGGGACACAGCGCGATGGGGTTTGATGTCGACGCCCTCAGGGCCGCCGTCGCGGCCCATGGCCGTGTCATCCGTGTTGTGGTGGCCGAGGTCAGAGGCTCTGCCCCGCGCGAGGTTGGGGCGGCGATGCTGGTCTGGAGCGGCGGGCAATCTAGCACCATCGGTGGTGGCGCGCTGGAGTTCGAGGCAGCAGAGGCCGCCCGGCGTCTGGACGTGCCCCGCAGGCTGTCAACGCATTCGCTCGGACCCGATCTGGGGCAGTGCTGTGGTGGGTCCGTGACCTTGCTGAACGAGGTCTACACGCAGGAAGATCTGGAGCGGCTTCAGGGCGATGTCATCGCTCGGCCGGTGCGCCCGGAGCCGCAACCCCTCGCGGTAACACGGATTCTGAACAATGCCCGCGCCCAGGGCCAGCGCCCCAAACCGCAGTTGATCGCAGGCTGGATGGTGGAACCCGTGGCCCGCGCGACGCAACCGCTGTGGATCTGGGGGGCCGGGCATGTGGGGCGCGCGCTGGTCGGGATGCTGGCGCCGCTGCCGGACTTCGACATCACCTGGGTTGATGTTCTGCGCTCAAAATACCCGGAAGAGATCCCGGCAGGCGTCACCGCCCTGCCGGCCCGCGAACCGGATCGGTTGGTTCCGCACGCGCCCTCTGATGCCCATCATCTGATCCTGACCTATTCCCATCAGCTGGATCTGGCGCTATGCCATCGGCTCTTGGGGCATGGATTTGGCTTTGCCGGGGTGATCGGGTCCAAGACCAAATGGGCACGGTTCCGAAACCGGCTTGCCGCGCTGGGACATGGGCCGGAGCAGATTGCGCGGCTCACCTGCCCGATCGGCCTGCCCGAACTGGGCAAACACCCGCAGGCCATCGCCATCGGCGTGGCCGCAGAACTCATGGCGCTCTCGCAGCGTTCGGATTTGAAAAAGGAGCATAGCGCGTGAGCACGCCTCCCCTTCTGACCATCGAGGGCCTCACCAAGGCCTACCCTGGCGTGGTGGCCAATGACCATGTCTCCTTTACCATCGGCGAGGGCGAGGTGCATGCGCTCCTGGGTGAAAATGGCGCGGGCAAATCGACACTCGTCAAGATGATCTATGGGCTTGTGAAGCCTGACAGTGGCCGGATGACCCTGCGCGGTGCGGCTTATGAGCCTGCCGAGCCCCGTCAGGCGCGCGCCGACGGCATCGCGATGGTGTTCCAGCATTTCTCGCTGTTTGACGCGCTGAATGTGGCGGAAAACATCGCGCTGGGGATGGAAAATCCACCCGCCCTGCGTGATCTGGCCGCCCGTATCCGCGAGGTTTCCGAGGCGTATGGCCTGCCGCTCGACCCGTTCCGCACCGTCGGTGATCTGTCGGCGGGCGAACGTCAGCGGGTGGAGATCATCCGCTGCCTGCTGCAAGATCCGAAGCTCCTGATTATGGACGAGCCCACATCGGTTCTGACGCCACAAGAGGTGGAGATCCTGTTCGAGACCCTGAAGAAGCTGAAGAGCGAGGGCACGTCGATCCTGTATATCTCTCACAAACTCGAAGAGATCCGCGCGCTTTGCGATCACGCGACCATCCTGCGATTGGGCAAAAACGTGGGCGAATGTGTGCCGCGCGACACCTCGGCCCGCGACATGGCGGAGCTGATGGTGGGTACCGCTCTCAAGACGCCCGAACGCGGCGCACGGGAGTTTGGCGATGTGGCCCTGGACATCTCGGGCCTGTCGGTGCCTGCGCCTTCGGCCTTTGGCACCACATTGAAGAACGTGCATCTGGCCGTTCGGCGGGGCGAGATCCTTGGTATCGGCGGTGTTGCGGGCAACGGTCAGGATGAACTTTTAGCGGTGATGTCGGGCGAGGTCACTTGCGCCCGCGATGCGGTGAAATTTGATGGCAAGCCGATTGGTCACATGGGGCCGACGGCACGCCGCGCGCTTGGCGTGCTGACCGCCCCGGAGGAACGTCTGGGCCACGCGGCCGCGCCTGATATGAGCCTGACGGAAAATGCGCTTCTGACCGGATCGGTGCGCGAGGGGCTGGACAACAACGGCTTTCTCAAATGGGGCGCAACCAGGACCTTTGCCGAGAAGATCATCAAGGCGTTTGATGTGCGCACTCCGGGGCCGGAGAATGCAGCGCGTTCTCTCTCTGGTGGCAATTTGCAGAAATTCGTCATTGGCCGCGAGGTGTTGCAACGCCCGGAAGTGCTGGTGGTGAACCAGCCCACATGGGGTGTGGATGCGGCGGCGGCGGCAGCGATCCGGCAGGCCTTGCTCGATCTGGCGGCAAATGGCGCGGCAGTGATCTGCATCAGTCAGGATCTCGATGAGCTGATGGAAATCTCCGACAATTTTGCCGCCCTCAACGAGGGGCGTCTGTCCGCCCCGCGCCCCACGGCGGAGCTGACGGTGGATGAGATTGGCCTGATGATGGGCGGTGCCCATGGCATGGAAGTGGCGCATGTGTAGGATCCTCAGCACAAATGTCGGGGATGTGACGCTTGGGGCCGGAGCCTCCGGCGGGGATATTTGCAAGAAGATGAAGAGAACCGGACCACAAAGATCCGGCCAAGAGGGACAATAGGGATGATCCGGCTAGAGAAACGACCGCAGCCGTCGCGGGCGTGGTCAATGGCGACGCCACTGGTGGCGGTGCTGGCGACCATGGTGATGGGGGGGCTGTTGTTTGCCACCCTTGGCAAGAACCCGGTGGAGGCGATCCGCACCATTTTCTGGGAGCCGCTGTTTGGCGAGTTTGCGTTCTATTACCGCCCGCAGCTTTTGGTGAAAGGCGCGCCCTTGGTGCTGATTGCCATTGGCCTCAGCCTGGGCTTTCGTGCCGGGATCTGGAACATCGGCGCGGAAGGGCAATATATTATCGGCGCGCTCACTGGCGCAGGTGTGGGGCTGGCGTTCTACCCGACGGAGTCCTGGATCATCTTTCCACTGATGGTTCTGGCGGGCGCCTTTGGCGGCTGGGCCTGGGCGATGATCCCTGCGGTGCTGAAGACACGATTTGGCACCAATGAGATCTTGGTGTCCCTGATGCTGGTCTATGTGGCCGAACAGCTGCTGGCGTCCATGTCGCTGGGGTTGATGAAGAACCCGGAAGGATTTGGCTTTCCGGGCTCGCGCAACCTGCAACAATATGACAGTGCCCATAACGCCGAGCTGATCGCAGGGACCGGCATGCACTGGGGCGTGGTTGCGGCGCTGATTGCAGTGATCTTCTCTTATGTGCTGCTCAACCGGCATATGCTTGGCTATCATATCCGCCTGACCGGCGAGGCACCGCGGGCGGCGAAATTCGCAGGGGTGAAACCCGCCCGGCTGATCCTGTTCTGTCTCGGGGCCTCTGGCGCACTGGCGGGGCTTGCGGGGATGTTTGAGGTCTCCGGTCCCTCCGGTCAGGTGTCGATCGATTTCAACGTGGGCTATGGGTTTACCGCGATTATCGTGGCCTTTCTGGGGCGCCTGCACCCGGTGGGCATTCTGCTGGCGGGCGCATTGATGGCGTTGACCTACATTGGCGGTGACATCGCGCAGGGCAATCTGGGCCTGCCGTCCGCGGCCATTCAGGTGTTTCAGGGCATGCTCCTGTTCTTCCTGCTGGCGCTTGATCTGCTCACCAACTATCGCATTGCAATTGGCAAACCGGAGGTGGCGTGATGGATCTGTCTGCTATCAACCCAGTCCTTCTGATCGCGTCTCTGATGGTGGCTGCAACGCCCTTGTTGCTGGCGGCAATCGGTGAGCTGGTGGTCGAGAAATCCGGCGTTCTGAACCTCGGGGTCGAGGGGATGATGATCGTCGGGGCGATTGCGGGATTTGCCGCCGCCGTAGAGACAGGCTCACCCCTGTTGGGGTTTGTTGCCGCCGCCATCGCGGGGGCACTATTGTCGCTGCTGTTTGTGATCATGACCCAGGTGGCACTGGCCAACCAGGTCGCCTCGGGTCTGGCGCTGACGCTTTTTGGCTTGGGACTCTCGGCCCTGATGGGGCAGAAATACGTGGGTGTGAAACCGCCGCAGATGGGGCGTATCGACATTCCGGTCCTGTCGGATCTGCCGGTGTTTGGGCGCATTCTCTTTGGTCATGATGTCGTGCTCTACTTCGGCATCGCGCTCACGGCTGCGGTCTGGGCGGTACTCAAATACTCCCGCGTCGGTCTGATCCTGCGCGCGGTGGGCGAAAACCACGATGCGGCGCATGCGCTGGGGTACAAAGTGGTCAAGATCCGCACGCTGGCGATCCTGTTCGGTGGCGCCTGTGCGGGGCTCGGTGGCGCCTACATCAGCCTGATCCGCGTACCGCAATGGACCGAGGGGATGACCGCCGGCATCGGCTGGATCGCCCTTGCGCTGGTGGTCTTTGCCAGCTGGAAGCCATGGCGGGCGCTTTTGGGTGCCTATCTTTTTGGCGGCGTCACCGTTGTGCAGCTTAATCTGCAGGCAGCGGGCGTTGCTATCCCGGTGGAATATCTGGCAATGTCGCCGTATCTGATCACCATTCTGGTGCTCGTCATTCTATCCGCCGACAAGAGCAGCGCGCCTGCGTCGCTGGGCCGGAGCTTTCACGCGTCCCGCTGAATTCGCAGGGCGCATCCCTGTTCGATACGCCATGCGCGTCGGACAAAAAACAAAGTCCAGCCTCGGGGTAAACCGGGGCGGATCGCAACACTGGAACCAATCAGGGGGAACCCATCACATGAAACTCACCAAACTTCTTGCCGGTGCTGCCGTTGCACTGGGACTGGCCGCCGGTGGCGCGCTGGCTCAGGACAAGACCAAAGTCGGCTTTGTCTATGTTGGCCCCGTCGGCGATGGCGGCTGGACCTATGAGCACGATCAGGGGCGCCTGGCGGTCGAAGAGGAATTCGGCGACAAGGTCGAAACCGTCTATGTGGAAAACGTCGCCGAAGGCCCCGATGCCGAGCGCGTGATCACCCAGATGGCGCTGCAGGGCGCGGATCTGATCTTCACCACCTCCTTTGGCTACATGGACCCGACCATCAACGTCGCCAAGAAATTCCCGAATGTGAAGTTCGAGCACGCCACCGGCTACAAACGCGCCGAAAACGTCTCGACCTATTCGGCACGGTTCTACGAAGGCCGCGCGGTACAGGGCACCATCGCGGGCCATATGACCGAGAGCAATATTGTCGGCTACATCGGCTCCTATCCGATCCCCGAAGTGATCCGCGGCATCAACTCCGCCTATATCCACGCCAAGAAGGTCAACCCCGACGTCCAGTTCAAGATCGTCTGGGCCTTCACCTGGTTCGACCCGGCGAAAGAAGCCGACGCTGCCAAGGTTCTGATCGAACAGGGTGCGGACGTGATCCTGCAGCACACCGATTCCACCGCACCGCAGGCCGCGGCGCAGGCGGCGGGCAATGTGGTCACCTTCGGTCAGGCGTCTGACATGGCGGAATATGCGCCCTTCCCGCGCGTATCCTCGATCATTGACGACTGGGCGCCCTACTACATCGCGCGTACCAAGGCCGTGATGGATGGCACCTGGACATCCGTGGACACCTGGGACGGCATCGGCCCGGGCATGGTTGGCATTGGCGAGATCACCGATGCGGTTCCGGCCGAAGTGAAAGCCGAGGCGCTGGCCCTGAAGGACGCGATGGCGTCTGGCGAATACCACGCGTTCACCGGCCCGCTGAACAAGCAGGACGGGTCTGAGTTCCTCGCCGAAGGCGAAATCGCAGACGATGGCACCCTTGCGGGTATGAACTTCTATGTCGAAGGTATCGAAGGCTCCATCCCCGAATAAGGGACGCACGCTCCAATCGGAAAAGCCCCGCCAGTCTGGCGGGGCTTTTTTGTTGGGATCTGCCAGACTGGCATGAGGGCCATGCCAACGATGTCGAGGTCGGGTTCTCGACCGTCATAGGCGCGTCAGCCGCCAACACGTGCCAGAAACCGCTTCAGGCGCTCATCCTGAGGCGCATCAAAGATCTGCGCCGGGGGGCCCTGCTCCACGATCTTGCCGCCATGCATGAACAGGATGCGATCAGCGATTTCGCGGGCAAACTGCATCTCGTGGGTCACGATGAGCATCGTCTGCTTTTGCTCCGCCACCCGGCGCATCAGGTCAAGCACCTCGCCCACCCATTCCGGGTCCAGCGCAGAGGTCGGCTCGTCAAACAGCATCAGTTCGGAATTGAGGGCCATGGCACGTCCGATGCCGACCCGTTGCTGCTGGCCACCGGACAAGGCCGCCGGATAGCTGTCGGCCTTGTCCGCCAACCCCGTCTCGGCGAGGATCGCCCGGGCGCGCTCTGCCGCCTCGGACCTGGGCAGGCGCTGCACGGTGACCAGCGCCTCCATGATGTTCTCGGCGGCGGTCTTGTTGGCAAACAGCGCATAGTTCTGAAACACAAAACCGGTCCGCCGCCGAAGCGCCAGAATATCGGCCTTGCGCGCCCGCGCCGCATCGACGCTCAGGTCTGCGATGGAAATCTGCCCCGCATCCGGCTGGTCGAGGAAGTTGAGACAGCGCAGCAGCGTCGACTTGCCGGTGCCGGAGGGGCCGATGATCACCACCCGCTCGCCCGCAGCAATATCGAGGTCGATCTGGTCGAGCACCGGCGTGCCCCCGAATGTCTTGGTCAGTCCCTTGATCGAAATCATCGCACAAACGCCTTGTTCAAACGGGTTTCCAGCCATTTCTGGCCTTGGCTCAGCGCCTCCACCATGATCCAGTAGATCACCGCCACAACGAGGAAGGCCTCGAAATAGAGGAAACTGCCGGCGGCCTCTTTCTGCGCCGCACCCATCATTTCGGTCACGCCGAGGGTGAAGGCCAGCGAGGTCCCCTTCAGCATGTCGATGAAGTAATTCACCAAGGTGGGCGCTGCCACCCGGGCGGCCTGTGGCAGGATGATCCGCATCATCAGCTGCCACTGGGTCATGCCGATGGACTGCGCCGCCTCCCACTGGCTGCGATCCACGCCGATGATGGCGGCCCGGATCGACTCTGCCATATAGGCCGAGAAATGCAGCGTCAGCCCGAGGATCGCCGCCGTCACCCCGTCGATGCGGGTGAGAACCGACAGTACCTGCGGCAAGCCGTAGTAGAACAGGAACAGCTGCACCAGCAGCGGCGTGCCGCGGAAAAAGCTGATGAACAGCACCACCAGCCAGTCCAGCACCGGCACCCGCACCACGCGCTCGACCGCGAGCAGCGCCGCCAGCACCAGCGCACAGACCATGCCCGCCGCCGCCATGCCCAGCGTCAGCGGCACATAGCCGAGGATCACCGGCACCAGCCCCAGCATGTACTCAAAGTCGAGCGCCTGCATCGGTTACTCCGCCGCGTTGGAGGTGATGTCGGTGCCGAACCACTTGACCGAGATCTCGGTCAGGGTGCCGTTCTCGCGCAGGGTGGTCAGGGCCGCATCGACCTGATCGCGCAACGCCCGCCCTTCGGCGTCATCGCGAAACGGCAGCGCATTGCGGATTTCGGAAAAGGGTTGCCCGGCGAGTTGCAGCGGCAACGGGCTTTCCTTGATCAATTGCGCCGAGGACACCCGGTCCATCACAAAGGCATCGACGCGGCCCAGCGCAGTATCCTGTTCGATATTGCTTTCGTAGGTCTTGATGTTGACCTCATCGGCGTAGGGCAGATCGTTCAGCAACTGCTCGAAGTTGGAGCCGAGGTTCACCGCCACGGTCTTGCCGCGCAGATCCTCGACACCGGTGACATCCTGGTTGCCGTCGCGGGTCACGACCTGTGCCCCGTCAAAGACATAGGCCTGGGTGAAGGCGAATTTCGCCTCGCGCTCCGGCGTGATGGTGATCTGGTTGGCGATGGTGTCGATCCGCCCCGCATCCAGAGCTCCGATCAGCCCGGAAAAGGACATGGTCTCAAATTCGATCTCGAGGCCCGCCTCTTCGCCCACGGCGTTCATCACATCGACCTCGAACCCTTGCAGCACGTCCTGACGGACAAAGGTGAAGGGGAAGTAACCACCGGACATGCCCACGGTGAGGGTGGTGTCCTCGGCCTGTGCAACAAGCGGCGTAACAGCAACCAGCCCGGCAAGCGCGGCCGCGCGGAATGTAAGGGTTTTCATGGCAAGAGACTCCTTGGTGTCTGCGTTTGCTGCACAGGTGTCCATTTTTTGGGCGCTCCGCAAGAGCGGCTGGCATTCAGGAACCCGCATCCCGACCAGAGGACAAACGATAGGCCACTGGGCCATGACAAGCGCTGTGCAGGAACTCTTTTCCGAATTCTGATGGCAGAGCGGGACAAATGTTCCCGCGCCCTCGGCCTTGCTGCCCGCTTTGCGGCACCGGGCAAGGCGGCTATGCGCTGGACGCAACGCCGCCGCCGCCCATTGCATCCTCGGCCAAGGCCGCCTATACGCCGCCCACACCGGTCGCAGCCTACCCGGTCAACAAAACAAGGACTGAAAACTTGAAAACACTTGTCATCTGCTCGGGCGGATTGGACTCCGTGTCCCTCGCCCATATGGCTGCCGCAACCCGGCAGCTCACCCGTCTGGTCTCCTTCGACTATGGCCAACGTCACCGCAAGGAACTGGACTACGCCCGCACCGCCGCGACGCGGCTTGGCGTGCCGTTTCACCTCATCGACATGCGCCCCATCGGGGCGGCGCTGACCGGCTCCGCCCTGACCGAGGACATCGACGTGCCCGACGGCCACTATGCCGAAGAGACGATGAAGATCACGGTGGTGCCCAATCGCAATGCCATCATGCTCTCGATCGCCTTTGGCATCGCGGCGGCAAACGGCGATGAGGCCGTCGCCACCGCCGTGCATGGCGGCGACCACTTCATCTATCCCGACTGCCGCCCCGCGTTCACGCAGGCCTTTGATGCGATGCAGCAGGCGGCGCTGGACGGCTATGCCGACACCCGGCTCTGGACGCCGTTTGTGCACCGCTCCAAGGCCGATATCGTCACCGAGGGCGCCCTCCACGGCACCCCCTTTGCCGAGACCTGGTCCTGCTACAAGGGCGGCACACATCATTGCGGGCGCTGCGGCACCTGCGTGGAACGGCGCGAGGCCTTTGATCTGGCCGGCGTCACCGATCCCACCACCTATGAGGACCCCGGTTTCTGGCGCGCGGCGATCGCCGCTAAGGAGGCTGGCTGATGTTTCGGATCACCAAGGAGTTTCACTTCTCGGCCTCGCATCAGCTCTCTCACCTTCCCGACGATCACCAATGTGCCAGGCTGCATGGGCACAATTACATCGTCGTGGTGGAACTGGCCGCCGAAGAGCTGAACCGCGACGGTTTTGTGCGGGATTATCACGAGTTGAAGCCGCTCAAGGATTATATTGACGGGACGTTTGACCATCGGCACCTGAACGATGTGCTGGAGGGACCGTCCACCGCCGAGAACATGGCGCGCCATTTCTACCGCTGGTGCCAGGCGCGCTGGCCCGAGGTGGCGGCGGTGCGGGTTTCCGAAACGCCAAAGACCTGGGCCGAATACCGCCCCCGGGTGCTGCCATGACCCTGCGCATCGCCGAGATTTTTGGCCCCACCGTGCAGGGTGAAGGCATCCTGATCGGAGAGCCCACCGTGTTTGTGCGTGCCGGCGGCTGCGACTATCGCTGCGCCTGGTGTGACAGCCTGCATGCGGTGGACAGCGCCTATCGCGACACCTGGGCGCCGATGACGCCAGAGGCGATCATGGCTGAGGTCCGCCGCCTGTCCGGCGGCCAGCCCCTCACCGTGTCGATCTCCGGCGGCAACCCGGCCATTCAGGATTTTGCCCCGGTGATCGCCATCGGCCAGGAGGAAGGCTATCGCTTTGCACTGGAGACGCAGGGCTCCATCGCGCAGGACTGGTTCGCCGGGCTCGATACGCTGGTGCTCAGCCCCAAACCGCCTTCCAGTGGCCACAAAACCGACTGGCTGAAGTTCGACCGCTGCCTCGCGGCGGCGGAGCGAGCGGGGCAAACGGTGATGAAGATCGTGATCTTTGACAAGGCCGACCTCGCCTTTGCCCGCGCCGCCCACGACCGGCATCCGCAGCTGCCGCTGTTCCTGCAACCCGGCAACCCCGAGGTGGACCCGCAAAGCCCCGTTGATCTTGATCAGACCACCGCCCGCCTGCGCTGGCTGATCGACGAAACCGTGGGCAAGGGTTGGCTCACCCCCCGTATCCTGCCGCAACTGCATGTCCTGATCTGGGGCAATCAGCGCGGCGTCTGACCTTTGGAATTCCGACCATGACCGACAGTATCTACAGCAATCTGAAACAGCTGGGCGGCGCGACCACCCTGCCCGCCTCTCCCGAAACTGCCGAGCTGGAGCGGGTGGCGAACCCGCAAGCCGACGTGACCTATAACGTGCGCTTCACCGCGCCCGAGTTCACCTCGCTCTGCCCGATGACCGGCCAGCCGGATTTTGCCCATCTGGTGATCGACTATGTGCCGGGTGACTGGCTGGTGGAAAGCAAATCGTTGAAACTCTACCTCGGGGCGTTCCGCAACCACGGGGCCTTTCACGAGGATTGCACCGTCTCGATCGCCCGTCGCCTGGCGGATTTCCTGGCACCGAAGTGGCTGCGCATCGGGGGCTACTGGTATCCGCGCGGCGGCATCCCGATCGATGTCTTCTACCAGACCGGCCCGTGTCCCGAGGATGTCTGGATTCCCGATCAGGGCGTGCCGCCCTACCGCGGGCGGGGTTGAAAGGCGGGCACACTTCGCCGCATTCCCAACCGGCGCCGGGGCTGCTAGATCTTGGACCGCATCTATCTGGGAGAGGGCCAATGCCACCCCCGACACAGGATCTGATCGTCTTTGATGCGGCCTGCATCATGTGTTCGGCCTTTGCGCGGTTCATGGCCCGCCATGACAGGGCAGCGCGGTTTCGTTTTGTCACCGCGCAATCCGGGACCGGGCAATCGCTCTATCTGGCGCATGGGCTTGATCCGCATGACTGGTCCACGAATATCGTAATCGTCGACGGTCGCGCCTTCACCAAACTTGCCGCCTTTTGCGCGGCGATGCGGGCCATCGGCTGGCCGTGGCGGGCCCTGGCTGTCCTGAAGCTGATCCCGACGCCCATCGGCAACTGGCTCTATGACCGGATCGCGGCAAATCGCTACGTGATCGGGCGGCGCAGCTGTCTGCTGCCCTCGGACGATCTCAGAGGGCGCATTCTTGAATAACCGGGTCCTGGTGCTGGGCGGATACGGGGTCTTTGGCGGCCGGCTCAGCGCCGCCCTGGCCCGCCAAGGCGGCATCGAGGTTCTGGTTGCCGGGCGCTCCTTACGCGATGCGGAGGCGCATTGCGCGGCACATGGCGGAACGCCGATCTCGCTGGACCGCAGCAGCCGATCCCTTGCGACCGATGTTGCAGCGCTCCGGCCCCGGATCGTGATCGACACGGCGGGTCCCTTCCAGGCCTACGGCGACGCGCCCTATGCGCTTGCACATGCAGCGCTGGCCTGCGGGGCCCACTACATCGACCTCTCGGACGACGCCCGCTTTTCCGCGGGTATCTCTGAGCTGGACGCCGACGCGCGCCGCAAAGGGTGTGTTGTCCTGTCCGGTGCCTCCAGCGTGCCCGGCCTGTCCTCCGCCGCAGTCAAAGACCTCGCCGCAGGCCTGACGCAGATCGACCGGATCGAAAGCACCATCCTGCCCGGCAACCGGGCGCCGCGTGGTCTTTCGGTGATCCACGCCATTCTGGCACAGGTTGGCCAGCCCATCCCGATCACACGGGGCGGCCTGCCTGCGCAGGTCACCGGCTGGAGCGGGACCCGTCGCGAAACGCTGTCGCTGCCAGGCCGCGCATCTTTGCACCGCTGGGCGGCCCATATGGGCGCGCCGGACCTGCAGCTGCTCCCGGGTTATTTCAATGCCCGCACAGTGCTGTTTCGCGCCGGGCTGGAGCTGCCGCTGCTGCATCACGGGCTGCGTATCTTGGGCCTGCCTGTCAGGATGGGCTGGATCAGATCCCTCGCCCCCCTCGCCCCAATGCTGCGGCGGTGCGCTCAGGCCTTTGAGACCTTCGGAAGTGATCGCGGCGGCATGAGTGTCGAGCTGCGCGGGCGCGCCACCTCTGGTCACTACGAAACGCGCCGGTGGACCTTGATCGCCGGTGCTGGCGACGGACCGGAGGTGCCCACGCTTGTGGCCCAGGCGCTCTGTCGCAGATTGCTCTGCCGCGATCGCCCCGCTGCCGATCTGCCCGCCGGTGCCCGTGCTTGCCTGTGCGAGGTCAGCCTCGCGGACATTCTGGCAGAGGCGCGGGGGCTTGATATTCAGACCGCCACGCGGACAACGCCGATCCAGCCCGTCTTTCGCACCGCGCTGGGGTCTGGCTTTGCGGCGCTGCCCGCTACGGTACAGGCATTGCATGACACCATCGACGCCAGTCGCTGGCAGGGAACAGCCACGGTGACAACTGGCGCACATCCGTTGGCGCGGATCATCCGGCGCCTCATCGGCTTTCCCGCCGCCGGTCAGGATGTGCCGGTGCAGGTGGATGTGCTCCGGGAGGGGGCGCGCGAGATCTGGGTGCGGCGGTTCGGCCACAAGCGTTTCCGCTCAATCCTCGCGCCCTTTGGCACACCCGGCGATGGCACGGTCACCGAACGGTTCGGGCCGCTGTGCTTTGTCATCGCCCTGCGGCAGACGGCCGGTGGGCTGGCCTATCCGGTGACACGTGGCTGGTGTCTGGGCCTGCCCCTGCCGCGCCGCCTGCTGCCACGCAGTGACGCGGTGGAATATGCTGATCCCGCGGGGGCGTTCTGCTTTGACGTGGCGGTACGACTGCCGCTGATCGGGCTGATCGTGCGCTATCGCGGGCGGCTCACGCCGACGACAGGGCCTCTGCCACCGCCAGATCCGCCATCCTGAGGATCGCGTCGCGGCTCTCGGCCACGGCGATGAACCGCCCGTTGTGACAGAATTTCGCACCACTCACGCCGCTGGCAGCTTCCAGTGCCGCATCGGTGAGCCCGGCCCAGGCCGCGGGCAAATCGGCGCGATTGTCAAAGGTATCGTCACCGGTCCGAATGGTGGTCAGCGTCCAGTCCGCCCCTCGCGGATGTACCACGAATAACAGATGCGAGGCCCCTGCCGCCTCGATCGCGGCGCGAAACGGCATGCCCTGCGGCAGCTCCAGCACCCGGGACTCGCCCGCCTGCGTGATCGCCTCCAACACCTGCGCCTCTGCGCGCCGTTTCGCCGCCTTGCGCCGAATGCTCGCCTCGACAAAGGCCCGCGCCACGCCAAGCGCTGCGGCAAACGCCGTGTCATCCGCCTGCGGATCGGGATCGTCGAAGGAAGGCTTCAGCGTTTCCAGCAAAGACGGCAGCGTCAGATCCGCCAACGGGCCGGCCACCGACGGGTCCAGGGCGCCGTTGTCCATCAGATCCACCGGCAGGACAAAACCTGCATCAAATGATGCGTGTATGGCGCCGATGTCCGCATCCGGCACCTGCAGCGCGCGCAGGTAGTCGGCACCAAAATGCTTCCAGATCAATCCGAACGAGCTGTAGGGTTGACCATCGTCGCGCAGCGGGGCGTCCTTCTGGTGATGGTCAAAGATACCGGCCTGCGGGTCGTAGGCCCGGCCGACATCATAAATCAGACGTCCCGGTGCCGGAGAGATCCACTCCGCGTCCCGACTGCGGTAGATTTGGGCGTCCGGATAGAGCCGGGTCAGAACCACGGAGGACAGCAACTCATCGGCATGAAAGCCGCCGGAATGGGTAACTAGTTGTGTGATTATCATGGGGCTCTCACTTGGGCTGGCCTCTGGCCTGCGGTCTACGTAACCAAGGAGTCGATCAGCCTCTGACCACTCCGAAAGGGCAGCGCGAAACCGGAACTGGCAGGCAGCAACCGGTCCGCATGATGGTCTTCATAAATCCATGGCCCCAAAACCGAAAGCAGAAATACGCAGGCCCTGCACGCCCCGACAAAAGGGGGAAGTTCCGGAAAATCTTGACCTGACATTCCCCCGGGGAACGGGTCATAGTTGGCCCCGCTGTGTCGTCAAAGGGCGATGCTGCACATGATTTGACTCATTTGATTTGGAGACCAGATGCAGAAGCTCGCCAGACGCGCTTTCCTGATTGGTGCGGGCGGAGCGGCAGGATGGGCCGCAGCCAGCCGCTTTGGTGCAAGGCAACCTGTCCTCGACGGCACCCAGCGCCTTGCCCCGCTTGCAGGATCCACCCATCTCAACGATGCCAGCGGCCTGTCCGCAACGCCGGTGCACACGCATCTGCACCTGCGCGAAGATCCGGGCCCGGCCTTGGTAAAGGCCGTCCGTGCGGAGTTGCGCAGCGCGCGGGCCGACGGGCGCCCGTTCAACATCGGCGCGGCGCGCCACTCGATGGGGGGGCAGGCGATCCCCCGCGACGGTGTCGCAGTGACCTTTGACAACGGGTTTGTCGAACTCGACCGCGCGGCTGGCAGCTATCGGGTCCATGCAGGCGCGCGCTGGTCGCAGGTGATTGCCGCCCTCGACCCGCAGGGGTTCTCGCCCAAGGTCATGCAATCCAACAATGATTTTGGCGTTGCCGCCACCTATAGCGTCAATGCGCATGGCTGGCCGGTGCCGCATGGCCCGATGGGATCGACCGTGCGCTCCGTGCAGATGGTGTTGCCGGATGGAGAGCTGGTCACCTGCTCGCGCACGCAGAACAGCGATCTGTTCAATCAGGCGATGGGGGGCTACGGGCTGATTGGCGCCATCACCGAATTGGAGGTGGACATGCTGCCAAACCGGCGCCTGGTGCCGCAATATACAGCCTTGCCCGCCGAGACCTTCGCCACGGCGTTCCGCGATGCGATCGCGGACCCCGATGTCTCCATGGCCTACGGGCGCCTCAACGTCGGACGCGCCACGTTTTTTCAGGAGGCGCTGCTGGTCACCTACCGCGACAGCGAAGATCAGGACGATCTCCCGGCCGCAGCCGGATCCGGGTGGATGGCGCATGTCGCCAGCCGGATCTATCGCGCGCAGCTGGGTCGGGAACCGATGAAGCGGTTCCGCTGGTGGAACGAAACCACCCTTGGCCCCGCGATTGGCGGCGGCGCAGTGACCCGCAACAGCCTGATCAATGAACCGGTGGCCACATTGGATGACCGCACGCCGGAACGCACGGACATCCTGCACGAGTATTTCATCGGCTTTGATCGTTTCCCGGAGTTCCTGGCGGTCTGCCGCGAAGTCATTCCCGCCTCCTATCAGGAGTTTCTGAACGTCACCCTGCGCTATGTGGCGCAGGACGACGAAAGCCTGCTGTCCTACGCAACCGAACCGCGGATTGCGGCGGTGATGTCGTTCAGTCAGGAACTGACGCAGCGGGCCGAGGCGGACATGGCCCGCATGACGCGTGTGCTGATCGACAGGATCACCGCGCTTGGCGGCAGCTACTACCTGCCCTATCGCCCGCATGCACGGCCCGAGCAATTGGCAGCGGCCTATCCGCGCGCCTCGGAATTCTCCGCCGCCAAGCGGCAACTCGACCCGGGGCTTGTCTTGCGCAACAACCTCTGGGACAGCTATCTCAGGACGCTATGAGCCTTCTGCAAAAAATCTGCCTCGCCTATTTCGTCGCGCTGATGATCGCGGCATCGCTGAATTATGTCCCCGGCCTCACGGATGCCGAGGGGCTGGCCTTTGGCATCTTCGCGCTCGACATCTATGACGACGCGCTGCACGTGGCCTCGGCGCTCTGGGCGTTGATCGCGGCCCTGATGTCGCGCACTGCGGCACGGCTGTTCCTGCTGCTGTTTGGTGCGGCCTACCTTGGCGATGGCATCTTTGGCCTGTTCACAGGCTATGGTTTTCTCGATCTGGGTATCTTTACCAATGACTCGCTCGGCCCGGAGCTGTCGGTGTTGCGCATCGCGGCCAACCTGCCCCACCTGGCGCTGGGTGGGTTTGCGCTGGGGTCCGGCCTGCTGATCGGAGAGCGCAGATGACGCGCCTGTGGCGTTTCCTGCGCTGGTTGCTGCTGGCGGGCGGCGTGCTGGTCGTTCTGCTGATCGCCCCCGTCGCCTATGTGGAGACGACCTGCCGGGGCACCCAGCACCCGGACCCTTACGATGCGCTGCTGCCCGCCAGCCAGCACCGACCGGAATCCCGGACGCTGATGACCTATCCCGAATGGCACATCGTCCACGCCTATGACGATTACGGGCGCGTTCTGAAACAGGGCGACCCGCATGATTTTGCGTATCTTCGATCCATTGCGGGGTTCTGGAGCTCGCTGTGCGCATTGACCGAAACCGCCGCCGCCCACGGCGGTGTCGATGCCGGCACCAAGCAGATGGTCTATGTCATCGGCACCAGCTTCACGCTCGAACTGGCGTTGAAGGCCGCATATGAGGAAACTCTGGGCCGGGTCACCACATGGCTGCGGGGCAACCAGCGCGCCGCAACTGACACGCTGTCGGCCGAACAGGCCGCGGCCTATGCGAACTTTCTGCAACAAACGCCTTGGTATAAATGGGACTTTGAGGCAGACGCCGCCGCCCTGCGCGATGCGGCAGGCGCGGATACGTTGCGCGATCAGGAGCGGCAGTTGGCGCTCGGCCTCGAATACGGGGCCAAAGCCGCCTATGCGCGGGTGATCGCGGCTGCTGTCGCGCAGTCCGGAGGGGATGCGTTGCACCTGCATATGGTGGTGCGCGATATACCCGCCGCGCAACTGGCCGCCCTGCCCGGCGTTACGATCGAGGACGAACGCCCCGAAGGGATCGTGATCCGAACACCCCGGTATCGAGCGCTGACCGAGCTCCTGATCGAGATGGCCGAGGCCGGTGCAAGCTTTGTCGAGATTGCCGGCAATGACGATATCATGCTGACCGCACTCGCGCCCGAGGCGACCTATCCCTATGCGCTGCATAGTTTTGCCAGACAAGGGACGGACGACTATCGCCACCTGATCATGGTCAAGGTGCCAGAGTTGGCGGCACGCCTTCGCATGCTGGCGGCGCAGGGGCTCCGGGTGGAGCATGTGCATGACTATTAAGCATCTTCTGCTCGCCCTGCCCTGCCTGTTGCTGACATGGCTGGGCATCCTTGTGGCGGTCAGTCTGATGAGTGATGCCGCCCCGGCCTATGTGGTGATCCTTCCGGGGCCGGATTTCACCGCGCGGCTCGACCCCGACATGTCGATCATGACGGGCAACCGTCTGAGCATGACGATTACCGTCGCGGCGCCCGACGCCGCAGCCCGTCTTTATGATGCCGGGGGCGTCCTGGTCTTGCCAGCTGGCCTGCCGGGCTGTTTGCCGCTGCCCGATCCGGCCCGGAACTAAGCCACGCCAACCGCGCTCTGGTGCATTGCCAAGGCGCGCGGCCGTTGATCCGGCACGTCAGCGACCGCGCCGCTTCACGTTGCCGCCACGCTGCCCCGGACGCCCCGCAGTGGAGCGACCGCGGGTTTTGGTCGCCTGTTCCGCCGCGGCATCGACCGCAGATTGGCGGGCCAGCGGATCGTCGGCGATGGCAAGGTCCACCGCTTCCAGCCGCTTGACCTCGTCACGCAGGCGTGCGGCCTCTTCGAATTCGAGGTTCTCCGCCGCCTTGCGCATTTGCTCGCGCAGCCCGGCTAGGTGGGCCTCGAAATTCGCGCCATGCAGCGGCTTGTCCACCGTCGCCGTGACCCGAGACATATCGGTATCACCCTCATAGAGACCGGCCAGTACGTCATCGACATTCTTGCGCACGGTCTCTGGCGTGATGCCGTGTTCCGTATTGTAGGCGATCTGCTTTTCTCGACGGCGGTTGGTTTCCCCGATCGCCCGCTCCATGGATCCGGTGACCCGGTCGGCATACATGATGACCTTGCCGTCGGCATTGCGCGCCGCGCGCCCGATGGTCTGGATCAACGAGGTTTCCGAGCGCAGGAACCCTTCCTTGTCGGCATCGAGAATGGCCACCAGCCCGCATTCCGGGATGTCGAGCCCCTCACGCAGAAGATTGATCCCGACCAGCACGTCAAACGCCCCCAGCCGCAGATCGCGCAGGATCTCGATCCGTTCCAGCGTGTCGATGTCACTGTGCATGTAGCGCACCTTGATGCCCTGTTCGTGCAGGTATTCGGTCAGGTCCTCCGCCATGCGTTTGGTCAGCACCGTGGCGAGCGTGCGATACCCGTTGGCCGAGACCTTGCGGATCTCGTCCAGCAGGTCGTCCACCTGCATGTCCACCGGGCGGATCTCCACCTCCGGGTCCAGCAGCCCGGTGGGTCGGATCACCTGCTCCGAGAACACACCGCCGGATTGCTCCAGCTCCCAGGCGGCAGGCGTTGCCGAAACAAAAACCGACTGCGGGCGCATGGCGTCCCATTCCTCGAATTTCAGTGGCCGGTTGTCCATGCAGGACGGCAGGCGGAAGCCATGCTCGGCCAGCGTGAACTTGCGCCTATGGTCGCCTTTGTACATGCCACCGATCTGCGGCACCGACACATGGCTCTCATCGGCAAAGACAATGGCGTTGTCGGGGATGAACTCGAACAGCGTTGGCGGCGGCTCCCCCGGAGCGCGCCCGGTCAGGTACCGCGAATAGTTCTCGATCCCGTTGCAATGGCCCGTCGCCTCCAGCATCTCGATATCAAAATTGGTGCGCTGCTCCAGCCGCTGCGCCTCCAGAAGCTTGCCCTCGCTCACCAGATTATCAAGCCGCTGGCGCAGCTCATTCTTGATCGAGATCACCGCCTGATTGAGCGTCGGCTTGGGCGTTACATAGTGGGAGTTCGCATAAACACGGATTTTCTCGAAACTGCCGGTGCGCTCGCCGGTCAGCGGATCGAATTCGGTGATCGCCTCCAGTTCTTCACCAAAAAACGACAGCTTCCACGCCCGATCCTCAAGGTGTGCCGGAAAAATCTCCAGCGTGTCGCCCCGCACCCGGAAAGAGCCGCGCTGAAACGCCTGATCGTTGCGTTTGTATTGCTGAGCCACCAGATCGGCCATGATCTGGCGCTGGTCGTAATCCTTCCCGACCACCAGGTCCTGGGTCATCGCCGAATAGGTCTCGACCGAGCCGATCCCGTAGATGCAGGACACCGATGCAATGATAATGACGTCATCGCGCTCCAGCAGCGCCCGCGTCGCCGAGTGGCGCATCCGGTCGATCTGTTCGTTGATCTGGCTTTCCTTCTCGATGTAGGTATCCGAGCGCGGCACATAGGCCTCGGGCTGGTAGTAGTCGTAGAACGAGACGAAATACTCGACCGCGTTCTCCGGGAAGAAGCCCTTGAACTCGCCATAAAGCTGCGCCGCCAGCGTTTTATTGGGTGCAAGGATGATCGCCGGGCGCTGCGTTTCCTCGATCACCTTGGCCATGGTGAAGGTCTTGCCGGTCCCGGTCGCCCCCAGCAGCACCTGATCGCGCTCGCCGCCCAGGACGCCCTGGCTCAGTTCGGCGATCGCTGTTGGCTGATCGCCTGCCGGCGCAAAAGCCGTCTGCATGATGAATTTCTTGCCCCCTTCCAGCTTCTCGCGTCGCTCCGGCGCGCGGTCAGCCATCATTGGCAGGGTCTTGTCGGAATGGGCGTAGGGCATCAGCGACTCCTTGTCGGGCACGCAGACAGAGTTTGGTCCGTTTTTGTTCCACTTCAAGGGGCAAGTCAAACATCCCCTGCCCGCCGGATCGCGGGGTGGCGCCTGCACAACGCCATTCCGATCCGTGACATTTGCAATCTTGCCGCGCCGCTGCATCCATCGCATATAGAGGCAAAGGAATCTTCTTGAGGAGACAGCCATGCGCGCGCGGATTTACCGGCCAGCTCGAAACGCCATGACCTCTGGTATGGCCAAGACGCGGAAATGGGTGCTGGAATACGCCCCGGCCAGCGCGCGCGAAGTCGACCCACTGATGGGCTGGACCTCCTCCTCCGATACCCAAAGCCAGGTGCGCCTGAAGTTCGACAGCAAGGAAGAAGCCCTGGAATATGCCGAGGATCACGGCATCGACGTTGAGGTACAAGAGCCCAAGACCCGTAAGCCCAACCTGCGCGCCGGCGGCTATGGCGAGAACTTCGCCACCAACCGCCGCGGCCCCTGGACACACTAGGTTTGTGTCAAAGCCACTGAGCTGAGGGGCTGATCGTTCCGGCGAGACGTCAGAGAATGCAGATGCAGGCGCAAACGAAAGCATAAGCCTGCGCGGGGCTGTCAAGGACAATACCTATCGCCGGTGCCTCTGTCCTGATCTCTGACAAACGGTGATAGCGGCGCCCGAGCAGATGCTCCGGCGCCTTTCGCGTATGGAGGGGGTGCACGGTTCGTAGCTTGAAAGGGCCGTCGTGCCGTTGCTGTACGCACCGACCCGGCATTTGGTTGCGAAGCATTCAATGAGAGGGATCATCACAGTCTTCTGTTCGCCGTGGGCCGTAGCCAGCCCGAACATCATCCGCGCAAAGATACTTTTCTCGCTCCAACGCTTCCAGCGGCTGTAAAGCGTCTTGTTTCGACCATAGGCAGCAGGAGCGTCGCGCAAACGCAAGCCATTGCGAACGATGAAGATAATCCCACTCAATACTCGCCTGTCATCGACCCGAGGCTTGCCATGAGGTTTCGGAAAGACAGGTTTCGATCACGCCACCTGCGCGTCGATCAGCCAGAAGAAATCAGACATGTCACCGCTCCATTCTCGAGGCCGTGAATCACGCGCTGTGGCGGAAATCAATGCATCCTGACCCTAGCCAGTAAACTGAAGCACTAAACGGGGGCATTCCGGTCACCGGTTCTTGGCGACAGTCTTGCTACGATGTTCAGGAGTTGGTGGCTGGGATGGTAGGATTCGAACCTACGGTACACTGTACCAAAAACAGTTGCCTTACCACTTGGCTACATCCCAACACTGTCTGTGAGGGGCCTTCTAATATCTGTTGAGAGGGGCTGCAAGGGGTTTTTCGCAAAAAAAACACGCGGCACAGGAAACCCACGGCTTATTCATTGGAATCAGACCCCTAGCAGCACCAAACCTGCGATCACATTCCGGAAACCAGACACAATGCGCGATACAAAACAGGAGCCCGAAGGCTCCCGTTCCAGCAGAGATATCGCTCAGGTGGCGAAGGTAAGATCACTCCGGAACGCCGGCCTCGCGCAGCGCACTGACCCAATCCTGTCCGGACGGCGTAAACGCAGCGGCATGTTCCTGCATGTAGCGTGACAGGCAGAAATCCGGCGTCACCTTCATCAGGCATTCCACCACATCCCGCGCCTCCTGGCCGCGTCCCGACATTTGCAACGCGATCGCCTTGGTGCGCAACGTGGCCGGATAGCTGTCGTTCTCCTGAAGAGACTGATCGGCAAGCTCGATCGCACGATCATAGTCCCGTGCAGCAAGATTGACCGATGCCGCGAGCGAGTCGAAATAGTAGCGCTGCGGGCCAAGCGGCGTCAGCTTGCGCGCGGCCTCGGTCAGGCGCAGCCCCTCATCGGGGTGGTTCTGCATGGCCCGGGTGGCCCCTTTCAGAAGCAACGCCAGTGCTTCGTTCGGATTATCCTGCAACGCCTTGTCATAGGAATACTGCGCAGTGTCGAAATCAAAGGTCAGATAGCTGGCGATCATACCCTTCAGCGTATGCGCCAGAGAAAACGCCGGGTCCTGCGCCAAGGCGGCATTGGCGAGGTTCTCCGCCATCAGCGTGCTCTTGTGACGATCCTCCGACAGGCCCTTTTGCACCCGCATCACATGCCAGATCCCGGCCCAGGTCAGCACCACCGGATGGTGCATTTCGCGCTCCATCAACGTATCCAGGATCTCGTTGGATTTCTCGAACTGGTCCAGATGCTTGCTCTGCATCATCACGATCGCCGCCATCAGCAATGTGTGATTGGCCAGGTTCGACAAGGGACGGAAACTGACCAGCCGCACCGCTTCGCCAACGACGGTCTGGCCGATCTGGCTGGTGGCCTCGCGCAGCGCCGTGCTCTGCCCCATCAACAGGCCTGACAGGCTACCGCGGAATTCCCGTGACCAGATCACCTTTTCCCGGTGCGAGTCGTGCAGATCGATCTGCGCAATGTAGTCATGGCCGTTGAGGAACACCGAACCGGAGACCAGGTAACTGACCCCCGCCACCGAGGACACTTCGGCCGGGCGCACCTCCTCAAGACTGAACTGCCGGGACGCCATGTAGGAGGTCACGGAGAAGGCCTGACTGCGCGACAGGTGGCGTGACAATTCCTCGGACAGGATCGCCCCCAACGGCGCGTTCGAGCCGCCCGGAGAGCGCTGCATAAATGGCAGCACCGCAATCGAGGGCAACAATTCATCCAGAATGACGCGACTGCGGTCACGCGGTCCCCAGGGCGGGTCCTGCGGCGCAGCACTGCGCCCCTGCGATTGATCCCGCATTTCGGTCAGCCATTCCGCAAATGCATGCTCATGGGGCAATTCAAAACCTTCCATAAACACACCACGGCTGGGATCATTTTCCACCTCGACCATATCGAGATTGAGCGTGACGCGCTCTCGATTTGCAGTCAGAGCGGCGGACGCCGAGGGACCGATATGTTTTCGTAAAGTGGACAGCGCAGTGCGCAGGCTTGCCTTGGCCTGTTCGGGCTGCGCAAAGCTCCACAGGGTATGTTCCAGGAATGCGCGTGTTCGGATCCCGTCTTCGGCGGTGATCAGAAGCGCCATGAGCGCCTGATGCTTCGCACCGAGTTGAATGGGTTCCCCATCTGGTCTGAATACACCAAACGCGCCGTACTGACGGACTTTCAAAACTACAACCATTGGACACTCTCGCCATACAAGTTACTAGAGCCACTATGGCAAAACACTCACAAATTGCACATTAGCAACTTCACGTGAATCATTAAAGCACCAAAACCCGATATCACCAACAGAAAAATAATTGAAAACAAAACACAGCACTTTCAGCGGGTTAACGGTCTGTAAACAAGTCGCACGAATAATTAACGCACTCAAGTATTTAACAACCTTAGATTGTTTATTGAAATTTCAGACCCGCAACCTGAAGGAATGCTGCATCGCAAAAGGCGTTGATGTATATGATTTTTCATATTTATTGAATGTTCGTTTGGTTTTTTGAATCCCGAATTGAGCGAGGCTCCGGACAGACGCCTTCGGCCCCTTACCCTCTCCTCCGTGAGCGTTGTCGCCAGCCCGGACCCCATCGAACCCGCGGGTTTGATGGCACCCTTTGGCCTCCATCCGGAAAATTTTCGCGTATTATTAACGGTCGATCACGGCAGATATCCGGACATCTCCGGGTCTACAGGCGCCAAAGTCGCTTTACCCCACGCTTGTGCGGGGGCCGCGGCGCGAACTGTGGTTCTTCAGATCGTCCAGACACCCCACGTCTGCCAGCAGACCTAGGACTGAGCCCTGACAGCGCGCACACCCCAGTCAGTCACTTGCACCTGAGGTTTGGAATGCGTATGGCAGCGCCCGCGCGATGTGGCCCCGCCGGTCTCCTCCATTCCCGATGCGGGTGCCGCTTCCCAACGGTGCCGTGGCACCGCGCGCTTTGCCCTCTCGCAAGCCGAGCTTGCGGGACGGGGCGCATCTGTACCGGCCTGCCGGTGCATCGCAGAGTGCATCGACACGCTGCGGGACTGGTCGGGCGTGGCTCCTCCCGCCTCCCCCTCTTTCATCAGTCATGCGCCCCGGGCACGCGCTCCGGGCGCACGCGATCCCCCTCGGTTCAGGCAACGCACAAGCCTTTGCCGTGTCATGAATGCGTCATGCACCTGTTGCAGTCCCCCGGTAGAGGGGCGGAATTGACGATCAGACCAAATGAGAGCCGCATGCAACTGCCCCCCTTCGACACGCCCGGCCGCTTCTTCCGCGGCAATCTGCACACGCATTCTGACATGACCGATGGCGCCTTGCCGCCACAAGAGGTCTGCAGAAGGTACAAGGCGGAAGGCTATGATTTCATCGCGCTCACCGATCACTTCGTTGGACGCTGGAACTACCCGATTACCGACACGACACCCTATCGGGACGAAAATTTCACCACGCTCCTGGGAGCTGAATTGCACTCGGGCGCACAGGAAAACGGCGCGCTGTGGCACCTCCTGGCGGTCGGGCTCCCGGCCGATTTCGAACCGTCGCATTCCCCCGATTTCCAACCGGTTCCGGGCCAGGAAACCGGACCGGAGATCGCCGAGCGCGCCCGCAAGGCAGGCGCTTTTGTCGCTCTCGCCCATCCGCAATGGTCGGGGCTGACGATGGCGGATGCCCGCAGCATCACCGCAGCCCATGCGGTGGAAGTCTACAACCACGAGTCGCACAGCTTTGCAGACCGGGGCACCGGCATGCCGACGCTGGATCTGCTGCTGTCCGAAGGGCGCAGGTTGACCCTGATCGCGACGGATGACGCCCATTTCAAGGCACCGGATGCCTTTGGCGGCTGGGTCATGGTGAAGGCCCGCGAGAACACGCCCGAGGCCCTCCTGGACGCCCTGAAGGCGGGGTTGTTCTACTCCTCGCAGGGGCCGGAGATCCACGGCATCTGGTATGAGGACGACCGCGTCCGCGTCAAATGCTCTGCGGCCACCACGGTTATCGTGCAAGCGCCGGGCAATGCATCAACCATGGTCACCGGTAGCAGCCTGACAGAGGCCACCATTGCGCTTGGCCAATTGGCCCAGAGCCCGTGGTTGCGGGTGACGGTCATTGACCGCGCCGGCAAACGCGCCTGGTCGAACCCGTTCTGGCCGGCAGACCTCGCAGAATAGGCACAGGCTCCCGATCCGGACGCGCCCGCGCCGCGCCCATAGGGCGCGGCGCTCGGCCCAACGGGAGGGCGGTGCATTTCAGATGCACTCCCGACGGGCGGGAGCTCCCCCGTCGCCACCACGCACTGCCATCAACCGGCCGGCGGCGTCCGCAAAAGGAAACGCAGCATTCAGCCCGTGTCCTCGCAATCGCCAGACAGGTCTTTCAGGATCGGACAATCCGGGCGATTATCGCCGGCACAACAGGTGATCAACTCTCGCAAAGTCTCGCGCATGGCCTCAAGGTCGGCGATCTTTGCCTCGATCTTGGTCAAATGCGCCTGAGCCAATTGCTTTACGTCCGCGCTGGCGCGCGTTTCATCCTCGTAAAGCCCAAGCAGGACCCGGCAATCCTCGATGGAGAACCCCAGCGCCCGTGCCCGGCCCAGAAACGCCAGCTTGTGCAGGTGGCGCTCCTCGAAACAGCGATAGCCATTGGCGCTGCGGTTGGGACGTATCAGACCGATGTCCTCATAGTAGCGGATCGTCTTGGCCGGCAATCCCGACCTGGCCGCCACATCACCGATATTCATCTGTCTTTGCCTCCCAAACGCTTGCCCCGCGCCCGGCATTCATCCGCCACGCGCCTGTCTGCCAAGATGGACGCGACCGCCGGTAATCTCAAGCCACTCCACGGAAACTTGAGCGCAATGGCGGGGCATGACGCAGGGAATGACGCTTCTGTCGGTTTTAAGCACCACCCGCCCCGCCTGCGCCCGCTATAGATCATCCTGACGATGCACGAGCGCCCCGGCTTTCGACAGTTGCGCACGCCCCGTGGCGTGATGTAGCTGTTAAGAAATCCGCACAGTGCCCGACAGCCCCGTGGAACACGGTCGCCCCGGCGACCAAACCGGCCGGATCTACGCGTGCAGGCTTGCTCCAGGAGCAGGCGGCGCACGCGCGTAACGGCCTGAAAAGTCTGAGAAGAAGGACAAAGCGATGATCAAGACCCGCGCCGCAGTGGCTCTCGAAGCAGGCAAGCCGCTGGAAATCATGGAAGTGAACCTCGAAGGCCCAAAGGCGGGTGAGGTTCTGGTAGAGATCAAGGCCACCGGCCTGTGCCACACCGACGAATTCACCCGCTCCGGCGATGACCCCGAAGGCATCTTCCCGGCGATCCTCGGCCATGAGGGCGCCGGTGTGGTGATCGAGGTGGGCGAAGGCGTCAAAAGCCTGAAACCCGGCGATCACGTGATCCCGCTTTATACGCCAGAGTGCCGCGAGTGTGATTACTGTCTCAACCCCAAGACCAACCTCTGTCAGGCGATCCGCTCCACGCAGGGTCAGGGGCTCCTGCCCGATGGCACCACCCGTTTCTCGCTTCCTGACGGGACGCCGATCCACCACTACATGGGCTGTTCCACCTTTGCCAATCATACTGTGGTGCCCGAAATCGCGCTGGCCAAGATCCGTGAGGACGCCCCCTTTGACAAAGTCTGCTACATCGGCTGCGGCGTGACCACCGGCATCGGTGCGGTGATCAACACCGCCAAGGTCGAAATCGGCTCCACCGCCATCGTGTTTGGCCTCGGCGGCATCGGCCTCAATGTGATCCAGGGCCTGCGTCTGGCCGGTGCGGATCAGATCGTCGGCGTCGACCTCAACCCCGGCAAGGTCGCAATGGCCGAGAAATTCGGCATGACCGATTTTGTGAACCCCTCCGAGGTGACCGGCGATCTGGTGGCGCATCTGGTTGAACTCACCGGCGGCGGTGCCGATTACACCTTTGATGCCACCGGCAACGTCAGCGTGATGCGCACCGCGCTGGAAGCCGCGCACAAGGGCTGGGGCGAAAGCATCATCATCGGTGTTGCACCTGCCGGGGCCGAGATCTCCACCCGTCCGTTCCAGCTGGTCACCGGCCGCTCCTGGCGTGGCACCGCCTTTGGCGGCGCCTCCGGCCGCACCGATGTACCGAAAATCGTCGATTGGTACATGGACGGCAAGATCGAGATCGATCCGATGATCACGCACAAGCTGACCCTCGATCAGATCAACGAAGGGTTCGAGCTGATGCATGAGGGCAAGTCGATCCGGGCCGTCGTGGAGTTCTGATCCACGCGCAGGCGCGACGCCGCCTGCCCCCGCAAGGGCCCACCAATAGCGCGGACCGTTCGCCCGGTCCGCGTTTCCAAGCCGCAGAGCTGCGCCGTCAGCGCCTGCCTGCATTTTATCCCGGCCTGCCTGCGCGTCATAGCGGATGGCGCTCCAGCGTTTCTCTCGGGTTAACTGCTTTTTTGATCTTCCGGCTCTCTTGCGGCGCTCTTCCCCGTGATGCAGGCTGCATCTGCCCCGCCCGAGGGGGCACCAGGATTTCAGATGTTGCACCTGTTCCACAACCGGACCTATCGGCACCTCTTTGCAGCGCAGGTGATTGCGCTTTTGGGGACTGGGCTGGCCACGGTGGCACTTGGCCTGGCCGCCTATGACATTGCCGGTGACCGCGCCGGCAGCGTTCTGGGGACGGCGCTTGCCATCAAGATGATCAGCTATGTGACCCTTGCCCCGATCGCCGCGGCGCTGGCCGACCGGGTTCCGCGGCGGATGTGGTTGGTCATGCTCGACCTGATCCGGGCCGCCGTGGTGCTCGGCCTGCCTTTTGTCAGTTCGGTCTGGCAGATCTATGGGCTGGTCTTTCTGTTGCAGGCCGCCTCTGCAGGCTTCACGCCGGCCTTTCAGGCCACAATCCCGGACATCCTGCCGGATGAAGAGGATTATACCCGTGCCCTGTCCCTGTCCCGCCTCGCTTACGACCTGGAGTCCCTGGCCTCGCCCGCCCTTGCGGCGCTGCTGCTGACAGTTGTCAGCGCCCCGTCCCTGTTCTTCGGCACCGCATTGGGCTTTGCCCTCTCCGCATTGCTGGTGATCTCGGTCCGCCTGCCCGCAGCAAGACCACAACCGCCGCGCGGGTTTTATGACCGTACCACGCGGGGCCTGCGGATCTATCTGCGCACCCCGCGTCTGCGTGGTTTGCTGGGATTGTCGCTGGCGGCTGCGGCGGTCTCCTCGATGGTGTTCGTGAACACGGTGGTGATGGTACGCGGGTCACTCGGCCTTGGCGAGGGGGAGGTCGCGCTGGTGCTTGGCGCCTTCGGCGCCGGTTCAATGCTGACCGCATTGTTCCTGCCGGCCCTCCTCGATCAGCTGCAGGATCGCAAGGTGATGCAGAGCTTCGCGGCCTTGGGCTGCGCATCGCTCTGTGCAACCGCCGTCTGGTCTGTCGCCGGCCTGACACTGAGCGGCCTGTTGCTCTGCTGGTTTCTGGCCGGCATTGGCTATTCCGGGACATTGACGCCGGCGGGGCGCCTGTTGCGCCGCTCTGCCCACCCGGAGGACCGGGCGGCCGTCTTTGCGGCTCAATTCACGCTCTCTCACGCGTGCTGGCTGTTGTGCTATCCGCTGGCCGGGCTGGGCATGACCTATTTCGGGCAGGAGGTAATCCTGGTGGTGCTCGCCCTGATCGGCATCGTCGGCCTTCTCGCAGGGAGCCGGGCCTGGCCGCTCGGCTCCGCCGCCCCCCTGCCCCACGCGCATCCGGATCTCCCCGACGACCACCCGCATCTGTTGGCGCATCCGTCGCGGCCGCACACCCATCCGGTCGTGATCGACGACCTCCACCCGCATTATCCACCCCTCGCGCCCTGACCGAAGCGTTCCCGGGTACGACCGCAGCCACAAGAGCGCAATGCCGCAGCGGGATCAGGTCTGGCCAGTTGCCTCGACGGCGGCGAGCTTGACATCATAGCCCCACAAGCGGCGCAGATGCCTGAGAACTTCGTCGCGATCCTCTTCGGCCAGATGCACATTGTCCCGCACCCGATGGGTGAGTTTCAGGGTCCGATCTCCCTTCAGATCCGCGTCCGTCACCTGAATGTCCGGCTCGATATAGGCCAGGTCGTATTGCCTGGCGAGGTCACGCCGGATCGCCCTGTAGCCAGCGCGATTGTGGATCTGGCTGATCACCAGCTGCGGATGCGTCTCATCATCGGTCAGCGTGAACAGCTTGAACTTGCGGATCAGATGCGGCGACAGGAATTGCTGGATAAAGCTCTCGTCCCGGTAGTTGGCCCAGGCGTTGCGCAACACGCCGCGCCAGTCCGGATCGCCCGCTATATCCGGGAACCACTCGCGATCCTCGTCGGTGGGCGCCTCGCAGATCCGCCGGATGTCCTGCATCATCGCAAAGCCCAGCGCATAGGGGTTGATGCCGGAATAGCGGGGATCATCATACTCGGGCTGCATCACCACATTGGTGTGGCTGTGCATGATCTCCATCAACGCCCCTTGGGTGATCAGCCCCTGATCGTAGAGCTTGTTGACAATGTAATAATGCACAAAGGTGGCGCAGCCCTCGTTCATCACCTTGGTCTGTTTCTGCGGGTAGAAATACTGCGCCAGCATCCGCACGATGCGCAGGATTTCGCATTGCCAGGGGGCCAGCACCGGGCTGTGCTTCTCCAGGAAATAGAGAATGTTCTCCTGCGGCATGTTCATCTGCTTGCGCCGGTCGGCATGGCCGCTGTCTTCACCGTCCACGTCGGGGTCGCGCTTCAGGCCAAGCGTTGCGTCGGTCCAGATATCGAGCGCGCTTTGGCCTTTTTCATACGCCTCCCGCATTTGCTGCATGGCCTTGCGCTCTTCGGCGGTGGGCTTGGGCGGGCGACCGTAGCGGAACACGCCCTGCGATTGCAGCGCATGGGCAGCGTCGAGTATTTCCTCCACCGCATCATAGCCGTAGCGTTCCTCGCAGGCGGCGATGTAGTTCTTGGCGAAGGCCAGATAGTCGTGGATGCCATCGGCATCGGTCCATTGCTGGAACAGATAGTTGTTCTTGAAGAAGTGGTTATGCCCAAAGGCCGCATGCGCCATCACCAGCGTCTGCATCGCCATGGTGTTTTCTTCCATGTTGTAGCTGATGCAGGGATTGGAGTTGATGACGATCTCATAGGCCAGACCCTGCCGCCCGGTGCGATAGAGCGCCTCGTCGCGGGCGAAATGCTTGCCAAAAGACCAGTGGTGATACATCAGCGGCAGGCCGACGCAGGAATAGGCATCCAGCATCTGCTCGGCCGAGATGATCTCGATCTGGTTCGGGTAGACATCCAGCCCCAGATCCTCAAGCGCGATCTTTTCAATGGCGTCGCGGGCCTTTTCCAACAGCTCGAATGTCCACTCCGGCCCGGTAAACAGCGGTGTGGCGGTGGATTTTGCAGTCTGCATGTGGATCAGCCTTTCACCTTGGGCAGGAAGAACTCCCGGAAGATCGGATAGATGTGCCCGGGTTCGGACACGCGCTGCATTTCGAAATGCGCGACCTTGTCCTTGACCTGCCGGTAGTTCTGCCAGAGATCCTCGCCCGCCTCGGTGTTGTCGAGCAGCATCTGGGCGCTCTCCTCGACGATCTCCACATAGGCGTAGAACTGGCAGACCGGCAGCAACTGCTCGGTCAGGATCTTGCGGCAACGCACCGAGTCATTGCCAAAATTCTCCCCGTCCGAGGCCTGTGCGCCGTAGATGTTCCACTCGTCCGGCGGATAGCGTTCGTCGATGATTTCCTTCATCTTTTCCAGCGCGGTGGAGACGATGGTGCCGCCGGTTTCGCGGGCGTAGAAAAACGTCTCTTCCTCCACTTCCTGCGCGTAATGGGTATGGCGCACAAACACGATTTCGGTGTGCTCATAGCCGCGCGTCAGGAACAGATGCAGCAACAGGAAGAACCGTTTGGCCAGATCCTTCTCGCGCTCCTGCATGGAGCCGGAGACATCCATCAGGCAGAAGACCACGGCGCGGGAGTTGCGGATCTTTTCCGGGACAAAAGTATCAAACCGCAGATCCAGCGGGTCGATATATCCGACCACGCGGCGCTTGCGCTTGATGCCGTCGAGTTTGACCTTCAACTCCTCCAGCAGTGACTCCTGGCTGGGCGAACGCGCCTCGACCGCTTCCAGATCGGCAATCTGCGCTTCCAGGTCGCGCTGGCTCTTGGTGGTGGGGCGCTGCAAGGCGATGCGGCGGCCCAGCGAATTGCGCATGGTGCGGACGAGGTTCAGGTTGTTAGGTGTGCCCGCGGTGGTCAGCCCGGCGCGGCGGGTGCCGATGGTTTCGGTCTCCACCGTGGCCTTTTCCACCAGATCCGGCAGCTCCAGCCCGTCAAACAGGATTTCAAGGTATTCATCCCGCGTCAGGGTGAAGGAAAACTCGTCATCGCCCTCCCCATCTTCGGAGGCCTTGCGCCCGCCTTCGCCAGCACCGCCCTGCGGCCGGTCGATGGTGTCGCCCACAACAAACTCCTTGTTGCCGGGCAACACATGGCGGCGATTGCCGCCGGGGCCGTGATACAGGCGCGGTTCCTTCAGCCCCTTGGCCGGAATGGTGATTTTCTCGCCATTTTCCGGAACGCTCTCGCCCTTGCCGATGGATTTTTCCCGGACTGAACGGTCAACGCGTTCCTTGATGTTCTCGCGCGCGCGTCTGAGGAACCGTTGCCGGTTCCCCAAGCTTTTGCCCTTTGGATTTGCGCGCCTGTCGATGAAGTGGTGCATATAGACACCTCCCGCCTGTTAGCCCGCCTTGTTCACTCGCATGTACCATTCGACGAGGCGTCGGACCTGCCTGTCGGTGTAGCCATGCTCGCGCATGCGTTCGACGAATTCCTGGTGCTTGCTCTCGGTCTGGCTGTCCTTCTTGGACCCGAAGGAGATCACCGGCAGCAGTTCCTCGACCTGGCTGAACATATGCTTTTCGATCACATCGCGCAGTTTCTCGTAGGAGTTCCACGCCGGGTTCGAGCCGGTATTGGCGCGGTGCCGCAGGGCAAATTTCACGACCTCGTTGCGGAAATCCTTGGGATTGGCGATGCCGACCGGCTTCTCGATCTTCGACAGTTCCGCGTCCAGCACCTCACGGTCGTAGAGCTGCCCGGTATCGGGGTCCTTGTAGTCCTGCTCTTCAATCCAGGCATCGGCATAAGAGATATAGCGGTCAAAGACGTTCTGGCCGTATTCGGTATAGCTCTCCAGATAGGCCTTCTGGATCTCGTTGCCGATGAACTCCTCATAGCGCGGCGCAAGCTCGGTCTTGATGAACTCCAGGTATTTCTGCTCCGTCTCCTGCGGGAATTGTTCGCGCTTGATCATCCCTTCCAGCACATACATCAGATGCACCGGATCGGCTGCGACCTCTTTGGTGTCATGGTTGAACACCGACGACAGCACCTTGAAGGCAAAGCGGGTGGAAACCCCGTTCATGCCCTCGTCCACACCGGCGCGGTCCTGATATTCCTGCACGGTCTTGGCCTTGGGGTCGGTGTCTTTCAGGCTCTCGCCATCATAAACCCGCATCTTGCTGTAGAGATTTGAGTTCTCATGCGGCTTCAGACGTGTCAGCACCGAGAACCGGCTGAGGATCTTGAGGGTTTCCGGCGCACAGGGCGCTTCGCGCAGCTCGGAGTTCTGGATCAGCTTTTCGTAGATCTTCGCCTCATCCGAAACCCGTAGACAATACGGCACCTTCACGATCGACACCCGGTCGATAAAGGCCTCGTTGTTCTTGTTGTTCTTGAACTGCTGCCATTCGCTCTCGTTGGAATGCGCCAGGATCAGGCCGTTAAAGGGGATCGCGCCGAAACTCTCGGTCCCCATGTAGTTGCCTTCCTGCGTGGCGGTCAGCAGCGGGTGCAGCATCTTGATCGGCGCCTTGAACATCTCGACGAACTCAAGCACGCCCTGCGTGGCCCGGTTCAGACCGCCGGAAAAGCTGTAGGCATCCGGATTGTCCTGACTGTAGTGTTCCAGCTGGCGAATATCGACCTTGCCGACCAGGGTGGAGATGTCCTGATTGTTCTCGTCCCCCGGCTCCACCTTGGCGACACAGATGCGACGCAGGCGCGAAGGATGCAGGCGCACGACGGTAAACTTGTTGATGTCGCCCTCGAACTCATCCAGCCGCTGCACCGCCCAAGGCGACATCAGCCCCGGCAGGCGATGGGTCGCGATCCCGTATTCCTCTTCCAGGATCGGCCCCATCCGCACCGGATCAAACAGGCCCAGCGGACTTTCGAAGATCGGCGACAGGTCGTTGCCGGCTTTCAGCACGTAGATCGGCTGATCCTCGACGATCCGCTTCAGCCGTTCCGCCAAAGAGGACTTACCGCCCCCGACCGGCCCCAGCAGGTAGAGGATCTGCTTGCGCTCCTCCAACCCCTGTGCGGCATGGCGGAAGTATCCCACGATCCGCTCGACCGTGTCCTCCATGCCGTAGAAATCCTTGAAAGCGGAATAGCGTTTGATCGTCCGGTTCTGAAAGATCGGCCCCAGTCGGGCGTCCTTTGATGTGTCGACCAGTTCCTCGTCGCCGATCGCCTTCAGCATGCGTTCCGCGACATTGGCGTACATGCTGGGATCATCGCGACAGGCCGTGAGATAGTCCTGCAAAGACATTTCCTGCTCGCGCGTCTGGCCATAGGCCTCTGCAAAAAGCTCTGCAACTTTATTCATCGGGGTCTCGCCTCCTGGTTAACGTCGTTACCCGTCCTCCTGGGTTCTGGGATTCCACGCGAACAGGGTAGCCTGACGAGGGCCGTTGAGGTGTCCGCGTTAAGTGTGGTCTTTGGGTTCTGCTCGGCGCTCGTGGCCGTCTCCCGACCCAGCATCCCTCTCACCCTTAACGGTAGAGGGATTTTGACTGGCGCCAAGGGCCTCGGCGTCGGATATCTTTTACTGATAGCATACACTACATGTGCCACTCAGCATAACGAACTTTGGTATATTTTCTATTAATACCAGTAAACTTTTATGTTCCTCTGCTTCAAATGTGAGCGATCAGAGCGTCAGAAAGTGTGAATGCCTCGTTCTTGACCCGCAGCCGCGACGCTCTGGACGGCCTGCGCAACACCGGTTCACAGCGGCTTTGCGATGCTGAACGGTGCCACACGACGGGCCGCGTCCGCCTTTTCGGCGCCGGTAACACTTCCTTAAGAACTGAGGCAAATTGGTCACTCCGCGCCGGAGAAGTCAGAAAAGTGAGGAGTTTGAGGCACGCCCCGGCCCCATTCATGGTCCCCCACGTCAATCTTGGACTGGACACATAATTAGAGATGAATGCATATTAACCTCAATAAAGCCGCAGAGACGGCACACGGCAGACACATATAGGCGAATGAAACCAGCGGCGCGTGCCTCGCATGAGGGCGTGTCCTGTATAAAGTGAGCAGTTTAGCATGAGCACCGTTGCATTTATTGCCCGCGATGCGTTGGGCACCAACCAGCATGGCACCTCGGCAGAAGGATCCCCTTCCATCATCCCGACAACCGGGGCCAAGGATATTTCCCTCAACCTCGATCCGACCGATGTCGAAAGCTACGCCCGCCGGGGGCGTGACCTTCACGTCACGCTGGCCGATGGCACTGTGGTGGAGCTGGACGGGTTCTACGACACCGCCAGCACCGGTCCGAAAAACCTGTTCCTCAGCGACGAGGGCGATTTCATCGAGGTTGTCCTGGAGGACAAATCCGAAGGCATGCTCTTTGCCAGCTACGAGCCGCTGGACCTGTCGGGCAAGTGGAGCGCCTATGACGATATGGTCTTCCTCGATGTGGACCGCATCGAACCGGTGGTCGCACCCCTGGCCGCGCCCCTGCTCGGGGGGCTTGGCGGCGTGGGAGCAGCGGCTGCCGGCGCAGCGGTCATTGCCGGCGTCGGTGGCGGCGGCGGCGGTGGAGGCGGCGGCGACGGAGGTGACGGCGGCTCCGATACCATCGTGCCAACCGTCAATGATGCCGACGGCACCTATGATGTCCCCGAGGGCGACCCTGACGGCGTGACCATTTCCGGAACCGGCGAGGCGGGCTCCGATGTGGAGGTCACCATCGGCGATGTGGTGGTCACCACCACTGTCGAGGATGACGGCACCTGGTCGGTGAACGTTCCCACAGATGATCTGCCCGATGACGGGGTCTATGAAACCGTGGTTGACGTGGTGGCCCCCGATGGCACCACCTACGAGGACCTGGACGGCCCCACCATCGACATCGACTCCGAGCCGCCCACCGTCATCATCACCGAAGGCACACAGTCGGTCGGCGATATCGTCGACGGCGACGAGCAGGCCAGCGGCACCATCATCACCGGCACCGGCGAGGCGGGCGCAACGGTTTCCCTGGAAATCAACGGCGCCACTCAGACCACCACGGTCGCCGAAGACGGCACCTGGTCGGTGACCTTTACCTCTGATGAAATCGAAACCGGCGAATACGAAACCGGGATCACCATCACCACCACCGACCCGCATGGCAACAGCACCACCACGACGGATGTGCTGGAGGTGGATACCGAAACCGCCGTCACCATCGACAGCGGCCTGTCGGGCGGGGATGACATCGTCACCGCGGCAGAAGCGGCGGCAGGTGTGGCGATTACCGGCACGGCCGAGGCCGGGGCCACCGTCGAAGTCACCATCGAAGGGGTCACCCGCACAACCACCGCGGCCAGCGATGGCACCTGGACCGTCACCTACCCCTCGGGCACCGTCTTTGACACCGAGGGCGAATATGATCGCGAGATCACGGTCACATCGACCGATACGGCGGGCAATACTGCGACGGCGACATCGACCATCGCAGTCGACACCGATGCCGGTTTTGTCCAGCTTGACGACGACCCGATCGAAACCGACGATATTATTAATGCCGCGGAGCGCGCGGACGGTGTGACCATCACCGGCACCGCCACCGCGGGCGAGACCGTCACCGTGACGCTCGGCGATGCCAGTGGCACCACCGTGGCCGACGCGGACGGCAACTGGTCCTATGATTTCGACGCGAGCGAGATCGACGAAGGCACAGACACGCTCGATGTCACCGCCTCGATCAGCGATGACCTCGGCAACACCGAGACCGACAGCGACACGGTGGCGCTCGACACCGAGGTGGTGAACTATGGGTCCGAGACGCTTCAGACCTCGGACGATGTGGTCAACACGTCCGAATTGAACTCCGGCTTCACCCTGGCTGGCACAGTCGAGGAAGGCTCCACCGTTTCTGTGGAAATCGATGGCACCACCTACCCGGCCAGCGTCGACGACGATGGCAACTGGAGCCTGACGCTCGACGGTGATGATCTGGGCACGGACTCCCGTGATGTGACCGCCACCATTTCCGCCACCGACCCGGCCGGGAATGTGGAGACCATTACCCAGGACTTCAGCATCGACACCGATGTGGACACGCCCACATACCTTGGCGAAACCGTCATCCTCGGCAATATCGAAGACGTCTATCTCGATGAAACCACCGATGACCTTGCCCTCTACACCGTGAGCGACAGCGGCACCGCCACCGAGGCGGAGTTTGATCTGAGCCTGTCGTCAGGACGGGTCGAACTCGATCTTGAGACGCCGGTTGCCGACGGGACCAACCTGCTGGTGCAGGGCACCGATGACGCGGGCAACACGTCTTCGACCCTGGTGATCAACCACGAGACCGTCAGCTCCGAACTGTTCGAGAACCTGGATGGACATAACATCGACACGCTGAACCTGGTGTTCGAGGACAGCGGCAATGGCTCCAACGTCACGCTGACCGAAGAGATGATCAACGCGCTGTCTGAGAATTCCGACACGCTGGTGGTCCGGGGCGATGACTCGGCGGATCACTCGGTTACCCTCACAGGCGCAGAGGCAGACGGAACTCGCGACGTGGATGGCGAGACCTTCAATGTCTATACCATCGGCGACGGTGACACCACGCTCCTGGTCGAAGACGACGTGAATGTCATCATCTAAAAACGCCCGGCGCGCGCGCCGCCTGCCCTCCTCGCGGGGGCGGTCGGAGCGCGCCGAGGCGATAACCCGTGGATCAACCATGGGATCTGAGGCACGAGGGACAGCTATGGCTCTGGCACGACGCATTTCTGCCGTTGCACTGATGTGCAGCCTGACGGCCTGTGATCTGCCCGCCCCCGGAACCGCGGCGGGAGATCCGGCAACCGGCGCTGCGCGCAGCAATTTCGCCCAGGCGGAAGATGCCCCGCAATCCGAAGTCATCTCGGCGCTGATGCAGCGCCGCTCGCTGCTGGAACCGGGCAGTATTTACGACACCGTCGCGGATGCGGCGCTGTCGGCCTCTGCCCGTGCCTCCGAATCCGACCTTATCAGTGCCAAGCTGCGCGCCGAGGCAAAGTCAAAGAACTGGCTGCCCTCTCTGCGCCCGAGCGTGAGCCTCAACGATCTCGGTGAAATGGTTGCAAGCCTGCTGCTGGAGCAGGTACTGTTCGACAATGGCCGCCGCAAGGCCGAACGCGCCTTTGCCGCCGCCGACGTGGAGGTGGCCGCCGTCACCCTGTCCGAAGACATGAACGACCGGGTCGAAACCGCGCTCTCGCTTTATGTGGCAGGGCTGCGCGGGGACGAGAAAGCCGCCTATGCCCATCGCGCCATCCGCACCATGCGCGATTTCGAGCGCGTGGTGGTGGGCCGCGTCAACGGGGGCGTGTCGGACCGCTCCGACCTCAATGTGGTGCAGTCCAAGATCAGCGGCGTGCAATCCAGCATGGCCACGGCCAATGATGCCGCCCGCACCGCCCGCGCCGAGCTGGAAGCGATGACAGGCCAGCAGTTCCCGGCCTCGCCGCAGCGGCTGGACCTCAGCCTGCCGCCGGACGGCAGCGCCTACCTGAGCGTGCTGAAGGCCCAATCCGAGGCCACTCGCACCATCGAACAGGCCAAGATGGAGCGCGCCGGTCTGTTGCCGCAGGTCTCGGCGACCGGGCAGGTCGGCAGCGAGGGTGAGGGCGCCGGCGTGCTGTTGAACCTGGCCGAGCCGCTTGGCCTTGGCACGCCCGCCGCCTTGCAGGCCGTCGAAGCCTCCAAAGAAGCCGCCCGCCGTCGCATCGGCGAGGTGGAGGAAGAGGCACGGCGCGAGTACAGCCGCGAGATCCAGCGCCTGGCCTCCTATCGCCGCCAGGAACGCGAGGCCTTGTCGCTGTCCCGCGCCAGCCGCGAAACCTACAACCTGTTCAAGGCCCAGTTCGAGGCCGGTCAGCGCCCGGTCATGGACGTGATCCCGATCTACGAGGAACTGGTGAAGCGGGAACAGGCCTATATCGACGCAAAATATGAAGTTGTGCTGATCCAGCTGGCGCTTGCGGCCTCGCTGGGTCTGTTGGCGGATGGGGACAAGATTTGACGGATCACGACAATCAGACTCCGCCCGCAACGGCGCCCAAACCAGCCAAGCGCGGCTTGAAGCTCTCCTCCGTGACCGGCGGGCGCGCTCTCAAGGGGCGCGCCTCCGGTCCCGCTGGCAAAGGAGGCAAGGCTCCGGTCAAGATTTCCATGGTGGCCCCCTCGCCTGCCGAAACCTCAGCCCAGGACGGCCCGCGCCCCGAGGCAGAGAAGCGCCCAAGCGCCCCACGGGCCTCGATGACACCCAGCCTTCCCCCAGCCCCCACGGACGACAGTGCAGCGCGCGAAAGCGATGCAGCCGCGCCCCCGGAACCGGGTCGCGAAGACGAGACCATCGCGACGATCTCCCCCACGGCGATCACGGGTCCATCCGCGCAGGACACGGACCCCGCCCCCGAGGACGCTGTCCCTTATCACGACCGGATCAAGGCGCGGGCACAGCTCATGTGCCGCCTCGCCTCGCTGCGCGGGGTGACGCTGGCACCGCAGGATCTGGTCGAACAGCTCCAGGCCAGCGGCGCAGCCTCCCTGCGCCCCGAAGCGATGATGAGCGCACTGATCTCCTCCGGCCTGAAGGCCCGCGTGCAGCAGGTCAAACGCCCCACCGCGCGCACCTGGCCCGCGATCGCGATCATGCAGGGCGGCCAGCCGGTGCTGGTGCTGAGCCAGGGCAAGGCCGGTGTGACCATCTACGATACGTCCTGTCCTGACAATCGGGCCGAAGTGCCGATGCAGGACTTCATGCCCTTCTTTACCGGGCAGGTTCTGACCGCGCGCGCGACGCTTGCACAGCTGACCCAGCGCCATACGCCCCAGCTCGACACCTCACATTGGTTCTGGGGGGAATTCCCCAAGTACCGCCGCCAGATGAGTGAGATCATGCTCGGCTCGCTGGTGGCCAATGTGCTGGCCGTCGCGGTGGCGCTGTTCTCACTGCAGGTCTATGACCGGGTGGTGCCGCATCAGTCGCAGGCGACGCTCTGGGTGCTGGCGATCGGGGCGCTGATGGCGATCGGGATGGAAGGGCTGCTGAAGCTCGCCCGCGCCCGCATCACCGACGCCGCCGGACGTCAGATCGACATGGCCGTGCAGCACAAGCTGATGCGCCGGGTCATCGGCCTGCGCATGGATCAGAGCCCGCTGCCGCCCTCCGGCCTGTTTGCCGCGATGCGCGACTTTTCCTCGGTGCGGGAGTTCTTCACCTCCTCCACCCTGTCGACGCTGGCGGATGTGCCCTTTATCGCCGTCTTCCTGCTGCTGGTGGCCTCGATCGGTGGCCCGGTGGTCTATGTGATCATGATTGGCGGCGTGCTGATGCTGCTGCCCGGCTATTTCATCCAGAAGAAAATGCTGGCGATGACCCGCCAGGCGCAGGGCGCCTCGGCCAAGAGCGGCCGGCTGCTGCAAGAGGTTGTCAGCGAGATGGAGACCATCAAGACCCAGCGCGGCGAGGAACGCATCCTGCGGCTCTGGGACGAGCTGAACCTGTTGTCCTCGCAGGCCTCCAACGGCCAGCGCAAAATGGCAAGCGCCCTGACCTACTGGAGCCAGGGCGTGCAGCAGGCCACCTATATCTGCGCCGTGATCCTGGGCACCTACATGGTGTTTGCAGGCGAATTCACCGTCGGCACCATCATCGCCACCGGCATCCTGACCAGCCGCACGCTGGCGCCGCTGACGCAATTTGCGGGCACGCTGGCGCGCTGGAGCAATGTGCGCGCGGCGCTGGATGCGCTGGACGTCATCGCCACCGCCCCGCAGGAACGCGAGAAAGGTCGCGCCTATCTGCGCCGCGAGACCATCGAAGGCCGCTTTGAGCTGCGAGAGGTGGTGTTCCGCTACGACCCCGAAGGCGCACCAACCGTGGATGTGCCCGCCGTTGCCATCACCCCCGGCCAGCGCGTTGCGGTCCTTGGCGTGAACGGCTCGGGCAAATCGACCCTGCTGAAGCTGCTCTCGGGCCTCTACGCCCCCGAACGTGGCCGGGTCATGATCGACGGCACCGACATGAGCCAGATCGAACCGCGCGACCTGCGCCGTCACATCGGCTATCTCGGCCAGGAGGTGAAGCTCTTTGCCGGCACGCTGCGCGACAACCTGAACCTCTCCTATCTGACCCATGACGACGAACAGCTGATGACGGCGCTGGAATTTGCCGGCCTCGCCCCGTTTGTGCGCAGCCATCCGCGTGGCCTGGACCTGCAGATCGGCGACGGCGGCGCGGGCCTGTCGATCGGCCAGCGTCAGGCCGTGGGCTGGGCCCGGCTGCACCTGCAGAACCCCTCAGTCGTGTTGCTGGACGAACCCACTGCGGCCCTGGACCAGACCCTGGAGCGCACCCTCGTCAGCCGGTTGGATGACTGGCTCGGCGAGCGCACGGCCATCATTGCAACCCACCGCATGCCGATCCTGTCTCTGACCAATCGCACCCTGATCCTGCAAGCCGGGCGCATGGTCGTCGACGGCCCCCGCGACGAGGTTCTGGCGCATCTGAATGGAGGGGGCAAAGCCTCATGAGCATTGCAGCCGATATGGACATTCTCGAAGGCACCCATGGCGCCAGCCGCATGATCAAGCTGGTGGCGCTGGTGCTGGTGCTGTTCCTGACCTGGGCCGGCTTTGCCTCGGTCGATGAAATCGTGCGCGCCGATGGGCAGGTGGTGTCCTCGTCCCGCTCGCAGATCGTGCAGAACCTCGAAGGCGGCATCCTGGCCGAGCTGCACGTGCGCCAGGGCGATACGGTGCAGGCCGGACAGGTCCTGGCCAAGCTCCAGGACACCAAGTTCCGCGCCGCGTCCGACGATCTGCAAGACCAGATCGACGCGCTTGAGATCAAGCAATACCGGCTGGAGGCGGAGATCGAGGGCGCCTATGAGTTCACGGTGCCCGGGGCGCTGGCAAGCCGTTCGCCCTCCATCCTCGCTTCGGAGCGGGCGCTGCTCAAGGCCCGCCAGAGCGATTTCGACAGCCGCCGCAACAGCGCCGAGGACATTCTGCGCCAGCTAAAGAACGAGTTGTCGAACCTGCGCTCCCTGCACGAGCAGAAGATCGTGGCGCTGCTAGAGGTGAACGAAGCCAAGAAGAAGGTCAGCGACGCCCAGGCAAAGTTCGACGAGATCGGCACCCAGTCGGAACTGGAACTGGCCGAGGAATACTCCGACACCCTGCGTGAACTGACCTCGCTGCGACAGGAACAGCGGCTCGCCCGCGATCAGCTGGAGCGCACCGTGATTACCTCGCCGATGGCCGGCATCGTCAACAGCCTTGCCGTCACCACGATCGGTGGCGTGATCCGGCCCGGGGACGAGATCCTCGAAATCATCCCGCTGGGCGAAGAGCTGTTTGTCGAGGCGCGGGTGAAGCCCGAGGACATCGCCAACGTGCAGCGCGGACAGGATGTGACCATCAAGCTCACCGCCTATGACTATACCATCTACGGCTCGCTCCGGGGCAAGGTGGACATCGTCTCCGCCGATACCTTCGAGGATGAGCGCGATCCGGACGCGCCGCCCTACTACCGGGTAACGGTGCGGGTGGATCGCTCCAGCCTCACCGCGCGCCAGCAGCAGATCGAGATCCGCCCCGGCATGCGCGCCACCGCGGAGCTTCAGACCGGCTCCAAGACCATTCTGAGCTACCTGCTGAAACCGCTCTACAAATCCCGCGAAGCCTTCCGCGAACCCTAGGACCGGCACCGACCGGGGGTGCGACACGGGTGCGGAACAGCAAAAAACCGGCCCTGCCAGCCAGGGTCCGGATCACCGCTGACACATCCAGCGGGCCGTCATTCTCATGTTGCGAGGAGAGACAGCCGTTCTGGCCTGTCACACCTGGCATCGTTGTCTAAAGCTGGCCCCACCGCCAGCCTGGCTGCGTCGTCAGATCGCGCTTTGCATCATCATCCGCAGCGTGCTGTCGAGAGCGGTGCCGATCGACACCCGGCGATGCCCCATCGCGGCCTTTGACGAAATCACCGAGACGATCTTGGGCGCCTGCCCCGGGGTGACGTCCAGCACTGGTGCGCCGGAGGCTCCGAAATCGACACGGCAGGACATCACCAGCGTGCGGGTGCGACGGGACAGCACATGGCACCCCTGCTGTCGGCTGGCGCGCGTTGCATTGTGATAGCTGTAGGACAGCACATCCACACTCGCTCCCCGGTCGGCGCGGGCCGACATCGTAAACGGACGGATCTCGGACCGGCTGATCGGCGTCGACAGGCGCAGCACCGCGATATCATGTCCCAGTTGCGCGTTGCCGCCTGCACGGAATTGATAGGACGGATGTATCACGGCCTTGCTGACCATACGCGCCGCCTTGAACCGGCGCCCGTCGAGCCCCGCCTCAAAGCGGATCCCGCGCGGGTTCACCCGCCGCCCGGTCTGCGCATCATAGACGCAATGCGCCGCGGTCAGAACGAGGTTGGACGCAATCAGCGTTCCCGTGCACATGTATTTTCCGGCTATATTGAGCCGCCCGACAGCTTCCCACCCCGGCAAGCTGCTGGCCCTGCGATCCTTGGCCATGGCAGACTCGGACATGCCGAAAGACAGGCATGCCGCGATGATCGCTAGCATCAGTCTCATGGTTCCACTCCATTTTCCCACGTTCACACCCTCGTTCAGGCGTGCGGCTGGAATATGGCTGGCCCCTGTTGGCCTTGGACCAATTCATGGATTGATTGTGACAGTGTTAACAAACCTTAACCCCCCCAGGTCAGATCAGGGTCAGGATCGCAGAAAACCCATGCACTATGGGCACAAAAGTTAACAATAAAGACAAATTGACCCTAAAGTCATGGAATTTAAAACAAATTGTAGCAAATACAGGGCCAATATCCCCGGATTGTTCCCATTTCGGTGGATAATACCACCGCAAAATCAGCGATGTGGGGCACCAAATCTGTCACAATTGCCACATTCGAACAGGTTTCAGATCCCTTAACTGAGGCAGCAATCGTTAAAGTTTTAGGAGTCGGTGCAAAAACGCGCGCCCCGAACGGGACGCGCGCAGCTGCGGACGACAGAATGGCGGCTTGCAGGATCAGCGGTACAGAAGCGACCGCCCGTTGTGGAACAGATGTACCTTGTCCGGTCTGGCAAAGAGACGCACGCGCTGCCCTCGCAGCCCGCCGTGGATGCCCGGAAGCTTGGCAATCAGCGGCTCCCGGCCCGGGGCTGCGGTGAAATACAGCACCGTGACCTCTCCCAGCGCCTCGACGATATTGACGGTGGTGTCGATCACCGCACCGCCCTCGCCCTCTTCGAACAGATCTTCGGGGCGCACGCCCACATTCACCTGCAACCCCATATCGCTGTCGCGTGTCGGCACGGTCGAGGTGATCTCCTCGCCGTGTTCCAGCCGCAGCCGCGTCTGTTCGCCCGTCGCGATCACCTCGCCCGGGATCAGGTTCATCGCCGGAGAGCCGATGAACTGCGCCACAAACTCGTTTTCGGGGCGCTCATAGAGCTCCAGCGGTGTGCCCACCTGGGCGATGCCCTTGTTGGCCAGCACCACGATGCGGCTGGCCAGGGTCATTGCTTCCACCTGATCGTGGGTCACGTAGATCATGGTGCTGTCGGGCATCGACTCCTTCAGCTGCGCGATCTCGATCCGCGTCGCCACCCGCAAGGCCGCGTCGAGGTTCGAGAGCGGCTCGTCAAAGAGATAGACCTTGGGGTCGCGCACGATGGAGCGGCCGATCGCCACCCGCTGCCGCTGCCCGCCCGACAGCGCCTTGGGCAAGCGGTCGAGGTAATCCTCCAGCTGCAGGATCTTGGCCGCGCGCTCGATGGCGGCGTCGATCTCCTCTTTGCTTTTGCCGGCAATCTTGAGCGCAAAGGCCATGTTGTCGCGCACCGTCATATGCGGGTAGAGCGCGTAGGACTGGAACACCATGGCGATGCCGCGCTGCGCCGGCGGGATGTCGTTCATCACCGCACCGTCGATCTCCAGCGTGCCGCCAGTGATCCGCTCCAGCCCCGCGATCATCCGCAACAACGTGGACTTGCCGCAGCCCGACGGCCCCACAAAAACGATCAACTCGCCCTGCTGGATATCGAGATTGATGTCGTTCAGGACATTGACCGCGCCGGCATAGGTCTTTTCCACTCCGGTCAGTTTCAGGTTCGCCATGGTGTCCTCCTCCCAGAGTGTTTTATACGCGCCGTGCGAGGCAAGGTTGCCACGGAGCCAGTGTCAGTGTGCCCACCGTTGCCGCCACATCCGCAGTGCCCAGATCCGCACCCAGCTGCTCCCACGCGCCCGCGGGCAGGGTGATTTCCGCCGGTGTGTCACCGAGGTTGAAGGCGCAGAAGATCTCCTCGCCTTCGGCAGTACGGGTGAACTGCACCACATTGCCCGTGGCCTGCACCCGGTCATGGCTGCCTCGCGATAGGGCGGCATGGGCGCGGCGCAGGGCAATGGCGCGGCGATAATGGTGCAGCAGCGCGTCCGGGTCCGCTTCCTGCATGCTTACTGCGCGGTTTGCATGCTCCAGACTGACGGGCAACCAGGGGCGTGCCTCGGAGAAACCGCCATAGGTGTTGCCCTGATCCCAGACCATCGGCGTGCGGCAGCCGTCGCGGCCCTTGAATTCGGGCCAGAACTCGATGCCATAGGGGTCTTGCAAATCCTCAAACGCGATGTCGGCCTCGGGCAGGCCCAGTTCCTCGCCCTGATAGATGCAGACCGACCCGCGCAGACACATCATCATGGTGGTATAGAGCCGCAGCGCCGCATCCGACAGGTTCCAGCGGCTGACATGGCGGACAACGTCGTGGTTGGAAAACGCCCAGCAGGCCCAGCCATCGGCGGCCACCTCATCGACGGTGTCGAACACCTCTGCCACCCGCGCTGCGTTCAGCGGATCCTTGGCAAGGAATTCAAACGCGTAGCACATGTGCACGCCGGTGTTGCCAGCGGTGTACTGACCGAGGATCTCCAGCCCGCGCTGCGCGTCGCCCACCTCGCCCACGGCGGTCTTTGCCGGGTATTCATCCAGCAGCGCGCGGAACCGCGCCAGGAACTCGAGGTTCTCCGGCTGGTTCTTGGAATAGAGGTGCTCCTGATGGTTATAGGGGTTCACTGAGGGGGCGATATTGGAATTGCGCTGATCCTTGGGCAGCGCCGGATTGGAGCGCAGCTCCTTGTCGTGGATATAGAAGTTGATGGTGTCCAGACGGAAGCCATCGACGCCGCGGTCGAGCCAGAACCGGGTGGCGTCCAGCAAGGCATCCTGCACCGCGTCGCAGTGGAAGTTCAGGTCCGGCTGCGAGACGAGGAAGTTGTGCAGGTAATACTGTTCGCGCCTCGCATCCCAGTGCCAGGCGGGGCCACCAAAGATCGACAGCCAGTTGTTCGGCGGCGTGCCATCGGGCTGCGGGTCGGCCCAGACGTACCAGTCGGCCTTGGGGTTGTCGCGGCTCTGGCGGCTTTCGGCGAACCAGGGGTGCTGATCGGAGGTATGCGACAGCACCAGATCGATCATCACCCGCAGGCCAAGGTCATGCGCCTTGGCCACCAGCGCATCAAAATCGGCCAATGTGCCGAACATCGGATCGACATCGCAATAATCGCTGACGTCGTAGCCGTAGTCCTTCATCGGCGAGGTGAAAAAGGGCGAAATCCAGATCGCATCCACCCCGAGCGAGGCAATGTGTTCCAGCCGCGAGGTGATGCCCGGCAGATCGCCGATGCCGTCGCCGTTGCTGTCCTGATAGCTGCGCGGATAGATCTGGTAGATCACCGCCCCGCGCCACCAGTCAGGATCATTGGCCAGAACGGAGGCGGGGTTGATGGAGGTCTGAGCGTTCATGTCGTGAAGTCCGTCATCGGAGGTTGAAAGTTGAACACGGTGCATGGGTCGGTCACTTGACCGAACCGGCCAGAAGCCCACGCACCAGGTATTTCTGCATGGCAAAGAACACCGCCAGCGGCACCGCGATGGAGACAAAGGCGGAGGTCGCAAGGATCTCCCAATTGCCGCCGCGGGTGCCCAGAAGCTCGACGATCTGCTTGGTCATCACCGTGGTCTCGCCCGTGGCGTCGATCAGGAACACCATCGCCACCAGAAGATCGTTCCAGGTCCACAGGAACTGGAAAATCGCAAAGGAGGCCAGCGCCGGGAACGACAGCGGCAGAATGATGCGGGTGAAGATCTGGAAATCGGTGGCGCCATCGACGCGGGCGTTCTCGATGATGTCGCGCGGGATGCCCACCATGTAGTTCCGGAGCAGGTAGATCGCCAGCGGCAGGCCAAACCCGGTATGCGCCATCCAGACGCCGAGGTAGCCCTTGCCGATGCCGATCTCGTTGTGGAACTTCAGCAGCGGGATCAGCGCCAGCTGCAACGGCACCACCAGCAGGCCCACGATGGCGGCGATCAGCAGGGCACGGCCCGGGAACTCCATCCACGCCAGCGCATAAGCGGCAAAGGCGGCCACCAGGATCGGAATGATCGTCGCCGGGATGGTCACCGTCAGCGTGTTGAAAAACGCCCGCGCCATATTGTCGGTCGACCCACCCGAGATCAGGATGGTCTCATAGTTTTGCAGCGTGAATTCCGGCGGCACCACAGCGGTGACAAAGACCCGCGGCCCCCGGCGTCCGCCCATTTCCTCTTCGGCCTGAAGGCGATAGCTGCCGTCGGCCTGCACCGTCAGTTGACCGCCGCGGCGCAGCTCGGCAGTGTCACCCGGCCCATAGGCAGAGATGTCGCGCGCGTTGGTGCCCCAGGCGGAGATTTCCGCCTCGCTGTCATCTTCGAACAGGTTGCCCTCGATCACCCAGACATCACCGTCCTGCACCTGGGTATCGGGTGCGGCCGTGCGCAGGGTGAGGTTCTGCTCGGTTGGGAACAGCGCCTTCCACCAGCCCGAGGTGGCAATCTGGTCGCCGGTCCGGAAGGACGACACCAAAAGCCCCACGGTCGGGAACAGCCACAGCCCAACCAGCACGATGACCGAGATACGAAGCGCCCAGATCAGCCCGGGCTTCTGTCCTGCAATGGCATTCATGGCAAAGCCCTCCCTCAGCGCATTTCGCGGCGTGCGTTGTAGACGTTCCAGACCAGGATCGGCGTCACCAGCAGCATGATGATCATCGCCGAGGCCGAGCCGACGCCCCAGTCATTGGCGCGGAACAGCTTGTCGTACATGTAGTTGGCCAGAACCTGCGTTTCCCACTGGCCGTTGGTCAGGGCGAACACGATGTCGAAGATCTTCAGCACCACGATGGTAATGGTGGTCCAGACCACCACGATGGTGCCCATGATCTGCGGCACCTTGATCTTGAAGAAGATCTGGAACGGACCGGCGCCATCGACGATGGCCGCCTCGATGGTTTCCTCGGGGATGCCGCGCAGGGCCGCCGACAGGATCACCATGGCAAAGCCGGTCTGAATCCACACCAGCACCATCATCAGGAAAAAGTTGTTCCAGAACGGGATGGTCAGCCACTGCTGCGGCTCGACACCGCCAAGCCAGATGTAGATCGCATTCAGGATGCCGATCTGTTCGGTGCCCGGCGGGCGCGCGTCATAGACCAGTTTCCAGATCACCGCCGCGCCGACAAAGGAGATCGCCATGGGCATGAAGATCAGCGATTTTGCGATATTGCCCCAGGCCAGCCGGTCGGTGAGCTGCGCGGCCAGCAGGCCAAACGCGGTCGAGGCCGCAGGCACCACCAGAAGCCAGAGGAAATTGTTGCGCAGCGCCTCCCAGAATTTGTCCTCGCCCAGCATCTGGCTGTAGTTGGCAAGGCCGACAAACTCCGACCCGCCGCCGGGCTGGCGCTCCGTCAGCGACAGACGCAGGGTCTCCACCACCGGGTAGGCCAGATACAGCCCCAGCGCCAGCAGGGCCGGAAACAGGAACAGCCACGGTCGCACCATATTGGCGCGTCGGATATTGCGGGCAATCTCCTTGCCCCGCGCCGGAAAGATCAGCGTGTCGAGGATAAGGTTCGAGAGGTAGAAATAGCCGACACAGCCCCCGACGCCAAAGGCGATGGTCAGCAGCCCTTGAATGGCTGGATGCATGACTGGCTCCTGAAGAAGAATTGGGGCCGACAAGGCAGATCGCGTGTTGGCGCGGCCTCACCGGCAAGGGAAGCGGGGCCGCCCCAGAGCGACCCCGCGACAGGACGTGCGGTTACTTCAGCGCGTCCCAGGAGGATTGGATGTCGGTGGCCACTTCCGCCGCAGGCTTGCCACCCGCGTAGTCCACCATACCGGTCCAGAAGCTGCCGGCACCGACGCCGCCCGGCATCAGGTCCGACGCATCAAAGCGGAAGGTGTCGGCGGACAGAAGGATCTCGCCCATCTTCTTCAACGTGTCGGTGGCATAAAGCTCGGTATTGACGCCCTTGTGCGGTGTCAGGAAGCCCTGCTGTGCCATCCAGACCTCATGCGCGATCGGGGATTTCAGGAATTCCACCAGCGCCCGTGCGCCATCGCTGTCATTGGTGATCGACCAGATGGTGCCGGCCCCCAGAACCGGGTTGCCCAGTTCCTTGCCCTCATAGGCGGGGAAGTAGAAGAAATCCGCGTCCAGACCCATTTCGGTGCCTTCGGGGAAGAAGGCCGGAATGAAGGACGCCTGACGGTGCATCATGCACTGCGGCGGGCTGGCGAACAGGCCCTTGGGGCTGTCGCGGAAGTCGGTGGAGGCCACCGCCCCTGCCCCGCCGGAGACATAGTCGTCGTTACGCGCGAAATAGCCGAACTCCTCGATCGCCTCGACGACGCGCGGATCGTCGAACGGGATCTCGTTGCTGACCCACTGGTCATAGACCGCCGGGTCCTGCGTGCGCAGCATCATGTCCTCGACCCAGTCGGTGGCCGGCCAGCCGGTCGCACCGCCGGAGCCCAGCCCGATGCACCACGGGGTGTTGCCATCCTCGACCATCTGATCGGTGAGGGTCTTCAGCTCTTCCATCGAGGTCGGGATCTCATAGCCGAAATCCTCGAAGTTTTCCGGGTTGAACCAGACAAGGGATTTCACATCGACCTTGTAGAACAGGCCAAACAGGCCGTCATCGCCCTGCGGTCCCGAGAATGTGCCCAGATCCACCCAGGACTGACCCGCGGCGTAGTTGTCCTTGACCCAGTTTGCGGTGTCGTCGCCCAGCGGTGCGATGAACCCGCGCGCGGCCATGTCGGACACGAGGCCGGGCTGCGGGAAGACCGCCACATTGGGCGCGGAGCCGGCTTCGGCATCGACGACGATCTGCTGTTCAAAGCTGTCGGAGCCTGCATAGCGGACGTCGGCCCCCGTTGCCGCTGCGAAATAGGCCAGCACATTTTCGACCAGTTCCTGGTCCGGACCAAGCCAGGGACCAAAAACCGTCACCTGCTCGCCGCCGAGGTCGATCTTTTCCAGTTCGGCGTAGCTGTCCCAGTTGAAGTCGCCTTCTCCGACCGGAAAAATCAGCTCCTGCGCGCCAGCGGTACCGGCCACCAGTGCCATCACGCCCGCGGCCGTCATCAAACTCCGTTTCATCGTATCTCCTCCCGATGTTTTTTTGCGCCATCATCCCGTGTTGGTTGTTTTTATGAGGCTAGTATTTTGAGCACCCGAACCAAACAACCAAAGCGCTTTGACTGCCATTAAACTTCTAGATTCGGAGACGCCTGTCAATGACTCGATGTTAGCGCCCAAACATATATGCTTGAAATCAGCTCTTTCCCTTTGTCATAATCACAGGCAGACAGGGGTGCCTGAAACCGATTGCAGCCCAACTTTAAAGCGCTTTGGAGAACCGTGAGCATGAACCTCAAACAGCTGTCAGCGCATCTGGGCCTGTCCCAGACAACCGTGAGCCGCGCGCTGAACGGCTATCCCGAGGTCAGCGAGGCCACCCGCAAACGGGTCATGGCCGCCGCACAACAGCACAATTATCGCCCCAACACCCGTGCCAAGGCGCTGGCCACCGGACGCGCCATGGCGATCGGTCATGTGATCCCGATGTCGACCCAGCACGAGATGATGAACCCGATCTTTGGCGACTTCATCGCTGGCGCCGGGGAGCGCTACAGCAAGGCCGGCTATGACATGGTGCTGTCGCTGGTGGCGGATGAGGATCAGTCACGCGCCTATCACGAGATGGTGGCCAAGCGGAATGTCGACGGCATCGTGCTGCACGCCCCGAAAATGCGGGACGCGCGGATCACCATGTTGCAGGACATCGGCCTGCCCTTTGCCGTGCATGGGCGCGCCACCGACATCACCGCCCCCTACAGCTGGCTCGATGTGAACAACACCAGCGCGTTTCGCCGCGCCACCGATTTCCTGCTCGACCTCGGCCACCGCCGCATCTGCCTGGTCAACGGCCAGGAAAGCATGGATTTCGCCTTTCGCCGGCGCCGGGGCTACGAAGCCGCGTTGCAGGCGCGGGACATCGGAATCGACCCCGACCTGCTGTTTGCCGGTGAAATGACCGAGGTCTATGGCTATGACACCGTGCGGCGGACGCAGCAGCTCGACCAGCCGCCCTCCGCCTATCTGGTATCCTCGATCATTGCCGCCTTTGGGGTGCGCCGCGCCATCGAGGAGGCGGGCATGGTGATGGGCCGCGATATCTCCGTCATCACCCATGACGATGATCTGTCCTATTTGCGCAATGGCGCCGATGTGCCGGTCTTTACCGCCACCCGCTCCTCGGTGCGGGATGCCGGGCGACGCCTGGCCACCCTCCTCATCACCCAGATCGAGACCCCCGGGGCCCCACCCCTCACCGAATTGCTCGAAGCAGAGCTGACCGTCGGTCGCTCCACCGGACCGGCGCCCAACAGGATGTAGACATATGACAGACTTCAGTTTCACACGTCAGGAATTCCCCGCCGGGTTCCTGTTTGGCAGCGCGACCTCCTCTTACCAGATCGAAGGGCACGGCTTCGGCGGCGCCGGCCCCACCCATTGGGACAGCTTCGCTGCCACCCCCGGCAATGTGGTCCGCAATGAAAACGGCGATACCGCCTGCGATCACTATCACCGCTATGCCGAGGATCTGGACCTTGCCGCGGCAGCCGGGCTGGACTGCTATCGCTTTTCCACCAGCTGGGCACGGGTCCTGCCCGAGGGCACCGGCACCCCCAACCCCGAAGGCCTTGATTTCTATGACCGGCTGACCGACGCGATGCTGGAGCGGGGCCTCAAGCCCTGCGCGACGCTCTACCACTGGGAACTGCCGCAACCGCTGGCCGACCGTGGCGGCTGGCGCAATCGCGACATCGGCAACTGGTTTGCAGACTTCACCGAGGTCATCATGTCCCGCATCGGCGACCGGATGTATTCGGTGGCCCCGATCAACGAACCCTGGTGCGTCGGCTGGCTGTCGCATTTCCTTGGCCACCATGCGCCGGGCCTGCGCGACATTCGCGCCACCGCCCGCGCCATGCATCACGTCCTGCTGGCGCATGGCCGCGCCATCGAGGTGATGCGCGGGCTCGGCATGGGCAATCTCGGCGCGGTGTTCAACTTCGAATGGGCCGAGCCAGTCGACCAGAGCCCCGCGGCACTGGCGGCGGCGGAGACCTATGACGCGATCTACAACCGCTTCTTCCTCGGCGGCGTCTTCAAGGGGGCCTATCCCGAGGCGGCGCTAAAAGGGCTGGAACCACATCTGCCCGCAGGCTGGCAGGATGATTTCGCGACCATCTCGCAGCCGGTGGACTGGTGTGGCCTCAATTACTACACCCGCAAGGTCATCGGTCCCGAGGCCGGCGCCTGGCCCCATTACGCGGAGCTGGACGGCCCCCTGCCCAAGACCCAGATGGGTTGGGAAATCTACCCCGACGGCCTCTATCAGTTCCTGACCCGCACAGCCGCAGAATATACCGGCGACCTGCCCCTGATCGTGACGGAGAACGGCATGGCCAACGCGGATTTGGTGTCCGACGGAACGGTCTTGGACCCGGAGCGCATCGCCTATGTCGACGCCCATCTGGAGCGCGTCCAGCGTGCCATCGCCGCGGGCGTTCCGGTGCAGGGGTATTTCCTGTGGTCCCTGCTCGACAACTACGAATGGGCGCTCGGGTATGAAAAACGATTTGGCATGGTGCATGTGGACTTCGACACCCTGAAACGCACCCCCAAGGCGTCGTACCATGCGCTTCGGAAAGCCCTGACAGGCGGCGCACGATAGGCACCACGCCCCGAAGATGCCTGACCCACGCGGAGTTGCTTGGTGGGTCAGGCTAGCCAAACCCGGTGCCGCCGGGCCACGACTCACCAAACCCGATTTACACCTCCCGCCCGCATCACGCCCGTTTGGCACAGCTGTCGAACGCAAGGCTCATGTCCGGTCTCCGAGGCTGCAAATGTATAAAAAGGACTTGCCTCCGCAACAACTGTCGCGTATCCGCCCCTGCATCCGAAGTCGGCGAAATAAGCACTTGCAGGCGCGAGCGCTTCTGAGTAAATGACGGCACCGGATGGAGTTGAGGATTCAATTGAAGTTTCGGCGCGCGCCGCGCGGCAGAGACCCTTCTCGAAGACCACTCCCGCCCCTATAGCTCAGCTGGTAGAGCAACTGATTTGTAATCAGTAGGTCCGCGGTTCGAGTCCGTGTGGGGGCACCATTTCTTTCCCAAGCCGCAGATCCCGTTCACGAAACAGGGCCGACAGGTCAGCGCCCGAGGGCGGCTCCTGGACCTTTGGCCCGCCCTATTCGCGATGAACCAATCGGCGCGCGGGTCGCCGTGCTGACCGCGTGAGGCGCCAGAGCTGCCCGCTGACGCCGCGATGCTCTTTCTGCACCAACACTCGACAAAAAAACGCCCGGAGAGGTCTCTCCGGGCGTTCTTCCAATCGTTCAAGCTGCGTCGCCCTCAGGACCCGAGCGCAGCGCTGCAGCGCCCGCAGGTTCCGGGGTGCGCCTGGAGGCCAACATCCGGCAGGATTTTCCAGCACCGCTGGCATTTCTGCCCATCGGCCTTTTCAAACACGACGGAAACGCCATCGACCTCCGGCAGGCGATAGCCTTCGGCCGGGCTTGGATCATTGGTCAGCTGCACATCAGAGGTGATGCAGACATCCGCGAAATTCACCGACTTCAGGGCGTTCAGAACGTCCACGTCGCGCACATGCACCACCGGCGCCGCCTCCAGCGAGGCACCGATCACCTTGTCGGTGCGCTGCACCTCCAGGGCGGCGGTCACCACACGACGCGCCTGACGGATCTTGGCCCATTTGGCCGCCAGCGGCTCATTGATCCAGTCGCGTGGCGTCTCGGGGATATCGACCAGATGCACCGAGCTGTCATCGCCGGGGAAACGCTCCAGCCAGACCTCTTCCATGGTGAAGACGAGGATCGGCGCAAGCCAGGTGGTCAGACGGTGGAACAGGATGTCCAGCACCGTGCGCGCGGCGCGGGCGTTCAGCGTGTCGCCATCGCAATAGAGCGCATCCTTGCGGATGTCGAAGTAGAAGGCCGACAGATCCAATGTCGCAAAGGTAAAGACCGCTTGCCAGACACCATTGAAATCAAACGCCTTATAGCGTTCGCGCACCTGGTGATCCAATTCGGCCAGACGGTGCAGCACCCATTGTTCCAGTTCGGGCATATCCGCAGGATCAACCCGCTGATCCTCGCTGAAATCGCCCAGGCTGCCGAGCATGAAGCGCATGGTGTTGCGCAGTCGGCGATAGCTGTCGGCAACCCCCTTGAGGATCTCCGGCCCGATGCGCTGGTCGGCGGTATAATCGGTCTGCGCCACCCAGAGCCGCAGGATATCGGCGCCATACTGCTTGATGATATCCTCGGGCGGGATGATGTTGCCCAGCGATTTCGACTGTTTGAACCCCTTTTCATCCAGCGTCATGCCATGGGTCACAACGTTGCGATAGGGCGCTCGGCCTTTGGTGCCACAGGCCTGCAGCATCGAGGAATGGAACCATCCCCGGTGCTGGTCGGTGCCTTCCATATAGACATCCGCGATCCCGTCCTCGGCACCGTCGTCGCGGTCGCGCAGGACAAAGGCGTGCGTCGAACCGGAATCGAACCACACGTCCAGCACGTCAATGACCTGATCATAGGCATCCGGATCGGCAATGCCTTCGAGCATCTGCGCCTTGAAACCGTCGCTGTACCAGATGTCGGCGCCATGCTCCTCGAATGCGGCCACGATGCGCGCATTCAGGGTTTCGTCCCGCAGCAGATAGTCCGAATCCGTCGGCAATGCGCCCTTCTTGGTGAAACAGGTGAGCGGCACCCCCCAGGCGCGCTGGCGCGAGAGCACCCAGTCGGGGCGGTTCTCGATCATCGAATGGAGCCGGTTGCGGCCCGATTGCGGGGTCCATTTCACCAGCTCGTCGATGGACCGCAGGGCGCGCTCGCGGATGGTCTCGCCGTATTGATCCTGCCCGTCGTTCAGCTTGCGGTCCACGCCCACGAACCATTGTGGCGTGTTGCGGTAGATGATCGGCGCCTTGGAGCGCCAGGAATGCGGGTAGCTGTGCTTGATCTTGCCGCGCGCCATCAGGCCGCCAACCTCGACCAGCTTGTCGATGATCGCCTTGTTGGCGTCGCCTTCGCCCCCCTTGCGGTTGAGGATGTATTTGCCGCCAAAGAACGGCAGATCAGCGCGGAAGCCGCCATCGTCCATCACGTTGTAGGTGATGACCTGCTCCAGCATCCCAAGATCACGGTAGAGTTCGAATTCCTCCATGCCGTGGCTCGGCGCGCAATGCACAAAGCCGGTGCCTTCGGTGTCGGTCACAAAGTCGGCGGCGCGGAAGTCGCGGATGTCGTCCCATTCACCGTTGGCACCTTCGGCGCCTGCCAGCGGGTGGGCGAGGCCAATGCCCGCAAGATCGTCGGCAGAGACGTCGGCAACGCGGGTATATTGATCCTCAGCCAAGCGGGCGCGTTTGAACACATCTGCGGCCAGATTGTCGGCAAGCAGATATTTGTCGCCCACGTTGACCCAGCATTCCTCCGGCGTACCGGTCACCTCATAAAGGCCATAGGCAATGTCGGCGCCATAGACGACTGCCTTATTCGACGGCATGGTCCAGGGCGTCGTGGTCCAGATCACCACATGCGCGCCTGCCAGCTTGTGATCCGCAGGTTCGGCCACCTTGAACTTCACCCAGATGGTGAAACTTTCCTTGTCGTGATACTCGACCTCGGCCTCGGCCAGCGCGGTTTTCTCGATCGGCGACCACATCACCGGTTTGGAGCCCTGATAGAGCGTGCCGTTCATCAGGAACTTCATGAACTCCTCGGCGATCACCGCCTCGGCATGATAATCCATGGTGATATAGGGGTTTGGCCAGTTGCCGGTGATGCCCAGGCGCTTGAACTCGGCGCGCTGGACGTCGATCCAGCCCTCGGCGAACTTGCGGCACTCCTGACGGAATTCGATGACCGGCACCGCGTCCTTGTTCTTGCCCTTCTTGCGGTACTGCTCTTCGATCTTCCATTCGATCGGCAGACCGTGGCAGTCCCAGCCCGGGATATAGCGGCTGTCAAAGCCCATCATCTGGTGCGAGCGGACGATGATGTCCTTGATGGTCTTGTTGAGCGCGTGGCCAATGTGCAGGTGACCGTTTGCGTAAGGGGGGCCATCGTGCAGAACAAAGGGCGTGCGGCCTTCCTTCTCGCGCAGGCGGTCATAGACGCCGATCTTTTCCCAGCGCTCCAGCCATGCGGGCTCGCGCTTGGGCAAGCCAGCGCGCATGGGGAAATCGGTTTTGGGAAGGTTCAGCGTGTCTTTGTAGTCGGGCGTGACTTCGGTCTTGTCGGCGCACATATCGGTGGCGTCCTTTTGCATCAACGGGTCGGTTTGGGGATATTCGGTTCGGTGCGATCACTCAAGCACCTTTGCCCGGCGCCTCGTATACTCAGAGCGCCGGGTTCATAATTCGAATAATGATGGCCACACGTCGTGTTGCAGTCGGTGTCATGAGAGCGCTTATAGGGGCTTGTGGCGCAAGGGTAAAGTCTATCCACCACACAAGACGGATGCGACGCCATGCGCCCCTTTCTGCCGGGCGGCTTCGGGCTTAGGTTGGGCGTCGCAGACCAAGTGGAGCAGAGACACCATGCAAGACGCACATCCGTTGGCCCGTTTCGACATCACCCCGGACGACATCCGGCGCGTTGTGCGTGTCTTTTACAGCGCGGTGCGGCGTCACCCGGTGCTGGGTCCGGTGTTCGCCGCTCATGTCACCGATTGGCCGGAGCATGAGACCAAGATCGCCAACTTCTGGCGCAACGCGATCCTGCGCGAACGGGTCTATGACGGCTTCCCCATGCGCGAGCACCTGGCCCGCCCGGATGTGAAGCCGGAGCATTTCCCGATCTGGCTTGGGCTGTTTCACGAGGTGCTGCACCACGAACTCGGGGCCGAACAGGCGATGCAATGGGGGCATCTGGCGGATCGCATCGGTGAAGGGTTTCGCACCGGAATCGAATCCATGCGTCAGCCAAAGGATGAACCGCCCCGGCTGATCTGAAGCGCACGGGACGCGTGGCGTTCCTGACATGACAACACCGCCGGAGGGATTTCTCTGGCGGCGTGATGTCGCTCGCTGGCTGGCGGCCGGAGGTGATGCGGGCATGGCTGGCGCGCTGGCTGGCAGGCGTCGCACCTGCTGGCTGGCAAGGCTGGCGGGCACTCACATCCCCGGGGCGCGCTGCACTCAGGCGGCGTCCCGTTCAAAATGACCGCACCAATCATCCTGTTTCACGACCGGCCAATAGCCGCGCTCGGCTGCCTCAGGCTGGAACACCGGCGGATTGAAACGGCACAGGCCGGCATCTTTCAGGGTCTGATCATTGTTGGCTTTGTGGCCTTCGAAAAACGCACAGCTGCTGCATGCGGACTGGCTCATGAAGGTCTCCTTGCGTGAAGATCCCGAGTCGGGATCGTTTCTGGCCCTGCAATTTAAATCGATTCTAAATTGGCAGGTCGCAAGATGTTTTTCATTTATTTTCAAATAGTTGACTTCAGTTATCAGAAATCAGATCACGAGTTTTTCGCTCGGAAATCACTTTACAAAGCCCTTGAGTGCGCGCTGCAGCACCACGCTGAGGCGCGGCTTGTCCACGCTGGCAAAGTCCATCGGGCGGCAGACCTCGATCGCCGCCAGCCCGACGCGCACGGTCAATGCGCCGTTGATCAGCCCCTCGCCAAAGCGCCGAGACAACTTCGACAGCACAGAGCCACCAAGCACCGGCTCCAACAGGTCGTCCCCGACCGCCACGGCGCCGGTCGCCACCAGATGCGACAGCACCGCGCGCGTCAAACGCCAGGAGCTGAACAATCCGGAGCGCCCGCCGTAGATCTCGGCAATCCGGCGGATCATGCGCAAACTCGACACCAGGGCGGTGATCACATCCGCCAGGGCCAGCGGCACCAATGCGGTGACCCCTGCCACCTGCCGTGCCGCGGTCTGAACCTCCGCGAGGGCCTGCACATCGAGCGGCGACAACAGCTCTGCCTCCGCCAGGTCCATCAAACCATCCGCATCAAGGATCTCGGGTTCGCGCTCGTGCAGCCTGCGCCGCGCCCATTCCAGATCCGCGCGGGTCCGATAGAATTGCGATAGACGCGCGACCTGTGCCCGCGCCGCCGACAGATCGCCGGACCGGGCGTCGCGGCATGCCTGCCGCAATGTGTCGACCTTGTGCAGACGGCCCAGGGCGGCAAGCTCGCGCACACAGAACACCAGCGCCGCCAGCAACAGGCCGATCATCGCCCCCGACACCACCAGCCCCAGCACGGGTACACGATCAATCAGGCTGGTGGCGTAATCCCAGGCCGCAACCGATATGATGGTGCCCAGCAGCCCCAGGACCAGCCCCCAGAGCCACCCGCCCCAGCCCCGGCGGCGCGCGGCGCCGACCGCCTCGACCGTGGCTTGCAGCGCCGTCGGCTCGTCAAGCTCGGGCACAGGCGGCGCATCACTGACGCTTTGTGCCGGTTGATCGTCCGGTTCGAGATCAAAAACGACGGGCTTGCGGGTCATGCGGCAGCCTCCCTCTTGGTTGCGCGCCAATGATATTCGATGTCCGGCAAACGCTCCGGATTGCGGTGGCCATCGGTGCGTTGCACCTCGACAAAGCCCTCGCGCACATAGAACCGCTGTGCGCCGGTATTGGCCTGAAACGTCCACAGCCTGAGCTCGGCAGAGGCCCGCTTTGCATGATCCAGCAACATCCGCCCCAAGCCCTGCCCGCACATGTCCGGCCGCAGATAGAGCGCGCAGACCTCGGCGCCATCCTGCGCCAGAAACCCGACCACATCCCCCGGCGCGCCCCGTTCAAGCACCGTGACCCAGCCGCGCGCGATCATCCGGTCGCAAAATGCGATCGCCTCCGCTGCCGAATGCTCCTTCGGCATCCAGGCTGTGTCGCGCTCAAAGCGATGCAGGATATCGCCGATACAACTGGCATCCAGCGGCGCAGCCGGGCGCAGAACACAGCTCACAGGCGATCCCCGAACAGGAATTCCGCCGCCCGGTCCAGGCGAATATGGGGAGGACCATCGCCCGGTTTCAGGGTCAGGGGCTGCGGGGCGAACCGCATCGACGCATAGCTGCCGTCCAGCCATTGCTCTGCCCCCTGCCGGGCAGGTGTCAGCAGGTGGCGCGGATCTTCGGGCAAACGCCCGGGATAGAGTGCGGCGGGCTTGCCGTTTTCCGCCAGAATCCCGCGCACACAGGGCAGTTCCGCCCCGTCATGCGAGCGCATTTCCTCTGTCGTGGCCCGCAGGGCCGCCATGGACAGCGCCGCGGTCTCTGCGCCGGCAAAGCGGGCCCGATCCCGGGCATCCTGTGTCAGGGCCTCGATAATCGCGGTCAGCTGAGGATGCTGTTGATGGTGCAGGTGATCAGCCTTGGTGGCGGCAAAGAGGATCTTCTCCACCCGTTTGCCGCGCAGCAACTGGCTGAGAAAGCCATTCGAACCGGGACGGAAACTGGCCAGGATATCGGTCATGGCGCGCCGCAGGTCCTCCATCGCGGGCGGGCCGGAATGCAGCGCCCCCAGCGCGTCCACCAGCACCACCTGCCGATCAATCCGGGCAAAGTGATCGCGAAAGAACGGCCGCACCACCTGCGCCTTGTAGGCCTCGAACCGGCGCGCCATCTCGCGGGCAAGACTGCCGCGCGGCGCAGCGCCTTCCGGCAGCGGCGCAAACGTCAGCACCGGAGAGCCGGCCAGATCCCCCGGCAGCAGGAAGCGCCCGGGTGTGCAATCGTAGTAGCCCGCCGCCCGCGCGGCCTGCAGATACGCAGCAAAGGACGCGGCCAGCCCCTGTGCCTGCGCCTCATCATGCGCGGCCGACGGATCGGCGGCCTTGACGGCGGCGCGAAATGCGCTGGCCTCTGACCGGGTCTCGATCCGGCGCAGCACATCCGCCGACCAGGTGGCAAAATCCTTGTCCATCAAGGACAGGTCGAGAAGCCATTCGCCCGGGTAGTCGATGATGTCCAGATGCAGGACGCGCGGCCCGGTCACCGCCCCGAACAGGCCCGTAGGCCGCAATCGCAGGCTAAGGCGCAGCTCGGACACGGCCCGGGTGCTCTCCGGCCAATGCGGGTCCGGCCCCGTCAGCGCTGCTAGGTGGTTTTCAAAGTCAAAGCGCGGGACGGTGTCATCCGGTTGCGGTTGCAGATAGGCGGCCTCGATCCTGCCCTGCTGCGCGGCGGTCAACTGGGACATGCGCCCCCGGTTCAGCAGATTGGCCACCAACGAGGTGATGAACACCGTCTTGCCCGCACGTGCCAGACCGGTCACCCCGAGCCGCAATGCGGGGTCTGCAAACGGGCTTGCCACCACGCCACCAAGGGTCTCCGCCCCGCGCAGCACCCCGTCGGCCACATTCGCGGCCAGCCCCGTCACCCCTGTTCCTCGCGTCACCTGCCGCTCCTCATGCGCCCTGCCGCGTTTGGCGGGCCGTTTCCTTGTGCCTGTTCGGGATGTGCCTCCCGCACGGCCTCCCCGCAACATAGGCATCACCGCCTGCGGTTGCCAGCCCGGGCCCGCGGGGCCCTGCCCGGCCCTGTGCACCAACTTTGGCTTGTCAGCTCCGCCCCGGCACGCTACGCCGCGCTCCATGCCGCGTATAGCTCTCAAAGTCGAATACCACGGGAAGCCCTTTGCCGGATGGCAGAGACAAAAAGATCAGCCTTCGGTACAGGGCGCGATCGAGGCCGCCCTGGCGAAACTGGAACCGGGGCCACACACCATCGCCGCCGCCGGGCGCACCGACACCGGCGTGCATGGATTGGGCCAGGTCGCCCATTGCGATCTGCGCAAGGACTGGGATCCCTTCCGCCTCAGCGAAGCGTTGAATTTCCACCTGAAGCCCGCCCCGGTTGCCATCGTCGATGCCGCACGTGTCGCCGATGACTGGCACGCCCGGTTCAGCGCCATCGAGCGCCAATACCTCTTTCGCATCCTGATGCGACGCGCACCGGCCACGCATGACGCAGGTCAGCTCTGGCAGATCAATCATCACCTCGACGTGGAGGCGATGCAGACCGCGGCCAACCATCTGCTCGGAAAACATGATTTCACCACCTTCCGCTCGTCCATCTGTCAGGCCGCAAGCCCGGTAAAGACGCTGGACGAGCTGCGGATCGAGCAGGTGACGGGCCTGTCGGGGCCAGAGGTTCATTTCCATGTCCGCGCCCGCAGCTTTCTGCACAATCAGGTGCGCAGCTTTGTCGGCACGCTGGAACGCGTCGGCGCAGGAAGCTGGTCACCGGACGATGTGCGCGACGCGCTCGACGCCAGGGACCGCGCAGCCTGCGGGCCGGTCTGCCCCGGGCATGGGCTGTATCTGGCGCGGGTGGGCTACCCGGAGCCGGTCTTTGCACGCGATCCCGGCTGACTGACCTGCACATGACCCCGCGTCCCGGGGGGATCGAACAGAGCTACCGCGCCGGGAACAGGACCAGTGTCTGCAAGGCCATCCCCACCGGCCCCTCGGTATCATACAGCACCGCCTGCGACATGCCGATCCCGTTGGGCTGCCAATGGGAAACCGCCTCGGACGCATGCCAGCCCGGCTCTGGCATGCGGTGGATCTGCAACGTCAGATCGGTGTTCATGAACCCCATCTCGCTGGTCGGCAGGTTCCAGGAGATCCCGTTACCGCAGTCCGCCAATGCGCAGATCCCCTGCACCGGCGAGGTTTCCTCCCCCTGCACCAGATCCGGCGTGCGCAACCACATCGTCTTTGGCCCCGGGCCAAATCCATGGCCGGGCGGGTAGCGCGCTTCCAGCAGGCGCGCAAAATTCGCGAGCTCATGCCGCCCTTCCCCGATCGCAAAGGGCCCCGGTTCAGCCTCTTCGAACCGTGGCGCGGGCAGTGCGGGGGTCGGCACCAGCCCGATGTCGCGCTCTGCGAGATGCATGGTCGTGGCCTGCACCAGCAGCGCATCCGACAGATCATGCACGGTCACGCGCGTCGTTGCCAAAGTGCGCGTATGCCGGGTGGTTTCTGCGGCGACGCGGATGCCGGCCAGCGGCACCGGGCGCAGCAAATCCATGGTCAGGCGCGTCAGTTGCTTTTCCGGGCCGATCTCAACCTCTGCGGCGCGGGCCACCAGCCCGGCAACCGGTCCGGCATGGCAATAGTCCACGGCCCAGGGACCCCGCGCAGGATCATTGCCGACAAAGACGCCATCGTCGCGCCGATCAAAAAAGGGAACCATTGTGTCTGTCACGTCCTGTCCTGCGTATCCGAGTTGCATTCTGCCCAAGCGCATTTGCGCAGCCCGCCCGGCGCCCGCGACAGGATCGCACCGCCCCCCCGGCGTGCCCCCTGCCCTGTGCCGCGCGCCCGTCCGGCCACTGCCTGCCCACTTTGCCTCTGCAGCATGACTTGGCAAACTGCGGCCTGTCCAGCACAGTGACGCCATGCCCGCCGCTTTACCTGCGGGTCGCACGACAAACCGAAGGACCAAGGACATGGCACTGCTGATCGAAATCGGACATAACGGCTGGTACAGCGAAGAGGATCTGGCGGCGCAATTCCGCGCCCTGGATCCCGCAGCCGATATTCGCACCACGGCGGCCCCCGGCAATCTCGACGAGGTCACTGTGCTGGCGGTGTCGGCGCTGAAATCCGATCTTCCGACGCAGCTGCCGAACCTGCAACTGGTTCAGAAACTGGGCGCGGGCGTGGAGACCATCGTGAACCACCCGTCCCTGGCGCCGCATGTGCGCGTGGCGCGGCTGAAACCCGAAGAGCCCGCCCGCGAAATCGCCCAGTATTGCCTCGCCTATGTCCTGCGCGGCACCCGTAACATGGATTATCACGAAAAGGCCCAGGCCCGCGCGCTCTGGGACCCGGTCGCGCCGCGCCGCCCCGCCGACACCACCGTGGGGGTCTTGGGGCTCGGCCATATCGGCGGGCTCACGGCCGGTCTGATGCGCGACATGGGGTTTCAGACCATGGGCTGGAGCCGCACCCCCAAGGAGATTGCCGGCGTGACCTGCCTCAGCGGCGATCACGGGCTCAATGGGCTGTTGTCCAGTTCCGACTATGTCTGCGCGATCCTCCCCTCCACGGCGGAGACCCGCAACCTGCTTGATGCAGAGCGTCTGGCTCATATGAAGGAAGGGGCAACCCTCATCAACGCCGGGCGCGGCGACCTCATCGACGAGCAGGCGCTGGCCTCCGCCCTCTACCAGCGCCGCCCCGGCCATGCGGTGCTCGACGTGCTGCGCAAGGAGCCCCTGCCCGAGGACAATCCGCTCTGGAAACACCCTTGTGTGACCATCACCCCCCATGTGTCCGGCTGGCACCTCGGCGATGCGCTGGGAGATGTGCTCGAAAACCTGCGCCGCCTGACCGCAGGCGCCGATCTGCTGCACGAGGTCGACCGCGCCAGAGGCTACTGACGGGCACGATCCGCGCATCGCCGCCGTGCCGACCAGGCCTCGCTTTGCGCCCAGCCCTGCCGCCGCCGGGCATATCGCCATCACAGCTGGCCCATCACGCTGGCACCAAACGGGCAGAGCCCGCCCCGCAAGGGACGGGCTCTGCTGTACCAGCCGCGCCCCTGCGGGGCGCGTCCTTTTGCCTACAGTTTACTCTGCCGCCTCGGCATAGTCCTCCATCGGCGGGCAGGTGCACACCAGATGGCGGTCGCCGTAGACGTTGTCGACGCGGTTGACCGGCGGCCAGTATTTGTCGACGCGGAAGGCCCCCGGAGGGAAGCAGCCCTGTTCGCGCGAATAGGGGCGATCCCAGTCTTTCACCAGATCTTCCATCGTGTGCGGGGCGTTCTTCAGCGCGTTGTTTTCGCGCGGCATCTCGCCTGCTTCGACGGCCTTGATCTCATCCCGGATCGACAGCATCGCCTCGATGAAACGGTCCAGCTCGGCTTTGGTTTCCGATTCCGTCGGCTCCACCATCAACGTGCCCGCGACAGGCCAGCTCATGGTCGGCGCATGGAACCCGCTGTCCATCAGGCGTTTGGCCACATCGTCAACGGTCACATCCGCACTGTCCGCAAAGGGACGGGTGTCCAGAATGCACTCATGCGCAACACGGCCGGTCGGCCCCTTGTAAAGGACGTCATAGGCCCCTTCGAGCCGCTTCGCGAGGTAGTTCGCCGACAGGATCGCCACCTTGGTCGCCTGCGTCAGACCCGCGCCGCCCATCATCAGGCAATAGGCCCAGGAGATGGTCAGGATCGAGGCCGACCCCAGAGGTGCCGCCGACACCGGCCCCTCAACGCCGCCGGTTTCCGGATGCCCCGGAAGATGCTCGATCAGGTGCGATTTCACCCCGATCGGCCCCATGCCGGGGCCGCCGCCCCCGTGCGGAATGGCAAAGGTCTTGTGCAGGTTCAGGTGGCTCACGTCGCCGCCCAGATCGCCCGGACGGCTGAGGCCCACCATGGCGTTCATGTTGGCACCATCGATATAGACCTGACCGCCGGAGTCATGGGTGATCTTGCAGACCTCATGCACGGTTTCCTCAAACACACCATGGGTCGAGGGATAGGTGATCATGCAGCCCGCAAGGTGCTCGGCATGTTTTTCCGCCTTGGCGCGGAAGTCCTCAAGGTCGATATCGCCCTTCTCGTCGGACTTTACCGGAACCACTTTCCAGCCCACCATCTGAGCCGACGCCGGGTTGGTGCCATGGGCGCTCATCGGGATCAGACAGATGTTGCGATGCCCCTCACCGCGCGCCTTGTGGTAGGCGGCGATGGTCAGCAGGCCCGCATATTCCCCCTGCGCGCCGGAGTTCGGCTGCATGGAGATCGCATCATAGCCGGTGATATCGCAGAGCTTGGAGGACAGATCCGTGACCAACTCCCCATAGCCTTCCTGCTGATCGGCAGGCGCAAAGGGGTGGATGGTCGAAAACTCCGGCCAGCTCAGCGGCATCATTTCCGCCGCCGCGTTCAGCTTCATGGTGCAGGACCCAAGCGGGATCATTGCCCGATCCAGCGCCAGATCGCGGTCCGCGAGGCGACGCATGTAGCGCATCATCTCGGTTTCGGCCCGGTTCATGTGGAAGATCGGATGCGTCAGATAGTCCGACTTGCGGTGCATGTTCTCAGGCACCCGGTACTCGGGGCTGAAATCATCATCCGCGCGCACGATACCGAAGGCACGCCAGACCGCCTCGATGGTCTCGGGCCGCGTGGTCTCATCGACAGAGATCCCCACACGGGTTTCCCCAACACGACGCAGGTTGATGCCCTCATCAACGGCGGATTTCATCACCGCCGCCTGCAACGGGCCGACATCCACGGTGATGGTGTCAAAGAACGCCTGCGGGTCGACTTTGAAACCTGCTTCCTCAAGACCTTTGGCCAGACGCACGGCCTTGCGGTGAATACGCTGCGCGATCGCCTGCAGACCTTTGGGGCCGTGGAAGACCGCATACATCGACGCCATCACCGCCAGCAGCGCCTGCGCGGTGCAGACGTTGGAGGTCGCCTTTTCGCGGCGAATATGCTGTTCGCGGGTCTGAAGCGACAGGCGATAGGCTTTGTTGCCATGCGCGTCGACAGACACGCCGACGATGCGGCCCGGCATGTTGCGTTTATAGGCGTCCTTGGTCGCCATATAGGCCGCATGTGGCCCCCCTGCGCCCACCGGTACGCCAAAACGCTGGGTGGAGCCAACTGCAATATCTGCCCCCATCGCGCCCGGCTCTTTCAACAGGGTCAGCGACATCGGGTCAGCCGAAACAACGGCGATGCCCTTGTGTTCGTGGAGCTTGGCAATGTGGTCGGTAAAGTCGCGCACATGGCCATAGGTGCCCGGATACTGGAACAGCGCACCAAAGACCGCCTCGGGGTCCATCTTGTCGGGGTTGCCGACGATGACGTCGATCCCCAGCGGTTCGGCGCGGGTTTTCACCACCGCGATGTTCTGCGGGTGGCAGTCGCGGTCCACAAAGAAGGCCTTTGCCTTCGACTTCGACACGCGCTCCGCCATGGTCATCGCTTCGGCGCAGGCGGTGGCCTCGTCCAGCAGCGATGCGTTGGCGATCTCCAGACCTGTGAGATCCGAAATCATCGTCTGGAAGTTCAACAGCGCCTCCAGGCGACCCTGCGAGATCTCGGGCTGGTAGGGCGTATAGGCCGTGTACCAAGCGGGATTTTCCAGAATGTTGCGCTGGATCGCGGGCGGGGTCACGGTGCCGTGGTAGCCCTGACCGATGAGCGAGGTCATCACCTTGTTCTTGCCTGCCACCTCACGCATGTGAAACAGCAACTCGCGCTCGGACATCGGGCGACCAAAGTCCAGCGCCGCTTTCTGGCGGATGGATTTTGGCACGGTTTCGTCGATCAGCGCATCGAGGCTGTCGGCACCAACCACCTTGAGCATCTCGGCCATTTCCTCGGGCGAGGGGCCGATATGGCGCCGGTTGGCAAAATCATAGGGAAGGTAATCTGTCGGTTCGAAAGGCATCGCTTGCCTCCTTCAGGGTCTGTCAGATCTCGGAAACAAAGGCATGCAACAACAGGTCGGGCGCGCCCGGTGATGCCCTCGCAGGTAAAAGACGGGCCCGCGCCAGTTGGCGGCGGGCCCAGAAACATCAGCCGATGAAGTCTTTGTAGCCGGCCTCATCCATGTAGTCGTCCATCGGCGACATGTCGGAAACCTTGAGCTTGAAGAACCACGCCTCACCTTCCGGGTCATCATTGACCTTGGAAGGCTCGTCCACGATGGCCTCGTTCACTTCGACAACTTCGCCGTCCAGAGGCGCAAGAATGTCGGAGGCCGCCTTGACGGATTCGATCACCACGATCTCATCGTCCTTGGAGACTTCACTGCCGACTTCGGGCAGTTCAACAAAGACCACATCGCCCAGTTGCTCTGCCGCGTGCGCGGTGATGCCAACGGTCACGATCTCGCCTTCGACCTGCAGCCATTCGTGTTCTTCGGTATATTTCATGGGTTCTCTTCCTGTGTTGGCCGTTCTTTTCGGGGACGGGTGTTCAGCGTTTAAAGTTGGCTGCCACAAAGGGCAGTTTTGCGACGGTGACCGGCACGCGCTTGCCGCGCAGTTCACCGAATATCTGGGTCTCCAGGGCTGCGTGCTCTGCCGTGACATAGCCCATGGCGACGGGGCCGCCCACGGTTGGGCCAAAGCCACCAGAGGTTATGGTGCCGATCGGCGCGCCACCCTCGGCAGCGGCATAAAGCACAACACCTTCGCGCATCGGCGCGCGACCTTCGGGCTTCAGGCCCACACGCTTGCGCGGGGCATTCCCGCCGAGATCGGCAAAGACCGCATCCGCACCGGGAAAGCCGCCCGCGCGGTCGCCATCCGGGCGACGTACCTTCTGGATGGCCCAGCCAAGCGCGGCCTCAAACGGGCGCGTTTCGGTGTCGATGTCGTGACCATAGAGGCAAAGACCACCCTCAAGCCGCAGCGAATCCCGCGCACCCAGGCCGATCGCCTCAACATCGGGCTGCTCCAGCAGCGCGCGGGCAAACTGCGCCGCCACTGCCTCGGGTACGGAGATTTCATAGCCGTCTTCGCCGGTGTAGCCGGACCGCGAGATCCACAGCTCGGCCCCCGCATAGTCAAACGTCGCCACATCCATGAATTTCATGGCAGCGACGCCGGGCACCAGTGCCTCCAGCGCCGCCTCGGCAGCCGGGCCTTGCAGGGCCACCAGCGCGCGGTCGGTGACCGGCTCGACGCTGATTGCAGGTTCCAGCGCGGCTTTCATACGGGCGATGTCGGCGTCTTTGCAGGCGGCGTTCACGACGACAAACAGATGGTCGCCACGGTTGGCAAACATCAGATCATCCTCGATGCCGCCCGCATCATTGGTGAACAGACCATAGCGCTGACGGCCCTCGGAAAGCCCCAGCACATCCATCGGTACCAGTTTTTCAAAGGCGTTCGCGACGGCCTCGTAGCTCTCGCCGCGCAGGATCACCTGCCCCATGTGGCTGACATCAAAAAGCCCGGCCTTTTCGCGCGTATGGGTGTGTTCCTTCATGATCCCCAGCGGATATTGCACGGGCATGGAATAGCCTGCAAAGGGCACCATCTTGGCCCCGAGGCTCTCGTGCAATTCAGTAAGGGGGGTGGTCTTCAGATCCGACATTTCGGCCTGCCTTCCGCGTCTGCGGCCGGTGCGGTCAAATCACAACATGTCAACGCGTCGTTTGGCATCCGGCATCCAAGGTTTTGCGCAGGCTCCGCCTGCACGCTTTGATGCCCCCTCTGTCCCTTCGCCTGAGATCGTTATCCCTTCGGCGTCCCGGTCTGGCCGGGCTCTCTCCAGAGTCGTTCATGCACACGGTCCTGGTGGCCTGAGAGTTTCCGGGGCGGTTGCTCCTTCGGCACCGAACCTGCGCACCAACGCGCTGGATCCGGTTCTCCCATGTGCTTGGGCGGACGCTATCAGCGCGCCGGGAGTGGCGCAAGACGGAATCAGGACCTAATCTGTCGCAAATCGTGTGAGCCGATATCGCACAAGCCAACCACACCGCGATTGTATCAAGCTGTTGGCTTTATTGTGCGGGTGGATTGCCGGGACCCGGAACCGCTGCCATAGCTTTGACCATGAAGATCGCGATCAACGGATTCGGCCGCATCGGCCGTACAATCTTGCGCCAGATCCTGACCAGCCCGCGCGGCTCCGGGATCGAGGTTCAGTGCATCAACGACATCGCAGATCCGGAGATGTGCGCCTACCTGTTTCAATACGACAGCACCTTTGGCCCCTACCCGGGAAACGTCTCGCTGGAGGATGGCGCGCTGTGCATCGGAGATCGCCGTATCCCGTTGCACCAGCAGGCAAATGTCACCACGCTTGATCTGTCGGACACCGATGTTCTGCTGGATTGCACCGGCATCGCCCGCACCACCGACCTGGCCCAGCGCGGCCTGAGCGCCGGCGCCAGCAAGGTGCTGATTTCCGGCCCCTCGCCGGCGGCAGAGGTCACGGTGGTCTATGGTGTCAACGATGGCGACCTTGGGGGCGCCAAGATCGTGTCCAACGCGTCCTGCACAACCAACGCCGTGGCCGGGCTAGTGCAACTGGTGGATCAGGTGGCCGGCATCGAAACCGGCCATATGACCACGATCCACTGCTACACCAATTCGCAGCCGATGGTGGATGCGCCGCGTGGCGATTTTGCCCGTTCGCGCGGTGGCGCGCAGTCGATGGTGCCCACCACCACCTCCGCCATGCATCTGATCGATGTGGTGCTGCCGCACCTCAAAGGCCGCATTTCCGGCGCTGCGGTGCGCGTCCCCACCGCCAGCGTGTCCGCGGTGGATCTGGTCGCCCAGCTCAACAGCGCCTGGGACGAAAAAGACCTGCTCGCCGCACTGCAAGCGGCGGCAGAACATTCGCCGATCCTCGGCTGGACCGACCAGCCACTGGTGTCGTCGGACCTGCGCGCACGTCCCGAATCCCTGATCGTCGCCGCGCCCGAAACCCGCATGGTTGCAGGCCAGCAGCTGCGGATCTTTGGCTGGTACGACAACGAATGGGGCTTTTCGGCCCGCATGCTGGATGTTGCCAGCGCCATGGCGCGCGAGACCTGATCGGCAGTTTTTTGCCGTCCCTGCCCCACCAAAGACCCCACGGCACAGGCTGCCGCTGTGCCGGAGGTTTTAAGAGCACAGTCATGCGTGTAGCGTCGACAATGCTCGCATGGGGGCTAGTTCCCCCGCATACCTTATGTTGATTGCCCGCTGCCGGAGACCCAATGACTCGCATTCGCCCCACGCGCCCGCATGCGCGCCGCCTGCTCCGAGCCTTGCGACCCGTTCTGTTCACGTCCTCCCTGAGCCTGGGCCTGATCGGCGCTGGAACGGCAGCGCATGCGCTGGATACCCGGCTCTCCGCCCCCAAAGCGCCCGAAGACCTGACAGAACGGTTGCAGGGTGCCAGCGCGTCATTGGCACTGGGCGACGGGGCGGAACTGCAGGAAGTCCTGGCGGCGGCGCTGTCCGATTACCGCACGCTGGTGCAGGTGCTCTATGATGCCGGATATTTCGCCCCGGTGGTCAACATCCGGCTCGACGGGCGCGAAGCTGCCAATATCAATCTGCTCAACCCGCCGCGCGCAATCGATCAGGTTGCGATTACCGTGGACCCCGGCCCCACCTTCACTTTCGGACAGGCAGAGGTTACACCGCTGCCCGATACGGAACCGACGGATCTGCCCGAAGATTTCGCCCCGGGACGCCCTGCCAGCACCGGCGTCATCCAGGAGGCCGCCACCGCCGGGCTCAGCGCATGGGATCGGGCCGGGCATGCCAAGGCGGAGCTTGCCGCGCAATCCATCACCGCAAATGCCGTGCAAAAACGGCTTGATGCCGAACTCCGGATCGCGCCGGGACCGCGGTTGCGCCTCGGCCAGTTGCGCATCGAGGGCGAGTCGGATGTGCGGCGCGAGGCGATCCAGCGGATCGCCGGGTTTGCCACCAACCATACGTACCACCCTGACCTTGTTTCGAAATCCGCAACCCGGCTGCGGCGCACCGGTGCCTTTTCCGCGGTCACCCTGCGACAGGCAGAAACCCCGAACCCGGACGGAACGCTCGATTTCATCGCAAAGGTCGAGGACCTGCCCAAACGACGGTTCACCTTCGGGGTCGAGGTTTCGTCCTCCGAGGCGGTGGAACTCAGCACCAGTTGGATGCATCGCAATCTCTTTGGTGCTGCAGAGCGTCTAAAAATTGACCTCTCCGTCAGCGGTCTGGGCGGTGACGACATCGACGGCAGCATTTCCGCCCGCCTTGATCGTCCGGCCGCGCTTGGAACCGATGAAACCCTGTTCTACGTCGCCTCGTTGGAACAGCTGGAAGAAGAACATTATTCCGCCTCCAGCGCCACCGGTGCGATCGGGGTGCGGCGCACCGTGTCCGATACCACATACGTCGAAGGCGCGGTTGGGCTGCGCTACGTGCATGCCGATGATGCCTATGGGGATGACCGGGAGTTCACGTATCTCGCTGCCCGACTGCGCGGTGAAAAGGACAAGCGCAACATCAAGACCGATGCGACCGCGGGCTACTATCTCGATGGTGAGATCGTGCCCTTTGTCGGCATCGATGGCGGCGATCCCGGCGTGCAGATCAATATCGATGCCCGTGGTTACAGGTCCATTGGTGCCTCCGGGCGCATCGTGCTGGCCGGCCGGCTGCAACTGGGGTCGCTGATCGGCCCCTCGCCGGGGGATGTGTCCCCGACACTGCTGTATTTCTCTGGCGGGGCCGGATCGGTGCGCGGGCAGGAATTCCAGTCTCTCGGCATTGATGTGGGCGGGGACACCGCGGGCGGTCGCGGCTATCTGGCGATGTCGGGCGAGATCCGGGGCCGGATCACCGATACGATTTCGCTGGTCGGGTTCTACGACATCGGTTTCGTGGATGAGAGCAGCTTTGTCAGTGGTGACAGCGAATACCACGCAGGTGCCGGGATCGGGTTGCGCTATAACGTGACGGGGATCGGCCCGATCCGGCTCGACCTCGCGATGCCTGTCTCGGGCGACACCGACGACGGGCTCCAGTTTTACATCGGGATAGGACAAGCGTTTTGAAACAGTCCCCTCGCAGTTCCGTCATGATCGTGACCCTGGCAGCGGGCGTCTCCCTGACGCCAGCGCCGGTCATGGCCCAGCAGGATGCTTCCGAATCCGGGGGGCTGCTGGTGTCCTTTCTGGAGGATACGCTTTCCAACGACTCGCGCGCCATCCGGGTGCAAGGGCTCGATGGCGCGTTCTCCTCCCAGGCCCGCATCGAACGCCTCACGGTCTCGGATGAGGACGGCATCTGGCTGACCGTCGAAGGGGCCGAACTGGACTGGAACCGGCTGGCGCTGGTGCGGGGCCGGTTTTCGGTGAACCGGCTGAAGGCCGACCGCATCATCGTGGAGCGCAGCCCCAAACCGCTCCCGGCGGATCCGGAACTGCCAACACCAGAGGCAACGCCCTTCTCGCTGCCCGATCTGCCGGTGTCGCTCGAAATCAGTGAAATCGCCGCTGGTGAGATCCAGCTCGGTACCGCCCTTGTGGGCCAGCAGGCGTCCCTGTCGCTCGACGGCGGGCTGACCCTGGCCGATGGCGCGCTGGATACCCGGCTGCAGGTTGCGCGTCTGGATCGGCCCGGAGACACGCTCTCCCTGACCGCCTCCTTTGCCAATTCCAGCGAACAGCTGGCGCTCGACCTGCTCCTCGACGAAGCCGCCGGAGGCCTGGTCTCGACGGCTCTCGACCTGCCCGGCCGGCCCGACCTGAGCCTTGCGGTCCAGGGCGAAGGGCCGCTGTCGGATTTCACCGCCGACATCGGGCTGGCCACAAACGGCCGTGACCGGATCAACGGATCCGTGAGCCTCACCGGACTGGCCGATGTTGCAGCGGGCGCCGACGCCGGATTGGCCTTTTCCGCCGACCTCGGCGGCAATATCGACCCGTTGCTGAAGCCCGACTACCGCCCCTTCTTCGGCCCAGGCCTGCGCGCCACGGTCAAGGGGCAGACGCTGCCCGAAGGCGGCGTGGATCTGGAAAGCCTGGCGCTGCGCACCCAGGCCCTGCGGCTGACCGGAGCGCTCTCGCTCGTCGGTGGCACGCTGGAGACCGCAAACCTCAAAGCCGGCATCACCCCGCCGGACGGGCGGACCGCGGTCATCCTGCCGGTCTCTGGCGCGGATACCACGGTGGCGCGGGTGGATCTGGCCTTGCAGAAGCCGGCAGGCGAAAACTGGCAGATCAATGGCGAGATCGACAGCCTGCGCACCCCGGATGTGGCGCTCTCCCGCGCGGTGATCAGCGCCGCCGGATCGCTCGATCAGAGCAGCGGTTTTGCACTGGACGGCGCCCTCGACGCACGGCTCAGCGGTTTTGTCCTGTCCGACCCCGCCCTGGCAGACGCCACCGGCAGTGAATTGACCCTGAGCAGCAGGCTCACCACGGAGGATGGCGCCGATTTCCTGATCCGGGACCTGGATCTGCAGGGTGAGGACTACGGCGCACGCGGCGAAATCCGTTTCAACGGTGTTGAAAACGATCTGAGGATCGCCACCAGCCTCGCGCTCACAAGCGAAGATCTGGGCCGCTTTTCCAGTCTCGCGCAACTGGAGCTTGCCGGCTCTGCGAACGCGGATGTGACCGCGCATGTTCAGCCCCTGAGCGGCGCATTTGGTGTTGATCTCACGCTCAATGGACGTGATCTGCAAACCGGGATCGCGGATGTCGATCCGCTGCTCGTCGGCACAAGCACGCTCGAGCTGGTCGCCGCCCGTGACACGTCAGGCCTGCGGATCGACAGCTTCGACCTTCAGACCGCAGAAGTCTCTGCCACCGGTCAAGGCACGCTCGACAGCGGTGCCGGCGCGATCAAGCTGGACGCACGGCTGGCCCGGCTGGAGCGATTTGTTCCCGACCTGCCGGGTCCGGTGACCCTGACGGCAAATTTTGACCGCGCCGGTGATCGGCTGGACGGGACCGCGAAATTGCGCGGACCGCAGGACACCCGACTGGATCTGAACGGCACCTTTACCCTGGATGGCAGCGCCCAGTTCGGATTTGACGCGCATATCGACCAGCCCCAGGCCTTCGCTCCACAGCTTGCGGGCGCGCCGCTCACTCTGACAGGCGACGCAAACCGGCGCGATGGCACCTGGACCGGCCAAGCCGACGTCAGCGCCACCGGCGGCACCCAGGCCCGTGTGACCGCCCGGTTCGACGAGGCCCGCGGCGACATGGATCTGGAGCTGTCCGCGCTTGTCGCCCGCATCGCGCAGTTCGTGCCGTCGATCCAGGGCCAGGCAACCACCAACCTGAGCGCCACCCGCCGGGACGGCAGGTGGGACGGCACCGGCGCTGTCACCGGCCCCGGCGACAGCACTGCAGAGTTTGACGCAACATTTGCAGAGGCCACCGGAGATGTGGACCTGAGCCTGACCGCCGACGTCGGCCGTGTCAGCGTCTTTGCTCCGACGCTCAGCGGTACTGCCTCCGCCGAGATCAGCGGCACCCGGCGCTCCGGCACCTGGGCGGGACGCGGCCGCCTCGCCGGACCGGCTGGCGCCCGCATCGACCTCTCCGGCGACTTCAACGAAAGTGACGGCGCCGCGCAGCTCAGTTTCGATGCGGCCGTCGAACGATTGCAGCAGATCATACCGGGTCTCGACGGCGTGTTGACGGCGCAGGGTGAGGCCGCCCGCAGCGATGGCATCTGGCAGATTGACTCAACGGCCCGCGGCCCGCTGGGAATCGATTCCAGAATTTCCGGTTCCTGGGATGAGGCCCAAGCCCGGGCGGATATCTCTGCCAACGGTTCGTTGCGGCTGGAAGGCGCCAATGCCTTTGTCAAGCCCAACCTCCTGAAGGGGCTCGCGCAATTCGATCTGACCCTGCGGGGACCGGCGCAGCTGAGTTCGCTGAGCGGAACCGTGACCACCTCGGACGCGCAATTGGTTCTGCCACAAGCAGCGCAGGCGATTGACGGCATCCGCACACGCGTCAGTCTGAACAACGGCTCCGCCTCCCTGTCGCTCGACGCCCGCCCGCGCGATGGCGGCACCATCAGCGTCAGCGGCCCGGTGTCCCTGACCGCCCCCTATTCGGGAAACCTGCAGATCCGGTTGTCAGAGGTGGTTCTGACGGACAACCTGTCCTATCGCAGCTCCCTGGGCGCAGACCTCCGCCTCTCCGGCCCCCTGGCGGGCAACAGCCGCCTGAGCGGGCGCGTCGATGTGGGCGAGACCAGCATCAACCTCAATACCGCAGGCGGCGCGGTCTCTGCCGCGCCCATTCCGCCCATCCGCCATCGCGGCCAGTCGCGCGCCCAAACCGCCACACGCATCCGCGCCGGGCTGGTGGATACCGGCGGCGGCGGGGGCGCGGCCAGAAACTCGGATATTGCGCTCGATGTGCAGGTCAATGCCCCAAACCGCATCTTTGCCCGGGGGCGCGGCCTCAATGCGGAGCTGGGCGGCACGATCAACGTCCGGGGCACTACGTCGAATATCGCGCCCTCCGGCCAGATCGGGCTTATCCGCGGCACCTTCGATATTCTGGGACGTCGGCTCAATCTGGATGAGGGTCGCATCACGCTGCTCGGAGACCTGAAACCCTATCTGGAGTTCATCTCGACCGCCAATACGGAACAGGGCACCGCCACCCTGTCGATCTCCGGCCGTATCGACGGCCCTGAAATCAAGGTGACCTCAGAGCCACCGCGCCCCAGCGAAGAAGCCCTGGCACTGCTGTTGTTCGGCGACAATATCCAGGACATCTCGCCGCTGGCGCTGGCACGGCTGGCCGGGTCCGCGCTCACGCTCAGCGGGCGCGGCGGCGGCGCGCAAAAGGCGCTGCGGGACACCACCGGCGCGGACAATGTCGACATCGGGGCCAACAACCTCGGTGTCGGGCAGCTCGGTCTGGGCGGGTACCTTGCGGACAATGTCTATACCGATCTGAACGTCACCGCCGAAGGGGACAGCGAACTCACCATCAACCTCGACCTGACCAAATCCCTGACCGTGACCGGCAAGGCCGACAGTGTCGGTGAAACCGGCCTCGGCCTCTATTTCAAACGGGACTACTGACCCTTTGAACCAGTTGCATTGCCGGGCAGGTCACGTAGGGTCGAACCAGGGCTCGCCAGGAGCCGTAATGCGCGAGACCCATGACTGACGCTTCCTGTTCCGCCACCGCCGCCCGTTTTGCAGATGTCGATGCCGTGGTGATCGGCCGCAACGAGGGCGCGCGGCTGGTCGCGTGCCTCCAGAGCCTGTCCGGGCAGGTCAATCGCATCATCTATGTGGACAGCGGTTCCACCGATGGATCGCTTCAGGCGGCAGAGGCGCTTGGGGCAGAAATCGTGTCGCTGGACATGTCCCTGCCCTTTACCGCCGCGCGCGCCCGCAATGCCGGGTTGGAGCGCCTGAACGCGGGGCACGCGGGGGCCCTGGTCCAGTTTCTGGATGGCGATTGCAGCCTGGTGTCCGACTGGCTGCCTGCGGCGGTTGCGTTCCTTGCTGACCGCCCGGATGTGGCGGTGGTCTGCGGGCGGCGACGCGAAGACGCGCCCGATGTCAGCATCTACAACCACCTGTGTGATCTGGAATGGGATACGCCCGTGGGCGAAGCGACGGCCTGTGGCGGCGACGCCCTGATGCGCCGCAGCGCCGTGGGTCAGGTTGGCGGCTACCGGGACAGCCTCATCGCAGGTGAGGAGCCGGAAATGTGCCTGCGCCTGCGCCGGGCGGGATGGAAGATCTGGCGCATCGACGCGGAAATGACCCGGCACGATGCCCGCATGACGCGGTTCGGGCAATGGTGGAACCGAAGCCGCCGCGCCGGCCATGCCTTTGCCGAAGGCGCGTATCTGCATGGCGCGCCCCCCGAACGGCACTGGGTTGCGGAAACCCGCCGCGCCCTCGTCTGGGGGGCACTGTTGCCGGTGGTGATGCTCACCCTGCTTGCGATTGCGCCGCCTGCGGCAGGGCTTGTCGCACTGGCCTATCCGGCGCAATTCCTGCGGCTGTCACTGCGGGACGGGCCAAAACGGGCGTGGTTTTCGATCCTCGGCAAGTTTGCCGAGGCCCTGGGCGTGTGCGAGTTTCACCTCAACCGGATACGCGGGCGGCATCGCGGGCTGATCGAATACAAATAGGCTAGTCCGCGGCGGGACCCGCCCGCAGCCGCAATCGCAGGGCCTGCAGGATCTGACGCGGCAGAATCGCAAAGCATTTCGCATAGCGGGGCAGCAGGCGCATCGGGTTGCTCAGCATGCGCCAGAGCCATTCCATCGCCAGTCCCCGCACCCAACGCGGGGCCCGCGTCTGCGCCCCCGCAACAAAATCCAGCCCCGCCCCGATGGACGCAAAGCCCACCGCCGGGGCCAGCTGCCGCCCGAGTTGCGCGAATTGTTCCTGCTTGGGCGCGCCGAGGGCAATAAAACACAAGCCGATGTCATGCTCGGCCAGCTCCGCCAGGATCTGCCGCGCCTCTTCCCCCTCGGGGTCGAAGTTTCGGCTGGGCGCATGTGTATAGGCCACCTCCAGCCCGCGCACACGCTGCATCAATTCCGCCCGCGCCTGCGTCAGGACAGACGCGGTCGAGCCGACAAACGCGACTTTGACACCAGCCTCTGCCGCCAGCGCGCACAGGGGGACCACCAGATCCGACCCCGGCATCAGTTCCACCGGGCGCCCCGCCAGTCGCGACAGCCACACGATGGGCCGACCATCGGCGACGACAAAATCTTGCGCCCGGTAGGCGGTCAGAAAGGCGGTATTTTCGGAAAGCTTCACCAGATGGTCCAGGTTCACCGTTGCCAGCGCAAAGCCCTCCGAACGCCCGAACCGGCGTTTCAGAGTTTTTGTGAGCGCAGTCCTGTCCGCCACATTGACCGCAACTGTCTGATTGTTGAACACAAAGTGCATGGCGATTCGGTTCACCTTTTGGGCTGATGATCCTGTTCTTTACGAAATTTCGTGAAGTCTGTGGCAGATCTTTCGGTTATCAATAGAACTGAATTCAGGTCGAAGTGGGGCGAAAAATAGGTGCCTAACGCAATTGCCTTTGCGATGTTGCTGGCCTGGCCGGTTGCGACGCTGGTGTTTTTCCAGCGGTTGCCGCTGCACCGGGCGATCCTGCTGTGCCTGGTGGGCGGCTATCTCATATTGCCCCCGACGGCGGCCTTCGACCTGCCGCTTGTTCCCGATCTCGACAAATTCTCGATCAGTTCGATCATGGCGCTGGTGGGGTGTCTGTTTGTCGCCAAGGAACCGGTTCCCCTCTTGCCCAAAGCGCTGTTCATGCGCCTGCTGGTGGCGATATTCGTGCTCTGCGCCATTCCGACGGTGCTGACCAATTCGGACCGGATCATCTTTGAATCCGTGCCCAACTCCGCTCCGATCATCTTCTACAACTCCGAACTGCCGGGCTTGCGACTGCGCGACCTGGGGTCGGTGATGATGGGGCAGATCATCGTGCTGATCCCCTTTTTCATCGCCCGCCGGCATCTGTCCACGCCCGAAGCGCATCGGGAGCTGCTGATCGCCTTCTGCGTTGCGGGACTGGCCTATTCCATCCCGGCGCTGATCGAAATCCGCCTCAGCCCGCAGATGAACGTCTGGATCTACGGGTTCTTCCAGCATGACTTTGCGCAGATGATCCGCCAGGGCGGTTATCGCCCGATCGTCTTCCTGCCCCATGCCCTGTGGTTGGCGCTTTTTGTGTTCAGCGCCCTGCTGGCGGCCACCTCGCTGGCCCGCGTCGCCCAGGGACGCGACCGGGTGCGCTTTGTCTGGGCGGCGATCTATCTGTTTGGCCTGCTTGTCCTGTGCAAAAGTATGGCGTCGCTCTCTTATGGGCTTGCCTTTACGCCCATCGTTGCGCTCGCGTCCTACCGCCTTCAGGTTAAGCTGGCTCTGGGCATTGCGCTGATCGGTTGCATTTATCCGATGCTGCGAAACGCCCATGTGATCCCGCTGGACACTATTCTGGCGCAGGTCGAGGCAATCAGCGAGGACCGGGCGCAATCGCTCGGGTATCGCTTTGAAAACGAGGAGGCGTTGCTGGCGCGTGCCGCCGAGAAACCGCTGTTCGGCTGGGGCGGCTGGGGGCGCAACCTGATGCGCGACGAGGAAACCGGGCGGATTCTGACCATCCCCGATGGCCACTGGATCATTGCCTTCGGCAGCTTCGGCTGGGTTGGCTATCTGGCGGAAATGGGGCTTCTGACCGGAACGCTGGGGCTGTTGTACTGGGCCTTGAGAGGCCGACGAAACAGGGAGATCTCGCCGCATGTGGCCTGCATTTCACTGATCCTTGGAGCGACCATGGTGGATATGCTGCTGAATGATACACTGGTACCGATCACCTGGATGTGCGCCGGCGCGCTGCTCGGCTATGCGGAACGTCTCCTTCATCCGGGCATTTTTGATCCCCGTCGCCCGTTGTTTCAGGGGCGGCAGGACATTGACACACCAGCAGACGGAAAGCGTTTGAAACCCGTCATACACTAGTCGCAAAGCATGCGCGGGCATCCGAGAGATCGCAATTTGGCCACAATGGCTCCTCTTACCTGCCCAAGATGTTTCGCAAAATTCGCTTATGTCGACTGGTGCAGCACAGGACCATGACCGGCCATAACGGGGCAGGACGGGGCCCGACGGTGACAACGCTGTATGCCGCCCATGCGGCGGCGGTATGAACAGAAGAGTAGCGGTGGGGGCGCCGCCTTGATTTTGGGGGCCATAGTTTGGGGCGAGAACACAACAGCGCAAATGCAGTCAGCGGAGGAGGCTTCTCCGCCGATGATATTGCCGTGGTCGGCATGTCGGTCACCCTGCCCGGCGCATCCTCCATCCGCGCCTTCTGGGCCAATCTGCGCGATGGCATTGAGTCAATCGAGGTCGTCGACGAAGACAGCCTGCTCGCAGCCGGCGAACGCGCCGAAACCTTGCGCGATCCCAACTACGTGCCCGCCTCGGCCCGGCTGCAAGGCTTTGACGAATTTGACGCGGAGTTCTTTGGCTTTTCGCCCAAAGAGGCCGCGATCCTCGACCCGCAACACCGCAAGTTCCTCGAGGTCGCATGGGGCGCGATGGAGGATGCCGGTCACACCCCCGAGAGCCTGAAAGGCCAGGTCGGTGTCTATGCGGGCTGCGGCATGGGCAGCTATTTCTATTTCAACATCTGCTCGAACCCGGATCTGGTCGATGACGTGGGCATGTTCCTCTTGCGCCACACCGGCAACGACAAGGATTTCCTGACCACGCGCGTCAGCCATGTCTTTGATCTCAAGGGACCATCGGTCAACGTGCAGACCGCCTGCTCCACCTCGCTGGTGGCGATCCACTACGCCGCCGAGGCATTGCGCAAGGGCGAATGCGATATGGCGCTGGCCGGTGGCGTGACGATCGAACTGCCGCAGGGGCGCGGCTACCTCTACAAGGAAAACGAGATCCTGTCGCCCGACGGCCATTGCCACGCCTTTGACCACCGCGCGCAGGGCACGGTGTTCGGCTCTGGCGCGGGGGCCGTGGCGCTCCGGCGTCTCGGCGATGCGGTGGCCGATGGTGACCACATCTGGGCGGTCATCAAAGGCTCTGCGATCAACAACGATGGCGCGGCCAAGGCGGGATATCTGGCCCCTTCGGTGGATGGGCAATCCGCAGCGGTGCGCAAGGCGCTGACGGCTGCGCGGGTGAACCCCGAGACCATCGATTACGTCGAATGCCACGGCACCGGCACCTATATCGGCGACCCGATCGAGGTTGCCGCCCTTACGGACGCCTACCGCGACGGTACCGATGCAAAGGGCTATTGCCGGATCGGATCGGTCAAAACCAACATCGGCCATCTGGACACGGCAGCTGGCGTGGCGGGGTTTGTGAAAACTGCACTCGCGCTGGAGAACAAATCGCTGCCGCCGTCGCTGGGGTATGAAAAACCCAATCCGACCATCGACTTTGAAACCTCGCCCTTCCGCGTGAACGATACGCTCTGCCCGTGGATTTCGCACAAAGGACCCCGGCGCGCCGCTGTGAATGCCCTTGGTGTCGGCGGCACCAATGCCCATGCGATCCTCGAAGAGGCCCCGGTGCGCGCGCCCTCCGAGGAAAGCGATTTCCCGTTTCAGGTGCTCTGTATTTCAGGCCAGACCAAGGCCGCGCTGGAGGCAAACACGCAGAACCTCGCGACCTACCTGCGCGCCAACCCCGATGTGGAGCTGGCGGATGTGGCCTACACGCTCAAGGAAGGTCGCCGCGGCTTTGCCAAACGTCGCGTGGTGGTGGCCGAAACCGCGACGGACGCCGCCGACATGCTGGAAGCCGCGAACCCGCGGGAGGTCTTCACCCACGGCCATCTCGGTGCGCATCCCGAGGTCGTGTTTATGTTCCCCGGCGGGGGCGCGCAATTTGCAGGCATGGCGCGCGACCTCTATGAGACGGAGCCGGTGTTTGCCGACTGGATGGATCAGGGGCTGGACCATCTGGAAAAGAGCCTCGATTTCGACATCCGCGCCCTGTGGTTGCCGGACCCCGGCGAGGAGACAAATGCTGATGCGGCGCTGCTGAAACCCTCGGTGCAATTGCCGCTCATCATGATCGTGGAATATGCGCTGGCGCAGCTCTGGATCAGCTGGGGCGTCCGGCCTGCCGCCATGGTGGGCCATTCCATGGGTGAAAACACTGCCGCCTGTCTGGCCGGTGTCATGAACTTTGAGGATTGCATCGACCTGGTGCAACTGCGGGGACGACTGTTTGACACGGTCGAGCCGGGCGGCATGTTGTCGATCTCGCTGCCGCTCTCTGAGGTCGAGACACTTGTGGGCGCGGATCTCGACATCGCCAGCGTAAACGCGCCCGAACTAACCGCTGTATCCGGCCCGAATGATCGCCTGGAGGCGCTGGCCGAGGACCTGCGCGCCCGCGATGTGGAGTTCCAGCGTATCCCCATCGACATCGCCGCCCACAGCCGCATGCTGGAGCCGATCCTCGCGGCCTATGGCGATTTCCTGCGCCGTCTCGATCTGCAACCGCCGAACCTGCCGGTGATGTCGAACCGCACCGGCCAGCCGCTGACGCCGGAACAGGCCACCAGCGCCGACTACTGGGTTGAGCAACTGCGCAATACCGTGCGTTTTGCCGATTGCATCGAAACGCTCGCAACCACCAAGGGCCGCGTCTACCTGGAGGTCGGCCCCGGCAAGGCCCTCAGCGCCTTGGCACAAATGTCGCCACAGGTTGCCTCCGGTCAGGTGCTCAGCTCTCTGCGTCACCCGGAACAGGATATCGCGGATGATGCCTATTTCTTTGGCATCATCGGCCGTCTCTGGGCCTGCGGGGTCGAGGCCGACTGGCCTCAGATCTGGGGCGATGCTCGCCGCAACCGCCTGAGCCTGCCCACCTATGCGTTCCAGCGTAGCCGCTATTTCATCGAACCCGGAAAGTCGGTGCAAGCGCCCGAGGTTGCCTTGCCCGCACGGCACGCGGACATTGCCGATTGGGGCTACCGCCCGGTCTGGCGGCCTCGTCTGGCCGATTGCGCGCTGGATGTGGAAAACGAACTCACGCTGGAGCCGCAGACCTGGCTGATCTTTGAGGACACCGCCGGACAGGCCGCCGCCTGCGCCGAGGCACTCGTTGCCGCCGGTCATCGGGTGGCCCGCGTGCGGGCTGGGGATACCTATGCGCAGCTTGCGCCCGATCTCTATCAACTGGCCCCGGAAGAAGGCCGGTTTGGTACCGAGGCCCTGCTGGCGGATCTGGCCGAGGCGGATCTTCTGCCGCAGCGGATCGCGCATTTCTGGCTGGTCACCGACACCGAGGATTTCCGCCCCGGCTCCTCCTTCTTTGATCGCAACATCGAGATGGGGCTGATGTCGCTCACCGCCTTGGGACAAGCGCTGGCGCAGGCAGAACTGCCGCATCCGGTACACCTCAGTGTGCTGACCACCGGTGCTGCGCAGGTGCGCGAGGAGCCCCTGCCCTATCCGGAAAAAGCAATGATCTCCGGCCCCGCCGGTGTGATCCCGCGCGAGATCCCCGGTGTCACCGTCGCGACCTGTGACATCGAGCTGCCGCAAACCCCTGCGGGCCTCTCAGCCCTCATATCCGGCACAAAACCCGCCCCAATCACGTCGCGTCTGCTCGAAGAACTGCTGGCCGCCCCCGGCAACCACGCCGCCGCCTGGCGTGGCGAAAAACGTCTGGAGCTTGACTATCGCCCCGTACCCCTCGCGGCACCAACGGCAGGCGATCTGCCGCTGCAAACGGGGGGGCACTACCTCATAACCGGCGGCTACGGTGGCATCGGGCTGACGATCGCAGAGCACCTGATGCAGTCGTATGAAGCGCGCATCACGCTCCTGTCCCGCGACGCCCTGCCACCGCGTGCCGAATGGGACCGCTACCTGCGCCGCCACAGCCCGGCTGACCGGATCGCAACCCGCATTCGCGCCGTTCAAAAACTTGAGGCGACCGGACGCGGCGAAGTGCTCACGCTCAGCGCCGATGTCTGCAACCTCCAGGACATGCGCAACGCGGCAGAGGCCGCCCGCGCCGCATTTGGCCCCATCACCGGCCTGTTCCACGGTGCAGGCCATATTGCCGACGCCCCCCTTCTGGCCAAGACAGATCGCCAGATCGCCGAGGTGCTCGCGCCCAAAGTGAACGGCCTGCGTGTGCTGGATCAGGTCTTCCCGGATGGCACGCTCGACCTGATGGTGCTGTTCTCCTCCTCCTCCACCGTGACGCGCCCTGCCGGGCAGGTGGATTACGTGGCCGCCAACGAATACCTCAACGCCTGGGCGAAATCCCGTCAGGGCGGGCAAACCCGCGTGATGGCCATCGACTGGGGGATCTGGGCGGATGCCGGCATGGCAGCGGACGCTATGGCCGCCCGGCGCGGCGGCGCTGCCCCCTCGGACCCGCTGCCGTCAGAGGCCGCGCTTTGGCAGACACAAGGCTTTGATCGCTCCGGTGCACCGGTGTTCCGCAGCCGTTTTGACGCGCGCCGCGACTGGCTTCTGGACGATCACCGCACCCATGATGGCACCGCCCTGATCCCCGGCACCGGCAATATCGAGCTGATTGTCGAAGGGCTGGATGCGCTCGGCAGCACCGCGCCCTACGAAATCCGGGACCTCTATTTCCTGCAACCCTTTGTGGTTGAGGATCATATGCCACGCGAGGCGGTGATGCATCTGAGGCCCGGCGCTGCAGGCTATGAGGTGCAAATCCACGCGGAAACGACGGAGGGATATGCACGCACGGCGCAGGCTGAGGTGGTGACGCTGGACCACAGTGCCGCCACGACACTGGATCTGAATGCGATCTCCGCGCGCTGCACGCCGCAAGAGGCAGATGTCGCGGGCGGACGCATCAGGTCCCCGCAAGAAGCCAACCTGCGGTTTGGTCCGCGCTGGCATGTTCTGCAATCAATGGCGCTTGGTCGGGACGAAGGGCTCGCGCAACTGTCCTTGCCTGATGTTGCAAAAAAAGACGGCGCGCTGTTGCATCCGGGGCTTCTGGATCTCGCAACCGGCTGGGCCATCGAACTTGCGCCGGGCTACGAGCCCAGCACGCTCTGGGTGCCGGTCTCCTATGGCACGATCCGGGTGCTCGCCCCGTTGACCAAGGACATCTACAGCCATGTGCGGCTTGCGGAGGGGCAGGCCGAGCAAGGCGCCGTGTTGTTTGACATCACCCTGTCCGACCCGGCAGGGAATGTTTTGGTGGAAATCTCGCATTTCCGCATGCAGCAGCTGAGCGGCGGCTTCAACCTTATGCCCACCCGCACCGACACCACAGCCGCCGCGCTTGGCCTGACCTCGGATGCGGAAACGCAGCCCCTGTCGCCGGACGAGCGTCGCCTGCTTGCCAATCTGGAGAATGGCATCCACACCAGCGAGGGCGGCATCGCGCTTGAACTTGCGCTCGCTGCGGGTCTGCCGCAGGTGATTGTCTCCTCGCTGGACCTCGACGCCCTGCGCCAGCAAGCAGCCACCAGCGGGCAAACCGCCCCCGAAGGTGAAGGGCAGAGCTTTGACCGCCCCGATCTGGATACCGACTATGTCGCGCCCCGCACGGCAACCGAAGAGGCCCTCGCCGGTCATTTCGCCACCCTGCTGGGATTGTCGCAAATCGGGGTGGAGGACAGTTTCTTTGATCTGGGCGGTCATTCCCTCATCGCCGTGCGGCTCTTTGCGCAGATCAAACGCAGCTTCGGTGTCGAATTGCCGATGTCCGTGCTGTTTGATGCCCCCACCGTCGCCGCGCTGGCGGCCCGGATCGAGGCTGAAACCGGACCGATGCAGGCCCAGGGCGACACCGCAGGCGACCAAGAGGCGACACCACAGAGCTTCAGCCACCTCGTGCGCCTTGCCCCCGGCAAGGACAGCCAAGCCGCACCGATGTTCATCGTGGCGGGCATGTTTGGCAACGTGTTGAACCTGCGGCATCTGGCACAGATCCTTGGCGAGGATCGTCCGGTCTATGGGCTACAGGCGCGCGGCCTGATCGGCACGGATGAGCCGCACGAACGGATCGAGGACGCCGCCCGCGACTATATCGCCGAGATGCGACAGGTGCAGCCCGAAGGGCCTTATCTGATCGGTGGGTTTTCTGGCGGCGGCATCACCGCGTATGAGATCGCCCAGCAGCTCAAGGCCTCTGGCGAGGCGGTGGATGCGCTGGTGCTGCTGGATACGCCGCTGCCGGTGCGCCCTGACCTCAAACCCATTGACAAGGCGCTGATCAAGCTCGCTGAGATCCGCAGCAAAGGGCCGGGCTACCTCGGTGAATGGTTGCGCAACCGCATTGCCTGGGAAATTCGCAAGCGCCAGGACCGCCCGGCGGAAACCGGCGAGAGCACCGGTTTCAACAACCGCAAGATCGAACTGGCCTTCCTGCGCGCGGTGGCCGCGTATGAGGTTCAGCCCTGGACGGGTCCGGTGACACTCTATCGACCTGTCCTGGACCGGCATTGGAAAGTCTCGGGTGGGCAATGGGTCAGCCGAGACCGTGAATACGTCTACGCGGACAACGACTGGACCCGTTTTGCGCCGTCACTGATCGTGCGCGAGGTGCCGGGCGACCACGACGGTATGGTTCTGGTGCCCAACGTCAGCGTGCTCGGAAAAGAAATCCGCGATCTTCTCGGCCAAAGCGCACGGCAAAGCGCCGGGCCGCAGGACATCTCCAAGGCGGCGGAGTAACCCATGGCCGCCAACTCTATCCTCACGATCATCCTGAACTTTCGCACGCCTGCAATGACGCTGCGCTCCGCAGAAGCGGCCTTGGAGGAAATGGAAGATCTGCCCGGCGAAGTGCTGATTATCGACAATGGATCGGGCGATGGCTCTTTTGAGGCCCTGCGGGCCGGGGCGACGGCGCGCGGCTGGCTCGACAGCGGTCGCCTGCGCATTGAGGCCTCACCTGTCAACGGCGGCTTTGGTGCGGGCATGAACATCGGCTTTCGCGCGCGGCTTTCGGATGGGTCGCGCCCCGATTTCTACTACCTCCTCAACTCCGATGCCTTTCCCGAACAGGACTGCATTCGCAGATTGCGGGACTTTCTACTGAGTGCTCCGGGTGCGGGGCTGGCGGGGTCGTATGTGCATGGCGAAGACGGCACGCCCCATTGCACGCTGTTTCGCTTCCCAACCATCGCGAGCGAATTTGAAGGGGCCGCGCGCACCGGTGTGATCTCGCGCCTGCTGAAACACGCCATCGTGCCACTGGAGATCCCGGATGACGCACAACAAGTGGACTGGACCGCCGGGGCCAGCATGATGATCCGCCGCGAGGTCATCGAGGCCATCGGCGGCTTTGACGAGACGTTTTTTCTATACTTCGAGGAAACCGAACTCTGCCACCGTGCTGCACGTGCGGGCTGGCGGACGCATTATATCCCATACAGCACCGTTGCCCATGTGGGGTCGGCCTCAACCGGCATGAAGACATGGGCGCGCACACCGGAGTTCTGGCTGGACTCGCGGTTGCATTATTTCACGCAAACCCACGGTCCGATCTATGCGATTGGCGCGACCCTTGCACGGCTGCTGGGCGGTGCGGTTTATGGTCTGCGCCGGCTGACCTCGGGCAAGCCCCGCGCCGATGCGCCCCATTTTCATCGCGACCTGCTGCGTCATCATTTCAAACGGTTGCTGCGCCCCCTGCCCGCGCCAAACCCGGCCCGGCCATTTGCGTCCGACGCCGTTCTGGAGGAACACAAGTCATGACATTTTCAACCGTCGTCATTGGCAATGAATCCCTGCTGATCGGGTGTAGCGAGGCTTTGCTGACACGTGGTCACGAGATCCGGGCTGTGGTCAGCGAGAGTGCCGAGATCACCTCCTGGGCCGCATCCAAAGGGCTGCAGGTTCTTGCCGCCCCGAGTGACATCGAGGGCGACTTTGATTGGCTCTTGTCGATTGCCAACCTGCGGGTATTGCCCGAAGCAGTGATTGCCAAGGCCCGCCGGGGGGCGGTGAATTTCCACGATGGCCCGCTGCCCGAACGCGCAGGCCTGAACACCCCCAACTGGGCCATTCTCGAAGGGGCCGCGGAACACGGCATCACATGGCACTTGATCGAGGGCGGTGTGGACGAAGGCGACATCCTCGCCCAGCGCCGTTTTGCGGTCTCTGAGGATGAAACCGCCTTTAGCCTCAACTCGAAATGTTACGGCGCAGCGCTTGATAGCTTTGCCGAGGTGCTCGACCAATTGGAGAGCGGCACCCTCAACCGCCAACCACAGGATCTGAGCCGGCGCCACTACCACGCCCGCGCGGATCGCCCGGAGGCCGCCGGGACCTTGCGCTTTGACCGCCCGGTTGCGGAGCTGCTGCGCGTTGTCCGTGGCCTGGATATGGGCGGCTATTGGAACCCGCTCACCACTGCAAAGATCCGCATGGCCGATCAGTTCGTTGCGGTGGGTCAGGCGCATGCCGCTAAGGGCGCAGGCGCAGCGGGCGAGATCCTCGCCGTCACGGGTGACGACGTCACCATTGCTTGCGCCGATGGGGCCATTCGGCTCGGTGCGCTGACGACCTTGTCTGGCACGCCCCTGAGCCTGCGTGACCTTCTGCGCGCTGGCGATGTGCTCCCTGCTCTTGCCGAGAGTGACATCAACGCGCTGGAAAATGCGGCGCAAACCAGCCAAACGCCCGAGGCCTATTGGCGGCGCGCGCTGTCCGGCATGCTGCCCCTGCCGGTCCCGTTGCAGACTGCTGAACAGGGTGATGCGCAAACCGCCGACATCACACTGCCTGTGGAGTGCCCGCCCGCAACATTGGCTGCGGCTGCGCTTGCATGGGTGTTGCGCAGTCTGGGCGAGACCGAGGGGTCAATCGCGCTCAGCCTGCCCAGGCTACAGTCTGCGGCAAAGTCCGGGCTGATGGCAGATTGGGTGCCCCTCAATGCCCAAGCGCATGAAGCATTCTCGACCCTTGCGACCCGTGCTGAGGCGGTTCTGACCCGAGCGGAAGATCAGGGTGGTTTTGCAACGGACCTGATCCTGCGCGCGCCAGAGATTTCTGTGCAGGCCCCTCCGGCGGTTGTCTTGTGCCTTGATACAGACAGCGTGCCGGACCACGCCCAGCTGGCCCTGATCCAGTCCGGGGACCGCGTGCAGCTACAGTCCCGGCATCTGTCCCAACAGGCACTGTCCCTGCTGGCGGCACGCCTCGAATGCCTGCTGGCGGCACTGCCATCGCAGGCAGACAACGCACTTTCAGCCCTGCCCTTGCTACCCGACACCGAGCGCGAGCAGATGCTGGAGCAATGGAATGCAACCGACGCGGACTATCCGGCAGAGCAGACCATTCATGCCGCGTTTGAGGCTCAGGTGGCGCGAACACCGGATGCAACGGCCCTCGTTTTTGAAGATCAACACCTGAGTTATGCTGCGCTGAACCAGCGCGCCAATGCGCTGGCAAGGCATCTGCAAGAGCAGGGCGTGAAACCCGGCAGCCACGTCGGCGTCTATTTGCGCCGCTCGATGGATCTGGTGGTGGCCACGCTGGGTATTCTGAAGGCAGGCGCGGCCTATGTCCCGCTTGATCCGGCTTATCCAGGTGATCGTATCGCGCATTATATCACCGACAGTCAGGCCTCGGTCATTGTCACCCATGCAGCACTGGCACCGGACCTGCCCGACAGCCGCGCGCAGTCCCTGCATCTCGACACGCTTGATCTCAGCACGCCTGCCGAACCCGTCAGCGAAGGCACTGCCGAGGATCTGGCCTATCTGATCTATACGTCTGGCTCGACCGGCCTGCCCAAGGGCGTGATGGTGCGGCACCGCAATGTTGCCAATTTCTTCACCGCCATGGATGCGCGTATCCCGCATCAGGCCGGCGACACATGGCTCGCAGTCACCAGCCTGTCGTTCGACATTTCCGTGCTGGAGCTGTTCTGGACGCTGGCGCGCGGCTTCAAACTGGTGCTCTCCAGCGATGAAAGCCGTCTGCAACTCTCAAATGGCCCCATCGCGCTCAGCGATCGCAAGATGGACTTCAACCTCTATTATTGGGGCAACGACGACGGCGCGGGTGAGAAGAAATACGAGCTGCTCCTTGAGGGGGCGAAATTTGCCGACGCCCATGGCTTTAACGCGGTCTGGACGCCGGAGCGGCATTTCCACGCCTTTGGTGGCCCCTACCCGAACCCGTCGGTCACGGGCGCTGCTGTCGCCGCCGTGACCCGCAACATCGGTGTGCGCGCAGGCTCTTGTGTGGCCCCGCTCCACCACCCGGCCCGCATTGCCGAGGAATGGGCGGTGATCGACAACCTCACCGGCGGGCGCGCGGGCATCGGGTTTGCCTCGGGCTGGCAGCCGGACGACTTTATCCTGCGGCCAGAGAACACGCCCCCCGCCAACAAACCCGCGTTGTTCGAAGCGCTTGAGACCGTGCGCAAACTGTGGCGCGGCGAAGAGGTGGGTTTTCCGCGCAAGGATGGCGGCCTCCATTCGGTGGTGACGCAGCCGCGCCCGGTTTCGGACGAGCTTGCCGTCTGGGTCACAACGGCAGGCAACCCGGACACATGGCGCGAAGCGGGGCGCGTGGGGGCCAATGTGCTCACGCATCTGTTGGGCCAGAGCATCGATGAGGTCGGCGACAAAATCGCCCTCTATCACGCCGCATTGCGCGAGGCGGGGCATGATCCGGCAGATTTCACCGTCACGCTCATGCTGCACACCTATCTGGCTGACACCCGCGAGGCCGCCCGCGAGGTGGCGCGCGAGCCGATGAAAGACTACCTGCGCTCTGCTGCGGGGCTCATCAAGCAATACGCCTGGGCCTTCCCGGCGTTCAAGAAACCCAAGGGCGTCGACAACCCGTTCGAGATGGATCTGGGCAGCCTCAGCACCGAGGAACTTGAAGCGATCCTCGATTTTGCCTTTGAGCGCTATTTCGAGGACTCCGGCCTCTTCGGCACAGTTGAGGATGCCGTGGCGCGGGTCGAAGACCTCAAACGCATTGGCGTGGATGAGGTGGCCTGCCTGATCGACTACGGCATCGCGCCGCATGTGGTGCTGGAGGGTCTGAAACCCCTCGCCGACGTGCTGCGCCGCGCCAATCGCGTACAGGAACTGGCAGCGGATGATTTCTCGCTCGCGGCCCAGATCGTGCGCCACGGCGTCACGCATATGCAATGCACCCCTTCAATGGCGCGGATGATCGCCACCGACGCGGACGCTGGCCCGGTGCTGGCGCGATTGCAGCATCTGCTGGTGGGCGGTGAGGCTCTGCCCGGTGATTTGGTGAACGCCCTGCGCAGTCAGACCCGCGCGACGCTTCACAACATGTACGGCCCGACCGAGACGACGATCTGGTCCACGGTCGAAACCCTTGACGGGACGCCGCAGGGGATCGCGCCCATCGGCACGCCTGTTGCCAATACCACCGTCTATGTCCTCGATGGCACGGATCAGCCGGTGCCGATCGGGGCGGCGGGTGAGTTGTGCATCGGAGGCGCGGGTGTGACCGCTGGCTACTGGCAACGCGCGGACCTCACGGCGGAGCGTTTCCCGGCTGATCCCTTCAGGGCCGGTCAGCAGATGTATCGCACCGGCGATCTCGTGCGCTGGCGCGCGGATGGCACGCTCGAGTTCCTCGGCCGCACCGACCATCAGGTCAAGATCCGGGGCCAACGGATTGAACTCGGTGAAATCGAGGCCGCCCTGTCCGCGATGGATGGCGTGACAGCCGCCGTGGTCATCCCGCGCAAAATCGGCACGGACGAGCGTCTGGTCGGCTATGTGACCGCCTCTGCGCCGTTTTCCGAAGCGCAGGCCAAGACCCATCTGGCGCGACATCTGTCAGAGGTCATGGTGCCTGCACATATCGTGACGCTTGAGGCGTTCCCGCTGACCCCCAACAAAAAGATCGACCGCAAGGCCCTGCCCGACCCGCAACCGGCCCGGTCCGGACCCCGCCCGGTGGCGGCGGCGCCACACTCGCATACGCAGGCGCAAATCGCCGGGATCTGGCAAAAGCTCCTTGGTGTAAGCGACGTGGCGCAGGGCGACAACTTCTTCGCCCTTGGCGGCCATTCCCTGCTCGCGGTTCAGGCGCACCGCGACATCCGCAACGCGCTCGCCGTCGACCGGCTGTCCATCACCGACATCTTCCGCTTTCCCACTCTTGATGGGCTGGCGGATCACATCGAATATCTTGCAAACGGTGCCACAGCCGCACAAAATGATCCCCCAAGCTCCGTTGCCGCCCCCGCCGGGCGCGCAGAGACCATGTCAAAACGGCGCGCGATGCGTGCCAACCGCAAGGCCAAATCCGGATGACGCAGGCGCAACAGGATACCTCCGATCTCGGCTCCGACCGGCTGTCGCTGCTGCGGTCGCTGCTCTCGAAAGCGGTCGCCATCGGCAGCGCCGATCCGCAAGGCCCGCTGCCGGCCCCCTTCCCCGAAGAGCGCGCCTGCCTGTCTGCCAACGCGGTGGACAAGCGCCGCCGGGAATTTGCCGCCGGTCGCGCCGCCGCCCATCAGGCAATGCGCGCGTTGAACCGGGAGCCCGCCCCCATCCTGATCGGCCCGAAACGCGCGCCCCTCTGGCCCGCGGGGGTGTCGGGCAGCATCACCCATTGCCGCAGCTGCGCGCTTGCGGCCATTGCCCGCCACAGCACCCATCCCGGTCTCGGCATCGATGTGGAGGAAGACACGCCGCTCTCCGCCGATCTCTGGCCTTCCATCGCCAATGCGACCGAACGCGACTGGCTTGCCCGGCATCCGAACCCGGGTCAAGCGGGCAAGCTGCTGTTCTCCGCCAAGGAAGCCGCCTACAAGGCGCAATACGCCATTTCGCAGCGGTTCTTCGGCTTTGACGGGCTGGACCTGACGTTTGATGACGGGGCGACTGGTGCGGGCGGGTTCACCGCAACCTTCACAGGCGAACAGCCCCCCTTTCGCGCCGGCGCCCGGCTGCAGGGGCGATTTGCCATCGGATGCGGCGTCATCATCACCGCGGTCGAAATCCTGAACAACGAGCCCTGCACATGATGTCCGTGCTGAGGCGCCTTCCCCGCCGTGCCCTGCTGGCCGCCACGGCGCTTATTCCGGTCGGTCTCCTGGGGATCTGGGGGTTCACCTCCGCACAGCCCGCGCCGCAGGACCTGCCTGCGCTGGAGGCGCCAGAGGCCCCCTTGCGGGTGTACCACCTGGGGCATTCCCTCGTCGGACAGAACATCCCGCATCTCCTGGCGCAGTTTGCCGGTGAGGGCCATCGCTACAACATGCAACGCGGATCCGGCACCTCCCTGCGGGCACATTGGGAAGACTCCGAACCCATTCTCGATTTCGATGCCGTCAACAAGGCTCCGGTCTGGCGCGATCCCAAAGAAGCGCTGGCCGCAGGCGAATACGACGCCGTGATCCTGACCGAGATGGTCGAACTGCGCGATGCGCTTGATTACTTTGACGGCGCAAAATACCTGCATCGCTGGGCCAGCCTGGCCCGCTCCGCCAACCCGGACGTGCGGCTCTATCTCTACGAGACCTGGCATCGTCTGGATGATCCCGTGGGCTGGCTGGAGCGGATTGACAGCGATCTCGACACGCTCTGGCTGGGCCGGCTGACCGCGACGGACACCCGCAGCCGCCCCGAGACAGCACCGATCTACCTTATCCCGGGAGGGCAGGTCCTGGCCGCTGTGGTGCGCGCCGCCGAGGCGGGACAGATCCCCGGTCTCGACCAGCGCGCGCAGCTCTTTGCCCGCGCAGCCGATGGCAGCCTCGACCAGATCCACCTCAGCCCGCTTGGGGAATATATCATCGCGCTGACCCACTATGCCGTGCTGTACCACCGGTCGCCGGAGGGTCTGCCACATCAGGTCACGCTCTTTGATGGCACCGCCGTCTCTGCCCTCGACGCCGAGGGCGCGGCCAGGGTGCAGGCGCTGGTCTGGGAAGTCGTCACCCGCCTGCCCCGCACCGGCGTGCAGCCTGCGGTGGCGGTGCCGCCAGCCGAGGACCCGGAGACATGAGCGCCACCGACCTGCTCAGTGCTGTCGTCATGATCGGCCATTCGCTGATCGGACCGGAGAATCCCCGCATGCTGCAACAGCTGCTGGCGGCCGGGCAGGACGGCAGACCGGTAGTGGAATACCAGATCATCAATGGCGCGCCTCTGCGCTACAACTGGGAACACGCCGACAAGGCGCAGGGGATCAACGCGCGCGACCGCTTGGCCACGGCGCCCGTCGATGCGCTGATCGTGACCGAAGCGGTGCCGCTCGCCAATCATCTGCGCTGGAGCAATACCGAACAGGCGGTGGTGAATTTCTACTCCCTCGCCGCCGAGAGCAATCCCGGTGTCACCCTCTATGTCCAGGAGGGCTGGCACAGCCTGCTGAGCGGCAGCGGCGAGGAGGTGCCTTTCGACGATGGCGGGGATGTTCCCTGGCGAGACCGGCTCGACAATGATTTGCCGCGCTGGCGGGGCATCGTCGACAAGGTCGCAGCCCGCACCGGAGGCGATATTCGTCTGCTGCCGACGGGTCAGGCGCTTGGCCGTCTGGCGGATGCGATCGAGGCCGGGACCGTGCCCGGGCTGCGCAGCATTCAGGACGTGTTCTCCGACGACATCCATCCAAACGACATCGGGTTCTACTATCTTGCGCTGGTGCAATACGCGGTCCTGACCGGCGCAGCGCCGGACGGGTTGCCACGTGTCCTGCAGACGGAATGGGGCACCTCCTACACCGCGCCCTCACCGGAGCTGGCGCAACGGTTGCAGGAACTCGCCGCAAATGCCGCGGTCGACGCCCCCCAGCGCACGGCCCTGCCGCCCGATCCGGTGGCATTGCCGAGCGATCCGATCCCGGTTGCGCTCAACGCCGCGCCCGACCGCTTTGACATGGCGGGGCCGCGCCCGGAGGTCCGCCAGCAGCCCGTTGCGATGAACCTGGCGGCCCTGCGTGACTGGAGCCCGCAGGCGCCCTTTCTGGATCATTTCAAAACCGCACGCAGCTGGATCGGCCATCTGCCGGGGCGCTGGGGCGGGGTGACCGAACAAGAGCTGCGCGCGGCGGGCTATCTCGACCCACACGGCTGGCCGCTGGCCATTCCGCCCGAACTGGGTTCGATCGGCACGGTGCTGCTGACCGATCTGCCGCCAACGGCCACGGGCCTTGCCGGGCGCTATGTGCTGCGGTTTGACGGCGACGGCATCGTCGAAGTGGGCGGTCGCGCCACCCAGGTGCGCTATGGAAAGGGCGAGGTCTCCTTTGACTTCACCCCCGGCGAAGGCGCGGTCGACATCCGCATTCAACGCAGCGACCGCGAAGGCACCGGCGATTATGTCCGCAATATCACCGTGGTGCGCGAAGAGGATCTGGACGCCTTTGCCCGGGGCGCCCTGTTCAACCCCGACTGGCTCGACAAGATCGAAGGCTTTGCGGCGCTGCGGTTCATGGATTGGATGGAGACCAACAACTCCGACCAGGTGGGCTGGGAAGACCGCCCGCGCGTCGCCGATTACACCTGGACCCGCAAGGGGGTTCCCGCCGAGGTGCTGGTGACGCTTGCCAACCGGATCGGCGCGGATGCCTGGTTTACCCTGCCGCATAAGGTCGATGACACCTATGCGCGCAACTTCGCCGAGCTTGTGCACGGGGGGCTGGACGAAGACCTCACCGCCTATGTGGAGTATTCCAACGAGGTCTGGAACTGGCAGTTCCAGCAGGCGCAATGGGCGGATGATCAGGCCCGCGACGCCTGGGGCAGCGATGGGCTCTGGCTGCAGTACTACGCCGGCCGGGCAAGCGACATCGCGGCGATCTGGACCGAGGTCTTTTCGGACGGGCGCGCCGATGCTGACCTGTCGCACCGGCTGGTGCGGGTGATCTCCACCCAGACCGGCTGGCTCGGCCTGGAGGAACAGATCCTGACCGCGCCCATCTGGACCGCCGAGGATCCCGCGCGTCAGGCGCCCTACCACAGCTTTGATGCCTATGCGGTCACCGGCTATTTCGGCGCGTTCCTGGGCACCCAGGACCATGCCCCGATGGTCCGCGCCTGGATCGCCGACAGTCTGGATCGCGCGCGTCAGGCGGCTGCGGAACAGGGGCTTCGGGGCGCGGCGGCCCGCGATTATGTCGCGGCGCATCGCTTTGACGTTGCCGTGTCACAGGCTGCGGCCGAATTGCAGGATGGGCTGAACGCGGCACAATCGGAGGGAACGCTCGACGATCTGCTGACCCGCGTCCTGCCCTACCACGCGGAGGTTGCACGGGAACACGACCTCGACCTCATCATGTATGAGGGCGGCACCCATGTCGTCGGTCACGGGCCGCTGGTCGACGATGACATGCTGACCGAGTTTTTCGTCCACCTGAACTACACGGCGGAGATGGCCGAACTGTACCGCCGGCTCCTGAATGCCTGGCCGGATCTTGGCGGCACGCTGTTCGGGGCCTATTCGGATGTCTCCGTCGCGGGGCGTTGGGGCAGCTGGGGCGCCTTGCGCACGCTGTCAGACAGCAACCCGCGCTGGGACGTGCTGGAGGCGGCCAAGTGAACCACCTGCTGTCGGTCTTGATCCCGGCCCACAACGAGGCGGACTATATCGCAAGCTGCCTGGCGGCGCTCTTTGCCTCCGAACCGCTCCCTGCCGATGTCAATGTCGAGGTTCTGGTGCTGGCGAACGGCTGCACGGACGAGACCGCCAACCGCGCCCGCGCCTGCACACCGCCCCCCGGCTGGGCGCTGCATGTGCTGGAACTGGCCAAAGGCGACAAGCTGGCCGCCCTGAACCAGGGCGATGCCCAAGCGCAGGGCGATATGCTTGTCTATCTGGACGCCGATGTGACCGTCGACCCTGCCCTCTTGCCGCAGATCGCCCTGAGCCTGCACCGGGTGACCGGGCCCGCCTACAGGGGCGGATCCCCCCGGGTCGCGGCGGCCCAGAGCATCGTCACGCGCGCCTACGCCAGGGTCTGGCAAAACCTGCCCTTCGTGCAGGAAGGGGTGCCCGGTTTTGGGGTGTTTGCGATGAACCGCGCCGGGCGGCAACGCTGGGAACACTGGCCCGCGATCATCTCGGACGACACCTTCGCCCGGCTCCAGTTCACGCCGCAGGAACGTCAGCGCCTTTCGGCCGGCTACACCTGGCCCATGGTCGAGGGGTTTCGCAATCTGGTGCGCGTCCGGCGGCGGCAGGATCAGGGCGTCGCGGAAATCTCCCGCCGGTTCCCTGATCTCTTGCGCAACGATGACAAGGTCCCGGTCACGCTGTCTCGGCTGCTTCGGATCGCGGGGCGCCACCCTGTTGGATTACTCGTCTATCTTGCGGTGGCCGTGGCCGTCCGCTCGCCGCTTTTTGCCAATCGCTCCAACTGGGAGCGGGGACGCTAGCGCGCTCTTCAGACGCTGCCCACCGGCATCGGGCACCACGCCTCAGGCGTCTGCCTTGATCGCCTCGGCAAAATGTGCGGCCAGCTTGCCTGCTTCATGATCGATGTCATGGCGTTGCAACACCCGCTCCCGTGCAGCGCGGCCGAGGCGGTCCAACCCGCTGTGCGGTGTGTTGGCCAGATCCACCAGCGCCTGCGCCAGCGCATCGACATCCCCCGCGGGCACCAGCCAGCCGGTCTCTCCCGGCTGCACCAGCTCGGGCGTGCCGGCGACATAAGTGGCCAGCACCGGGCGCGCGGAGGCCATCGCCTCCATGATCACCATCGGCAGCCCCTCCGCAAACGAGGGCATGACCAGCGCATGCGCCGCCTCCAGCTGCGCCCGGACCTCCGCCTCGGTGAGCCAGCCGGTGAGTGTCACATGCGCAGACAGATCGAGACGCGCGATCTCGGCCTCCAGCGCGCCGCGCATCTCACCGTCGCCCACCAGCGCCAGATGCAGGTCCGGGACCTGCCGCACGGCGCGCGCCAAGGCCTGCACCAGCAACATCTGCCCCTTTTGTTCGACGAAACGGCCAATGCAGATCAGCCTGACCGGCCCCTCCGGCAGCGGCTTGGGCGCGGCAAAGCGGTCCGGTTCGATGCCACAATGGACCACCTTGATCCGCGACCAGGCGCCAAAGGACGCCCAGCGGCTCAGCTGGCTGCGGCCAAAACTGGAGATCGCCACGGCAAACCGGGCCCGGTCGACCTTCTGTCCCAGCGCAAGGCTGTGGGGCGCGTCGAATTCCTCCGGCCCATGGGTGGTGAAACTGTAACCCGGCCCCCCCAGCGCATGCGCCAGCATGGAAACCGTGGTGGCATTGGTGCCGAAATGGGCGTGTAGATGCGCGCACTGCTGCCGGTCGCAGATCCGGCGCACCATCGCCGCTTCCAGCAGATAGATGAGGGCACGCCCCCGCGCCCCGCTGATGTGCCCCAGTCGCAACGCCAGCCGGACCGCGCGCCAGCAGCGCTGCGGCGCGCGCGGAACATAGGCCAGAAACGCCCACAGCAGACGCGCCGCCCCGAACCGCAGGACATAGTGGCACCGCTCCGCTTCTGCGCGGTCCCCGGGGTCCGTCAGCTCCTGTGTCCCCGGGCGCATCGGCAGGCGCACCACCTCGATGCCTCGGCGCTCCAGCGCATGGATCTCACGCCGAATGAAGCTCTGGGAGGGCTGCGGATAGGTGTTCAGCACATATGCAATCTTCACACGTCGGTCTTTCCTTGCCTGTCTTCCGGCCAAGACTACGCGTTTGCCCGGGTTTTGCCCAGCGCCACGACCCGCGACGGGCGGCAAAAAAGATCAGCGTCCTAGCACTTTAGCACAGAACCCCGCCGGACGGCCGCATCGCAATTGACCTCGCCCGCCGCGCCGCCTAGCCTGCAGCCGATCCGCAACCACATGCTCTGGACCTCCATGAAAACCGCCTTGACTGGCCAAAGCCTGATGGCACGTGTCGTGAGATCGACCTCGTGGATCATCCTCGGTTTCGGCACCGGGCAGGTGTTACGCCTGGCCTCCAATCTTGCCCTGACCCGGCTGCTCTTTCCCGAAGCCTTCGGCCTGATGGCGCTGGTCACCGTGATCATCATCGGGCTGTCGCTGTTTTCCGACATGGGCGTGTCCAATGCGATCGCGCAGAACCCGCGCGGCGACGATCCTGATTTCCTCGACTCCGCCTGGACCGTGCAGATTTGCCGCGGCGGGCTCCTCTGGGCGCTGACCGGCGTGCTCGCCCTACCGGCGGCGGCCTTCTACAACGCGGACGAACTGGCCTATTGCCTGCCCATCGCCGGTTTCAGCCTGGCCCTGCAGGGGTTCACCCCAACCCGGGTGGAAACCGCCTATCGTCACCTCATGGTCGGGCGGGTGACCGCAATAACCTTGGCGGCGCAGGTGTTCGGCATCGCCAGCATGGTCACCCTGGCGATCCTGACCCAGTCGGTCGTCGCGCTGGCCATCGGCAGCGTCCTGCAGGAAGCGGCCCGTCTCGCCCTGGCGCATCTGGCGCTGCCCGGACGCAAGAACCAGTTTCGCTGGGAGCCCGCCGCCACCAAGGAACTGATCGGAATGGGCAAGTGGATCTTCCTGTCCACCGCCTGCTTTTTCCTGACCACCCAGGGCGACCGCGCCATTCTCGGCAAATATCTGACACTCGAGGCGATGGGGATCTACAATATCGCCTTCTTCCTGGCCAGCTTTCCCGTGCAGCTGGGTCAGGACGTCAATCAGCGTCTGATGATCCCGGTCTATCGCGACAAACCCGCGCGCGAGAACCCGCACAACCGGCGCAAACAGCGACAGCTGCGGTTTGTCCTGACCGCGGGTATCCTGTCCATGCTGTGGCTGATGGCCTGGATCGGTCCCTGGCTTGTCGACCTGCTCTATGATGCGCGCTATGACGACGCCGGTGCGATCATCGTGCTTCTTGCCGCCAGCCTGGCGCCCTCGATCATCGTACTGACCTATGACCGCGCCGCGCTGGCCGCCGGCAATACCAAAGGGTTCTTTTTCTACACCGCCACCCGGGCCATGCTGCAGACGGCGCTGTTTCTCCTCGGGATGACGCAGTTCGGCCTGATCGGCGGTATCGCAGCGCTCGGGCTCGCCGTGGTCTTCTCCTACCCGGTTCTGATGCGCCATACCCGCCCCTATGCCGCACAGGATCCGCTGCACGATATCGGCTTTCTGTCGGCAAGCCTGATCATCTGCGGCGGCGCATTGACCTATCACTGGGATCAGATCAGCTCGGTTCTGCTTCAGATGTAGCGCCTGTGGGGAGGCGCGCCGCCACGCGCCACATGCCCCGTCAGCCCGGCCACCGCAGGCCCGTCGCATCAGGCCGGATCAATTGGCGTGTGTCAGGTCTTGGGCGCAGCCCGGGCCACAGTGGTGCGCGCCCGCAGCAACCGCGTCAGCAGCCCGCGACGGCGGGGCTCCAGCACGGGGATGGAGACCACAGGCGACAGGCCGGTTTCGCGCGTCATCTGCGCACTGGTCCGTAGCACCGGGTGGCGTAGATCCAGCAGGAATGCGACCACAACCCCAAGGATGAGGCTCACCAGCCCGCCTTTCAGCGCTGTTGCCTTGCGCCCGCTCCCCACCGCGTAATCCGGCAGCGAAGCGGCCTCGATCACGGTCAGCCGTTCGCCCTGGCGCGACGCCTCAAGACGAAAGCCCACCTCGGCCTCGGCCCGCCGCTGCGTCATGATCTCCAGCTCGGATTGCATCTGCTCCATGCGACGGTCGTAATTGGCCAGTTGGCGATCCACTTCCGGCGTCAGTTCCAATGACGCCTCAAGCACCTCGCGCCGCTCTTCCAGCAGCCGGCGTTGCGCCTCGAGCGCTTCCTGCTTGGCTTCTGTTTCGGCCTGGATCCGGCGGGCATACCCCTCGCGCTGCGTTGCGACCGCCTCTTCCGCGGCCTTGCGCATCTGGATCTCTTCGCGCGCCAGCTCCAGAAGGCTCTCGTTGATCGCGGCGATCTCGGCACCGCGCATCTCGATCGCGCCCGGCAGGGTCACGGCATTGGCATACCGGAAATCCGCCACTTCCTCTTCCAGCGCCGCGATCCGGTCGATCAACGCTTTTTCCTTCTCGGTAAAGAAGGTCAGCGTTTCCTGCGCCTGCTCCAGCCGGGTGGATTGGCTCAGCGCGATCGTGCGCCGCGAAAACTCGCGCGCAACCGCCTGGGCCTGCTCCCGCGTCGGCATCACCGCGGTGATGGTCAGAACCGAGATCGCGCCGTCATCCGACATGCCTTCGCGCGCCGCTGCCGTGCCGGTCAGGGTCACCGACTGGCGCACCAGCGGTACGATTTCGGACGCCAGCAACCCCGGGCGATCCGCATAGAGGTTCAGCTGGTCGACGATTTCGAGAATGGTGCCCCGCGCCATCAGACGCTGCTCGATCAGCTGGATGCGCCTGGCGGACGACCCGTCGACGGTAGAGCGCGCCAGTTCACCGGCGATCTTGGGCCGGGTGATCTGGATCACCTCGGTGCTGGAATAGACCTGTTCCTGCGACAGCGCGATCCAGAGCGATGCCACACACCCCAGGAACGTGACCAGCAGGATCACCCCCGCGCGGCGGCGCAGAAGGTCCAGAAAGTCCGAGAGTGAATAAATCGAAGCCATGGGTCCGTGTTTCTAATGTTCGCATTCAAAGCCGCCGCAAGCCCGGCTGCGGGGATGCCGTCCGTGTGTTCAGTCCGTACTGTTCAATCCGTCGCCGTTGCGCGCCCGGTTCAGGACCACGCCCAGCAGCTGGGTGTGACCTGCCAGCATTTTCTCGCAGGCGCGCAGATGGCGCGCTGTCGTCTGCTCTGCATCCGAGACCAGCAGCACCCCATCGACCTGCGGCAGAAAGGCGGCCACGTCATCGTTCTGAAGCACCGGCGGCATGTCAAACAGCACGACATCGGCGCAGGTGCGGCGGATCATGTCGGTTATCGTGGCGGCGCAGGTCGCTTCGTGCAGCACTTCGGCGGCATTATAACAGGCGGAGGTGTTCAGCCCCAGTGCCAGACTGTCGCCGGCCGCAACCAGATGATCCTCCAGCCGCAATTCGCCGCGCAGGAACCCGGGCATATCCCCGCTGTAGAGCGCCGCGCGCTCCAGGCCCAGCGACTTGGCCACCCCCGGGTTGCGCAGGTTCATGTCCATCAGCACCGTGCGGCTGCCGGGCACGCGCGCCAGGCTGAGAGCCAGGTTGGCCGCGGTGAAACTGGCACCACATTTGGCGGTCGGGGCACAGATCGCCACGCGTTTCCACCCGTGGTCGCGCAAGGTGTGCAACATCCGGGTCCGCAGCAGGTCAAAGGCGCGCGCGGTGGGCGAGGTGCGAAAATAATCCACCAGCGGCAACCGGCTGCGGCGCCGGCCCAGCCCGGTGATCTCTACCTGACGCATGACAAGCCAGGGATCCGGCAACGGGGCCGGCAAGGCGGGCTCCTGCTCGATCTGGAAGATCGGGGGGATGCTGCGCTCCGGCGGCGGCATGACAGACGGCTGTGGCGCCGATTTGGCTGCCGATTGTGGCCGTTTGGGGACCACTTTCGCGGGCGGGCTGTCGTCGTCTTTGGTGTTGACCGGCTCTGACAGCGCAGCCGCCTCCCGTGGCGGGGCCGAGGGCGCTGCGTCGCCCGGCGCCGCAACCGGGTCCTGTTGGATGTCCGGTGCGCCCGGATCGGCAGGCAGGTCCTGTGCAGGAGAAACCCGCGACGCGTCCGACCGCAAAGGATCGGCCGCAGGCGTGTCCTCACGCTTGCGGCGTCGCCGAAATTTCTTGAACCCCTGGTCCGTCATCTGCTCGCTACTATCCTGTTCTCCACCGAATGTGGGTACTGATCGTTGGCTATTGTGATCAAGACTATCTTTCACGCAACACCTTTACGATTTCACCTACATTTCACGACACTGCGCCAAAACGCCCCTGCGCGAGACCCGCTCAGCACCCGGTGCGGCGCAGGATGACGGGCAGCGTCATGATCAGGATGTGCAGATCGCGGACCAGCGACACCTCACGGCAATAGGCCTCGTCGATCACGGCCCGCTGGCGGAAACTGGTGGCATTGCGGTCCCCCACCTGCCACGGGCCGGTGATCCCCGGACGCAGCGTGTAATAGCTGTCGGGCTTGCCATAGAGCGACAGCTGGTCGACCATCATCGGCCGCGCGCCAACCAGGCTCATATCGCCGGTCAACACGTTCCAAAGCTGTGGCAGCTCATCCAGAGAGGTCGCGCGCAGGAAACGTCCGACACGGGTAATCCGCGGATCATCCTGCAGCTTCTGGGTTTCGTCCCATTCACGGCGCAGCGCGGGATCCTCGCGCAGCACCCGCTCCAGCATGCCTTCGGCGTCGCGCACCATGGTCCGGAGCTTCAGGATATGGAACACCCGCCCGCCCTGGCCGATCCGCTTCTGCCGATAGAACGGCAGCCCGCCCTCGACCCACAGGGCCAAGGCGCAGATGATCACCAGCGGCAGGACAAATGGCAGCCCAAGCAGCACGATGGTGACGTCCAGCACACGTTTGCCGAACTTCACGTAGACGCCATGGTCATAGTCATAGGATGCGTCCCGGAATGCCGAGGCCAGCGCCATATCCGGCAAGTCCCCGACCCCTGCAACTGCGACCGCCCCACGATCCAGCGTTTTCATAGTCTAACCCCCAATATAACTCGCACACGGTCGTGGCCTGGATCAGGCGACAAGCGATACTCTTTAAACCCCTTGAGCATCATCCCGTCTGGTCCATCTGCTCCCCAAGCGATGGACCGCTGTGATCGACAGTGCGCCAGAAGCACCTCCGTGCCTCCAAACTCTGTCTATAAACTTACTGTATTTGACAAAAAATCGATGTAAATCTGATCGAAGGGTTACCAACCCCTACCTTTTGGCGCTTCCTACGCCGTTCGGGGAAACAGTCCAACCCTTCCGCCGACATTGTATACGAAAGAGCATCAGCGCGATCCTTTCTTGCCACACAGAATCAGGATCGGCGATGTGAACGGCGCAGGAATCAAGGCGATTTTGTGGCGGCGCTGCGATAGCTTCCGGGACTCTGGTCGGTCCAGCGGCGGAACGCATCGTTAAAGCTGCTGAGGCTCGAATAGCCGAGCAGAAAGGAGATCTCGGACAGCGATTTCTCGTTCTGCCGCAGGTAGCGCAACGCCAGCGATTTGCGCACGCCCTCCAGAATGGCAAAGAAACTGGTGCCCTCGCTGGCGAGTTTGCGCGACAGCGTCCGCTGGCTCATGTCCAGCAGCTCCGCGACCTTGGCGAGGCTGGCCTCTCCGTCCGACATGCCGTCCATGATCAGCCGTTCCACGGTAATCGACAGGGAATTCTGGGCCAGCGTGTCAACGCGTTCCAGCAGTTCCGCATGCTCCATGAGCAGGCGCAGCAAGCCCGGGTCGGCGCTTTGCAGGGGCTGATCCAGGTCGCGCTCGCGATAGCAGATCCGGTTCACCCGCGCCCGATACCCCGGCGCCACGCCGAGAGCAGAACGGGCCACCTGGGCCGGGACATGTTCCGAATGCATGAAGTCCACCTGCACCGGCGACACCTGCCCACCGCTCAGCTCCTTGAGCGTGCGGATCAGGAACGCGGCAGTGAACTCGCTCCAGTGCCGCAGATTCAATTGCCCCTGGGCGCCGTAGTCCCACTGCAGATCCGCATATCCCGCGGCGGGTCCAAATGGCGCGCCCGGAAGGATGATCCGGAATTGCCCGCTCAGGCGGGTGAGAGTCTGAAGCGCTTGTCGCAGCGTCGAGGAGGCTCCGATTGCATATCCGGTCAGCCCCGCGTCGCGCAGGGCGCAAGCCCGCGCCAGCGTGTAGCCGATGTCCGGCGCGGCGAGCAGGTCTTCGGCCGCGTCCAGCACCATGGCGTGTTCATGGACAGGCAAGGCCTGCACCACAGCGGACCCGCGATCGGAAGACGTGGCCTCCTGCTGCAACGATGCGAGTACGTTGTGCCCCTTGCCCGCCGCGTATCGTGCAAGCAGCGCTATGAAGGGCCCCCCGTTTGGGGCAAAGACATCACTCATGACACGCCTCCCGCAGGTCGGGAGGTCCCGCATCGCGGATGAGGTGTACTCAGGCCGCCGATCTCGTTTCGACGCTTGTCCAATACGGCAGTTCTTCCCATTGCTGGACCTCACACAGACGCATCTCCTAGAAATTAAGATGCGTTAACACATTTCAAAAACTTACATAGTCCATAGAGCCGCAGAGCAGGAAAAGATCCCAACTGTTGCGCAGAAGGCAAAGTTTCGCGCTCTGATTGCGGGACCTTCGGGCACCCATGCTACGCTTATTTCGTCCGGCAGCGGGATCTAGCCTCAGGTTACCCAAAACTCTAAAATTTTCAGCAATGCATTGGTCTAATTCAGCGAACCAAAGGTATAGTCAGACTAAACCGAGGATTGTGACGCCCTGCGATTGTGTTTTTTCAAAAAACACGGCATCAGTACCGGCAAAGTTCCAGATGCCCGGGGTCGCTCATGTCCGCCACACCGCCCACCTCACCTTGGATCGCCTTTGATCCCCACCACAGCCCGCCACGCGCCTGGACGATCGACGGCGATCAGCTGAATGTGGCGGCAACGGAGGTGTCCGACCTCGACGCTGCGCTGGCGCTTGCCCCCGGCGCGCCGCTGATCACCTGCGGCGCAGAGGGCGCGCAGGCGGTGCCGGTCCCGGCCAAACCGGCTGATCTGCCCGCCCGTGCAACCGCGCATGCAAGCGGACGAGTCCGGAGCATGCCGCCGCTGTCGCAGGCGCAGCCGGATCTGCGCCTTACCGGATCGGTCTGCCGCATCGATGGTTTTCTCAGCCTGAACCCGTCTTGGGATGGTGTGATCTGCGTGCCGGGCCCCGTTGCCACCGATTGGGTCCTGATCAGCGCCTCGGAAATCGTGAGCTTCCTCAGCTTCGCAAGCTGGCCGTTGATTGCCAGCATGTGCCCCGCGGCACAGCCAGGGGACGCGGCTGATGTTGCCGCGCTGACCGAGCCGCTGCAGGATGTGCTGTCCAAACCGGAAACCCTGGCCTTGCGCCTGGCGGAAATCCGGTCCCAGCAGGCTGCCGCGCGGCTCTCCGACGCCGCTGCGCTGGGACGGACCTGGGGCGCGGTACTCGGCGCCGAACTGGCCGCTGCAAGGTCCTATTGGCTGGGGCAGAACATGGCCCTGATCGCCACCCCAGACTTTGCCGCGCCCTACCTCAAAGCCTTCGAGAGCCAGTATATCCCGGTGACACAGGCCGATGAGGCGCGCATGACGCTGGCTGGCCTGGTGCGCGCCTATCATCGCACCACCTGACGCCGGGCACTCCCGTTCGGACCTGATGGCGCTCCCCCTGTGCGCGGCGCGCCGCCCCAGTGCGCGACCGATACGGTGTCGGCTATGGTCGCGCTCGGGGCAGACCAAGGCGCGGCCAGATCAGTGGCGACAGGCGGGATGGCCCGCTCTCAGGCCCCGCGCTGACCCTGCTCGGCCATGGCATAACGAGTGCCCGGCGCAGGTGGGGTCTCCGGCGGGCCGGCGAAACACTGCGCCTGCGCCATCCAGGCACCCGCGGTGGCGCCGGTCACGCGCAATCCGGTATCCGCCAGATTGCGGACTTGCGTCACCACCTGCGCAAACTCCACCGCCTGCCCCTCGATCCGATTGGCCTCATCCGGCGCATTCCAGCTCCAGACCTCTCCCGATGGTGCCTCCAGACGCACCTGGGGCGGAACCGGCGGCACCTCCTGTCCCCGCACCTGAAAGCTCCAGCCGAAGGTGACAACACCCAGATGCACGATATTCCGGATCCGACCGCTTTCGGGACGTGTCGCCCCCAGCAGGTCAAAGATCGCCTGCCCATGCGCCCAGGTTTCCATCTGGCGCGCGGTGACCGCGCTCAGGGCGCTCATGTCCGGCCCGACCCAGCACACCCTGGATTTCGGATCCGCCTGCGCAAAGGCATCGGCGAGCTGTTCGCTGCCCTGCATCCAGGCCTCAAACAGCGCCGCCCCGCCAAGCCCGTTCAACCAGGGCCGCTGCAAGCTCAGAATGCTCTGCCCCGCATCCAGCCGTTCCAGCGCCGGCCCCATCATGGTGTGAAACGCCGACGGCCCCTCCAGTGCGGCGGCAGCCGCGGCGTTGAAGAAATGCAGATGACCAAGCACGTCCTCGACGGTCCAGCCCTTGAACTGGGTCTGCATGCCATAGATCTCTTGCGGCTGGCGACCGATACAGGCCGCCAGCACACGGCTTTCTTCGCGAAAATCCTCGGCTTGCCTCATTGCCCCTCCCGATAGGTGTCAGCCCGTTGCCGCCCTACCCTCAACAGCGACGCGAATCCTTGCAAGGTGCCGTGTGACTGGTGACGCAACGGAAACAATGGGCATGCCGCCGCCGCACCGTCGAGAATGCGGCCCCCAAAAAGGGCGATTTTGTATAAAAATTGAGAAAATTTGGAGGCACCCTCGCCCGCCTTTCTATTCTGGCGCCATGCGGTCAGCCAGTGCCACCCGTCCCGGTATGAGGGAGCGGTATGCTGGCCCCCGTGTGGTGGAAGTGAGTAAATCAGATTTGAGGGGATGGTGGCCATGACATGGTTCTCATTTGGCTGGGGGAAATCCTACAGCTTTGGCGGAAAGTCGCATTTCGGGGGCAAGTTCAGCAGCTGGAACAATCACGGCTGGAACTACGACGCGTGGTCCGGCTGCAGCGGACGCGCGAAATCCTGGCGCGATCACGATGATGACGACAGGGATGACGACAAATTCGGCTGGCACTTCGGACGCGGCAAACATCAGCGCGACGACGACGATGACGACGGGCGCGACTGCGACGATGATGATCGCGGCGGACGCTGGGGGCGTCATCGTGACCGGGACGACGATGACGACCGTGGCGGACGTGGTCACAAATGGTGGGACCGCGACGATGACGACGACCGCGGCGGACGTGGACACCGATGGTGGGACCGCGATGACGACGATGATCGCGGCGGACGCGGGCACAGATGGTGGGACCGCGACGACGATGACCGCGGCGGCTGCGGTCGGGATGACGACGACGACGATGATGACGGCGGCGACACGGGCGGTGATACTGGCGGTGATACGGGGGGCGACACCGGTGGTGACACAGGTGGCGACGGTGGCAAGGTCACCATCGACTTCACCCTCGGCGACAGCCAACAGCTGACCTTTGAGGTCAGCCAGACCGAGCAGGGTCAGCTGTTCTTCAAGGTGGTGCCAACCTCCTGGGACAGCGAAGAGACCGACATCGACGGCATCTTCATGAACCTGACAGATGACGAAACCGCCGAAGGGTTGAACATTCACCCCGATGACAACGCGATCCCGCTGACCAATACAGAGGTCGACCCCAACGCGGTGAACTCCCTGGCAGATGGCACCACCCTGTCGGAGACCTTCGACATCGGGCTTCAGTTCGGCCAGACGCCTGACAGCACCGACGGCTATGTCGACAACCTGTCCTTCACGCTGTGGTCCGACAATGGCCCGCTGTCGCTGGAAGACGTCGACCTGAGCCGCATCGCGCTTGTCACCGGTCTGGACAGCGACTCTCCCGAGGTCATCGTCGGCGGCTATGACGATCCGGACACATCCGAAGATGAGACGGCCAACCTCGACGACGTCATGGCGCTCATGTCGCAGGAGGTCTCGGACGAGGACGACACCACCGCAGAAGAAGAAGACGAACTGCTCGAAATGGTCTGACCCGAGCACGGTCCGACACAGGCTTTGGGGCGCTCGCGGGCGCCCCATTTGCATTTGTGCGGCAGGCGCCGTGCCCCGTGCCCTCCGACAGGAGACCTGCGCCTAGGGCAGCGGGTCGGTCCGGAATAGGCGCACTTTCAGCCCCCCATGGGCGATCGGCGCGCCCAGCGGCAGAAAGGGCAGTCCCGTCGCCCTCGCCAACTGGGTGTCGCTGGTCACCAGCCCGACACGCCAGCCGGAGAACCGGGTCTTCAGAACCTCGCCCAGCGCGCCATAGACCGCATAGAGCTGTTTCTTGTTGCCGATCCGCGCGCCGTAGGGCGGGTTGACGATGACCAGTCCCGCCGGCCCCTCCGGGCGCTCAAGGTCGCTCACCGCCGCATGGCCAAAGCGACACAGGTCCGACACGCCCGCGCGCTCTGCGTTTTGCGTTGCCATCTCCACCGCCCCTGCGTTGCGATCAGATCCATGGTGGCGCAGCTCGGAATGCAGCGGCGCGGGCAACTGCGCCTTGAGCGCCTGCCAGACGTCGGCATCAAAATTGGCAAGCCGCTCGAAGGCAAACGGCCGCCCCCGCCCCGGAGCCAGACCCCGCGCGATCTCTGCCGCCTCGATCACAAAGGTGCCGGAGCCGCACATCGGGTCCAGCACCGGCTCCTGTCCGTCATAGCCACAGGCCCGCAGCATCAGCGCCGCCAGGGTTTCCCGCATCGGCGCCTTGCCCACCGCGACCTTGTGGCCGCGCTTGTGCAGCCCCTCGCCAGAGGTGTCGACGCTGAAGATGCAGGTATTGTCGTCGATCCGGACCTTCACCGTCACCGGCTCGGCCTGATCCTCCTCGCCGGCGATCGGCGCGCCCAGCTCTTCGGTGATTGCGGTCTCGATCCGCTGGGTGGCAGCGCCGGCGTGATAGATCTTGGATTTCCGGTTTGTGACCACCTCGACCCGGACCGGCACATCCGGCCGCAGCACCTCGCCCCAGGGGAATTTGCGCGCGCGTTTGTCCAGTTGCGCCAGATGAAACGCCCGGAAGGACCCGATCCGGGCCAGCACGCGTGTCGCGCCCCGTAGATACAGGTTGGCACGATACACATCCTGCCAGGTCCCCTCAAAGGCAACCCCGCCGGGCACCTGCCAGGGATTGGCAAATCCGGCCGCGCGGGCCTCCTGGCACAGGGGTGTTTCCAACCCGGGCGGGGCGATGAGGAATATTTCAAACGGAGCATCTGCAGTCATGACGGCTCTCATAGCCGGAATCACGGCGCTTCAACATCCCAAAAAACCGGTCGCAACACGGAGTGGCAAAGCGACGTCTGGTCCGCAAAACCCCGCGACCGGCGGATTACCGCAGGTCAACGGCGCGGCGCAGGTTGAAAAAAATCACATTTATTTTCAGCGCTCTACAAGATTACTAAAAAATTAGTTTGACAATTCCCCGTCATCAGTGAACCCTCTTTGCCAGTTGGATGCGCAAAAAACATCCGACCTTACAGACTTTAGGGAGGAGAAAGATGCGGAAGTATCTTTTGACCGCAGTTGCAGCTGGTGCTGTGATTGCGGCAACGGGTTCGTATGCCGATGAGGCAGCAGCCCAGAAATGGATTGACGAGGAGTTTCAACCCTCGGTCCTGACCAAGGACGAACAGCTTGCAGAGATGCAGTGGTTCATCAAAGCTGCCGAGCCCTACGCGGGCATGGAGATCAACGTGCTCTCCGAAGGCATCCCGACGCACAGCTACGAATCCGAAGTGCTGACCAAGGCGTTCGAGGAAATCACCGGCATCAAGGTGAACCACCAGATCCTCGGCGAGGGCGAAGTGGTTCAGGCGGTGCAGACCCAGATGCAGACCAAGCGGAACCTCTATGACGCCTATGTCAACGATTCCGACCTGATCGGCACCCACTCGCGCCTGCAGCTCGCCTACAACCTCAGCGACATGATGGAAGGCGAGTTCAAGGATGTGACCAACCCCGGTCTCGACCTTGACGATTTCATGGGCACCCAGTTCACCACCGGCCCGGATGGCGACCTCTACCAGCTGCCCGACCAGCAGTTCGCCAACCTCTACTGGTTCCGCAAGGACTGGTTCGACCGCGAAGACCTGAAGGCGGCCTTCAAGGAGAAATACGGCTACGAGCTGGGCGTTCCTGTCAACTGGTCCGCCTATGAGGACATCGCCGAGTTCTTCTCCGAGGACGTGAAGGAAATCGACGGCACCGCGATCTATGGCCATATGGACTACGGCAAACGTGCGCCGGACCTGGGCTGGCGGATGACCGATGCCTGGCTGTCGATGGCCGGTGCGGGCTCCAAGGGTGAGCCGAACGGTGTTCCGATCGACGAATGGGGCATCCGCATGGAAGAAGGCACCTGTAACCCGGTGGGCGCAAGCGTCACCCGCGGTGGGGCTGCCAACGGTCCGGCGGCGGTCTACGCGATCCGCAAGTGGGACGAATGGCTGCGCAAATACGCGCCTCCGGGTGCGGCGTCTTATGACTTTTACCAGTCCCTGCCGGCACTCGCCCAAGGCAACGTCGCCCAGCAGATCTTCTGGTACACCGCCTTCACCGCCGACATGGTGAAGCCGAAGTCCGAAGGCAACAACACCGTCGACGACAACGGCACGCCGCTGTGGCGGATGGCGCCCAGCCCGCATGGCCCCTACTGGGAAGAAGGCCAGAAGGTCGGCTATCAGGACGTGGGCTCCTGGACCTTCCTCAACTCCACCCCGATCGACCGTGCACAGGCAGCCTGGCTCTATGCGCAGTTCGTGGTGTCGAAAACCGTCGACGTGAAGAAGTCCCACGTGGGTCTGACCTTCATCCGCGACAGCTCCGTCAACCACGAGAGCTTCACCGAACGGTCCGAAAAACTCGGCGGTCTGGTGGAATTCTACCGTTCGCCCGATCGCACCGCATGGTCCCCGACCGGCATCAACGTGCCGGACTATCCCAAGCTGGCGCAAATCTGGTGGCAGCAGATCGGTGACGTGAACTCCGGTGCCTTCACCCCGCAGGAAGCGATGGACCGTCTGGCGCAGGAAATGGACATCACCATGTCCCGCATGCAGCGCGCTGACGAACAGGCAAATGTCTACGGTGGCTGTGGCCCGCGTCTGAACGAAGAAAAAGACGCGGAGTGGTGGTACGCCAATGGCGGCGCCAAGCCGAAGCTGGAGAACGAAAAGCCGCAAGGCCAGACCGTGAACTACGACGAGCTGGTCGCCCGCTGGGCCGCGAACTGATCTCCCTGGGGTCCTTCCCCTGACTGCCGGGCCTGATCATCGGGCCCGGCCCCACCTGCCCCGGCTGTTCGGCCTCTCTGCAACAGCGGCCCGCCGGCCGGGGTTTTTCCTTCGAACCTCTCGAAACACAGATTGCCCCGCGCACGCCCTCGACGTGAGCGCAGGGCCGGAAAGTTCCAAACCACCATGGCACTCGAACTCAGATCCGTGACCAAGCGCGTGGGCGGTGATCTCCATATCAAGGAGACGTCCCTGACGCTCGAACCCGGTCACTTCAACGTCCTTCTGGGCGCCACCGGGTCGGGAAAGACCTCTCTTATCAAGATGATGGCCGGGCTTGACCCGATTGCCTCCGGTTCTGTCCTGATGGACGGGCAGGATGTGACCAGCCTCAGCACGCAAAAGCGCAACATCAGCCTCGTGCATCAGTTCTTCATCAACTATCCGCATATGACGGTCTACGACAACATCGCCTCGCCGCTGAAGGTTGCCGGCATGGCCAAGTCGGAGCTGGACGACCGCGTGCAGGAAGCCGCAAAGATCCTGCAACTGACCCCGATGCTGCACCGCCGCCCGCATGAGCTTTCCGGTGGCCAGCAGCAGCGCACCGCGCTGGCCCGCGCCATCGCCAAGGAAAGCCGGGCGGTGTTCCTGGATGAGCCGCTGGCGAACCTCGACTATAAACTTCGCGAGGAACTGCGCGACCAGCTGCCCGAACTCTTTGCAGGTCGTGGTGCCGTGGTGGTCTATGCCACCTCCGAACCCGAAGAGGCGCTGCTCCTGGGTGGCAAGACCGCCCTGATGCGCGACGGGCGGGTGACGCAATTCGGCCCCACCGCCGAGATCTACCGCAACCCCGAAAACGTGGAGGCCGCGCGGGTGTTCTCCGATCCGCCGATCAACACCGCCACCATCACCAAGCAGGGATCTGAGGCGCGTCTGGGCGCGGATGTCAGCTGGACTCTCGACGGTGCGGCGGCCGGATTGCAGGACGGCACCTACACCATCGCCATTCGCCCGCACCACGTGGTGCCGGTGGCCGAGGCCGCCGGTCTGGTGAAGCTCAACGGCCGGGTGCAGGTGACCGAGCTTTCGGGTTCTGAGAGTTCCGCGCATTTCGACCTTGCCGCCTCCGGGCAGGAGACCTCCTGGGTGTCGCTCAGCCATGGCGTGCACCCCTACGAGGTCGGCGAACTGCATGATTTCTATATGGATCCCCGGGCGGCTTATGTCTTTGCCCCCGACGGCTCCCGCGTGGCGTGAGGCGATAAGATGGCCAAGATTACCCTGTCCAAACTGCGGCACAGCTACCTGTCCAATCCCAAATCCGACAGCGACTACGCGCTGAAGGAGATCGACCTCGACTGGAACGACGGCGGTGCCTATGCGCTGCTCGGCCCCTCCGGTTGTGGCAAATCCACCCTCTTGAACATCATTTCCGGTCTGCTGGTGCCCTCCGAGGGCCAGATCCTGTTTGACGGTCAGGACGTCACCAAACTGCCCCCCGACCAGCGCAATATCGCGCAGGTGTTCCAGTTCCCGGTGATCTACGACACCATGACCGTCTACGACAACCTCGCCTTCCCGCTGCGCAATCGCGGTCGGGACGAGGCCACTGTCGAACAGCGCGTCATGGCGATCGCCGAGATGCTGGAGGTCACCGAAATGCTGGGCCAAAAGGCCGCCGGCCTCAGCCCCGACAACAAGCAGAAGATCTCGATGGGGCGTGGCCTCGTGCGCGAGGACGTCAATGTGGTGATGTTCGACGAACCGCTCACCGTGATCGACCCGCATCTGAAGTGGAAGCTGCGCTCCAAGCTCAAAGAACTGCACCAGCGCGTCAAGGCGACGATGATCTACGTCACCCACGACCAGACCGAGGCGCTGACCTTTGCCGATCAGGTGGTGGTGATGCAGCTGGGCGAAGTGGTGCAGATCGGCACCCCGGTCGAGCTTTTCGAACGTCCCGCGCATACGTTTGTCGGCCATTTCATCGGCTCGCCGGGCATGAACATCATCCCCTGCTCTTACGATGGCAGCGCCAGGATCGAGGGCCAGCCCGTCACCTTGGAAGGTCCCGTGCGCGGCACCCCCACCGGCCAGACCGAAATCGGCATCCGCCCGGAGTTTGTCTCGCTGTCTGACAGCGGCCTGCCCGCCACGGTCACCAAGGTTTCCGATGTGGGCCGCCATACGGTCGTCGAATGCGACTGCCTCGGCCACAAGGTCAACGCCGTGATCGAGGAAGGCGCCGCACCGCAAAAGGGCGACAGCACCCACCTCGCCTTCCGCCAAGACCAGACCCGGCTTTATGTCGACGGCTGGCTCGCCACTGATCCGGAGTAACAGCAAATGAAAACCGAAAACCAAAAAGCATGGTTCTTTGTGCTGCCGGTCCTGCTGCTGGTGGCCTTCAACGCCCTGATCCCGATGATGACCGTCGTCAACTACTCCGTGCAGGAGACCTTTGGCGACAACGTCTTCTTCTGGCAAGGGTTGGACTGGTTCGAACAGATCCTGCGCTCGGACCGTTTCCACGCGGCCCTTGGGCGACAGTTCCTGTTCACCTTCCTGATCCTCATCATCGAAGTGCCCTTGGGCATCGCCATCGCCCTGTCGATGCCGCGCAAAGGGTTCTGGGTGCCGGTCTGTCTCGTCCTGATGGCGCTGCCGATGCTGATCCCGTGGAACGTCGTCGGCGCGATGTGGAACATCTTCACCCTGCCCGACATCGGCCTTCTGGGGTACTTCCTGAACCACACGCTGGGCATCAACTACGACATGACGCAGGACCCGATCGCGGCCTGGGTGACCATCGTCACCATGGACGTCTGGCACTGGACCTCGCTGGTGGTGCTCCTGTCCTATGCCGGTCTTGTCTCAATCCCGGACGCCTACTATCAGGCGGCTAAGATCGACGGCGCATCCAACTGGTCGGTGTTCCGCTACATCCAGCTGCCGAAGATGAAGACCGTCCTCACCATCGCCATCCTGTTGCGGTTCATGGACAGCTTCAACATCTACACCGAGCCGTTTGTCCTCACCGGCGGTGGTCCCGGCAACTCCACCACGCTGCTGTCGATCGACCTGGTGAAAATCGCTCTTGGTCAGTTCGACCTCGGCCCCGCCGCCGCGATGTCGCTCATCTACTTTGCAATCACGCTTCTGGTCAGCTGGCTGTTCTACACGCTGATGACCAAAGACGATCAGAACTAAGGGAGGGACCAGATATGCAGAAACGTTCCATCGTCCCCATCGTCTATATCCTGTTCCTCATGCTGCCGATCTACTGGCTGGTGGCGATGAGCTTCAAGACAACCAATGAAATCCTCTCCGGCTTCTCGCTGTTTCCGCAGACCTTCACGCTGGAGAACTACAAGGTGATCTTTACCGATCCCAGCTGGTACTGGGGCTACATCAACTCGATCCTCTACGTGTCGATCAACACGGTGATCTCGGTCTGCGTGGCGCTGCCTGCGGCCTATGCCTTCTCGCGCTACCGCTTTCTGGGCGACAAGCAGCTGTTCTTCTGGCTGCTGACCAACCGGATGGCGCCGGCGGCGGTCTTTGCGCTGCCCTTCTTCCAGCTCTATTCCGCCGTCGGTCTCTTTGACACCCATCTCGCGGTGGCGCTGGCGCATTGCTTGTTCAATATTCCGCTGGCGGTCTGGATCCTCGAAGGGTTCATGGGCGGCGTGCCAAAAGAACTGGACGAGACGGCCTATGTGGACGGCTATTCCTTCCCGCGCTTCTTCGTGTCGATCTTCCTGCCCGCCATCAAGGCCGGCGTCGGCGTGGCGGCCTTCTTCTGCTTCATGTTCTCCTGGGTCGAACTGCTGCTGGCCAAGACCCTGACGGCAGTTGCGGCAAAACCGATCGCCGCCACCATGACCAAGACGGCCTCATCTGCGGGCTACGAGCTGGGCCTGCTGGCGGCAGCGGGCACCTTGACCATCATTCCGGGCGCGATCGTGATCTATTTCGTCCGCAACTACATCGCGAAGGGCTTCGCGATGGGGAGAGTTTGATATGCTGAGCTGGATGGCCTGGACCTGGCCCACCGCCCTTGTCTTCATCGGGATCTTTTCCGCCATCGGCGTGCTGATCCTGCTGGAAATCCGCACCCCCGGCGGCGATGCCCGCAAGGGTGTCCTCGGCCTCACCACCACCCGGGGAGACCGATTGTTCATCACGCTGCTGGGCACCTCCTATATCTTCCTGGCCTGGCTGGGCCTGATCGGAACACCGCTCTGGATTCCGCTTGGTCTGGCGATCGCCTGGGGCATCTTCTGCTTCTGGAAGGTCTAGAGGGCCCGCGGGTCAAGGGGGCCGCAGGCCCCGCCCAACGGGCGGCTTGCCCTTGACGCGCCAGTCCAAACACACTCAAGAACGGTCCTGAGGGCACACCTGCCCCTCAGGACCATCTCAGCAAACCCGCACCGCTTCGCCTCACACGCGCCCTGCACGCGCCCTGTGCGGTCCGGCCATCACCTCTCCTGAGACGTAGAATCGGCGCGCGGAAGCGCACAATTTTACACCCCGGCGCCGCTCCGCCACGCATCTTCTAAAAAAATAGTTTTCGCAGGCGCCGAAATCCCCTAACCTGATCCCGATCATAACGCGATCTCCGCGGCTTCTCCCCGGTTGCGGCACCGCAAAAGCAAAGCTTGGACATTATGCGCAAGAAACAGGACCACTCTCTGCTGACCGAGGTCGAACTTGAGTTCATGACCGTGGTCTGGGATCTGGGTCAGGGTTCCGTGCGCGACATCCTTGCCGAGCTGAACAAGGTCCAAGAGCGCGCCTATACATCCGTCGCCACTGTTCTCAAGATCATGGAACAGAAGGGCTTTCTGACCAGTGAACGGGTCGACCGTTCGCTTGTCTATCGCCCGGCGATCCCAAAGGCGGATTATCAAAAAACATCGCTCAAGAACCTGTCGAGCAAACTCTTCAACGGCGCACCCGCTGCCCTCGTGGCCCGGCTCGTCGATGACGAGGACATCACCGATGACATGCTCGTTGAAATGCGTGCCTTGCTGAACGAAAGGCTGGGGGACAATGAAAGCTGATGCGCTTCTGAACGCTTATATCGACCTCAATCTGCTGGTATGCGCCGGCGCGCTGCTGTGGCTCGTCGCGCGGGCCGGATTGCGGCGCACCTCCCTGGCGACTGTCTATGGCCCGCAATTGCGATTGCTGAACGGCATGACCGTGCTGCTGGCCGTCATGCCCGGCCTCGTGCTGGTGCTGAACGCCAGCGGGCTGGGGCATCCGCCCACCCTCTCCGATGTTCTGGTCTCGCAGTATCTTCAAGGCAACGTGAGCATGTCCGCCTCCCGCTTTGAAACCCTGATCGGCCTGCGCGAGGATCTGATCCGCACGCTCAGCGCCGGCAGCGCGATCTGGAGCCAGATCGCGGTGGTTGCACTGGTCAGCGGCACCTTGATCTCCGGCGCGCTGCTGGTCCGGGCCGTGATGCGCCTGCGCCGCGCCCTGGCCTCCGCCTACCACTGGAAACGCATCGGCCGGGTCGAGCTCTTGCTCAGCGACCACACCGCGGTGGCCTATTCCACCCGGGGCCTGCGCCGGCTTTATGTGGTGCTGCCCACCGCCCTGCTGAACGACCCGCTGGATCTGCGCCTGACCCTGGCGCATGAGCTGCAGCATTTCCGCCAACGCGATGTCGAGACCGCCTTTTTGATGGAATGCCTGCGGCCGCTGCTGTTCTGGAACCCGGCCTTCTACCTCTGGCGCCGCGACATGCGTGCGGTGCGCGAATTCGCCTGCGACCAGGCCCTCAGCGCCCGGTCCCGCTTTGATCTGCGCAGCTATTGCGAATGCCTGATCCGCTCCACCGAACGGGCGCGCAAGACCCCGATCTACCTGAGCCCCCGCAGCCCCTCGGTGGCGCTGCTGCAACGGCGCGAGATCCATAGCGCCCCGATCCTTGCCCGCCGCATCATCGCGGTCACCGAACAGCGCCCCGATGGGCCGCAGCATCTGGTCTGGACCGGCGTCGCCGCCGCCATCGCCTGCGCCGTGGTCGCCACCGCCTTCCTGATCCAGCGCCCCGGGGACTGGAGCCACGACCGCATCATGCTGTCGACCATCGTGAACCTGGAACGCATGGCCCATCGCAGCGCCGCGCAAACCACGGTTTCGGCGCTCAATGGCGGCTTTGTCACCTCCTCGGACTGACCCGCAACAGCGCTCAGGATTTCTCAACCGCACGCGCCAAACGTTTTGCCCCGGACGGTCTTCCTCGCTATGAACCGGTCGAGGAGACCTGCGACATGAAGCTTCAGCCCATCGATATTTCGAAAACCGCCTCTGCCGCGTCGATCGTGTTCGACGCGCTGCGCAAGGCCATCATCGAAGGCGAGCTGGAAGAGGGCACCCCCCTGCGGCAGGATGAAATCGCGCGTTTGTTCAACACCAGCCGCATTCCGGTGCGCGAGGCGATTTCACGGCTGGAGGAAAAGGGTCTGGTGACCTCGCAGCGGTTCAAGGGCGCGGTGGTTGCCGGCCTGCATCTGGACGAGCTGCGCGAGATCTTCGAATACCGCGCCCTGATCGAACCCGAGGTGATCCGCCGCGCCGTGCCAAACATGGATGCAAGCACGCTCGAAGAGGCGAAGTCCTTCTTTCAGGGATTGAATACCACCCAGGACCCGCTGGCCTGGGGGGATCTGAACCGCAGTTTTCATGAACGCCTCTATCGCGCCTCGGGCCTGCCCTACCACGAGGACGCGATTGCCAAGGCGATGGACCGGGTGGATCGCTACCTGCGGGCCGCGCTGGTCCGGTCCGGCAATGTCGCCAGATCCAACGCGGAACATCTGGCGATCTGGCAGGCCTGCGCCGCCGGCGAGGCCGATCAGGCGGCGGAACTGACCCGCGACCACATCATGCAATCCTGCGCCGGACTGGTCCGCAACATGACGGGTCAGGACTAGCCGACTAGAGCTCGGTAGCCCAGGGCGGGTTGGCCCCGGCCCGCGCCACCGTGATGGCTGCCACCCGCGCCCCATGCGCCAGAGCCAGCTTCAGCGCGTCGGGCGCAAGCTGGCGCAGCGCCTCCTTGGTGAGCAGCCCCTGTTCGTCCAGCCGTGCCATGACGCCGGCGTTGAACGTATCCCCGGCCCCGACCGTATCCACCACCTCTGCCGGCTCAGCGGCGACCTCGACGGTCTCGCCGCCCGGCAGCACGCCGATGGCTCCCTCGGCGCCCTTGGTGACCAGCACCACCGCCGGTCCAAGCGCTTGCAAGGCGCGGGCCTGCGACAGGAGGCCATCCTGCTCCGGCAGGATCCAGGCCAGGTCCTCGTCCGAGACCTTGACCATATCCGCTTGCGCCAGCATCGCCATCAGCCGCGCCCGGTAGCGCTGCTCATCCGGCGCAAACCCCGGTCGGATATTGGGATCCATCACCACCGCACGGCGGCCGCCGTCCCGCTCCAGGAGCGTTGCGTAGGTGTCCGCACAGGGTTCGCAGGCCAGGCTGATGCCGCCAAAGAACAGGGCCCCCACATCCGACTGCACCACCGGCAGCGCCGCAGCAGCGATCATGCGCCCAGCCGTGTTTTCGTCATAGAAGGCGTATTTTGCATGGCCGTTTTCCAACTTCACAAACGCCAGCGTCGTCGGCAGGTCAGAGCGGATCAGATACTGCGTTCCCACCCCGCTCTGCCCCAAGGCCGCATCAAGCTGCGCACCAAACAGATCGGTCGACACCCCACTGAGGAGCGCCGTTGACCGCCCCAGCCGCCCCAGCGCAATGGCGGTATTGAACACCGCCCCGCCCGAATGGGGCACAAAAGCCTCCTGGCCATCCAGAGTTTTGTTGGGGATCATGTCGATCAGCGCTTCACCGCAGCAAAGGATCATGGCGTCGTCCTGTCATTCCTGTTTCACGGTGCTGCCAAACGGCCAGCCACCCGGGCACGGTCGCTACCTTAGCGCGCCGCTGATGGGGGCGCTAACATTTTTCAACTTCTCTGACAAATTATTCCTGCATCCGCCCCGGCCCAGGACGACGCTGACCGGGACGCGCGGAGCAGTGACGCCCTGCCGCAGGTGACAGCATGACGCGCGACATGGGCGCGCAAAGCCACATCCGGGATATTGCTTTTTAGGGGTCATGGGATAGCTGTTGCCCCAAGCCCTAGCCGAGGAGGCTCCCATGCTGGATGGCATATCCGCAGAAACGCTCGCCCGTGTCCAATTTGCCTTTACGGTATCGTTCCACATCATCTTTCCGGCCTTCTCGATCGGTCTGGCCAGTTTCCTTGCGGTGCTGAATGCGCTCTGGCTCAGGACCCGGGACACCACCTACCTGACCCTGTTCAACTACTGGAAAAAGATCTTTGCCGTGGCCTTTGGCATGGGCGTGGTCTCCGGCATCGTGATGTCCTATCAGTTCGGCACCAACTGGTCGGTGTTTTCCGACAAGGCCGGCCCCGTCATCGGGCCGTTGATGGCTTATGAGGTGCTTTCGGCCTTCTTCCTGGAGGCGGGCTTTCTCGGGATCATGCTGTTTGGCCGTGATCGGGTGGGCGACAAGCTGCATATGTTTGCAACCGGCATGGTCGCCTTCGGGACGCTGATGTCGGCGACCTGGATCCTGTCGGTGAACAGCTGGATGCAGACCCCTGCGGGCTATTCCATCGCCGCCAACGGCCAGTTCATCCCGGAGGACTGGTGGCAGATCGTGTTCAACCCCTCCTTCCCCTACCGGCTGGTGCATATGGTGCTGGCGGCCTTCCTGACCACGGCCTTTGTGGTCGGCGCGGTCGGCGCGCTGCACCTGTTGCGGGATCGCGACGACCGCGAGGCGCGGCGGATGTTCTCCATGGCGATGTGGATGGCGCTGATCGTGACGCCGATCCAGATCTTCGCCGGCGATGCCCATGGCCTCAACACGCTGGAGCATCAGCCGGTCAAGGTGATGGCGATGGAAGGCCATTACGACAGCCACCCCGAGGGCGCGCCCCTGATCCTGTTCGGCATTCCGAACCCGGCGGAAAAGCGCGTCGACTATGCCCTCGAGATCCCCAAGCTGTCGTCGCTGATCCTGAAACATGACCTGAACGCGCCGCTGGACGGGCTCGACACCGTGCCCGACACCGAAGAACCGCCGGTCCCGATCGTCTTTTTCAGCTTTCGGGTGATGGTCGGCCTCGGCTTTGCGATGCTGGCCGTGGGACTGTGGAGCGGCGTCGCGCGGCTGCGGGGGCGGCTCTATACAGCGCCCTGGCTGCACCGCGCCTGCCTGCTGATGGGGCCAACCGGGTTCATCGCCGTGCTGGCGGGCTGGATCACCACCGAAGTCGGGCGCCAGCCCTACACGGTCTATGGGCTGCTGCGCACCTCCGACAGCCTTGCCCCGGTCGCAGCCCCCGCAGTGGCCACATCGCTGATTGCCTTTGTGGTGGTCTACTTCTTCGTCTTTGGCGCCGGCACCGCCTACATCCTGGCGATGATGAACAAACGGCCCGCCACCCCGCGCCTGGGACTGCGGGATGCGCCGGTGCGCGCCGCCGGTCTGGTGCCCCCCGGCAAACTCGATGCCCTGTCCCCCAAGACCCCGAACTGAGGACGCATATCATGGAATTCGATCTCGCATTCATCTGGGCCGGCCTCATCGCCTTTGCCGTTCTCACCTATGTGATCCTCGACGGGTTCGACCTCGGGCTCGGCATCCTGTTCCCCTTTGCCAAATCGCATGCGGAGCGCGATCTGATGATGAACTCCGTCGCGCCGGTCTGGGATGGCAATGAAACCTGGCTGGTGCTCGGCGGCGGCGGGCTGTTTGCGGTGTTTCCGCTGGCCTATGCCGTCGTCATGCCCGCCCTCTACATGCCGATCATGGTGATGCTGCTGGCGCTGGTGTTTCGCGGCGTCTCCTTCGAATACCGCTGGCGGGCGCAAAAGCTCAAATGGGTCTGGGACCTCGCCTTTTCCGGCGGCTCGCTGGTGGCCGCGCTCTGTCAGGGCATCGCCCTGGGCGCGCTGGTGCAGGGGATCAAGATCGAGGACCGCGCCTATGCCGGGGGCTGGTTCGACTGGCTCAGCCCGTTCTCGCTCCTGTGTGGTCTGGCGGTGGCGGTCGGCTATGCGCTGCTGGGCGCCTGCTGGCTGATCATGAAGACCGAAGGCGGCATTTGTGACCACATGCGCCGCCTCGCCCGGCCCCTCGCCGTTGCCACGCTGGCCTTGATCGGCGTGGTGAGCCTGTGGACGCCGTTCCTCGACCCGGTCTATTTCTCGCGCTGGTTCAACCTGCCCGGCAGCCTCTGGAGTTTCTGCGTCCCGGCACTGATGGCGGCGCTTGTGTGGTTGCTGTTCTCCGGCCTGCGCGGCGGCGCCGACCGGCAGCCGTTCTTTGCCGCGCTTGGCATATTCGTGACCTGCTTTATCGGCCTCGGCATCAGCTTCTATCCGATGATGGTGCCTCCGAGCCTCAGCATCTGGGCCGCCGCCGCCCCCGACAAGAGCCTGTCCTTCACGCTGGTCGGGGCGCTGGTCCTGCTGCCGCTGATCCTGAGCTATACCGCCTATGCCTATTGGGTGTTTCGCGGCAAAATGGATCCCAACGAAGGCTATCACTGATGCGACGCTGGCTCTGGTTCATCGGCCTGTGGTGTGCGAGCGTCCTGGTGCTGGGCATCGTGGCCATGATCATCCGCTGGGCGATCGTGCCCTAGCGCGCCGCAGGTCCCGTCAATCCAACAGAATTTCTGCGGTCGCATGTGCGCGTCACCTTGCATTGGCGCCGGGGATATGCCCCCTATGGTTGTGCGCACCCCACGCGGCCGCAAAATCGCCAACGCGGGAGATTGACGCAACGGCAGGCCATCATGCCAGAGCGGCGCATCCATCAGCGAGAACCTGCGCACTGCAAGCCTCTCTCGCCATTTTATGCTTATTTAACGCTTCCCAGTCTTTCGGGCCTGATGCAGGGTATTGGATACAATAACCAAGCAAAGAGGGAGTCCCATGACCTACCGTTCGATTCTGATACCCGCCCTGTTGTCGGGAACCATGCTCACCAGCGCCCATGCCGCGGATGTGCCGGCGGATGCCAATCTCGCCGCGGACCAGACCTTCACCTATCGGGTGCTGGACGAGTTTTCCTCCTTTGATCCGCAGGTGGTCGAGGGCGTGGTCGGCTCCGAGGTGGTGCGCGATCTGTTTGAGGGGCTCTACAATCAGGATGCGGACGGCAACAACGTCCCCGGCGTCGCGCTGAGCCATGAGGTCAGCGAAGACAACATGACCTACACGTTCAAACTGCGCGACACTGCCAAATGGTCGGACGGCAAACCGGTGACCGCAGGTGATTTTGTCTACGCCTGGCAGCGCGCCGTCGATCCGGAGCTGGCCTCGCCCTATGCCTGGTACATGGAACTGATGTCGATCCAGAACGCATCTGCCATCATCGCCGGCGAAAAACCGATCACCGATCTGGGCGTGTCGGCCCCGGACGACCAGACGCTGGTTGTGCAGCTGAGCCAGCCGCTGCCGTATTTCGACAAGATGGTCACCCACGCCACCACCTTTCCGGCCCCGAAATGGGCGATCGACGAACATGGCAAATCCTGGACCCGGCCTGAGAACATGGTGTCCAACGGCGCTTACGTCCTGACGGAACATGTGCTGAAGGAACGCTCCGTGCGCGAGCGCAACCCGATGTACTGGGACAACGACAAGACCGTGATCGACAAGGTCGTGACCCTCAATATCGGTGACGAGGCACAGGGCCTGACCCGCTACCGCGCCGGTGAGGTCGACAAGACCGAGATCCCCGCAGGTCAGTACCCGACCCTGAAGGAAGAGTTCCCGGACGAGGCCTATGCCCTGCCCCGCCTGTGCAACTACTATTTCACCTTCAACGTCGAAAGCGGCCCGGAGGCGTTCAAGGACGCCCGCGTCCGCCAGGCGCTGTCCTATGCGATCGACCGCAGCGTGATCACCAATGCGGTGCTGCAGGGCGGCCAGTTCCCGGCCTTCACCTTCACCCCCGGCGCGACCGCCGACTTCGAGGTGCCCGAAGTGCCCTATGCCACCATGACCCAGGCCGAGCGCGACGCCAAGGCCAAGGAGCTGCTGGCCGAAGCAGGCTATGGTCCGGACGGTGAGAAACTCGCCTTCAACTACCTCTACAACACGTCGGAATCGCACCAGCAGGTGGCCATCGTCGCCTCGCAGATGTGGAAGCAGAAACTCGGCATCGACGTGACCCTGGAAAACCAGGAATGGAAAGTGTTCCTGGAAACCCGCGGCAACCAGAACTTCGACATGGCGCGCGGTGCCTGGTGTGGCGATTACAACGAGGCTTCGACCTTCCTCGACCTGCTGACCACGCCCTCGGGCTACAACGACGGCAAATACTCCAACGAGAAAGTCGACGCCCTGATGACCGAGGCAAAATCCTCGCAGGACACCACGCCGCTCTATGCCGAGGTCGAAAAGATCCTCGCCGACGAAATGCCGGTGGTGCCGGTCTATCACTACTCGACGAACATCATGCTCAGCAGCAACATCAAGGGCTGGCCGATCCATAACGTCGAGCAGAACTGGTACTCCAAGGACCTCTACAAGGTCGCCGAGTAACCCTTTCTGAAACATCAACAACCCATCGCCCCGGTCGCCTCCCTGCGGCCGGGGCGTGATGAGGCAGTCATATGTTGAACTACACCCTGCGCCGCCTGTTCACGGTGGTGCCGACGCTTCTGGTGCTGATCGTCTTTTCGTTCTACCTGATGCGCCTTGCCCCCGGCGGGCCCTTCACCTCTGAAAAGCCGCTGCCGCCCGCCGTCATGGCCAATGTTCTGGAGCGCTACGGCATGGACCAGCCGCTCCATGTGCAGCTCTGGACCTATATCAAGAACATCGTCCTCCATTTCGACTTCGGCCCCTCCTTCAGCCAGAAGGACCGCACGGTGAACGACGTGATCGCGGGCGGCTTCCCGGTCACGCTGACCTACGGGTTCTGGTCCGCGGTCTTTGTGCTGGTCTGCGGCATCCCGCTGGGGATCATCGCCGCCCTGCGTCACAACTCCTTCTGGGATTACGCGATGACCGGGCTGGCGATCTTTTCCCAGATCTTTCCCAACTTCGTGCTCGCGCCGCTGATGGTCCTGTTGTTCACCCTCTGGTGGGGTCTGCTGCCCGGCGGTGGCTGGAACGGCGGCCAATGGGAATACATCATCATGCCTGCCGTGGCTTTGGGCACCTCCTACATGGCCGGGGTCGCGCGGTTGACCCGTGGCTCCTTCCTTGAGGTGATGAACTCCCCCTTCATCCGCACCGCCCGCGCCAAGGGGCTGCCGGAACGCACCATCATCATTCGCCACGCGCTGAAACCGGCGCTGCTGCCGACGCTGACCTACATGGGGCCGGTTTTTGTCTACATGATCACCGGATCGGTCTTCATCGACGTGTTCTTTTCCACCGGCGGTATCGGGCAGGACTTCATCGACGGCGCCTACAGCCGCGACTACTCGATGCTGCTGGGGCTCGCGATCCTCTATTCCGTGCTGACCTTCACCCTGAACCTGTTGCTCGACCTCGCCTATGCCTGGATCGACCCGAAAGTGCGGAGCAAGCTGTGACCACTGCCAAGAAACAGATGAACTCTGCCGCCTATGCCGAGGCCGCAGCCGAGGAGATGATCGTCTCCCGCTCGTTCTGGGCCGATGCCCGGCGCCGGTTCCTGAAGAACCGCATGGCGGTCGGCTCCGTGGTGATGCTGGTGCTGCTGGTGCTCTTTGCCATCTTCGGCCATACCATCGCGCAATGGAATTACGAGGAAATCGACTGGAACGTCCTCGGCAAGATCAAGACCGAAGGCGGCCCGGCCCTGGCCAACGGCCATTTCTTCGGCGTCGACGAGCTGGGCCGCGACCTCTATGCCCGCGTCGTGCAGGGCAGCCGGACCTCGCTGCTGGTGGGCTTTCTCGCGGGCACCGCTTCGGTGATCCTCGGCTCCATCCTCGGCGCCACGGCGGGCTATTTCGGCGGCCGCACCGACCAGATCATCATGGGCGCCTACACCATCTGGCTGTCGATCCCCTACATCATCTTCTTCGTGGTCTGGCAGGCCTTCTTTGGCCGCTCGCTGACGCAGATGATCCTGGTGATCATCCTGGTGAACTGGACCGCAGGCCTGCTGATCGTGCGGGGTCAGGTGATGATGCTGAAGAACCGCGAATTCGTGGATGCGGCGCGGATGCTGGGGATGAGCGATTTCACCATCATCTTCAAACACCTGATGCCCAATATCCTCTGGGTGATCGTGATCTACACCTCGATCGTCATCCCCGAGGTCATCATGATGGAAAGCCTCGTCTCCTTCCTCGGCGTCGGCATCCAGGAGCCCAATACCTCCTGGGGGGCGCTGATCTCCGAAGGGGCGCGCACCATGACCTTTGGCACGCTCTGGCAGCTCGCCTTCCCGGCGGCCTTCTTCGTGATCGCGCAGGTCTCTCTCTATTACATCGGCGACGGTCTCCGTGACGCCCTCGACCCGAAGGACCGCTGAGACATGAGCCTTCTGTCCGTAAACAATCTGAACATCCGCTTCCGCACCGGCGACGGTCATGTCCATGCGGTCAATGACGTCAGCTTCGACATCGCCAAAGGTCAGAAACTGGCCGTGGTGGGCGAGAGCGGCTCCGGCAAATCCCAGATCGCCATGTCGATCATGGGGCTGCTGGCCAACAACGCCGAGGCCACGGGCGAGATCCTCTACGAGGGTCAGAACCTGCTGACCCTGCCCAATGCGGCGCTGAACAGGATCCGCGCCAAGGACATCGGCATGATCTTCCAGGACCCGATGAGCTCGCTCAATCCCTACATGCGGATCGAGCGCCAGCTCGGCGAGGTGGTGGAACAGCACGAGGGCCTCTCGCGCCGCGATGCGCGCAAACGCGTGCTGGAGGTGATGGAGGCGGTGCAGATCCCCGATGCCAAGAACCGCCTGACCGCCTATCCGCACGAGTTTTCGGGCGGCATGCGGCAGCGGATCGTCATCGCCATGGCGCTGATCTGCAAACCCAGGCTGATCCTCGCGGATGAGCCGACAACCGCGCTCGATGTCACCGTGCAGGCGCAGATCATGGCGCTTCTGGACGAGATCCAGCGCGATCTGGGCACTGCGGTGATGCTGATTACCCATGACCTCGGCGTGGTGGCGGGGTTCTGCGAGGACACGCTGGTGCTCTATGGGGGCCGGGTGATGGAGGCAGCGCCGACGCTCGACCTGTTCGATGCGCCCGGGCATCCCTACACCCGTGGCCTGCTCAGGGCGGTGCCGAACATTCACGAGGCCACCGGCGCGCTGGCGGCCATTCCCGGCAGTCCGCCAAACCAGACCCGCCCGCCGGCCGCCTGCCCCTTCGCCCCCCGTTGCGGCGATGCGGTGGACGCCTGTCACCAGACCCTGCCCCCGCTGGAGGGGCGCAGCCGGAAACGCGCCTGCATCCGCCCCGTGGAGGAGCTGACATGACCCAGACCCCGATCCTTTCTGTTGACGACCTGCGGGTCACCTTCGCCATCAATCAGGGCAAGAAATGGCCGTGGTCACCGGCAAACAGCCTGCATGCGGTGAATGGCGTCAGCTTCGATCTGCATCGCGGCCAGACGCTGGGCATCGTGGGCGAGTCGGGCTGTGGCAAATCCACCCTGATCCGCGCCATCGCCGGGCTTGTCGCGCCCTCGGGCGGCACTGTCCGGCTGGACGGCACTGTGGTGGACTACCAGAACCGGGCCAGCCTCCAGGACCTGCGCAAGCGGATGCAGATGATCTTTCAGGACCCGATCGCATCCCTGAACCCGCGCATGACCATCCGCGACATCGTCTCCGAACCGCTGGCCTATTTCCGCCCGGAATTCTCGGCCCAGGAGCGCAAGCAGGCGACCCGTGACATTCTGGATCGCGTCGGCATCCCGGAGCGCAACTTCAACCGCTTCCCGCATGAGTTCTCCGGCGGCCAGTGTCAGCGGATCGGCATCGCCCGGGCGCTGGTCTCGGCGCCGCAGATCCTGCTCTGTGACGAGCCGGTCTCGGCGCTGGATGTGTCGATCCAGGCGCAGGTCATCAACCTCCTGAAGGATCTGCAAGCCGAGATGGGCCTGACCCTGATCTTTGTGGCGCATGATCTGGGCGTGGTGCGGCATATCTCGGATGATGTGCTGGTGCTCTATCTGGGCGGCGTGATGGAAAAGGCCCCGGCTGGCGAGGTCGTGGACCATCCGCGCCACCCCTACAGCCAGGCGCTGCTGTCGGCGGTGCCGGTGCCCGATCCGCGTGTCAAAACCACGCCGCAGGTGCTGGATGGCGATCTGCCCAGCCCGCTGGCGCTGCCGCAGGGCTGCCTGTTCCAGTCCCGCTGCCCCAAACGCATCGACGCCTGCCGCAGCACCCGCCCCGCCCTGAAGGGCACCGACAGCGCCCAGGTCGCCTGCCTGCTGGAAGAGGTCTGAGGCCGCCGGCCCAGTTCCCGGCCCAGCCCGCTGCACGATCACCGGCCAGTCTTCGACACTGTCCCCGGCTCTGTCAGCAGGTCCAGAACGATGGCCTCCGGTCCCGATCCGGAGGCCATTAAACTTTGCCCTATTTTGATCTCGGTATTTAACGTTTCTTTTCTGACCCTTTTGGCAGGTTTCCAGTTGATCCGCTGCCCTCTTCGCTCAAATCCCTGTTGGGGGCGCATTCAGTTGAAAGTGCCACGTTCATGCCCGCGACAGACCATTCCGACGCCCCCCAGAGCAACGATCCGGAGTCCTCGGACGTCACGATTCCGCACGGGTTTGACCCCGAAGATCTGGATCCCTGGGATCCCGACTTCATTCCCGAGGAGGAAGAAGAGGAAGAAGACGAGGAGGATGAGGACGGCGGCGGCCTGATCGAAAACGTCCTTGTCGGTCTGGGCCTTGGCGCGCAGGGCAACGGCAATGCCTATGGCGTGGGCAACGGGACTGGAAACGGCAACGGGCTGTATAAATTGCTGCTTGGTGGCGACACCGACGACAATCTGACCGGCTCTGGTGACGCGGATGCCGTGCTGGGCGGGCGCGGCCATGACAGCGTCGATGGCGGCGATGGCAACGATACGCTGATGGGGGACACGGACGGCAACACCGGCCAGGATGCCACCCCGCTGGTGCTGAACATCGACAACCTGGTCAGCCAGACCTACAGCGGCAATCATGCGGTGGCCGGGGATTCCGCAGTCTATCGCGATGTCGCCTTTCTCGACGACGGCACCTCGGTCTGGGGCCGCCTTGTGCTGGTCAGCTCTTCCGACCCCTATATGAGCATCGACCTCTCCGGGGACCGGGGCGCAGAAATCCTGATGGACGGGTACGGCACCGGCGACACCGCCGAATTCCGGCTGGAGTTCTTTGACCCCACCACCGGCGAGGCGCTCGAGCTGAACTCCACCGCCACCTTCAACGATCTCGACCAGAACTATGACGCCTGGGACGTCGAAGCGGTGACGCTGGACGCGGATGATTTCAACGCCTTTGGCACCTCCTCCGACAGCTCGCTGAACGTGACCCAGGATGGCAGCACCGTGCGCGCCGCCGGCACCGAAGCCAATAATCCCGATGACGAGGACGCCTGGTTCTCGGCCGAATTCGACGGGCGCAGCTCGATCAATTTCACGCTGGAGGCCCGCAACACGCCCTCCGGTTTCACGCTCTCGGGCGATCTGATCGAAGATGCGGTCTACACGCCGATCGACGCGGGCAACGACACCCTGCTGGGCGGTCTCGGCTCCGATCTGATCTTTGGCGAAGGCGGCAACGACCTGCTGGACGGCGGCGAAGGCGACGACAGCATCGATGGCGGCGAGGGGGACGACATCCTGACCGGCGGTCTCGGCGCCGACACGCTGATCGGCGGGCTCGGCGGCGACACCATGTCCGGCGGCGATGGCGATGACCTCATCGACGGCGGCGAAGGCGATGACAGCCTGTCGACCGGCCTCGGCAACGACACGCTTCTGGGCGGCGAAGGCAATGACACGCTGCACAACTCCGCCGGCGATGACAGCCTCGTGGGCGGTGTCGGCGACGACAGCATCGTGGCCACCGAAGGCAATGACACGCTGGAGGGCGACGAGGGCAACGACACCATGTATGCCGGCGTCGACGACGACAGCATGGACGGCGGCGACGGCGATGACAGCATGTTCGGCGAGGACGGACATGACGAGATGTATGGCGGCATCGGCGCCGACTACATGGAAGGCGGCAGCGGCAATGACACCATCGACGGGGGCGATGATGGCGATACCATTTCCGGCGGCGACGGCGACGACCTCATCTATGGCGGCGGCGGCAATGACAGCCTGACCACCGGCATCGGCAATGATACCCTCTTCGGCGGCGATGGCGACGACACCCTGCGCAACTCTTCCGGCGATGACAGCCTTGTCGGCGGCACCGGCAACGACAGCATCGTCGCCACCGACGGCAATGACACGCTGGAGGGCGGCACCGGCAACGATACCATGTACGGCGGCAATGACGACGACCTTCTGGTCGGCGGCAGCGGCGCGGACGAGATGTATGGTGAGGCGGATGCCGACACTTTCCGGATCGAGGACAACTTCGGCAATGACACCGTCGTGGGGGGCGAGGCCGGCAATGACCTCGACGTGGTCGATCTCTCCTACATGACCGGCCCGGTCACGGTGACCTATACCGGAGACGAATCCGGCTTTATCACCGACGGGACCGATACCATCCAGTTCTCCGAGATCGAGCAGCTGGTGCTGACGGATCAGGACGACGTGGTCGACGCCCGCAATGACAGCGTCGGGGTCGACATCGACGCGGGCGACGGCAATGACACGCTGCAAGGCGGCCAGGGCGATGACCGCTTTACCGGCGGGCTGGGCGATGACGAGATCGCCCTGACGGCGTCAGGCGGCACCGATACCATCACCGATTTCGACCTCAACGACGATGACACCGACGGGTTCTACAACGACCAGCTCGATGTGTCGGAGCTGACCGGCGGCTCCGGGGCTGATGGCGCGGTGCAGACCATCGACGTGACCACCTCGGATGACGGGTTCGGCAATGCGCTGCTGACCTTCCCCGACGGTGAGCAACTGGTGCTGGAAGGGGTGGACCCGAGCCAGATGACCACCCATGCGCAGCTGTTTGCCGCCGGCATCCCCTGCTACACGCCGGGGGCGCTGATCCAGACGGCACATGGGGTCAAACCCGTGGAACAGATCCGCGTCGGGGACCTGATACAGACCGCGGACAACGGCCTTCAGCCCGTTGTCTGGACCGGGCGGCGCCTGTTGTCGCGCATGGATCTGCTGCGCCAGCCGCATCTGCGCCCCGTCCTGCTGCGCCCGGGCGGGCTGGTCGGCACGCAACGCCCGCTGCGGGTCTCGCCCCAGCATCGCTTCGTGCTGCCCGCAGCCGCCCAAGCGGCCCCCCCGGAGGCCTTTGCCCGTGCCCGCCTGTTGCAGGACATGGATCCGGATCACGTGCAGGTCGACAACAGCTTGCGGCCCACCTGCTACATCCACCTGCTGACCGAAGATCACCAGGTCATCTTTGCCGACGGATGCGCCAGCGAAACCTTCTGGCCCGGCCCCGAGGCCCTGCGCAGCCTGTCTTCGCAGGATCGCCGAGAGCTCTTCGACCTGTTTCCGGAGCTGCTGCCCGCCCTTGCCAGCCGCGGTGCCCCCGGGCGCAAAATCGTCGCGCAGGGGTATGGTGACCTGGCCCGCACGGACCTGCGGCGCAAGGATGTAAAACACCGCTTCCCGCTGCCCGCGGATCACGCCCGCCGCAGCGCCTGACCCGAGCGCCCTCAGAAGGGATGCGCCAGATCGTAGACCTCGCCATATCGCGCCAGATCCGCCGCGATCTCGGCGGCATCCGGTGACGTCCAGTTTGCGCCGTCAATCATCCCTTCGCGGACCAGATCCGCGCGCAGCCCCTCGAAGTCCAGCTCCGACAGGGCCCAGGGGATTACGTTCGGCGCATCCAGGCGGCAATACATGCGCGTGACCTGCGACGTGCCGCGCAGCCGCGCGCCGCTAAAGCTCCTGAGCTGGTTTTCAAACACCGGATGCATGGTCCCGCTAGTGGAAATCCCGGCTTGGAAAGAGCTTCTTGGCCTGATCGCGCGGATGCATGGCGCGGGCGGGATAGCGGGACTGCTTGGGCGTGTCATCGGCCCGGGGGCCCTCGGTGCTGAGGGCCTCCGGCATGGGATGCCCCAGATCATAGAGCTTGTGGGACAGGTCGCGAATATCCTGCGCGATCACATGCACGACAATGCCTTCGCGTTGCACCGTCCCGCGCACCTGCAACAGCCGCCCGCCCATGACAATACGCCGGAACTGCTCATAGACCTTGGGCCAGACCACCACATTGCTGACCCCTGTTTCATCCTCAAGCGTCAGGAAGATCACCCCCGATGCGGTGCCGGGGCGCTGGCGGGTGATGACCAGCCCGCACACCGTGCACTGTCCCAGAGGCCGGTCCACAAGCGCATTATGCGGGGTGAGGCCGGTCATGCCGGGCCGCAACAGCTCCATCGGATGGGCGCGCAGCGACAGGCGGGTGGAGACATAATCCTCGACCACCTCTTCGCCCAGATGCATGCTGGGCAGGGCGACGGACGGTTCCCGGACCACCTCCCCGTCGATCGGGTCGTCAAACAGCGGCAAGGGGGTCTTGCTGCGGATCGCCTTGACCTGCCACAGCGCATCGCGGCGGGTCAGGTCCATGCTGCAAAACGCATCCGCTTCGGCCAGCCGCGTCAGCACATCCGGGCGCAGCCCCGCCCGCAGCCACAGGGCCTCCGGCGTGGTATAGCCATTGCCGCGTGCCGCCACGATCCAATCCGCCTCTTCCTGCTTGAAGCCCTTGATCTGGCGAAATCCCAGCCGCAGGGCCAGGGCGCCATCGGGGCGGCGTTCCAGCGTGTTGTCCCATGCGGAGTGGTTCACACAGATCGGGCGGATCTCCACGCCATGCTCGCGGGCGTCCCGCACGATCTGGGCCGGGGCATAAAACCCCATGGGCTGGGAGTTCAGCAGGGCACAGGCAAAGATGGCGGGATGATGACATTTCAGCCAGGCCGACACATAGGCCAGCATGGCAAAGGCCGCCGCATGGCTTTCGGGAAACCCGTAATCGGCGAAGCCCTCGATCTGACCAAAACAGCGTTCGGCCACCTCCTGGGGATAGCCGTTTGCCAGCATGCCCGCGATGAACTTGTCCCGATACAGACCGATGGTGCCCATGCGCCGGAACGAGGCCAGCGACCGGCGCAGATAATCGGCCTCCTCGGCCGAGAACCCCGCGCCGACCACCGCGATCTGCAGCGCCTGCTCCTGAAAGAGCGGCACCCCCAGGGTGCGCCGCGTCACCTCCTCCAGCGCTGGCCCAAAGGGATCGGGCTGCTCCAGCCCGTTGCGCCGCCGGATGTAGGGCTGCACCATGTCGCCCTGAATGGGACCGGGGCGCACGATCGCCACCTCGATCACCAGATCGTAGAATTTGCGGGGCTGCATCCGGGGCAGGAAATTCATCTGCGCCCGGCTTTCCACCTGAAAGACCCCCACCGCATCCGCCCGGCACAACATGTCATACGTGGCCGGGTCCTCCTGCGGGACCGAGGCGATACTCTGTGTGACATGCTCGTGCTGCTGCATCAGGGCAAATGCCTTTTGAATGCAGCTGAGCATCCCCAGCCCCAGCACATCCACCTTGAGGATGCCCAGCGCGTCGATGTCATCCTTGTCCCAGCAGATCACCGTGCGATCTTCCATCGCCGCATTCTCGATGGGCGCAAGCTCATCCAACCGCCCGCGCGTGATCACAAAGCCCCCCACATGCTGCGAGAGATGGCGGGGAAAGCCGATGATCTCGCCAATCAGCCGCAGGGTCTGCATCAGCCGGCGGTCCTGCGGATCAAGACCCAGCTCGCGGATGCGGTCCGGATCGACGCCGCCGTTGCTCATGCCCCAGATCTGACCGGACAGCCCGGCGGTGACATCCTGCGACAGGCCCATCACCTTGCCCACCTCGCGGATCGCCGCGCGGGTGCGGAAATGGATCACGGTGGCGCACAGCCCCGCCCGGTCCCGGCCATATTTCTCGTAGATCCACTGGATCACCTCTTCGCGCCGCTCGTGCTCGAAATCGACATCGATATCCGGCGGCTCCCCGCGATGCTTGGACACGAACCGTTCAAAGACCATGGCGATCATGTCGGGGCTGACATCGGTGATGCCCAGCAGGTAGCACAGAATGGAATTGGCCGCCGAGCCGCGCCCCTGACACAGGATCCCGCGTGACCGGGCGAATTGCACGATGTCATGCACCGTCAGGAAATAGGCCGGAAAGTTCAGCTCCCGGACCACGGCCAGTTCCTTTTCCATCAACCGGATCGCCCGATCCGGCGCGCCCCCGGGATAGCGCCGCACCAGCCCGTCGCGCACCAGCCGCTCCAGGCGGGCGTGCGGGGTTTCGCCGTCGGCCTCTTCATGCGGATATTCATAAGACAGCTCCCCCAGATCAAAGCTGCACCGGGCCGCGATCTCCAGGCTGCGGCGCACCGCGCCCAGATGATTGCGAAACAGCCGCGCCATATCCGCCTCCCCCTTCAGGCGGCGCTCCCCGTTGGGCAGGGCGCGGGTGCCGATCTCGTCAATGGTGATATGTTCGCGCATGCAGGTCAGCACATCGGCCAATTGCCGGCGGCTGGCCCGGTGCATCAGCACATCCCCCACCGCCACCATCGGCGCACAGGCCTTTTGCGCAACCGTGGAACAGGCAGCCAGATAGGCCTGGTCGCTGCCGTCATACCGGGGCGCGGCCCCCAGGAACACGTGATTGGGAAAATGCCGCCGCATGTGCTGAATATCCGGCACCGCGTCCTGCACCCGCTGCTGCGGCAAGGCGATCAGGATCATCCCCTTGCAGGCCGCATGCAGGTCCCGGGCATAGAGCTCGCAGTCTCCCTTGTCCGCACGGCGCTTGCCCAGGGTCAGCAACCGGGTCAGGCGCTCGTAGGCCGCCCGGTCCCGGGGCAGCGCAACCCAGTCCACCGCACTGTCGCGCAGGACCAGCCGGCACCCCACGATCAGCTTTGGCAGCGGCGTTGCGGCCGCGGGCGCCGCCAGCGGGGCGGCCGGTCCCTTTTTCTGCCGGGAGGAGGGGTCGACACGGTGCTGGGAGCGGATTTCCACAGCGGTGCCGGCCTCCCGTTTCAGCTCTTTCAACGCGCTCCACGCCCGCACCACGCCGGCCAGGGAGTTCCGGTCCGTGATGGCAATCGCCGAGAGGCCCAGCTCGGCGGCGCGCAGGACCAGCTCTTCCGGGTGCGAGGCCCCGGTCAGAAAGGTGAAATTGCTGGTGGTACACAATTCGGCATAGCCCTGCCCCGGCATCAGCGCCGGGGTCGTGGGCGTCGTCGGCGGCGTGGGGTCGGTCTGGGTCATGCGAACTCTCCCTGTACAAACCATCCGGGGTTCTGCGGCGTGTAGAACAGCCAGAGCCGCCGCCCCTGCACGGTCTCCACCTGCCAGTAGTCGCGCAGGCCCGACCGCCAGTTGTCATCCTCCAGCCACCATTCCGGGGCGATGCGTTCGGGTCCCGTGGCACGCCCCGTGGTCAGCGACATCCGCCGCCAGCGAAAACGGGCGGGCGGCTCCGGCCCCTGCCCTGCGATGGGTTCGGGGGGAAACAGGCACAGCGGGCGCGGGGTGAGCCGGGACCAGCCCCCCGCCGGCTCCGAATAGGCGGCCGGCGCCACGATAAAGCTGCGCTCCGGGATATGGCTGTCGGCAGGCAGGAACCGTTGAATATTCTCCAACCCGATCCGGGTGCCGATGCGGGTGACAAGATCCTCCAGCTGCCCTGCCTGCCCGGAGCCGACATGGGTGACCTGCTCGGCCGGCAGCGCTTCGACCTGCGTCGCCTCCAGCCGCAGCTGATCGATGCCAAAGCCCGCATCCACCTCCGCCAGCCCGCGTTCGAACAGGGGCAGGATGCGCTGCGCGTCACGCAGCGGGCGGGCCAGGCGCAGTTCCACCTGCTGGTGATCCTGATCGACCCGGCGCAACGTGACACAAAGCTTGCGCGCCCCCGCCTGCTGCGCCTTCAGCTTGGCACAAAGCTGGGTCAGCAGCCGCTGCACCCCGGCCCGCACATCATCGACAAGGCCGATGGGCTCCGGCAAGGTCAGGCGCACGCCGTAGTGGGGCGGATCCGCCAGCGGCGTGATCTCTTCGGGCTGCTGCCCCAGCGCCTGATCCAGCCGCATCAGCACCTCGGGCCCGAACCGCCGGGTCAGCGGCGCGCGCGGCGCATCGGCAAGATCGCCGATCGTGCGCAGCCCCAGCCGCGCCAGCGCCGTTGCGGTGCCCGCATCCAGCCGCAGGGCCGCCACCGGCAGGGCCCGCAGCGCCGGCAGCATCTCTCCGGGGGCGGCGATCCCCTCGTCGTGATGCGCCAGCGCCCAGGCCGCGCCGCGCGTATCCGCCACCCCCGCCCGCACCGTCAGCCCCGCCCGCAGCAACCGTGCGCGCATATCCCGCAGCATCTGCGCCTCGCCCCCCAAAAGATGCGCAGAACCGCTGACATCCAGCACCAGACCGTCCTGGCCCTCCAGCCCGACCCAGGGGCAATACCGCTTGGCCCAGCGGCACAGCGCATGCAGGAATCGCTGATCCTCCGGCGGGACCGCGACGGCGGTTTTCAGATCCGGGCAAAAGGCCCGGGCATCGGAATGGGACATGCCCCGATGCAACCCCTGCGCCTCCGCCACCGCATTCAGGCAATAGAGGCGATTGGCATTGCTTTGTTTGAGGGTGAGGGCAAAGGGGCCCTCAAACGAACAGCCCCGCAGAACCCGGTCACTCGCCAGCCGGGGAAACCATAATGAAACGACGCGACGCTGCATCCCATCGAACATGCCAGACACCTAATGTTCCCGATTTGTTCTTGATAATCTCCCATCGTTGCAGAGTCGAGTCCCCGGGATCGAACACCGGGGTGCAGCGCCAGCGGGTTTCGGCGGCATTGCTGCCCATCCCCTCCGGGATCAGGGCCAGCCCGGTGGCGCGCCCATCCCGCGCCGCAAGCTGCAACCGCCGCCCTTCGGTCAGCCCCAGGGGTTTGTTCAACCTCATCACGACCAGCGAGACCGCCCCTGCACGCAACGCCTCTTCGGCGACGGCCAGGGTCTGCAGCTGGTCCTTGGTGCGGCAGACCGTCAGGTCCTCGGGCGCGATGAAATCGGCAAAGCCATTGGGGTTGATCTCGGTCGAGTCCCATCCGCCGCGCACCCACATGCAATGCCCGCCCAGCCGCGCCGCAAGCGCAAAGGCAAAGGTATAGGCCCCCGGGCCGCAGACCTCATGCGTGCGGGTTTTGGCAGGCGGAAAGACACGGGGATCAAGATCACTCATACGCCAGATTTAGCATTCGAAGGCCGATTTGAAAATCCTGCTATCACCGGACGGACCGTCCCCCCCGACCTCGCGCGGGCCGCTGACAGGCACATCCCCGCGCAGCAATCAATCCGGAGCGCAAAGATGGCGCCTCGGAATATACCCTTATTTTTCAAGGTGTTGATAGCGGCGCCCGTGACCGGATCAGCACTACGCCTCCGCGTGTCCGCCGGTATCGGTCCCGCGACCCAAGGCCGCGCGCTCTACAGGTCCACGCCGTGCGGCGGTGTCAGGTCCGGGATTTCATCCGGCTCTGCGGCGGCGGTCGGCTGCGACAGGGCCGCCCCCTCCTGGAGCGCAAGCCCGGCAAAGTCCCAGAGCTTCGGGTCCATCATATGCGACGGGCGGATATTGGTCAGCGCCTTGAACATCACCTGGCGGCGGCCGGGGCTGTTCTTTTCCCAGCCATCCAGGATCTGCTTGACCTGCTGGCGCTGCAACCCGTCCTGACTGCCGCAGAGATCACAGGGGATGATCGGGTAGTTCATGGCGCGGGCGAATTTCTCGCAATCGGCCTCGGCCACATGGGCCAGCGGGCGCAGGACGAACAGGTCGCCCTCCTCGTTGACCAGCTTGGGCGGCATGGTCGCCAGCCGGCCGCCGTGGAAGAGATTCATAAAGAAGGTTTCGAGGATGTCGTCGCGGTGATGACCCAGAACAACCGCCGAGCAGCCTTCCTCGCGGGCGATGCGATAGAGGTTGCCGCGCCGCAGCCGCGAGCAGAGCGCGCAATAGGTGCGGCCCTGCGGCACCTTGTCCATGACGATCGAATAGGTGTCCTGATATTCGATCCGATGCGGCACGCCCACTTTCTCCAGGAACTCCGGCAGCACCGTCGCCGGAAAGCCCGGCTGCCCCTGATCGAGGTTGCAGGCCAGCAGGTCCACCGGCAGCAGCCCGCGCCACTTCAACTCGATGAGCACGGCCAGCAGCGTATAGGAATCCTTGCCGCCGGACAGGCACACCAGCCAGCGGGCCTCGCTGCGGTCCACCATGCCGTATTGCTCAACGGCTTCGCGCACGGACCGTATGATCCGCTTGCGCAGTTTGCGGAATTCCGTCGTCTGTGGCGCACCCTGAAAGATCGGGTGGATGTCATCTAGGTCATTGGTCATGGCCGGGTGAATACGGCAAACGGCTGGCGGCGGGAAGCCTTTCTCGCACCTGCTGTTGCGGGAAACGGACCGTTGGCGCCCGTGGTGTCGGATCAGGGCCTCCGGAGCGGCACTGAAAGCCCCGCGCCCCGCGCGCGCCATGCTGAAAAACGCCAAAGGCGCATCAGCGCGCCTGTCTCGCGGCCGGCCCGGGGGAATCAATCCGCCCCGCGGCCGGGCCGGCCACCCTGCTGCCCACCGGCTGACACATTCCGATCCGAATTCACGCCGCGCGCAGCGGATGGCCCCGAAAAAACCGGCTGCCGGACGTGAAACCGGTGGAAACTCACATCCGCGTTAACTCTCCGGTCAGACCCAAGATCTAGTCTGAGCAGGCACCACCGGCGAAGTCGAAAGGTCTTACAGCTATGAAACTACCGAATTCACGTCTCCTACAGCGGGTCAGAGACGGGTTCTCGCAAGTGGTGTTTGGCCCGCCAATGCTCGCCTTTCTGCCTGCGCTGACGCTGGGGGCCTTCTGGTTCGGCGGCGAAACCGCGCTGCTGGTGGCCGCCCTCGGGTTGCCGCTGATGTTTGCCGTTCTGGGCAGCCTCATGCGCGACAAGGCCCCCGCCCCCGGACGCGACGCCCTGACCGGGATGATTCTGGCCGACGGGTTCCAGGCGCGGGTCAAATCCATCTATCACCGCACCGAGGACAGCGGCCTGAAATCGGCGCTGATGGTGCTGGAGATCGACGACCACGACGACCTGATTGCCGCGCATGGCCAGGACGCCGGTGACATCGTGATGCAGCGGATCGGCGAACGCATCACCGCGACGCTGCGCCACCGCGATACCGTCGCGCGTTTGGGACGCAACCGCTTTGCCATTTGCCTCGCGCCGGTCATGCAACTGGATCTGGAGCTGTGCATCCAGCTTGCCGGTCGTCTCCAGGTCGCGGTGGAAGAGCCTGTGGCCGTGGATGGCACCTCGCTGTTCGTGTCCTGCTCGATCGGCATCTGCCAACGCCACCGTGCCCCCAAGGGTGCTGCCAACGGCTGGATCGAATGCGCCGTTGCCGCCCTGGACGAGGCGATCAGCGTCGGCCCCTCCAGCATCCGGGCCTTCTCCAACGACACCCATGTGCACCTGAACCGGACCGACAACCTGCTGGAAGACGCGGCCATGGCGCTGGAAAACGGCATGATCCAGGCCTGGTTCCAACCGCAGATCAGCACCGACACCGGCCGCGTCTCCGGGTTTGAGGCCCTGGCGCGCTGGTGCCACCCGGTCAAGGGCATGATCCCGCCCTCCTCCTTCCTGCCCGCCCTGGAACAGGCCGGATTGCTGCAAAAACTCAGCCAGCAGATGGTCCAGCAGGCGCTGACCGCGATCAAGGCCTGGGACGCGGCGGGGCTCAACGTGCCGTCGGTGGGCGTCAACTTCGCCACCGATGAGCTGCGCGACCCGGCGCTGGTCAACCGGATCCGCTGGGAGCTGGATCGCTTTGGCCTGCGTCCCGAGCGGCTGACGATCGAGGTGCTGGAAACGGTGATGACCGACCAGCCCGACGAGGTTGTGGCCCGCAACATCAAGGCTCTGGGCGAACTGGGCTGCCATATCGATCTCGATGATTTTGGCACCGGTCACGCCTCGATCGCCTCGGTGCGCCGTTTCCGTGTCTCCCGGATCAAGATCGACCGCTCCTTCGTGACCAAATCGGACCACGACCCGGAACAGCAAAAGCTCATTGCCGCCATCCTCACCATGGCGGAACGGCTGGAGCTGCAAACCCTCGCCGAGGGGGTGGAGACCGTGGGCGAACACGCGCTGCTGGCGCAATTGGGCTGCGATCACGTGCAGGGGTTTGGCATTGGCCGCCCCATGCCCTTCGACCAGACCCTCGACTGGGTGGTCACCCACGAGGCCAAGCTGCAGGATGCGCCGCTGATCGGTCGTCAGCGCCATTGACCCCGGCCACAGCCGCTTCTGTTCTCTGATTCCCTGTGTTTTTTGGGATTTCCGCCGCCAGTGATGCGCTGGCTGCCCGGATTTCCCTTGACCTTCTGGACCGACCTCTGTTGAACCACACCCTGTCTTTGCATGCATGAGGTGGCTGTCCAGATGGACGATCAGAACAAGAATCTACTGCTCGCAACCGCTTTGAGTTTCCTGGTGATCCTCGGCTGGTATTTCTTCTTCCCGCCCCCGGAGGAGGCCCCGCAGCCCGCCACCCAAGTCACCGAGACCACGCCGACACCGGGTGACACCTCTGCCCCCGCGGCCGCGCCCAGTGCCGGTGCGGCCACCGGCGAGGTCGACGCGGCCGCCGCCGAACCCGAGGCCGTCGAAGACACCCCGCGCCTGACGATCAACACCCCGCGGGTCGAGGGCTCCATCTCCCTCACCGGCGGGCGCATCGACGATCTGCGCCTCAAGGACTACCGCGAAACCCTGGACGACGATTCGCCCATCGTGACGCTGCTGTCCCCCGCCGGTCAGGCCAATGCCTATTACGCGCTTTATGGCTGGGCCCCCGGCACCGGTCTCGGCATCGAGGACGTCCCCACCGCCAACACCCGCTGGCAGGCCGAGGAGGGCGCGACGCTGACGCCCGAAACCCCGGTGACCCTCACCTGGGACAACGGCAACGGCCTCACCTTCTCGCGCGAGATCGCCATTGACGAGGACTACATGTTCTCGATCACCCAGTCGGTCACCAATACCTCCGGCGACACCGTCGCCCTGGCCCCCTACGGCACCTTGGCCCGCCACGGCGAACCTTCAAACCTCGAGAACTTCTTTGTCCTGCACGAAGGCGTGGTTGGCATGGCCGACGGGGAACTGGCCGAGATCGACTATGACGACATGACCGATTTCGACCCCGACCCGCGCGATGGATCGCGTGCGCAGGTCACCCCGGTCACCGAAAATGGCTGGATCGGCTTCACCGGCCACTACTGGATGTCGACCCTGATCCCGGCGCCGGGCGACGCCTTCCGCGCGATCGCGAAATATGACGAACGCCGCGACATCTACCAAACCGACGTCGTACTGCCGACCGTGACGCTTGCGGCAGGCGAAAGCACCGCCGCCAGCACCCAGCTCTTTGCCGGTGCCAAGGAATGGGCCACCATCCGCGAATACGAACGTGGCGGCATCGCAGGCTTCCTCGACTCGATCGACTGGGGCTGGTTCTTCTTCTTCACCAAGCCGATCTTTGCCGTGCTGCACTGGCTCAATGCCGCCATCGGCAACATGGGTGTCGCGATCATCGCGCTCACCTTCCTGCTGAAGATCCTCGTTTTCCCGCTGGCCTATAAATCCTACGCCTCCATGGCGCGGATGAAGGAATTGCAGCCCGAGATGGAAAAGCTGCGCGAACGCGCCGGTGATGACCGTCAGAAGATGCAAAAGGAGATGATGGAGCTTTACAAGCGCGAGAAGGTCAACCCGGCCGCGGGCTGTCTGCCGATCCTGATCCAGATCCCGATCTTCTTCTCGCTCTACAAGGTGATCTTCGTGACGCTGGAGCTGCGCCATTCGGCCTTCTTTGGCCCGTTCCAGGATCTCTCCGCGCCCGACCCGACCTCGCTCTACAACCTCTTTGGCCTGCTGCCATGGGGCGCGCCGACACCGGATTCGATCCTGGCGCTGGTCTTCATCGGCATCCTGCCAATCCTGCTCGGGGTTTCCATGTGGGTGCAGCAGAAACTGAACCCGGCGCCCACGGATGAAACCCAGGCGATGATCTTTGCCTGGATGCCTTGGGTCTTCATGTTCATGCTGGGTGGTTTTGCCTCGGGCCTCGTGGTCTACTGGATCACCAACAACGTGATCACCTTTACCCAGCAATACCTGATCATGCGCTCGCACGGCTATACGCCGGACGTCTTCGGCAACATCAGGTCGAGCTTCAAGCGCAAGGACAAAGCCGAGAAGGCCGAAAAGAAATGACAGCAACTGTCAGGCAGATGTGGCGGCACCCGATCAAGGGGATCGGGGCCGAACCACTGACAGAGGTCCGCTTGGAAACAGGCGGGCCTATGCCTTTGGATCGGGCCTGGGCGGTGCTGACCGGCACATCCGAGGATACCGGCACGTGGCAGCCCTGCCGGAACTTTGCCCGTGGCTGTTTCGGCCCCGAGCTGATGGCGATCACCTCCGAATCCCACGGCGATCAGATCACTCTGCGCCATCCCAAACAGGGCGAGATCACCCTTGATCCGGCCACCGATGGTGCGCGGCTTCTGGACTGGCTGTTGCCGATCTACCCGGCCGAACGCCCCCAGCCCCACAGCCTGATCAAGGCCCCTGCGGGCGGCATGGCGGATGCGAAATTCTCTGCCGTCTCGATCCTGTCGCTGACCTCGCTAAAGGCGCTGGGTGATGCCTTGGAACAAGACCTCGACCCGCGCCGCTTTCGCGGCAATCTCTGGATCGACGGCACCGCCCCTTTTGAAGAGTTCGACTGGGTGGGACGGGAGCTGAAAATCGGCTCCACCCGGCTGGAAGTGGTGGATCGCATCACCCGCTGCCGCGCCACCGAGACCAACCCCGAAAGCGGCGAACGCGATGCCAACACGCTGAAGGCACTGCGCGCGCATTGGGGCCACACCGATTTTGGCATCCGCGCCAAAGTCCTGAGCGGTGGCAACATCGCGCTCTCCGACTGCCTAGAGGTTCTGTGATGCAGCTTCCCTTCCCCCTCGCCGAAGCCCCCGACGAGATCGCCGCAGAAACCGGGCGCAAGCTCTTTGCCGGCCAGTCCGAGTTCCTCAAGGGCGTGGTGGCCATGTCCGGCCTGCCCCCCGCGGATCGGATCGAGGTCTGCTTTGCCGGGCGTTCGAACGTTGGGAAATCCTCGCTGATCAACGCGCTCACGGGCACCAAGGGGCTGGCACGCGCCTCAAACACGCCGGGGCGCACGCAGGAGATCAACTTCTTCACCCAGGGGCCCGAGCTCTATCTCGTTGACCTGCCCGGCTATGGCTACGCCAATGCGCCGCTGGCGGTGGTGGAGAAATGGCAGCGCCTGCTGAAACAGTATCTCTCCGGTCGCCAGACCCTGCGCCGCGCCTTTGTGCTGATCGACACCCGTCACGGTGTCAAAAAGGTCGACGAGGAGATCATGAAGCTTCTGGATACCTCTGCCGTGACCTTTCAGGTGGTGATGACCAAGGCCGACAAGGTGAAGGAGAAAGACCGCGCCAAGATCCTCGATCAGGTGCGCGAGGCGCTCTCCAAACACCCCGCCGCCTATCCCGAGATCGTGCTGACCTCCTCGGAAAAAGGTGACGGCATCGCCACCCTGCGCTCCATCATCGCGCATCTGGACTAAGCCCCTGCGCCGCCTTGTGCCATATCTGGGCCTGCTGGCCATCCTGATCGCCGGGTTGATCCCGGCGGGCTGGATGCCTGTGACCGCCCAAGGGGGCAAGGTGCTGCTGGTGCTTTGTACCGGCGACGGGCCGCAAGAGATGTGGGTCGAGCTTGGCGATGACGCGCCCGCCCACGAGGAGGACGAAAGCGCCAGCCGCAATTGTCCCCTCGCCGCCCAGCCACAGCTGGCGGCCCATACAGCCACGCAACTGCCCCTGCCCCTGATGGGGCCGGAGCGGGACCTGTGGTTCCGCGCCCCTTTCACTCATCACACCGCCGGGTTTCACTGGCGCTATGATGCCCGCGGCCCGCCCGCTCTCTCCTGATCCTTCGCAAAATCACCCTGATTACACCGCGCTTTGTCGCGGCTTTACTGGTATGGAGAACTCCCACAATGGCACTCAGCCAAACCGCTGGCGCGGATAGCCGTCCCGCCACCCCGAATCTGTCGCAAAAATTCTATTTCGCCGCATGGCGCTGGCATTTCTATGCGGGCCTCTACGTGATCCCCTTCCTCATCATGCTGGCGCTCACCGGCCTTGCGATGATGTATATCTCGGTCTTCGATGGGCGTGACGGCGAGTATGTCGCCGTGCCTGTCGGCGAGACCGTGCAGCCCATCGAAGTCCAGACCCAAGCGGCCGTGGATGCCATTCCCGGCGCAACGCGTGTTGAATGGATCGGCCCCAAGGCCGCAGATCGCGCCGCCGTGGTGCGCGTCGCCACCGAGGGCGGCATGCGCATGGTCGCCGTTGATCCCTACACCGCCGAGGTTGTGGAGACATGGGACCGCCGCGCGGGCTGGTATGACTTCCTCTCCGACATTCACGGCACATTGCTGATCGGCGACACCGGCGATCGCTTCATCGAGATCGCCGCAGGTCTCGCCATCGTTCTGGTACTGACCGGGCTTTATCTGTGGTGGCCCCGCGGCGACTGGACCTCTGCCTTTGTGCCGCGCCTGCGCGCCAAAGGCCGCGCTCTGTGGAAAAGCCTTCATGCGGTGATCGGCGTCTATATCTCGCTTATCTTGGTGGTGTTTCTGGTGTCCGGCCTGTCCTGGGCCGGGATCTGGGGCGAGCGCTTTGTACAGGCATGGTCCACCTTCCCGGCGCAGAAATGGGAGGCCGTACCGCTCTCGGACAGCACCCACGCCGACCATATGAACCATGGCGCCATGAAGGACACGCCTTGGGCGCTGGAGCAGACCCCGATGCCCGAATCCGGCTCTGACGCCGGGATCACGGGCCTGCCCGACGGCAGTGCTGTGACCGGTGACAGCATCTACGCGCTGGCGCGCACGCTGGGCTACGAGGGTCGTTTTCGCATTGTGTTTCCCGGTAATGACACCGGCGTCTACACGATCAACCAGGACAGCATGAGCAACGACAGCGCCTGCCCGACGTGCGACCGCACCGTCCATGTCGATCAGTTCACCGGCAAGATCCTCGCCGATGTGAGATTCTCCGACTACTCGCTGGCCGGAAAGTCCATGGCGGTGGGTATTGCCTTTCACGAGGGCGACATGGGGCTTTGGAACATCGTGCTGAACACGGTGTTCTGCCTCTCGGTGATCTTCGTCTGTGTGTCGGGCGTGGTGATGTGGCTCAAACGGCGCCCCTCGCGCGCAGGCCGTCTTGCCGCGCCGCCAGTGCCGCAGGATCTGCCGTTCTGGAAAGGCGCCGTACTGATCGGGCTCTTTGCCTCATTGGCCTTCCCGCTGGTGGGTCTGACGCTCTTGGCGGTGCTGGCACTGGATGTGCTGATCCTGTCGAACCTGCCCCGCCTCAAACGCGTGGTCAGCTGACCCTCGGCCCGGCTTTGCGCGCAAGGCCGGGCCAATCCCGCTCCGCTCAGACGTGTTGCGCGCCGTTCACCTCGATCTCGGTGCCGGAAATATAGCTGCTCTGTTCGGAGCACAGGAAATAGATCGCATCCGCCACCTCAGAGGGCTGGCCCAATCTGCGCAGCGGCAGTTTTTCCACGATCTTGTCGGTGCCGGGGCTGAGGATCGAGGTCTCCACCTCGCCGGGTGCGATCGCATTGACCCGCACGCCCATCGGCCCGAAGTCATGCGCCATCTCGCGCGTCAGCGCCGCCAGCGCCGCCTTGGAGGTCGCATAGGCCGCGCCCGCAAAAGGATGCACCCGGCTGCCCGCGATCGAGGTCACATTGACCACCGCGCCCTTGGCGGCCGCCAGTTCCTCCCGCAAACCGCGCGCCAGCACCACCGAGGCAAAGAAGTTGACGTGAAACACCTTGGCCCAGTCCATCAAATCGGTGTTGAGCGTGCTCAGGCGTTCGCCATCGGGTCCCTTGGGCGAAATCCCGGCGTTGTTCACCAGCGCATCCAGCTTGCCATCCTCCAGCCGCTCCTGAATGACACCAACCGCGTTGATGGTGTCCGAAGGGTCCGACAGATCCAGCTGCACATGGTTTTCCTCGCCCCCACCCCAGGGACACTCCTTGGGGAAAGGTTGGCGCGAACAGGTGATCACCCGCCAGCCCTCGGCATTGAACCGGCGCACGGTAGCATGGCCGATGCCCCGGCTGGCGCCGGTCAGAAGCAGGGTTTTGCGACGCATGGAATGTCCTCTCGCGGGCTGATGCTGCACCCGCAACAGTAGCACCGGCAACGGCATCTGCAATGGGACGCGGGGCCCCCGACCCAGATCCTCCCTTGGCAGGGGCACCGGAAATGCGTAACACCCTTGTGACACCCCGCGCCCGCGCCCCGGGCCGCCTCAGGACCTGACAGCGATGAAGACCAGAGACATGAACCGCGACTGGATTGCCACTGCCGAAACCCTCTCGAGCGCCCTGCCCTATCTGCAGCGCTATGACGACGCCATCGTGGTCATCAAGCTCGGCGGTCACGCCATGGGCAGCGACGAGGGCATGGAAAGCTTTGCCCGCGATGTGGTGCTCTTGCGCCAGGTCGGCGTCAACCCGGTGATCGTGCATGGCGGCGGGCCGATGATCAACTCGCTGCTCGACAAATTGCAGATCCAATCCGAGTTCGTGAACGGCAAACGCGTGACCGACACCGCCACCATGGAAGTGGTGGAGATGGTGCTCTCCGGCATGGTCAACAAACGCATCGTGCAGGCGATCAACGCTCAGGGCGGCAAGGGGATTGGCCTCTCGGGCAAGGACGCCAATCTCATCACCTGCGAGATGACCGACCCGGCGCTTGGTTTTGTTGGCACCCCGTCCGAGGTCAACGCCGACATGCTGCGGAACCTCTTTGAAAAGGAATTCATCCCCGTGATCGCCCCCATCGGTGCGGGCCGCGCGGGCGAGACGTTTAACATCAACGGCGACACCGCCGCCGGTGCCGTCGCCGCCGCGCTCAAGGCCGACCGGCTGTTGCTGCTGACCGATGTGGCGGGTGTCAAAAATGCCGAGGGCGTGGTGGTTACCGAACTCAAGGCCACCGATGTTGAGGCGATGACCGCCGCAGGCGTGATCGCCGGCGGCATGATCCCCAAGACCGAGACGGCGCTGGCCGCCGTGCGCGGCGGTGTCCGCGCCTGTACCATCGTCGATGGCCGCGTGCCCAACGCGGTGTTGCTGGAGCTGTTCACCGACCACGGCGCGGGCTCGATGATCCGCGACTGATTCGCCTGGGAGCGTCCGCAGCGGCCTGCCGTATGTCGCCGACGGGCTTGCCCGGCGCACGGTTCGCGGCTTCTCTGGGGACATGACGCTTCCGACCCCGACCCCGACCCCGACCCGTTCAAAGCGGATCTATGAACAGCTTGCCAGCGACCTGCGCCCACTGGGCCTGATGATCTATGGCGGTGTTCACCCGCACCGTGTGCCTGTGCCCCAGCTTGAGACGGGCACGCTGATCCTGATCGGCACCGCTCCAGACTTCTGGACCTGCCTCACCGCAGCGCCAGAGGGCCAGGACGGCACGCCCGATCCGGTTGATAGCTATTCGCGTCGGACCATCGGGGCTCTGGCGGATCGCTATCGCGCGGTGGCGTATTATCCCTTTGGCGGTCCGCCCTATACCCCGTTTGTGGCCTGGGCACTGGCCTCGGGGCGCGCTTTCACATCCCCGTCGCAGATGCTGGTGCATGATGAGGTCGGCATGCTGATTTCCTACCGCGGAGCACTGCATTTTGATAAGATACTCGACATCCCCGCGCCTGCGCGCACAACGTCCCCCTGTGTGGACTGCGCGGATCGCCCCTGTCTTTCCGCCTGCCCGGTACACGCACTGGTTGACGGCGGCCCCTACAAACTGGCAGCCTGTCACGATCACCTGGACACACCGCAGGGAACGGAGTGCATGGCATCGGGCTGTATCGCGCGCCGGGCCTGCCCGCTCAGTGACGGTGCCGGGCGCCCGCCTGCGCAGACTGCCCACCACATGAGGTATTTTCACCACCCATGACCTGTACCCTGTTTCTGACCCGCCACGCCAAATCCGCCTGGAACACCGACGCCCCAAGCGATCACGCCCGCCCGCTCAACAAACGCGGTCGCCGCTCTGCGGGCGCCCTGGGGAACTGGCTGCGCGACCAGGCGCTGCAGCCGGCCCAGGTTCTGTCCTCCTCGGCGCAACGCACCCGCGAAACCTACGAGTTGATGGAGCTGGCCGCCCCGGCGACCTTTACCGAACGCCTGTATCACGCCACGCCAGAGATCCTCTATGATGTGCTGCGCGAGGCAACGCAGCCGCAGGTGCTGCTGCTCGGTCACAACCCCGGGCTGATGGAATTTGCCCATGAGATCGTGAAACACCCCCCGCCCCACTCGCGCTTTGACGACTACCCGACCGGCGCCACGCTGATGGTCGAGTTCGACATTGCGCATTGGGCCGAGATGCAGCCTGCCAGCGGCAAGGTGATCGACTTCGTGGTCCCGCGCGAACTGCTGGGGGAGTGAGCCTCGGCAAAGGCAGGAGGGTGTACTTGCACATCGACAGACACTGCGCTACCACCCTCCCACCGACACAGGAGATTTGATGTCCCGTTGATGCCGGCGCATGGGCGCCAGTGCCGCAAGATACAAAACGCAAAGGTGGCCGTCGGAGCCGCCGCTTTTGACTTGCGCAATCCATCTATCAAATCTGCCGCTGAAAGGCGGCCCTCTACGGGATATTCCTGACCATGATCAGACCCTATTCTCCGTCGGACAAGCCGACGGTTCTCCACATCTGGCGCGAGGCCAACGCCATCGCGCATCCCTTCCTGAGCGAAGCCCTGGTCGCACAGGCCGAAACCATGATCCGTGACCAGTTTCTGGATCTCGCGGAAACCTGGATGATTGACGCAGATGACACGCCCGCAGGCTTTATCGCCCTCCTTGGCAATGAGGTCGGCGGCCTTTTTGTGCTGCCTGCGCATCAGGGCAAGGGCTACGGACGCGCGCTGCTGGATCACGCGCTGCACACCCGCGCGGAACTGGAACTCTGTGTCTTTGCCGCCAACCACCAGGCACGCGGTTTCTACAAGGCCTATGGTTTTCTGGCCGGGGAAGAACGGCTCAACGCCTTCTTCGATCAACCTGAAATCGTGATGCATCTTTCACGCTAACAACACGCAAACGGGCGGGGGGCGCTCCCGCCCGTCTCCATCCCATTGAAATGCGATATCGCCCGTTGGGCCGGGCGCGCCGCTGACGCGGCGCGATCCCGCTCTGCCTTCAGCTTTTTGCAAATATCTCGGGGGTCGGGCCCGCAGGGCCCAAAAGGGGGCAGCGCCCCCTCACACCCCATAAACAAGCGAAAAGGCCGGGCATCGCCCGGCCTTTTCTCAATTTGACAACAGGTCTCAGTGACCGAGGATCTGGCTGAGGAACAGCTTGGTGCGTTCGCTCTGCGGGTTGTTGAAGAACTCTTCCGGCTCGTTTTGCTCCACGATCTGACCGGCATCCATAAAGATCACCCGGTTCGCCACCTGACGGGCAAAGCCCATCTCGTGCGTCACGCAGAGCATGGTCATGCCTTCTTCGGCCAGCTCGATCATGGTGTCGAGCACCTCCTTGATCATCTCCGGATCCAGCGCCGAGGTCGGCTCGTCAAACAGCATGATCCGCGGCATCATGCACAAGCTTCGTGCGATCGCCACCCGCTGCTGCTGACCACCGGACAGCTGGCCGGGGTATTTGTCGGCCTGCTCGGGGATCTTCACCTTTTCCAGGAAATGCATCGCGCGCTCTTCGGCCTCTTTCTTGGGCGTCTTGCGCACCCAGATCGGGGCCAGCGTGCAGTTTTCCAGAATGGTCAGATGCGGGAACAGGTTGAAGTGCTGGAACACCATGCCAACCTCGGAGCGGATCTTGTCGATGTTCTTCAGATCATTCGACAATTCCGTGCCATCCACCAGGATCTTGCCCGCCTGATGCTCTTCGAGCGCATTGAGGCAGCGGATCAGGGTGGATTTGCCGGAGCCCGAAGGCCCCGCGATGACGATACGTTCGCCTTGGTTCACCGTCAGGTTGATGTCGCGCAGCACGTGAAACGCGCCGTACCACTTGTTCATATCGGTGATCTGGATGGCGACCTCATCCGAGACTTTCATCTTGGAGCGGTCGATTTCTCGGTCGAGAGCAAGTTCAGACATATGTTGAACTCCTTAACGGTGGCCAGTCTGGAGTTTGCGCTCCAGATACATGGAATAGCGGGACATGCCGAAGCAAAAGACGAAGAACAGCAGCGCGATGAAGCCGTAAAGCTCCCACACAAGACCATTCCAGTCCGCGTCAGCACGGATGGCGTTTGTCAGGTTCAGCGGGTCAAACAAACCGATGACCGACACAAGGGTGGTGTCCTTGAAAACGCCGATGAAGGTGGAGACGATGCCCGGAATGGAGATCTTCAACGCCTGCGGCATGATGATCAGCCGCTGCGCCTGCCAGTAGTTTAGGCCCAGACTGTCGGCTCCCTCGTACTGACCTTTTGGCAGCGCCGCGAGACCGCCCCGGATCACCTCAGCCATATAGGCGGAAGCGAAGAGCGTCACCATGATGAAGACCCGCATGATGATGTCAAAGTTGGTCCCCGGCGGCATGAAGATGTTCAGAAGCGTCGAGGCCACGAACAACAGCGTGATCAGCGGCACGCCGCGGATGAACTCGATAAAGCCCACGCAGAGCGTCTTCACGATCAAGAGGTCCGACTGACGCCCCAGCGCCAGCACGATCCCGATCGGCAAGGACAGGCCAATGGCCACAACACCGATCGTGATCGACAGCATGAAGCCCCCGAACTGACGCGACTCCACCGGCTCCAGTGCCAGCGGGATCACCGCTGCCAGGGCAGACGAGAACAGCGATGCCAGAAACAGCCACCAAACCAACGCCACGACCACCGAGGCGATCATCGCGATGAGCTCCGAGGTCTTCTCTGCCAGCATCTTGAAGATGGCATAGGCAATCACAAAACCAAGCGCGACGGCCACCGGCGTCCAGATCGTGCCCCCCCACAACAACCAGGGCATCACGAACGGGTAGATGGCGGTGAAGTAGATCAGCTTTGCCGGCACCTTATCGGAGAACAATACCGGCGCCAGCGCCACCCCGAGTAGCAGGAAGTCCAGCACAGGTCGCCACTGCAACTCGCGCGGGTAGAACCCGAACAACAGCTGGTTCCAGCGTTCGGAGATCACCCCCCAACACGCACCGGCATTATGTCCGTGCCGGCCCAGTTCCTCAAAGATCGATCGGCATTCGGTCAGCGAGGTGGCAGACCAAGTGGGCACGACAGCCCAGCCCAGCAGCCCCATAAGCACCCGAATGATGAAGTAGAGCGAGGCAATGGTCAGCACCGAGTTGAGCCAACCGGAAAACAGATTGGCCCGGATCCAGCCAACCACCCCGACTTCGCTGGCCGGCGGATCTTTCGGCGGAAGCATTTCCCTGCGAACGAACGAAATGTCACTCATCTTACCGCTCCACCAGTTTGACGCGATTGTTGTACCAGTTCATGAAGCCAGAGATCACAAGGCTGATCGTCAGATAGACGAGCATGCCCAGCATCACGGTTTCCAGCTCACGCCCGGTCTGGTTCATGGTGATCCCCATCAGGGTCCCGGTCAGATCCATGTAGCCCACAGCGATCGCGAGCGAGGAGTTCTTGGTCAGGTTCAGATAGTTGGAGATCAGCGGCGGGATAATGACGCGCAGTGCCTGCGGCAGAACCACCAGGTTCATGATCCGCTTCGGGCGCAACCCGAGGGCGGAGGCCGCCTCGGTCTGCCCCTTGGAGATCGCGAGAATCCCCGCACGGACAATTTCCGCAATGAACGCAGCCGTGTAGAGCGACAGTGCCAGCCACAGGGCAATCAGGGAGTTGCGCATATGAATGCCACCCTGGAAATTGAACCCTTTCAGCGCAGGGTATCCGAGGTGGAAACCCAGAAGCACCAGCAGCAGCAGCGAAGGCAGGATCACCACGGCGCTGCGCATATGCCAGGTTGTTGGCCGAAGCCCCGTCGCCTCCTGTGTCTTGTCGGCCCAGATCCGGATCTTGGTGGAGGCAAACAGGCTACCCCCCAGCACGATCAGAAAGGCCACCAGATCGAGCGAGATATCAAACCGCACGGCCGCATCGCCAAACAAATGGATATTGCCGAGCGAATTGTGGAACAGCGGTTCGGGCACGTAGACCCCGCGGTTGGTCACCGCCACGCTGTCAAAGACGTTCATCGTCGCTTCAGGCGTGTCCCCTCTGAAGTCCCGCGGCGCGGGGAGCGACTCGATCAGGATCGCCATGATGAACACAATCCACAAGAGCACCGGCACGTTGCGGAACATTTCCACGTAAATGGTCATCAACCGCGCGATGAGCCAGTTGGAGGACAGGCGCAGAACGCCGATGATCACACCCAGGATTGTCGCGGTGATGCAGCCCAGAAACGCCACCAGCAAGGTATTCAGCAGCCCGATCAGGGCAGCGCGGAAATGGCTGTTCTGGTTGTCGTAGTCCAGCAATCGCTGGTTGATGTCATAGCCGGCTGGCTCGGACAGGAAGCCAAAGCTGGGTTCTTTGCCCAGTTCGGCCAAGTTTTGTGCAGTATTGCTGATAAGCCATCCCACCAGGATGAGAAACCCGATCAAGGCAATGACCTGAATGGTCATTGACCGGTAACGGGTGTCGTAAATCAGCATCGACGGCCGAAAACTCTCTTTCGGCGGGTCAGTCAAAATCGACATATGTAGGGATCCCCGAGGCCTGCGGTTCCAGTCATCCCGGCGAGGTTTGCCCCGCTCTGTGTCTGGCCGCAGAATTCGTTATAAACTTTGGAAAAGGGCGCGAGGTATCCCCCGCGCCCTTTCCGGTTGCTAAACTTAACGGAACGGCGGTGCGTAGAGCAGGCCACCATCGGTCCACTGGGCGTTCAGGCCACGTGCGAGACCGATCGGAGTGTCTTCACCGATGTTCTTGGCAAAGACCTCACCGTAGTTGCCGCCCACGGACAGGGCTTTTGCGGCCCAGTCGGCGTCCAGGCCGAGCATCTCGCCCAGGTTGCCTTCGGTGCCGAGCAGACGGTTGATTTCCGGGTTGTCGGTGCCGGACGCCATCTCGGAGAGGTTGGCGGAAGTCACGCCCAGTTCCTCTGCCGCGACCATCGCGTTGAGGGTCCAGCGCACAACGTCACCCCACTCGTGGTCGCCGTGGCGGACCAGCGGGCCGAGCGGCTCTTTGGAGATGATCTCCGGCAGAATCGCATGCGCGGTCGGATCGTCGAAGGTCGCGCGGGTGGCCGCCAGGCCGGACGCGTCGGTGGTGTAGACGTCACAGGCGCCAGCCAGATACTGCTGCTGCGCTTCGGCGTTGGTTTCGATCGGAACCGGCTCGTAGCTGATGTTGTTGGAGCGGAAGAAGTCCGCCAGGTTCAGCTCGGTGGTGGTGCCGGTCTGGATGCAGACGGTGGCGCCGTCCAGTTCCTTCGCGGAGGACACGCCCAGCTCCTTGGGCACCATGAAGCCCTGACCGTCGTAGTAGTTCACGCCGACGAATTCGAACTTCAGGTCGACGTCGCGGCTGAAGGTCCAGGTGGTGTTGCGGGCCAGCATGTCGATTTCGCCCGACGCCAGCGCGGTGAAGCGGGTCTTGCCGGTGGTCGGAACGAATTCGATCTTGCTCGAATCGCCCAGCACGGCAGCGGCGACAGCGCGGCAGACCGCGACGTCGAAGCCTTCCCATTCGCCGTTTGCATTCGGCGCTGCGAACCCGACGAGACCGGTGGTGACGCCGCAGTTCAGCTTGTCACGTGCCTTGACGTCGTCCAGCGTGCCGGCAGCGGCTGCACCGGCTGCGAGACCGGCCACGGTCAGCGCGCCAAAGAATACGGATGTGTTCATGTTTACCTCTTCCTGACTATCCACCTGAGTTTGGTGGTTCTTTATAGCCCACCCGTCACGGTGCGGGCTGTTTGAAACAGGGTTCGCCCCCGTTTTCGATGCCGAGTTTGGGCGGATTCATCAACGAACGTCAAGGGTAGGATCACCGGTTTCAATGGGCTTTTCACCCTGAGCCCCGGGGCGCTGCTTTATTTTGGGCGCTAACTTTGCGAATATTGCGGTGAGGAATGCGACAAACTTCGCCAGGGCCGGATTTATAGCAGGATTGTTGCGCGGAGATTTTCCGGCCTGACGCCCCGCCATGGCCACAAACCCGTTGCTTCGCGCCGCCTTGCGCCGGTTTGTGGCCGGGAATGGAGCCGGGACTGGCGCCGGGAATCAAACCCGCGCGTAGAAACCGGCGGCGTGCACAAAGGCTTGTTTCTTCTGCGCCTCGATCGCCTGCGCCTCGTCATCCGGGCCCCAGAGCTCCTCTTGCCAGCGCTCGTCGATGCGCGAGATTTCCCAGATCTCATCCAAGGAGCGCCAGTTCGCAGCCGTGGCGAACCCCAGGATCAAGGAGCCGGTCAACCCCACCAGATCGTGAAACGCCGCGAGCTGAAACGGCGTCATTTGATGCACCCGTTTGCGCAGCACCTCCAGCGCAGCCCCGTCTTGCGGCGCATGCAGGATGCCAGCGCGCGGCAGCAGGCGTGCGCCCAGCGCAGCCTCGGCCCAATCCAGCGCCGCATCCCAAGATTCGCTCTGACGGGCGACCAGCCCCTCGGGGCTTTCGGCGCGGTAGCACAACAGATCGCTGTCGCCGTATTCCGCCAGCATATCGGCGACCTCGGCAAACTGTACCGCCACCTTGTCGATCGCCGCATTGGCCGACCGCGTGTTGGGCATCGACAGCGGGTCGATCTGGTCTTCCTGCGCGTCCCACTCTGCGGCAATCGCCTCAGCCAGCGCCCGGGTCGGCACCACCAGCGCGGTTTTTGCCGGTGTTTTCACGCGCCGCCCGTCCAGCGCCACGGCAAAACCCGCGCCGTCTTCCTCGACGCTCACCTCTTTCCAGAATCGCTTCTGTTTCCATTCACTCATCTCGGTCCGTCCTTCTTCGTCTCGGGCGTGGTCGCGGCAGGCTCAGTCCGGCCAGATCCGGCGCAACAGATCCGGCAGCGCGGCAAACTCCGCCAGCAGGTGATCCGCCCCCAGATGCGCAGCCGCATGGTAGCCCCAGTCCACGCCGATGGTCGTCACCCCGGCGGCGCGGCCCATCTCCATGTCAAATGTGGTGTCGCCAATCATCACCGTGTCGGCAGGCGGGATGCCCGTCTCCGACATCGCCGTGAGGATCATCGACGGATGCGGCTTGGAGGGATGATGATCGGCCACCTGACGGGTGACGAACATTCCCAGATCATGCCCCTCGATCAGCGCGTCCAATCCGCGCTGGGATTTGCCGGTGGCCACACCAAGGATGTACTCCGGCACCGCATGCAGCGCATCCAGCGCCGCCCGCGCCCCGGGATAGAGCGGCGAATGCGCCGCGCCCTCGCGCAGCCGCGCCGCCTGATAGGCCTGTTTGTAGCCCTCGACCAACGCGTCCTGAACCTGCGCGGACTGATCCGCCGCCAAACGCGTCATCGCCTGCGACAGCGACAGCCCCACGATGGACAGGATCGCCGCGCGTGAGGGCGGCACCACCCCAGCCCCTGCAAAGGCCTCATTCATGCAAGACACGATCGTCCCCTGACTGTCCACCAGGGTCCCGTCCACATCAAACAGAATGAGCTTTAGCGCAGAGGTCAAAACAGCGTCTCAAAGGGATCGTCGGCGGCCAGATCCTCGGTCCAGCCAAAGGTGTCCCAGCTCTCTTTCATATGATCCGGCAGCGCAGCGGTTACCGTCACCACTTTGCCGGTGACGGGGTGTTCGAACTGCAAACGGCGCGCGTGCAGGTGCAGTTTCTTCGAGATCAGACCGCCGATTTGCGCGCCCCAGCCATCGCCGAGGTTTTCCTGACTGGAGCCGCCATATTTGCCATCGCCAATGATCGGATGCCCCATGCCCGCCATATGCGCCCGCAGCTGGTGGGTGCGGCCCGTCACAGGCTCCATCGCGACCCAGCTCGCACGGCTCGCCACGCGGTAGAGGGTGGCATAATAGGTATGCGCACGTTTGGCCCCGGGCGTGGCATCCACGTCGCGCGGATCAACCGGGATCATCTTTTCCCCCTCGCCGGATTTGCCGTGCCCCGGTGCCTTCACCAACCCGGTCTTGATCTCGCCGAGGTAGGGCGTCGGCACGCCTGCGACCAAGGCCCAGTAGATCTTGCGGGTGTTCTTGTGGCGAAAGGCTGCGGTCAGCCCCTGCGCCGCCTTGCGGTTGCGCGCCAACACCAGCAGGCCGGAGGTGTCCTTATCCAGACGATGCACCAGCCGCGGCTTGTCCTCGGCGTCAAAACGCAGTGCTTCCGAGAGGCCATCGACGTGTTTGGTGGTGCCAGAGCCACCCTGCACCGCCAGCCCCGCCGGTTTGTTGATCACCAGAACATCGTCGTCCTTGTAGACCACGCAATCGCGAATCATCTTGGCGTCGGCATCCGAGATCTTCACCGGGCGCGCCTCGGCCGGTTTCATGTCGCTCTCGGCCAGCGGCGGCACCCGCACCACTTGTCCGGCCTCTACGCGGGTGTTGGCCTTCACACGGCCCCCGTCCAGACGCAGCTCGCCCTTGCGGCACATCTTCTCGATGCGGCCTTGGTTTACATGCGGGAAAAGCCGCCGCAACCAGCGGTCGATCCGCTGGCCGCCGTCGTCTTCGGTGACGGTGATCATCTGCACGCCGCTCATGTCAGCACTCCTCTGGCCGCCATCATGCCAAGGGCAAGGGCTGCAATAGACAGGCCTGCGGAGAGGCCAATATAAAGCGCGGCCTGCCCGTAGGCCCCGCGCTCGAACAAGGTAACCGCCTCCAGCGAGAAGGCCGAAAACGTGGTGAAACCGCCCAGAACGCCGGTCATCACAAAGGGCGACAGATGCGTCAGCCCCTTATGCGCCGTCAGGACCACAAAGGCGCCCATCAGGGCAGAGCCAAGGATATTCACCCCCAGCACCCCCAGCGGAAACGGGGTCGGCCCGAGCATGCGCAGCACGCCCACCCCCACGAGGTAGCGGCAGCTTGCCCCGATCGCGCCGCCCAGCGCCACATTCAACACGGTTATCAACATGCCCGCTCCCTTCGCGCGGGCGGCTGGGGATGTCAAGTTTTCCGCGCGATTGGCCGCTCTGCACCGCATGCAGAGCGCGACGGCAGTCCTGCGGCGCCCCCGGGCCCTTTCACAAACGCGTCAGCTTCCAGTGGGTGGAAGTCTTTGCGCCCACGCTTGCGCCCTCTACCCTCTGCGGCAAAACCAGAGAAAGCCCCGCCGATGACACCAAGCCGCCGCCAGTTCCTCAGCACCCTTGCCACGCTGCCCCTGCTGCCCGCCCTGCCCCGGCTGGCACAGGCGGCGCCGCACCGCCTGACGCTTGCACCGGCATCGCAACAGATCGCCCCGCCGAACTACCCGGCCACGGATCTGTGGTGCGTCAACGGCACCATGCCGGGCGAGACCCTGCGCCTGAAACAGGGCGCGCGGCTGGTGGCCGAAGTCGAAAACCGCCTGCCGCAGCCCACCAGCCTCCATTGGCACGGCATCCGCATCGATAACGCCATGGACGGGGTGCCCGGCGTCACGCAGGACCCGATCCAGCCCGGTGAGACCTTCACCTATGATTTCGCCCTGCCAGATGCGGGCAGCTACTGGTACCATTCCCACGCGCAATCGGTGGAACAGGTCGAACGCGGCCTGCAAGGCATGTTGATCGTCGAGGAACCGGATGCGCCGGATGTGGATCAGGACCTGCCGCTGGTGATCGACGACCTGCGTGTCACGGCCGAGGCCGCAGTCGAGACCACGTTCAATGCCCCGCATGATCTGTCGCACGCGGGCCGCATGGGCAACGTGCTCTTGTGCAACGGCAAGATGGTGGCGGACCACCCCGTCAAAACCGGCGAGCGCCTGCGCCTGCGCCTCATCAACAGCGCCAATGCGCGTATCTTCACCCTCGGACTACAAGGGCTTGAGGGCTGGGTGATGGCCTATGACGGCATGCCACTGGCCATGCCGATGCCGCTGCCAGACCAGCTTGTCCTCGCCCCCGCCCAGCGCATTGATCTGTTTGTCGACGTGACTGCCAAGGCTGGCGAGGACGCATTTCTCGTCCAGTTTGAGCGCGATGGCGGCTATGAGCTGGCCCGCTTTCCGGTGACATCCGGCACCCGCACCCGCCGCACCGCGCCCGCTGCGCTACCGCCCAATCCCGACTTTCCCATCGATCTGAATTCAGCCCGCAGCGTCGATCTGATCACCGAAGGCGGCGCGATGGCGTGGCTGCAAAACGCCAATTTCAAAGGCGAAAACCTCACCGGCCAGGACCTCGCGCAATTGGGCCAGTTCTGGTCCTTCAACGGCACCGCAGGCCGCCCGATTGACCCGCTAATCACGGCAAGCCTGGGGGAGACCATCCGCATCCGCATAGTCAACGACACCCAGTTCCCGCACGCCATGCATCTGCACGGCATGCATTTTTCCGAGGTCCTGCCGGATGGTACGCTCGGCCCGTTGCGCGACACGCTGTTGATGCTGCGCGGAGAAACCCGCGAGATCGCCTTTCAGGCCCATAACCCGGGTGATTGGCTGTTTCACTGTCATATGCTGTCGCATCACGCCGCGGGCATGGGCACATGGGTGCGGGTCACCGCCTGAGCCTTTCCGCTTCTTAGCGAAATATCCCCGCCGGAGGCCTTCAGGTTTTGTCCGCAAAACCTGAATCACTCTCCCTGGCGCTGGATGCGCTTCTTGGCAAAGAACTCCGTGCGCTTGCGCAGCTCGCGCTCAAACCCGCGTTCCACCGGCTGATAGAGCACAGGCCGCCTCACCCCGTCGGGAAAGTAGTTCTGCCCTGAAAACCCATCCTCGGCGTTGTGGTCATAGTCATAGCCTTTGCCATAGCCCTGCTGTTCCATCAGCTTGGTCGGCGCATTGAGGATATGCTTGGGCGGCGGCTCTGACCCCGTCTCCTTGGCCAGACGTCGCGCCGCCTTATAGGCCATGTAGCCCGCGTTGGTCTTGGGCGCGAGCGCAAGGTAGATCACCGCCTGCGCCAGCGCCAACTCCCCTTCCGGAGAGCCAAGCCGCTCATAGGCGTCCCAGGCTTGCAGGCAGATCGCCTGCGCCTGCGGGTCGGCAAGCGCAATGTCCTCCACCGCCATCCGGGTCAGACGCCGCGCCAGATACTTGGGGTCTTCGCCGCCCTCCAGCATCCGCGCAAACCAATAAAGGGCCGCATCCGGGTCCGAACCGCGCACCGATTTATGCAGCGCCGAGATAAGGTTATAATGCTCATCGCCGGATTTGTCGTATTTCGCCGCACGCCGCATCAGCCGCGTCGCCAGCGCCTCCCGGCCCAGGGGCTGCTCCACCTTCCAGGCCGCGACCTGCTCGATCAGGTTCAAGAGCGCCCGCCCGTCGCCATCGGCCATCTGATGCAGCGCATCGCGCGCCTCGGGCAACAGCGGCAAGCGGCGCTCCAGCGCCTGTTCCGCGCGCTGCGTCAGCCGCTCCAGATCCGCAAGGCTCAGACGTTCCAGCACCAAAACCTGCGAACGCGACAACACGGCGGCATTGAGCTCAAAGCTCGGGTTTTCCGTCGTGGCCCCCACCAAAAGGATGGTGCCATCCTCCATATGCGGCAGGAACCCGTCCTGCTGCGCCTTGTTGAAACGGTGGATCTCGTCGACGAACAACAGCGTGCCTTGCCCGTTCTGGCGCCGGATCTTGGCCGCCTCAAACACCTTCTTGAGGTCCGGCACACCGGTGAAAATGGCCGAGATCTGCACAAAATGCAGATCCGTCTCCTGCGCCAACAGCCGCGCGATGGTGGTCTTGCCCACCCCCGGCGGCCCCCAGAAGATCAGCGACGACAGCGCCCCGGAGGCCAGCATCACCCCCAGCGGTGCCTCTACGCCCAAGACCTGCTCCTGCCCGATCACCTCGGCAAGCGTGCGGGGCCGCAACCGGTCCGCGAGCGGGCGCGGAGCGTCATTGGCCGCATCGTGATCGCGCTGAGCGCCCGCCTCCCCGCTGTCAAACAGATCCGCCATCGCTTTACAGCCGGAACCGAAGCGACACGCGCTGGCCCTGTCGCAGCAGATCCAGCCGCATCCAGCGGCCACTGTTCATCAAAAGGTTCGCCACATCTTCGGGCGCTGTGATCTCCTCGCCATTGATGGCCAGCAACAGATCCCCCGCGCGCACGCCGCCGCGCCCGGCATAGGGGCCGGGGTCCATCACCACCACGCCTTCGGTCGACAGCGGCAGCTGCATCTTGGTGATGACCTGCGGGTTCACCTGCCCCACCACCAGCCCCGGCATCGGGGTTTGCTCGTTCAGCGTGATCGGATCAGCAGCCGGAGAGTTGGGCGCTTCCATCAGCGCCACCTCAACGGTCTCGGTGTCGCCCTGACGCACCCGCGTCACCGTGCTGGTGCCGCCCAGTTCCGCCACCGACAGGCGAAAGGCCATCTCGGAGGGCGAGTTCACCGGCTCGCCATCCACGGCCAGCACCACATCGCCCACCTCAAAACCCGCCTCTACAAAGGGGCTTTGCGGATGCAGCTCGGAGATCAGCATCCCATCCACCTGCCCGAGGCCCAGCGCCTCGGCCAGATCGGAATCCACCGGCTGGCCCGTCATCCCTGCCCACGGGCGCTGAAATTCGCCTTCGCCCTCACGCGCCTGACGCACAAATTCGCGCACCAGATTGGCCGGGATGGCAAAGCCAATGCCGTTGGAGCCGCCCGAGCGGCTGAGGATGCGGGTGTTGATGCCAATGAGATCGCCATTCACATCGATCAAGGCCCCACCAGAGTTGCCCGGATTGATCGGCGCGTCGGTCTGGATGTAATAGCCAAACCCCTGCCCGCCGCCAGTGCCCGTGCGCGCAAGGCCCGAGATAATGCCCGAGGACACCGTCTGCCCCACCCCAAAGGGGTTGCCGATGGCTAGGGTCAGCTCGCCCACCTCGACCTCATCGCTGTTGCGCAGGCCAAGGAATGGCAAGCCTTCGGCGTCCTTCAACTGCAAGATCGCCAGATCGGACGCCTGATCCGCAAGGATCACCTCGGCCTGATACTCGCGCCGATCATTGGTCACCACGCGGATATCGGATGCCTCGCCCACGACGTGATAGTTTGAGACCACGATGCCATCCTCGGAGAGGATCACGCCAGAACCGAGCGAGTTCTGCACCCTTGGGCGCGGCTGGGCAAACTGGCGAAAGAAATCATCAAAGAACGGATCATCCGCAAAGGGGCTGCGGGCGCGGTCCTGTCGGATGATCTTGGCGTAAATATTCACAACCGCCGGTGCGGCCTCTTTGACCAGTGGCGCAAACCCCAGTGAAATCTCGGTCTGGCTCTGCGGGACTTTGGTCTCTGCCTGCGCTGCAAGCGGCAGGCTGGTCACCAGAGCGAGGGTCAGGGGAAGGGCAAGACTGCGGATCATGGGGCCTCCGGGACGTTATTTTGGTCCTGATGATATGCGAAGGTGCGCAGGGGATTGCAAGCATGTGCAGAAAAACCGGGGCTTGAGGGGCGCTGCCCCTCCTGACCTGCGGTCAGTTCACCCCGGGATATTTTGGGTTAGAAGATGAAGGGGGGCGGCAGTGCACCGCCCCGTTTCGTTTTGATCCGGTCTCAGCCAGCAAGGCGCGCGCCGAGGGTGCGGCGGGTCTGGACCGCCTGCGCCAGTTTGCGCAGCTCGGCCTCGGTTTCCTCCCAGCCGATGCAGCCGTCGGTGATCGACTGACCGTAGGTGAGGGCCGACAGATCCCCGTCCTTGGGCAGATCCTGACGGCCGTGTTCGAGGTGGCTCTCGATCATGATGCCGGTGATGCGGGCCTCGCCCTGCGCCATCTGACCGGCCACATCCGCAAGCACCTCGGGCTGTTTGGCCGGGTCTTTGGCGGAATTGGCATGGCTTGCGTCGATCATGACCTGCGGGCGGATGCCATCGGCTGCGGCCTTTTGGCAGGCGGCATCGATGCTGGCCGCGTCATAGTTGGTGCCACCGCCCCCGCGCAGGATGATATGGCAATCGGGGTTGCCAGCGGTGGCCGCAATCGCCGCAAGGCCCGAGGGCGCCAGCGCCATGAAATGATGCGGTGTGGCCGCAGAGCGCACCGCGTCGATGGCGATCTGCACATTGCCGCGGGTGCCGTTCTTGAACCCCACCGGGCAGCTCAGGCCCGAGGCCATCTCGCGGTGGATCTGGCTCTCGGTGGTGCGGGCGCCAATCGCGGCCCAGCTGACCAGGTCGCTGATGTATTGCGGCACCGCCGCATCGAGGAATTCGGTCCCCACCGGCAGGCCCATCTCGCTCAGGTCAAGGCAGAGTTTGCGAGCAATCGACAAGCCCTTGTTGATGCGGAAAGATCCGTCGAGGTTGGGGTCGTTGATCAGCCCCTTCCAGCCTGCAATGGTGCGGGGTTTTTCAAAGTAGACCCGCATCACGATCTCCAGCTCATCGCCCAGCTCGGCGCGCAGCGGCGCGAGGCGGCGGGCGTAGTCCAGGGCGGCCTCCGGGTCGTGGATGGAACAGGGGCCAACCACCACGACCAGCCGGTCATCCGCTCCATGCAGGATCTTTTGAATGCTGGCGCGTGCAGACAGGACGGTCTCGCGCGCGGCATCGGTCAGTGGGTGTTTCACCGCGAGGGCTTCGGGGCAGATCAATTCCTGCATATCGGTAATCCGGAGGTCATTTGTCGGGGTTGCAGAGAGCGTTGTCATCGGGGCTTTCCTTTGGCGGGTGCCCCGTCTGGACCTCTGGACAACAAAAAACCGCCCTTGGTCCCGGGGCGGTTTGGTGCGGTGTTCTGGTGTTTCTGTCAGTTCAATTCAGAAACGCGAAGACCCTCCGTCCGCCATGTGGCGCGGATAAAAGTAATACCAGAACTGGGCGAACTGTTGGGTCATGCGCCGGACGCTAGCGAAGATTCGCGCCCCTGTCGATCCCCAAACGCAGCTGTTTGCCAGCGCAAGGTGATTGTACCTGCGCGCCGTGTGACTAGATAGGACCAGCGGATGCTCCGCAAAAACCAGGATGACGGAGATCCGCACATGCAACAGGCCAAGTTTCTCAAGGGCAATTTGCTGCGCCATATCACGGTGATGTCGCTCACCTCCTCGGTGGGCTTGATGGCGGTATTTGCGGTGGATTTCATCGACATGGTCTTTATCGCCATGCTCGGCAAAGAAGAGCTGGCGGCGGCCGTGGGCTATGCCGGTGCGATCCTGTTTTTCACCACCTCATTCAACATCGGGATTGCCATTGCGGCAGGTGCGTTGGTGGCGCGGGCCCTGGGCGCGGGGGATCATGTCCTGGCCCGGCAGCAGGCCTCTAACGCCTTGATATGGGGCGGGGTCTTCTCGGCTCTCTTTGCCGTGGTGATCTGGATTTACCTCTCGCCGCTGGTGTCGCTTCTGGGGGCCAGAGGACGGGCGCATGATCTTGCGGTGGACTATCTGCAAATCATCGTGCCGACCTTGCCGCTGCTGTTGATGGGGATGGCGGGAGGGGCGATCCTGCGCGCCCATGGCGATGCGCGCCGCGCCATGATGGCAACCATTGCCGGAGGGCTGGTCAATGCGGTGCTGGACCCGATCCTGATCTTTGGCCTCAATCTGGAACTGACCGGCGCGGCCCTTGCCAGTGCGGCCTCGCGCGTGGCGGTTGCGGTTTTTGCCTTGGGGCCGATCTTTCGCCACCACGGCGGGTTGGAGCGCCCGCCGCTGTCGCTGTTTATCGCCGGGCTTGCGCCGATCTTTGCGATCTCATTTCCGGCGATTCTCACGCAGCTGGCCACCCCGGTCGGACAGGCCTTTGTCACCCGCGCCATGGCGGAGTTTGGCGAGGATGCGGTGGCGGGCATGGCGATTATCGCCCGGATGTCGCCGCTGGCCTTTGGCACCATCTTTGCGCTGTCGGGTGCCGTGGGGCCAATTGTCGGACAGAACTACGGCGCGGGGAATTTTGCCCGTGTGCGGCGCGCGTTTTGGGATGCGCTCCTGTTCACTGGTATCTTTGTGGCGGTGATGACGGCGATCCTGTTTGCCCTGCGCACGCATGTTGACGCACTGTTTGACGCCGACGGCACCGCGCTCACGCTGATCTACCTGTTTTGCGGCCCGCTTGCGCTGGCGTTCTTCTTTAACGGAGCGATCTTTGTGGCCAATGCCAGCTTCAACAACCTTGGCCGCCCGTTCAACTCCACCTGGCTGAACTGGGGGCGCAATACCATCGGGACCATCCCGCTGGTGTGGCTCGGCGTGCATCTTTATGGCGCCCCCGGCGCATTGATCGGTCAGGCGGTGGGCGGTGTGATCTTTGGGGTTTTTGCAATCTGGCTTGCGCGGCGCGTGATCGCCGAGGTTGAGGCCACCGGTGGCGCCCCCAAAGGGCCCGGCCTGTTCCAGCGTCAGGCGCGACAGATCATCCTTGCCTTCAGTCGGCGCTAGGCTCTTTCGGCGTGGCGCGCCCATAGCCGGGGCGCCCGGTGCCGCTTTGGGCGACGTCGAAATTCCACACGATGCAGAGGTTCGTGATCATCGCGCCGATAAAGGAATAGATCAGCTGTTCAGGTGACAGCACCAGCGCCGAGGCGGCAAAGACACAGGCGTCGACGCCCAGTTGGAACCAGCCGGCCTTGAACCCGGTGCGGTGCTCGATGATGATGCCGAGAATGGTCATGCCACCGGCAGAGGCATTGTGGCGAAAGATCGCGATCAGCCCGGCCCCGCTGCAGGCCCCACCCAAGAGCGCCGCAACGCCGATGTGCAGCGCATCAAAGCTCAGGTAGTGCGGCAGGATCTGCGCCCCGGCGGAGATCCCCAGAACCACCATCACCGTGCGCAGAGCAAAGACCGCGCCGCGTCTCGTCCAGGCGAGGATCAGGAACGGCACGCCGATGGCAAAGAACAGCGGCCCGAACCCCAGCGGCAACACATAAGAGAGCAGCAGCGCGATGCCCGCGGTCTGCCCGGTCACCAGCCCGGCAGCCTTGAGGAACACCACGCCGAGCGAACACATCACCACGCCAAAAACCAGACCTTGCAGGTCGAAGGCGGTCAACAGGGGCTTTGGGGCGGCGCTGCGCATGGTGGATCCTCGGTGATGGGGTGCCTCCGTGATAGGCCGCTGCATTGCAGAAAACAACGGTCGAGATGTCGACATCTTCGACTGGACCTTGCCCGGATCACCACTATCCTCCCCCGCAAGGATAATGAGGAGGCTCACAATGCGCATTCTGTTCACCGGCGGCTCCGGCAAGGCCGGACGTCACGCCATCGCCTATCTGCTGGCGCAGGGGCATCGGGTGGTCAATGTGGATCTCAAGCCGCTCGACCTGCCGGGGGTCGACAACCGCATCGCTGATATGACCGATGCCGGCCAGATGCATGACGTGATGCACGCCTGGGCCGGATATGACGAGATGGAAAGCCACCGCAGCCCGCCCCGCTTTGACGCGGTGGTGCATTTTGCCGCCGTGCCGCGCCTGCTGATGACCTCGGACAACGAATGCTACCGGATCAATACGGTGGGCACCTACAATGTGATCGACGCAGCGCTCAAGGCTGGCGTGCACAAGGTGATCTTTGCCTCCTCGGAAACCACCTACGGGATCTGTTTTGCGGGCGGGGAGCGCCTGCCGGAGTATCTGCCCATCGACGAGGATCACCCGGTGGTGCCCGAGGACGCCTATGCCATGTCCAAAGTGGCCAACGAGCACGCCGCGCAGAGCTTTCAACGCCGTACCGGCGCCGACATCTACGGGCTGCGCATCAACAATGTGATCGAGCCGCATGAGTACAAGGCGAACTTCCCCGCCTATATGGCCGATCCGGACATGCGGCGGCGCAATATCTTTGCCTATATCGACGCCCGGGATCTGGGCCATATGGTGCAGAAATGCCTCGAGGCGGACGGGCTGGGGTATCAGATCTTCAACGTCGCCAATCGCGATCATTCCGTGAACCTCTCCACCTCGGAGATCATCACCCATTATTACGAGGGCGTCCCCGCCCGGGAGATGGGCGCGCGCGAGACCTTCTATTCGATCCGCAAGGCGGAACGGATGCTGGGCTTTGATCCGCAGCACAATTGGCGCATGTATCTGGACGACCCGCGCGAGGTCTGAGCCGGGACGCGGCAAATCCCCTTGCGCTTGCGCTGCCCGGGTGGAATGCAGGACACAGATGATGTGCCATGCCCGGGGAGTGCCCATGACGTTTTCGATCGCGATCGGACCCAACATCCGGAAATCCGCCTATTTCGACGCCACAGTGCGCGACGGGGTGCGCGGGTTTTCGGTCTACAATCACATGTATATTCCCGGCAATTTCGGCGACCCGGCGGGCGAATACGACCGGCTCATCAATGGTGTCGCCATGTGGGACGTGGCGGCACAGCGGCAGGTGGAGTTGCAGGGACCGGACGCCGGACGGCTGGCGCAATATCTGACGCCACGCGACCTGTCCAAGACCAGGGTCGGTCAGGGACGCTATGTGCCCCTGTGCGATCATGCCGGCTGGCTGATCAATGACCCGGTGCTGCTGAAGCTCTCGGAGGATCGCTATTGGCTCTCGGTGGCCGACAGCGACATCCACCTCTGGGCCGCCGCCATCGGGCGCGAGCGCGGCTGGGCGGTGGAGGTGCGCGAGCCCGATGTCTCGCCGCTGGCGATCCAGGGGCCAAAGGCCGCCGATGTCACCGCCGCACTGTTCGGCGACTGGGTGCGCGAGCTGCGCTATTTCGGCTTCCGCCAGACGGAGCTTGACGGCATTCCGCTGGTGCTGGCGCGCTCGGGCTGGTCCAAGCAGGGCGGATTTGAACTCTACCTGCAAGACCGCAGCCGTGGGCTGGACCTTTGGGATCGGGTCAAGGCGGCGGGCGTGCCCTTTGACATCGGCCCCGGCGCTCCCAACGACATCGAACGGCTGGAGAGCGGCCTGATTTCCTATGGCGCCGACATGCGCTGGCAGGACACGCGCGCCACGCCGTTCGAGATGGGATTTGGTCCGCTGATCGACCTCGACAGCGGGCATGACTTTGTCGGCCGCGCCGCCCTGTCGCGCCTGGCGGCGGAACCGCCCGCGCGCCAGCGGGTTGGTCTGACCATCGCCGACACGCCGCCCCTGCCGGGCAGTCCGGTGCCACTGTGGCAGGGCGACGCGCAGGTGGGCCATGTGACCGAATTTGCCTACTCCCCCCGCCTCGGCACCACCATCGGCCACGCGCTGATCCGCGCGGATCTCGCCGAGGCCGCCGACGGGCTGCACCTGCGCCTTGAAGGGCGGCACCATGCAGCCGCCCTGAACCCCATCCCCTTTGTCAAGTGAGCCCGCTGATGCCCGAGACCCTGCCCCCCTGCCCCGCCTGTGCCTCCGTCTACACCTACGAGATGGACGCGCTGCTGGTCTGCCCGGAATGCGGCCACGAATGGTCCGCCACCGCCGAAGAGGACGCCGCCGTGGTGCGCGACAGTGTCGGCAACATCCTGACCGACGGCGACACGGTGACGGTGATCAAGGACCTCAAGGTCAAGGGATCATCGAGTGTCGTCAAAGTCGGCACCAAGGTGCGCGGCATCCGTCTTGTTGACGGCGATCACGACATTGATTGCAAGGTGCCGGGCATCGGCCAGATGGGCCTCAAGAGCCAGTTTGTGAAAAAGGCGGCGGACTGATGCGGATCGCATAGGCCGGGGCGTCAGGCGGTCGATTTTTCCACCGTGCTGGCCAGCTCCCGGATCTTGAGGTCTGCAAGCTTCAGAGATTTGTCAAAACCGTCGAGGAGATCGGTCAGCGTCTTGCTGTTGTCCGCCGCCTTGATGTCCTTGACGCATTTCTTGCGCGCCTTCTGATAATCTCCGACCAGTTTTTTCAGGTCTTTCAGTTTTCGGGCGCCGGTCTTCAGTTGGCCTTCGGCCCCCCGCGCATCGGTTTCTGCGAGGGCGCTGCCTTTCTTGTGCGCGGCAAGGATCTCGCCGAGCAGCTTCTTGATCCGGGCGCCGTTGCGCTTCAGTTGGGCCGCGTCCAGCAGCTTGGGCAGATCGGCCTCCGCGGTGGCCTCCTTGCCTGCGTCCTTGATCATCTTGTCGAGGATCTTCTTGTACTGAAGCGCATAGAACTTTTCGGCTGGCTTCAGCTTGCCCTCACATTTGACCACCGAGGCCAGCTCTTTTCCGGCCGCTCCCAGCCGCGCCGCCAGCGCCTCCGCGGCCTTCTTGTCGGCAGAGCCCTTGGCGGCGGCCTTGGCCTCCTTTTCCGTCAGCTTGGCGAGGCTGTCGATGTCCTTTTGCGCAGACTTGGCGGCGACGGTCATCTGCGCCAGCGCGGTCAGCTCTTTCTTCTGCGCCGCCACTGCCTTTTCCCACAGCACCCGCGCGGATTTGAAGCCGCGGTCCTTGTCGAGCTCGGACACCGATTTGCCGGCGTGGCCGTTCTCGCGGGCGGCGGCGAGTGCGGCGCGCAGGTCGTCCTCCCGATCCCAGCATGTATTGAGCGCAAGGGTAATGGATTTGAGCTGCTTCAGCGCATCCGCCTTGGTCAATGGCTTCAGCTTGGGCAACAGCTTTTTGAAATCACCTTCTATCTTGTCCAACCCTTTGGGCATGACACAACTCCCACTGGCAAACTCTCAACACGTGAATGCCCGCGAGTATGCCGCAGTTTTGCCTGCAGCCCAAAGAAAAACCCCGCCCTGTTGCCAGAGCGGGGGAAAGTCCGTCGGTCAGATGACCGCGAGATCTTATTCTTCGTCTTCGACGGCTTCCAGCTCCGCCAGGCGGGCCTTGTCGGCTGCGCCTTTGGCGTTGAGGTCGCGGTCGACGAATTCGATGATCGCCATCGGTGCCATGTCACCGTAACGGAAACCGGCTTTCAGGATGCGGACGTAACCGCCCTGACGATCCTTGTAGCGCGGGCCCAGGACTTCGAACAGTTTCGCGACGTCCTTTTCCTGTTTCAGCTTGGACGCGGCCTGACGGCGGGCGTGCAGGTCGCCGCGCTTTGCCAGCGTGATCATCTTTTCGATGATCGGACGCAGTTCCTTTGCTTTCGGAAGGGTGGTCTTGATCTGTTCGTGTTCGATCAGCGAGCCAGCCATGTTGGAGAACAGGGCCTTACGGTGCTCGTGAGTACGGTTCAGGCGGCGATAACCACGTGCGTGACGCATTTTCTATATCCTTTAACTTGCGTTTTGCTTTGTCAGGCAGCTGATGCGTGTCGGCTGCTCACCTTGGGGCGGAAGGCCCATTCAGGGTCGAAACGCTCCACCGGAGCCTTTCTCGCCTTCATTCCCCGGCAGGTCCGGGAATTTTGAAGGGGGCCTTAGCCCCCTCCGGATCGAAAGTCCAGCTTAGAAGCTGTCTTCGAATTTCTTGGCCAGCTCTTCGATGTTGTCCGGCGGCCAGTCCTCGACGTCCATACCGAGGTGCAGACCCATGCCAGACAGCACTTCCTTGATCTCGTTCAAGGACTTGCGGCCGAAGTTCGGGGTGCGGAGCATCTCGGCTTCGGTTTTCTGGATCAGATCGCCGATATAGACGATGTTGTCGTTCTTGAGGCAGTTTGCCGAACGTACGGACAGTTCCAGTTCGTCCACTTTCTTCAACAGAAGCGGGTTGAACTCGAGACCATCGTCCTCGTCCTGACGGCCTGCGGATTCCGGCTCGTCGAAGTTCACGAAGATCGACAGCTGGTCCTGCAGGATGCGGGCCGCAAACGCCAGCGCGTCCTCGGGCGTGATGGAGCCGTCGGTGTCAACCTTGAGGGTCAGCTTGTCATAATCCAGCACCTGGCCCTCACGGGTGGGCTGAACGTCGTAGGAGACCTTCTTGACCGGGGAATAGATTGCGTCGATCGGGATCAGACCGATCGGTGCGTCCTCGGGCTTGTTCTTGTCGGCAGAGACATAGCCTTTGCCGGTGTTGACGGTCAGCTCCATGAACAGATCCGCACCATCGTCGAGGTGGCAGATGACGTGCTCGCGGTTCAGAACCTCGATGCCAGCGGTTTCGGCAATGTCGCCTGCGGTGACGACGGCCGGACCCTTGGCATTGATCGACAGGCGCTTGGGCCCTTCGACTTCCATGCGCAGGGACACCTGCTTGAGGTTCAGGATGATGTCTGTGACGTCTTCACGAACACCGGCCACGGAGGAAAACTCGTGCAGCACGTTGTCGATCTGAACGGATGTGATGGCAGCGCCTTGCAGCGAGCTCATCAGGATGCGGCGCAGTGCGTTGCCGAGCGTCAGACCAAAGCCACGCTCCAGCGGTTCCGCCACAAGCGTTGCCTGACGTGCCGGGTCGTTGCCCGGTTTCACCTCAAGCTGCGTGGGCTTGATCAATTCTGCCCAATTCTTATGGATCATGCGTTCCCTCCATTCCTGTCTGGTCCCCATGTCCAAAGGATCAGACGCCCGAGGTTTCTAATGACGAACGGGGGCCCTGCGCGTGGCAAGGCCCCTGTTTTTCTGGGTGTCGCTTAGACGCGGCGGCGCTTCGGCGGGCGGCAGCCGTTGTGGGCGATCGGGGTCACATCACGGATGTTGGTGATGTTGAAGCCGATCGCGGCCAGCGCGCGCAGGGCGGATTCACGACCCGAACCGGGGCCCTGAACTTCGACCTCAAGCGTCTTTACGCCGTGATCCTGTGCCTTGCGGCCTGCGTCCTCGGCAGCCATCTGCGCAGCATAGGGCGTGGACTTACGGGAGCCCTTGAAGCCCATGGTGCCAGCGGAGGACCAGGAGATCGCATTGCCCTGAACGTCGGAGATCAGGATCTTGGTGTTGTTGAACGAGGAATTCACATGCGCAACACCGGAGGCGATGTTCTTGCGTTCCTTGCGTTTAACGCGGGTTTTATCACGTGCCATTGGTCAGACCCTCCCTTACTTCTTCTTACCGGCAATGGCCTTTGCGGGGCCTTTGCGAGTACGAGCGTTGGTGTGGGTGCGCTGACCACGAACCGGCAGGTTGCGACGGTGGCGCAGGCCACGGTAGCAGCCCAGGTCCATCAGGCGCTTGATGTTCATCTGCACTTCACGACGCAGGTCACCTTCGACGGTGTAGGTCGCGTCGATGTGCTCGCGGATGGCCAGAACTTCTGCGTCGGAGAGTTCGTTCACACGACGGGTTGCGTCGATGTTCACGGCCTCGCAGATGGCTTTGGCGGAGGCAGGACCGATACCCGTGATATAGGTCAGGGCGATCGGAACCCGTTTGGCAGTCGGGATGTTAACGCCGGCAATACGTGCCACGTGTCACTTTCCTTTTTGGTTGCGGTTCCGTAACTCCAGAACCTTTTTTCACAACACTTGACCGTGGCAGTGAGGCCAGAGGGTCCAGCATGTCTCGAGGTGGTCAGGTGGACAACGCAAATTGCCCGCCTGGAATGATTCCCAGCAGGGATGTCGGTTCGTATTTGGAATTGGCGGATGGGTCAACCCTCAAACCAGCATCCGGCGCGGCTGGCTGCGGGCTTCGCGATATTCTGCCGCGACCTGCCCCCTGCCCGATTACAAAGCAGGCCGCCCGGGGGCGGCCTGTTGTCAGAACGTTCCGTGCTGGATGCGGGGATCAATCGCCCAGGATCCAGGCGATGGATTTCTGCACCTCGTCGATGGAGGCCATGCCGTCCAGCCGTTGCAGATTGCCCTTGGCCCAGTAGTAGCCGATCAGCGGCGAGGTCTTCTTGTAGTATTCCATCAGGCGAATACGGACCGATTCCTCGTTGTCGTCCGCGCGCGCTTCCTTGCCGGCGGCGCGGGCTTCCTCGGCGCGGTTGACGATGCGCTTGACCAGCACCTCGTCATCGACCTGCATCTCGATCACCGCGTCGAGTTTCAGATCCATGTCCGCCAGCAGTTTCTCCAGCGCGTCCGCCTGCGCCAGCGTGCGCGGGAAGCCGTCGAAGATGAAGCCGCCCTTGGACCCTTCCTGCAGGCGTTCGCGGATCAGGCCGATCACGATCTGGTCGGTGACCAGCTTGCCTTCGGCCATGATCGCCGCGACCTTCTTGCCCATTTCCGTGCCGGAGGACTGTGCCGCGCGCAGCATGTCACCGGTGGACAGTTGGGTCATGTTGCGGCTTTCGACCAGATGGCTGGCCTGCGTACCCTTGCCGGCGCCCGGCGGGCCCAGGAGAATGATATTGGTCATCGACGTGCGGGCCCCCGTTTGGTGCGTTTCTTGTTGCGCCCGCGCAGCTGGCTCTTCTCGATGAGGCCTTCGTATTGATGCGCGAGGAGATGGCTCTGAACCTGCTGGATGGTGTCCATGGTCACGGAGACCACAATCAGCACCGAGGTGCCGCCAAAATACACCGGAATGGCAAAGTTGGCGCGCAGGACCTCGGGCAGCAGACAGACAAGCGCCAGGTAGCCGGAGCCCAGAACCAGGATGCGGTTCACCACATATTCGATGTATTCCGCAGTCTTCTTGCCGGGACGGATGCCGGGCACAAAGCCGTTCTGGTTCTTCAGGTTCTGCGCCACGTCATCCGGCTTGAAGGAGACGTTGAAGGTGTAGAAATAGGCAAAGAACACGATCATCGCGGTAAAGAACAGCAGATAGAGCGGCTGACCGGGACCGAAGTTCGCCAAGAGCCAGCTCATCACCGGGCTGGTGGCAGAGCCCTGGCTGAAGGTGGAGATCGTGGTCGGCAAGAGCAGCAGCGAGGAGGCAAAGATCGCCGGGATCACGCCCGCCGGGTTGACCTTGACCGGCAGGTGCGAGGAGCCCCCGTCATAGACCTTCATGCCCACCTGACGACGCGGGTACTGGATGTGGATCTTGCGCAGGGCGCGCTCCATGAACACCACGAACATGATGACAGCCACCACCATCACGATCACCGCGATGATGACCGCCGGCGAGATCGCACCGGAGCGACCGGAGGCGAAGAACTGCGCCATCGCGGCGGGAACCTCGGCGATGATGCCGACGAAGATGATCAGGGAGATGCCGTTGCCGATGCCGCGGTTGGTGATCTGCTCACCCAGCCACATCAGGAACATGGTGCCGCCCACCAGGGTGATCATGCAGGCCAGACGGAAGTACAGCCCGGGATCGAGCGCCAGGTCGCCGGCCTCAAGCGAGGCGGCCAGACCGTAGGACTGTGCGGTGGCCAGCAGCACGGTGCCGTAGCGGGTGTACTGGTTGATCTTCTTGCGACCCTGCTCGCCCTCTTTTTTCAGCTGTTCGAGCGCGGGCACCATGGAGGTCAGCAACTGCACGATAATGGAGGCCGAAATATAGGGCATGATCCCGAGGGCAAAGATGCCCATGCGCCCAAGCGCGCCGCCGGTGAACATCGACACCATGCCGCCAATGCCCTGCCCCGCTGAATCCATGAACTGGCGCAATGCATCGGTGTCGATTCCCGGCACGGGAATCCAGGTGCCCAGACGATAGACAATCAAAAGTCCGATCGTGAACAGGATGCGGTTGCGCAGATCAGTGGCCTTGCCGAGCGCGGCCCAGCTGGTGTTCGCCGCCATTTGTTCTGCTGCTGATACCATGAAATAGGTCTCTTCTTGCGAAAACGCCGCCCGGAACCGTTTTCCGGCTCGGACGGCGTATAGGAAAACTGATGACTTATGTAAGCGGCTTGCGCGCCGCTCACAAGCCGTTACTCAGCTGCGGCCTCGGATGCCACGGTCAGGGCGCCGCCTGCCTTGGAAACTGCCTCGACGGCAGCTTTGGATGCACCGGTCACGGCGATGGTCGCCTTGGCGGTGAATTCACCCTTGGCCAGCACGCGAATGCCGTCCAGCTTGCGGCGCACGACACCGGATGCCACCAGGCTGTCCTCGGTCACGGAAGCCGCGTCGAGCTTGCCTGCGTCGATGAATTTCTGGATCAGGCCGAGGTTCACAACAGCGTATTTCTTGGCGTTGGGCTTGTTGAAGCCACGCTTGGGCAGACGCTGGTAGAGCGGCATCTGGCCACCTTCGTAGCCGTTGATCGCCACACCGGAACGGGACTTCTGACCTTTGATACCGCGGCCACCCATTTTACCTTTGCCGGAACCCGGACCACGGCCAACGCGGGTCCGTTTCGGGGCTGCACCTGGGTTGTCGCGCAGTTCGTTGAGTTTCATATCGCTTCTCCTAAAGCCGGAAGTGGCCCCCTGAAGCGTATGGGGCCAGACACGGCATTTCTTGGTTTTGATTCTGTGGCGCGGGATGCCACCGGGGGCGTATAGACGGGATACCCCGCAGGATCAAGAGCGGCCTCACCCGATGCCCGCCTGATGACTCAAGGCAGCGCGCGATATCGCGGGGCGTTTTCTTCATCGCGCTGGTGATGGCGACCGTCTCCTTGGCGCCGGATGCCACATTGACCGTGCCGCCCGTCACCGAGACCTCGCCCAGAAGACGCCCCAACTCATAGCCCCAGGCATGATCGTCATAGCACCCGAGCTGCACCAAAAACGCTCGTGTCCGACCGGGCTCGATGGTCTCCTTGGCGGCCATGGCATCAGGGGTGCGCTTGCCACAGGAGGCGTGCCTGAAATGGCGGAGCGCCCCGCGCCAGAGCTGCCCTTGCACGCCTCCAGCACCTATCTCTGCGCCGCCGCATCAAAACGGTCGCTATCTCCACCCGGTAGATCACTTCGGTATCGGCAGTGTACTGCACCGCGCTATACCCCGACGCGCCAGAATAGCTGGAGACATTCGCCTGCATGGTCCGCCCACCCTGCGGATTTTTCGCCACCGGCATCCTGTAGAGAGCAATCACCTCTGAACTCGTGCTGCGTCCGGGGTCAATCGCGCTCATCAGTGCTGTGCGCCCCTCCGGCACATCCCCGATTTGATCAGAGCCGCTGATGTCATCGCTCATGCAGCCTGCGGCCAGAGTCAGACAAAACAGGGCAATCAGGCTGCGTTGGGCGCGAAACATTGCATAGCCCTCTCAGGCAGGCTGAGTGGACCGTGCCCCCTCGCGGCCACGGGTGTAGATCCCGGATGCACCGCCACCGGCGCATGGGATCGATATGTGTCGTGTCTGTGTCGCTGGCGCTGTTGTTGAGAAAGGCGGCGCCGCCGGATCGGAAGAGGATCGGAGGCGTCACCCTCCAAGAAGACCAGATATCTGACCTCGCGCTCCGGGGCGTCACCCCCAAAGCCCAGTTCCAGGTTGGGTCCGGCTTGCCACACCGGCCCGCGAGTTGCGCAACTCGCCGAACACAATGCCCTATCCGCCCAAAGATCCCCTCACCAGGGCGCGCGCCGGTCGCGCAACAAAAACGCCCCCACGATGTGGAGGCGTTCTGTTCAGCCGGCATGCACCCCGAGGGAGGAGGAAGGGCGCGGCCGCTGTATGGGAATGTCTTCAGGCGCCGTAGACGTGGGTCCGGGCCAGATCCGCGATGTCGCAGCGGCGGATGCCGATGTCGGCCAGGTCGCGGTCGGTCAGCGCATCCAGCTCCTCGTAGGTCCGCTTGTACTCCTTGTAGAGATCCCAGCTGGTGCGGGCGTTCTCTGCCAGGCCGCGCAGGCGGGCGACGACGGAGGGGGTTGCAACGGTGCTGTTCAGTGCGTGTGCCATAGTGGTCTTTCCTTATCTCTAGCCGGGACGGGTTTCCGCGGCTCTTGGTGTCTCTGTTCAATTCCTTTGACACCTGCGAAGATAAGGCAGGGCGTTGGCGCTAACAACTGACGGTTCGGAACACCCGCTATGCCGCAGATGCATAGTAAGCGCAGTTGTCGTTAACGCGACTTTCACATGTTTTGCACAAATCCGCGCCACATCAATTGGACTGCCCAAAAAAGCGCCTCCGCAGGCATGCGAAGGCGCCGGGATCAGCCGCGCCTTACGGCTTCACGATATGCCAGGCGCCGCCGACACCATCGCCGCTGGTCTGTCCCGGGGCCGTGTCATTGACCCAGAGGTACAGCGGCTTGCCGTCAAAGGCGACCTGCTGGCTTCCGTCCGTGCGGGACACCAGCGAGGCCCCCTCGGGCAGGTCGGTGCCCGCCTCGACCACCAGCGGCGGCCATTTCTGGGCGCAGCCGCCATAGCAGTTGGATTGGCCGTCGGCATCCTTGTCGAAGGAATAGAGCGTCATCCCATGCGCATCGGTCAGGTAGCCGGCGTCAGAGGTCTGCACGGCTGCGGCGCTGTGGTCGCCGGCAATGGCGCTGGTGGCAGCGGTGAGGGCAAAACAGGTGGTGAGGGCGGCAAAGCGGATCATGTCATTCTCCAGTCAAGTGCCTGCGTCGGTGCAGGTACAAGGAGAACACCCCGGCGACGGTTTCTATTCACCCCACCGGCAATTTTTTCTGTGCCACCCCCCCCGCCAATAAAAAACGCCCCCGGATCACTCCGAGGGCGCTTCTATTGGGAAGGTCGAAAGAGGCTTAGCCGCGCTCTTCGACGATTTCCACCAGATGCGGGATCTTGTTGATCATGCCGCGCACGGAGGGGGTGTCCTCCAGCTCGCGGGTCTTGTGCATCTTGTTCAGGCCCAGACCGATCAGGGTTGCGCGCTGGTCGGCGGGGCGACGGATCGGAGAGCCGATCTGTTTCACGACGATGGTTTTAGCCATGGATCAGGTTCCTTACGCTTCTTCAGCCACTTGGCTGGACTCGGCCGGAGCCTCGTCCCGCTTGGGCAGGATGTCCGCAACTTTCTTGCCACGACGCTGAGCAACAGCGCGGGGGCTCTGCTCTTTCTTCAGACCGTCGATGGTGGCGCGGATCATGTTGTAAGGGTTCTGAGAGCCAACGGACTTGGAAACCACGTCCTTGATGCCCAGCATCTCGAAGACGGCACGCATCGGACCACCTGCGATGATCCCGGTACCTTCCGGAGCGGTGCGCATGACCACCTTGCCGGCGCCGTGGCGACCGTACATGTCGTGGTGCAGGGTACGACCCTCTTTCAGCGGCACGCGGATCATCTGGCGCTTGGCTTGCTCGGTTGCCTTGCGGATCGCCTCGGGCACCTCTTTGGCCTTGCCTTTGCCGAAGCCGACGCGACCTTTTTGGTCACCCACGACGACGAGCGCGGCGAAGCCGAAGCGCTTACCACCCTTAACGGTTTTGGACACGCGGTTGATCGCGACCAGACGATCTGCGAATTCCGGTGTCTCTTCACGGTCGCGGCGGTTGCCGCGGCGGTTTTCACGTTCTGCCATTTGGCATTCCTTCATGATGTGACGAGGACGTCAGACCGCCCCGTCAAATGTTCCAATCCTGGTGAGCGGGCCAGCGGACCTGCTCCCGGATCATCGGGACCACTGACGTGATCCACTCTGTCAAAATCGGTCGGGCGCCCCGGCCAGCGCGGCGCCCGGTTGATCCTTAGATCTTCAGACCACCTTCACGCGCCGCGTCGGCCAGAGCCTTCACTTTGCCGTGGTACAGGAAACCGCCACGATCGAAGTAGGCTTCGCTCACGCCAGCGGCTTTCGCGCGCTCTGCGATCACGGAACCGACTTTGGTTGCCGCTTCGATGTTGTTCTTGCCCACAAAACCAAGATCCTTTTCCAGGGTCGAGGCTGCGGCCAGGGTCACACCTTTGACGTCGTCGATCAGCTGAACAGAGATGTTCTTGTTCGAGCGGTGCACGGAGAGACGCAGACGGCCTGCGTTCACCTTGCGAAGCTTGTTCCGGACGCGCAGACGACGCTTCAGAAACAGGGTACGTTTGCTGTTTGCCATTTTGCTTGTCCTTACTTCTTCTTGCCTTCCTTGCGGAAGATGAATTCGCCCTTGTAGCGGATGCCTTTGCCTTTGTAGGGCTCGGGACGACGCCAGTCGCGGATCTGTGCCGCCACTTCGCCCACCACTTGTGCGTCTGCACCTTCCACAACGACTTCGGTCTGCTTCGGTGCGGTGATGGTGACACCTTCCGGAGCAGTGAAATCGACGTCGTGGCTGTAACCGAGGTTCAGCTTCAGGGTGTTGCCCTGCATCTGCGCCCGGTAACCAACACCCTGGATCTCAAGCTCTTTCTTGAAGCCCTGGGTGACGCCGTGAACCATGTTGGCAACCATGGTGCGGGACATGCCCCACTGCTGGCGCGCGCGCTTGGATTTGCCGCGCGGCTCAACTTTCACCAGGTTGTCCTCGACAGTCAGGGTGACGTCGTCGGTTGCGGTGAAGGTCTGGGCGCCTTTCGGGCCCTTCACTTCGATGGTCTGGCCGGACAGGCTGGCGGAGACGCCGCTGGGCAGTTCGACCGGTTTCTTACCAATACGAGACATTGTGCTGAGGCCTCCTTAGAATACGGTGCAAAGCACTTCGCCACCGACGTTGGCCGCGCGTGCATTTGCATCCGACATCACACCTTTGGGGGTGGAGACAATCGACACGCCAAGGCCCTGACGGACCTGCGGAATGTCATTGACGCCCATGTACACGCGACGACCGGGCGTGGAGACACGCTTCAGTTCGCGAATGACAGGTTCGCCTTCGTAGTACTTGAGGCTGATTTCCAGCGCCGGATGGCCGCGTTCATCAGTCGCTTTCTCATAGCCGCGGATGTAACCCTCGGACTGCAGCACATCCAGAACCCAGGCGCGCAGTTTGGACGCCGGAGTCATGACAGTGGATTTGCCACGCAGCTGAGAGTTACGGATACGGGTGAGCATATCGCCGATAGGATCGTTCATATTGTCTCTCCCTTACCAGCTCGATTTCACCATGCCGGGGATCTGGCCGTTGGAGCCAAGGTCCCGCAGAGCGATCCGGCTGACCTTCAGCTTACGATAGTAAGCGTGGGGACGGCCGGTCAGCTGGCAGCGGTTATGCAGACGGGTTGCCGACGAGTTGCGCGGCAGTTTCGCCAGTTTCAGACGCGCTTTGAAACGCTCTTCCATCGGGCGGGATTCGTCATTCGCGATCTCTTTGAGCTCGGCACGTTTGGCAGCGTATTTGGCCACCAGGCGCTCGCGCTTCTTTTCGCGTTCGATCATTGCTTTTTTAGCCATGGTCTCTTCCTCTCCGCGATCAGCTGTTGAAGGGCATGTTGAAAGCTTTCAACAGCGCCTTAGCTTCCGCGTCGGTGTTCGCGGTGGTGGCAATTACGATGTCCATGCCCCAGGATTCGTCGATCTTGTCGAAATCGATTTCCGGGAACACGATGTGCTCTTTCAGGCCCATGGCGTAGTTGCCACGACCGTCGAAAGAGGTGCCGGACACACCGCGGAAGTCGCGGATCCGGGGCATCGCGATGGTGATCAGACGGTCGAGGAATTCATACATCCGCTCGCCACGCAGGGTCACCTTTGCACCCATCGGCATGCCTTCACGAACGCGGAAGCCAGCGATGGAGTTCTTTGCAACGGTGGTCAGCGCTTTCTGACCGGCGATCTTGGTCAGGTCTTCCTGAGCCGATTTCGCCTTCTTGCTGTCCTTGACGGCTGCACGGCCGCAGCCGATGTTCAGAACGATCTTCTCCAGCTTGGGGATCTGCATCTCGTTCTTGTAGCCGAATTCCTCTTTCAGGGCGCCACGGATGGTGTCCTTGTAGAGGGTCTTCAGACGCGGGGTGTAGGTTGCATCGTCAAGCATCAGACAGTCTCCCCGGTGGTTTTTGCAAAGCGCACCTTCTTGCCGTCTTCTTCGCGGAAGCCGACGCGGGTTGCTTTGCCGTTGGAGTCCAGCAGAGCCAGGTTCGACAGGTCGATCGGCAGGGCCTTGGGCAGGCGGCCGCCTTGCGACGTCTGGGTCTGACGGGTGTGACGGATGGCCATGTTCACGCCATCTACGACAGCTTTGCCGGCTTTGGGGTCAACGGAAGAAATGGTGCCTTCCTTGCCCTTGTCGCGACCAGCAAGCACGACGACCTTGTCGCCTTTGCGCAGTTTAGCAGCCATTAGAGCACCTCCGGAGCGAGCGAGATGATCTTCATGAAGTTCTTCGCGCGAAGTTCGCGAACAACCGGGCCGAAGATACGGGTGCCGACCGGCTCGTTGTTGTTATTCAGGATAACAGCAGCGTTGCGGTCAAAACGGATGGCGGTACCGTCTTCACGACGGACCTCTTTGGCGGTGCGAACGACAACGGCCTTGCGGACGTCACCCTTCTTCACGCGACCGCGCGGGATGGCTTCTTTAACCGAGACGACGATGATGTCGCCAACGGAAGCGTATTTACGCTTGGAGCCACCCAGAACCTTGATGCACTGAACTCGGCGTGCGCCGGAGTTGTCAGCTACATCCAGATTTGTTTGCATCTGGATCATGTGGTTTCTCCCGACCTTTGGGGCAGCGATGCGTGCTGTGATCCCCCAGGGTTTCGACTGTGCTGATCAGCAAAGTCGCCAGGAGCCTGTGGTTACAGGCTCTTAGGCGTCAATGACTTCCCAGCGTTTCGTTTTCGATTTCGGCGCGCATTCGATGATGCGTACGGAGTCGCCGACCTTGAAAGCGTTCTTTTCATCGTGAGCCCGGTACTTTTTGGACTTACGGATGGTTTTCTTCAGAACCGGGTGTGTGAAACGACGTTCCACGGACACGGTGACGGTCTGAGCGTTTGCGTCGGAGGTCACGACGCCTTGCAGGATACGTTTGGGCATCTGTAGAGCTCCTTATTCAGCCGCTGCTGCGGCTTTTTCGTTCAGGATGGTTTTCACGCGAGCAGCGTTGCGGCGGGCCGCCTTGATGCCTGCAGTGTTTTCCAGCTGACCGGTCGCTTGTTGAAAGCGCAGGTTGAAGCTCTCTTTTTTGAGGTTTGCGAGTTCGTCGCGGAGCTCGTCCACGGTTTTGTCGCGCAGATCCTTGGCGTTCATCGCCTTGCGTTCCTTTCCTTGGCACCAGAGGGCCCCTTATGATGGGTCACCCTTCACCCTGGTGGGTTATGTCGTCTGCACAGGACGTGCAGAAAAAAGAATCGCCCGACACAATCCGACTCGCGAATTGCGGGAGCGATGCGTCCCTCTACAGGAGGGCGGCCGGGAGGGCAAGGGAAACCTCCGGATTATCCCCGTGGGTCGGGTTTTCCCCCGGAAGGTCCGGCGCGGATACATCGGCAACGGCGTCAGCACCGGGCCGCCCCGCCGCCGGGCGCGGGCTTGACTTTGATCCTGCAACCACTCAGCACTGGGCGTTGCGCACACCTGTAAAAGGCCACTGTTATGGTTGCAACCGAGACCGATGATGCCTTGGTCGAACGGCCGAAACTGACCTTCGCGCCCGAGGTCTGTGCCTGGGTCGAGGCGCATTATGCCGCGGCGGATGTCATCCTGGAATACGGCAGCGGCGGCTCCACCGTTCTGGGCGCGGAAATGCCGGGCAAGACGCTCTATTCGGTCGAGAGCAGCCGGGACTGGCACCTGATGATGCAGCGGTATTTCGAACAGAATGACGTCCCCTCGCCGCCAGAGCTGCACTATGTGAATATCGGCGAGACCGGCAAATGGGGCCTGCCGGTCAATACCGAGCAGCAGCACCGCTATCACAAATACCCGCTGGCGATCTGGGACCAGGAAGGGTTTCGCCATCCGGATCTGATCCTGATCGACGGAAGGTTTCGCGTCGCCTGCGCGCTGACGGCGATGCTGCGCTGCACCCGGAAGGCAACGATCCTGTTTGACGACTACCGCGACCGCAAACGCTATCAGGTGCTCGAAGAGTTCCTCGAGCTCAAGGAAATGCGCGGCTACATGGCGCGCTTCGAGGTGGAGCCGACCGCCCTGCCCCGAGACAAGATGACCCGTATTATCGGCTTGTTCGCGCGCCCGTTTTAAGCGCCCCGATCAGCGCGCTCACGCCTGGGCAACGCACCCCTGCGCCTTTGTGCGGACGCGTCAGATGATCTCGTCCTCATCAAACATCGCCGCGCCTTCAAGCTGCGCATTCAGGCTCTCGATCCGGCTTTCCGCCTCTGATGTGTTCACGACGCGGGCGATATGAAACAGCGCGTCGCCCTCGTTGACGATGGGCAGGTTGGCGCGTCCGATCACCAGGCCGGACTGGCTGGCGGTCAGCTCCATCTCTTCCTCGCCAAAGGGGTCTGCCACGATGCCGAGCACATCGCCGGCCTCCACCATCTCGCCGGTGGTCTTGTAGGCCCGCAGCAGGCCGCCCGCCGGCGCGCGCTCCCAGGTGGAATCGCTGGCACGCACCGGCACCACTTCGGCCAGGGGCACGCCGTCATCGGGGATCATGCCAAGCGCGTGCATCACCCGCAGGATGCCCGCCACCCCGACCCGCGCCGATTGTTCGTCGAACCGCAGCCCCTCCCCCGCCTCATAGAGCAGGATGTCGACGCCCGCCTTCTGGGCCTCGTGCCGCAGCGAGCCGTCGCGCAGGGCCGAGCGGATCACCACCGGCGCGCCAAAGGCATCGGCGTAGGCCAGCGTCTCCTGCGCCTTGGGGGAGACCCGGATCTGCGGCATGTTGGTGCGGTGGATGGCGGCGGAATGCAGGTCGATCCCGAGGTCCGAGCGGGCGACGATCTCGGCCATGAAGAGATGCGCCAGGCGGCTGGCGAGCGAGCCGCCCTCGCTGCCCGGGAAACAGCGATTGAGATCCCGCCGGTCCGGCAGATAGCGCGAGTGATTGAGAAAGCCGAAGGTGTTGACGATCGGCACCACGATCAATGTGCCTTTCAGGCGTGCGAACTGGCGACTGCGCAAGAGCCGGCGGGCAATCTCCACCCCGATCACCTCGTCGCCGTGGATCGCGGCAGAGACAAACAGCGTCGGCCCCTCCTCCGCGCCATGGATCACATGGGCCGACATGTTGACCGGCGTGTGATCCGACAACACGCTGACCGGCAGATCCACCGTGCGCCGGGTGCCCGGAGGAATGTGAAAGCCGCCGATGTCAAAGGGGGAGCGCCGCGTCATACTTGTGCCTCTTGGAAAACTTCGCCCAGACGCTATGCGGCTTTGCTCGTTTTGACAATCACACCCGTGCCGCGTGCAGCACGATCTGCGCTCACTGTGCGTAGGCGGCCTCTGTCACCCCGGCCAGCGGCGCCTCCGCTTTGGGCCGCAGTTTCTGGGCCGCACCGATCCGGCGATAGCCGAAGTTGTCGAAATCGGCGGCATAATAATCCTCGATAATGGCGCGGCTGCGGGCATTCAGATCGGAGACGGTGGTGCCGCACAGGCGTTCGGTCCGGTTGCGCATCGGCAGGTCCACATCGGATTGCGTCAACCGCTGAACCATGGTCCAGTCGTCATCGATTTCCTCCAGGCGGCAGACCAGTTTCACCAATGGTGCCCCGGCATCGTCGACGACCCAGGGCAGACAAGGGTGCAGGGACATTTCGGTGTCGAGCGCCTCCGGATCACGATCCTCAAGAGCCTCGGCCACCCAGTCATTGAGCGACAGATCGATCCCCGCCTCTTCGCCCTCCGCGATCTGGGACCGGTAGCGGTAGAGCGAACAGACCCGCTCGTAAGGGCGACGCACCAGGGCAAAGGTTCGGAGCGAGTCCCAGGACGCACCGCCGGTCTTCTGCCGCCATTCCCGCGCCTTGCCATGCAGGTAGTATCCCTTCAGCGCATCGGCGACGGCGGTGCCGCCACATTTTGGAATATGGACAAAGAAATACGGCCGCTGAAAGGTCTCAACCAGCCACTTTATGGCCAGATCACCGGGCACGGTCTGCTTTGCAGCAGCGTGTTCTGGATATTCGATCATGGGGCACCTGTTGGTCGGAGGTCACCGCGGCAGGCTCGCAGGGGGGCCTTAAGGAACCCTGAAGTCCCCGGTGATTTCACGACAAAATTGCGCCGGCGCCCTCTCGCCCCGTGCCCGCTCAGGCCCAGGCGTAGTTGAAGGAGACCGAGATGCGTTCGTCCTCGGCCATGTTCATCGGCACCTCATGGCGGATGAAGCTCTCCCACAGCAGCACATCGCCGACCTTTGGGCTCTCATAGACAAAGGTCTTCAGCTCCCGGCGGCAGTCCTTATTGCGTGGCGGATGCGCCATCATCATCGCGTGGCGCGGATCCTCCAGCTTCAGCGCGGAGGCGCCATCGGGCATGGCCACATAGGTGGTGCCCGAAATCACCGAATGCGGGTGGATGTGGCTGGCGTGGGTGCCCCCTTCGGGCAGGATATTGATCCAGAGATCCTCCAGCTTCAGCGCGCGCCCATCCAGGTTGAGTTCCAGATCCTGCGCAAAGGCCATCACATGCGCATCAAGCGATGTCACCAGATCGGCAAAGATCGGAAACCGCCACGGCAGATCCGTGAGCGAGGCATAGGAGGTGTAACCGGGATAGCCGTTCTGCTCGCACCAGTCCTGCCCCGCCTCGTCATCTTCGGCGATGGTGATGCAGGAGGTTTCCATCTCCTGCGGGTCAATGCTGGGGCCATGCTCGGACAGCGCGGCACGGTAAAGGCGGGTCACAAAGAGGGAATCGATCTGGGCCATGGCGTCCTCTTACCGCAGGCCGCAGCGATTTGGCGAGAGGCGTCTGCGCCCATAAGATCCGCGCCCATGAGAAAAGACCCCGCGCCCCGGCTGGGGGCACGAGGTCGTTTTGGCAGGTCGGCCGGGGCGCGCTGCCCGGGCCGCCGGTGTTATTCGTATTTCGCCGCGATCTCGGCCTGGGTGCCGTCGTCGATCATCGATTGCAGCGCCGCCTGCATGCGGTCGACCAGCTCCTGATCGGTCTTCAGGCTACAGGCGAGCGACATGGTCGTGGTGGAGAGAACCAGGGCTTCCTCGACCTCGACCCCATCCGCGCGCGAGGCTTCGAGGAAGGAACCGGAGGTGGCCATCAGGTCGATGCGCCCTTGCAGCAGCTTCTTGACCGTCGCGGCCTGATTGGGCGCCAGGTCGATTTGCTGAAAGCCCGCTTCCTCCAGCACGCCAACGGTATAGTCGCCGGTCTGACTGCCGGTGCGGTAGGCTGCGGCCTCTTCGATCGTGGCGGGCGCCACATCGCTGCCGGCCTTGCGCACCAGAATGGTGCTGTCGGAGGCCAGAGGCTCCACCCATTTGAAATTCGGATCACGCTCTTCGGTATGCGTGGTGCTGAACACGCAGGTGTTGGGACGACGCTCCGCCTGACCGATGGCACGGGACCACTGGGTCAGCTCCACCTCGTAGGAGATACCGGCCCGATCCATCATTTCGAACACCTGATCCGCGCCGAGACCGACGATCTCGCCGTCCCGCTCAAAGTTCAAGGGCGCGTAGTCTTCGGTAAACAGCATGACATCTGCTGCCTGGGCGCCGCCGGCAAGGCCGAGAAAAAGCGCGGTGGCAAAGGTGGGAACAAGCTTCATCGTGTGGGTCCTTCCGTGATCACTGAACTGCCCGGACCGTAGCGCGCAAGGTTAAAGGAAACGTTCCCGGATTTGAGGTTTTCAAATCTAATTTTAGCGCTTCAAAAGCGGACATCGCCGCCGCCCAAATGGAGTCATATTCCCGGGCCATCGCCCTCGAACACATAGGCGCAGCCCTCGTGCACCATCGGCCGCTCCGGTGACAGCGGATTGTTCACCAGGAACCAGCGCCAGCCCCCGGGCGAACCGGGCGCGCCGGGTGCGGGGGAGTAGGTACATCCGTTGGCCAGCGTCCAATAGGTGGCGTGCCGGTAGCGATAGGGCGCCTGGCTAATCGCCGCCAGCCGCGTCTGCCGCGTGACGGCCTCTGTCGCACCGTCCTGTCCGGTCGGCCCGACGTAAAGATCACAGCCGGCAACCACGACCAATGTCACCAACAGCCCAACCTGCAGTCTCATCACCTGCCCTCCTGAGGATCAAAAGCGGAGGTCAACAGATATAGGGGTATAAGGTGAACATTTACTCTCTGTTCCGACAACTGATCGCAAAACGCGGCCGTTCTCCCGCGCGCGCCCGTCTCCGGAGGACGTTCTGACGGCACATCAGGCCCCACCCGACGGAAGGCGGCGCGCAAAGAAAAACCCCCCGCCAGTTTCCTGACGAGGGGCTTACATTCATTTGCAGAAGTCTGGAGTTACCAGTCTTCACGCACCACGATGCGGGTCTGCACCGGCAGCTTCATGGCTGCGAGGCGAAGCGCTTCGCGGGCGATGTCTTCATTGACGCCGTCAATTTCAAACATCACACGGCCCGGCTTCACTTTGCACGCCCAGAAGTCCACGGAGCCTTTACCCTTACCCATACGCACTTCGACGGGTTTGGAGGTCACCGGGGTGTCCGGGAAGATCCGGATCCAGACACGACCCTGACGCTTCATGTGACGGGTCATGGCACGACGGGCTGCCTCGATCTGACGGGCGGTCACACGCTCGGGTGTCACTGCCTTCAGGCCGTAGGTGCCGAAGTTCAGATCAGAGCCACCTTTGGCGTCGCCCTTGATCCGGCCTTTGTGCATCTTACGGAATTTAGTACGCTTTGGCTGAAGCATATCGCGTTACTCCTTAGCGGTCGCCACGACGGTTACCGCCTGCACCGCGAGGTGCCGGACCGTCCTGGATTTCCTGAGCCTTGCGATCACGCGCCTGGGGATCATGCTCCATGATCTCGCCTTTGAAGATCCACACCTTGATACCGATGATACCATAGGGGGTGGAGGCTTCAGAGTGTGCGTAATCGATGTCTGCGCGCAGGGTGTGCAACGGCACACGACCTTCACGGTACCATTCGGTCCGTGCGATTTCTGCACCGCCCAGACGACCAGCGACGTTCACCCGGATACCCAGGGCGCCCATGCGCATGGCGTTCTGCACGGCCCGCTTCATCGCGCGACGGAAGGACACACGGCGCTCCAGCTGCTGGGCGATGGACTCGCCAACGAGCTGTGCGTCGAGTTCCGGCTTGCGAACCTCAACAATGTTCAGGTGCAGCTCGGAATCGGTCATGGAAGCGATCTTCTTGCGAAGAACTTCGATGTCCGCGCCTTTTTTGCCGATGATCACGCCCGGACGCGCGGTGTGAATGGTCACACGGCACTTCTTGTGGGGGCGTTCGATGATCACGCGGGCAACACCGGCCTGCTTGCACTCTTCCTTGATGAACTCACGGATCTTGATGTCCTCGAGGAGGAGATCACCGTAGTCCTTGGTGTCAGCGTACCAGCGGCTGTCCCAGGTGCGGTTGATCTGCAGGCGCATGCCAACCGGATTGACTTTATGTCCCATTAGGCTTGCTCCTCAACTTGACGCACCTTGATGGTGATCTCAGCGAACGGCTTCAGGATCTTGCCGAAGCGACCACGGGCCCGCGGACGACCGCGCTTCATGGTCAGGTTCTTGCCGACCCATGCCTCGGCGACGATCAGTTCATCGACGTCAAGGTTGTGGTTGTTTTCGGCGTTCGCGATGGCGGACTGAAGGCATTTCTTCACGTCCTGCGCGATCCGCTTGTTGGAGAAAGTGAGGTCGGTCAGAGCCTTGTCCACTTTCTTGCCACGGATCATCTGAGCCACCAGGTTCAGTTTCTGCGGGCTGGTGCGAAGCATGCGGATTTTCGCCATTGCTTCGTTGTCTGCCACGCGGCGGGGGTTTTTATCCTTGCCCATGACTTACTTCCGCTTCGCTTTTTTGTCAGCGGCGTGACCATAATAGGTGCGGGTCGGGGAATACTCACCGAACTTCTGACCAATCATGTCTTCCGAGACGTTGACAGGAATGTGCTTCTGGCCGTTGTACACACCAAAGGTCAGACCCACGAACTGGGGCAGAATGGTGGAACGACGGGACCAGATCTTGATCACTTCATTGCGGCCGGACTCGCGCGCTGCTTCGGCTTTTTTCAGCACGTAAGCATCGACGAAGGGGCCTTTCCATACAGAGCGAGTCATAGATTAGCGCCCTTTCTTCTTAGCGTGACGCGAGCGGATGATCAGCTTCTGCGACGCCTTGTTGGTGTTGCGGGTGCGCTTACCCTTGGTCGGCTTACCCCATGGGGTCACCGGGTGACGACCACCGGAGGTCCGACCTTCACCACCACCATGGGGGTGGTCGATCGGGTTCATAACCACACCACGGACGCTCGGACGCTTGCCCTTGTGACGCATACGACCGGCTTTACCGTAGTTCTGGTTGGAGTTGTCGGGGTTGGACACGGCACCGACGGTGGCCATGCATTCCTGACGGACCAAACGCAGCTCGCCCGAGGACAGGCGGATCTGAGCGTAGCCACCATCACGACCAACGAACTGAGCATACGTACCGGCTGCACGGGCGATCTGGCCGCCTTTGCCGGGCTTCATTTCGATGTTGTGAACGATGGTACCGATCGGCATGCCCGAGAACGGCATTGCGTTGCCCGGCTTGATGTCTGCCTTTGCGGAGGCGATGACCTTGTCACCAACTGCCAGACGCTGCGGCGCGAGGATGTAAGCCTGCTCGCCGTCTTCGTACTTCACCAATGCGATGAAGGCAGTCCGGTTGGGGTCATATTCAATGCGCTCGACGGTCGCGGCGACATCAAATTTATTCCGTTTGAAGTCAACGATCCGGTAAAGACGCTTTGCGCCACCACCACGGCGGCGAGAAGTGATCCGTCCGGTGTTGTTCCGGCCGCCCGATTTGGTCAAACCCTCAGTGAGAGATTTGACCGGACGCCCTTTCCAAAGCTCCGAACGGTCGATCAGAACCAGCCCACGCTGGCCCGGCGTCGTCGGTTTATACGACTTAAGTGCCATGCTTTCTGTCTTCCGTTTAGCGTGCCGAGCCTTAGGTTATTATCTTTGGCTCAGCTATGTTAAAGCCCCCTGCCTTGGCGCATCCGCGCCGGGTTCAGGTGACCGATGAAGGGCCCCGAAGGTCCCTGGGTCGAATGTCCCGACAAAGATAACGGCCCCGGAACGAATCCGAGGCCTGTCAGGATTGGTGCGATGTAGCAGAGGTTGGGTGTGGTGGCAATGGGGAAGAGGTCGAGCCTGCTACAAGGAGCTAAACCTGTCCTGAAATGCCTCTTGCCCCATGCGATCTCAGGCATCTCGGGCGCGCGCGGATGCCTCTATCCGCCAGACTGCGCCGTGGGGTCGGCCCGCTTCCCCCACATAAGGCCCCGATTTAATAGAATTGAAATCAATCTGAGCGACAACCAATGAACGAGCCAGCCTCCGGCCGGTTCAATTCATGCCTCGCAACCAAAACCGATGATCGCCATGACCCCTAAAGAGTTTACCCAAATGGTTTCGCAACATGTGATTGGGAACAAGAATTTCAATAAAATCTTCGGCATCGGCTTCAACAAGACCGGTACAACCACACTACGCACCATCCTTCAGCTATATGGCTACAACGTTGCGCAACAACAGACGCAAGAGGCGCGCCTAACCAAAGCCGTTTTCCATACGGACTACACGGAATTCAAATCCTTCTGCGATAAACACGACGCTTTTCAGGACATGCCCTTCTCGCAAGGCCTGACCTACGTTGCGGCCGATGCGCTCTTTCCCAACAGTAAATTCATCTTGACGGAACGTGACGTGGATGCCTGGTTCACCTCCATGACCCGATTTCATCAGAAATCGTTCAAGCTGGGGGACATGGATAAGGTCACGGAACAGGATATTCGAGAAAAGATTGCTTATCTTTATCCTGACTACATCCATTTTCACAAAGAGCGTCTTCTGACCACATATGAGGGTGCAACCAAACAGGTACTATGGGACAAGCTCTATGACTACGATTATTACACAAAGGCTTATCAATACCGCAACGAGGCGATCAAAACCTACTTTGCGGATGCGCCGGACAAATTGCTGGTGATCGACGTGACAAAAGAGGTGGATACGTCGCGTATTTGCCAGTTTCTCAACATCCCCGCACAATACACCATCAAGATGCCACACGAGAATAAAACCTGAGGGGCGCTACAAGGAAAAAACACATTCACGCGCTTTCAACAGAAAAAGGCCCCCGCTTTCGCAGGGGCCTTCTGAATTCTCAGACAAGCAGATCTCAGAGTCCGGTGGACACGTCGATGGTGTTGCCTTCTTCCAGGGTGACGTAGGCTTTTTTCACGTCTTTCCGCTTGCCCAGCTGGCCGCGGAAACGCTTGACCTTACCCTTGGTGACGGTGGTGTTGACCGCTTTGACCTTCACACCAAAGAGAGCTTCGACAGCTTCCTTGATCTGCGGCTTGTTGGAATCGATTGCCACCTCGAACACCACTGCGCCGTGCTCGGACGCCATGGTGGATTTCTCGGTGATGATCGGCTTGCGGATCACGTCGTAGTGTTCTGCCTTCGCGCTCATTTCAGGCGAGCCTCCAGTGCTTCGACAGCCGACTTCGTGAGCACGAGGGTGTCACGCTTCAGGATGTCATAGACGTTTGCGCCCATCGACGGCAGGATATCCAGCCCTTCGATGTTCTTGGCGGCACGAGCGAAGCCTTCGTTGACGGCAGCACCGTCGATGACCAGAGCGCGTTTCCAGCCCAGGTTTGCAACCTGTTTGGCCAGAGCGGCGGTCTTGCCTTCGGCTTCGGCGTTCTCGATCACGACCAGTTCACCCGCTTTTGCTTTGGCGGACAGCGCGTGGCGCAGACCCAGCTTGCGGAATTTCTTGGTCAGATCGTGGCCGTGGCTCCGCGGGGTCGGACCCTTGTAGATACCACCTTTGCGGAAGATCGGCGCGTTACGGTCGCCGTGGCGTGCGCCACCGGTGCCCTTCTGGCGGTAGATCTTCTTGGTGGAGTAGGAGGTCTCGGAGCGGGTCTTCACCTTGTGGGTGCCGGCCTGCGCGTTGTTGCGCTGCCAACGGACCACACGGTGCAGGATGTCCGCACGCGGCTCCAGGCCGAACAGGTCTTCGGACAGTTCGATGTCGCCCGCTTTGCCGCCGTCCAGTTTGATCACGTCAAGTTTCATGCTTCACCCCCTTCCGCGGGTGCTTCAGCCGCAGCTTCAGCAGCAGTCTTCAGAGCCGCCGGGAACGGCAGACCTTCGGGTGCTTTCTTCTTCACGGCGTCTTTGACGGTGACCCAGCCGGATTTCGGACCAGGAACAGCGCCTTTGATGAAGACCAGACCACGGTCGGCGTCGGTTTTGACAACCTCGAGGTTCTGGGTGGTCACGCGTGCAGCGCCCATGTGACCGGCCATCTTCTTACCTTTGAAGACTTTGCCCGGATCCTGACACTGACCGGTGGAACCGTGGGAACGGTGAGAGATCGACACACCGTGGGAAGCCCGCAGACCGCCGAAGTTGTGACGCTTCATCGCACCGGCGAAACCTTTACCGATGGAGGTCCCGGTGACGTCGACTTTCTGACCTTCCAGGAAGTGCTCGGCGGAGATTTCCGCGCCGACTTCGATCAGGCCATCCGCGGGAACGCGGAACTCGACCAGCTTGCGCTTGGGCTCAACCTTGGAGGCCGCGAAGTGACCGCGCATCGCCTTGGAGACGCGCTTGACCTTTGCGGAACCGGCACCGAGCTGAACGGCGGTGTAGCCGTCTTTGTCATCGGTACGCTGAGCGACAACCTGCAGGCCATCGAGGGAAAGAACGGTCACAGGGATCTGCTTGCCGTCTTCCATGAACAAGCGGGTCATGCCCACTTTCTTTGCGATAATACCAGAGCGCATATGAATTACCCTCCGATCTTATGACTGCAGCTTGATTTCGACGTCAACGCCGGCAGCCAGGTCGAGCTTCATCAGCGCGTCCACGGTCTGCGGGGTCGGGTCGACGATGTCGAGAAGACGCTTGTGCGTCCGGATCTCGAACTGATCGCGGGATTTCTTGTCCACGTGGGGACCACGCAGAACAGTGAATTTCTCGATCTTGTTCGGCAGCGGGATCGGGCCGCGCACTTGGGCGCCGGTCCGCTTGGCAGTGTTGACGATCTCTTGTGTGGACGCATCCAGCACACGATAGTCAAATGCCTTCAGCCGGATACGGATGTTTTGGCTTTGCATCGTATAGCCTTTTAGTCAGGCGTTGGGGTTGAGAGGAAGGTCCCGTGCTCATCACGTACCCTCATCGAACCCAAAAGGCGGGAATCACCCCGCCCATTTCCCGCAGTGCGGGATGGGGCCTGTTACACCTGTTGGTACAGTGTGGCAAGGGGGAGGAGCGGCTTTATGGATCATCGCGCGGTCTCCCTCTCTGAACGGATCAAAACAAAGCCAACAAACAACGTGACGACACTAAAGCCCAGCAGACCAACTTCGCGGCCCCAAAGGAAAGCAAGTGTTCGCCCGCGCCGATCCGTGAAAACCTCCACATAGTATATTCGGCCTCGCAGAACGTGCCCCTTGCGTCGAAGGTCCCGCTTAATCTCGAAATCGTAATACTCCCGGGCGGTCACGAAGCCACGGATGCGCACCTGTGCGGGCAACGACTGCTTTCCCCGCAAGATGGCGCGCAGATACGCGCGAATGCCATCATCTTGTCGCACTGCAATCAGATGCGGGCCGTCGGTGTCACCAGCGGCGGCGCTGAACACGGCGTAGGATTTCACGTCGTTCTTTTCGACAACGAAGGAGCCAAACAAACCGTTGAACCAACCGCTGGCTTCAAACTCATTGAAGGCACCCACAAGATAGCCGGGATGCAGAAAACGTAGCTGAACAGCCTCCGGACGCACGCCATTGTCATTGATGGATTTCTCGGCATTGTCCTGAAGCGAAGGGAGCGCAACAAGCATGAGGGCACCTCCCATGTACATAACAACAGCGCCCCATATCCCAATCGCAACGCTCCGCAGAAAAGAGAACAGCTGCGCAATCAAATCCGAACCCCAAAAATGCAGTCGTCAATCTGGCCGGTCACCGCAACGGCGTGCCAGCCACACGCCACATAGACCGCGCGACGTACATCAGAAAGGGGGATAGCCACTCGGCGCTTCCCCCTCCCCCAAACGGGTGCACCGCTGGGCGGCCTGCCTCGCAAGCAAGCGCAGAGGCTTCACTCGATTTAAAGGAATTGAACGTACCACGTTTGCACGCGGCTTAGAGGGCTGTTCAGTCGAGGTGTAACCGATCCATGCATATTGAAAATCTTTCGATGCAACTGCCAAAACCCAATCTTGAGATGGACCATTTGGACGTCGTTGTCATCACGGTCACCTACAACCACGAAGCTTTCATCGAGCAGTGCCTGAATTCCGTACTGACCCAAGAGTTTTCGGGTACATTAGGGCTCGTGATCTTTAATGATTGCTCGACCGATCAGACACCCCAGAAAATACATGAGTGCCTTGAGAGATTTCGGGACAAACCCGTCGAAGTCACAGTGATCAATGCCGCCGATAACTTCTGGAGCAAGGGCGCCTTTCCGTTCAAGCGCATCGTCAACGCCATGAGTCCGAAGTACATCGCTCTTTGCGATGGAGATGACGCCTGGTCAGATGTATCCAAGATCCAGAAGCAATTTGACTTCTTGGAAGCAAACAAGAGCTTTGTCGCATGCGGGCATAACTCCACCGTCGTAGATGTGAACTACGACGTACAATCCGACAGTAAGCTACCACCGGCGTTTCAGCGCGACTATTCTCCCGCGGAATTGAAGAGATGTGCCTGTTGGCTGTTGACCAACACACTCTTCTTCCGGGGTGGAATCTCGATCCCTGAAAAAATCGGCACTGTGGTCAATGAGGACCGGGTTCTCTGGAGCACGCTCGGCAGCTACGGCGGCTTCAAGTATATGCAGGACGTGGAGCCGTCCATTTATCGTGTCCACGCTGGCGGGGTGTGGTCACCGCGGGAGCCGCTGGATCAGATTCTGACGCAGTCAGGCACTGATTTGAGGCTGTCCCAATACCATCTTTCGGAGGGGGACCAACAGACCGCGTTACACATGCTCCTGGCCGTGCGCAAACAGTTGGACAGAATTCGCTAGCCCGGCACCTATCGGCGCGCGAATTCGACAGACCTTCACGATGACGCGCACCTCGGATCAGGTCCACACCACGTTGGGCGTGTCAGCGAGCCAGAGCATCTCACAGCCGTCATCGCGGGTTCGGTGCGACCAAGGGCCAAATTCAGCAAAGTCGGTTCCACACGCGACGCGCTCTAAGGATGCCGATCCCGACACTCCAGCGGCGGCAATGGCTTGTTTGACCTTTGCGCAAAGTCTCGGAGCGCAAGGCCGCAGCGTCTCCACTTGGTTCACGATCTCCTAAGTCGGTTTCGCCTTTCCCCCTTTGGACTGATCGCGATGCGCCACTGCCCCGCACGTGGCCAGCGCCCCAATCGCTAGAATTTTTCACTCGTTTTAAACGAATTATGGACATCATTCTGAGAGACTCGCAACGGGTCCAATCAACTTTAGAGCGACCAATTATGAAAACCCAATATCTCATCAACGGCACAGAAATCCCAGTACAGCTTGCAGCTGAGGACGTTTACGGTGTGGGATCAGACGAGGTGTTGTCCACCAAGTTCGACGATATCACCAAACACACCGACTGGTATGACGCCGGCTATACGACGCTGAAGGCTGATGACTTTTATGATCCCGCCGCGATCTATACAGAAACCACAGCAGCAATCATGCAGATCGTCACAGAATTGCGCCCGGAGATCGACCTCAACGGTTTCACGCTTGAACGGTATCACGCGTACGTCGACGATGCGCTCCATGGCGAGGTGATCAAACGCAGCCGACGCCTGTTTCCCGCCGACCTCGGCTTTGACAGCGCCAAGATCGTCAAGAATTTCAGCACCTATCTCGGGGTTGATCTGAGCTTTACCAATCCGCAGACCAATACGGATGTCTGGATGATCGCGCGCATCAACAAGCCCAAAAGTCACAACTACAATACGGTTCACAAAGACATCTACGAAGCCTTCGACCAACACGGTTCCGTGCCGAAAATGGTCAATATCTGGATCCCCGTGTGTGGCGTGAATGACTGTAGCGGGCTCCCGATGGCCCCTGGAAGCCACCTTCTGCCTGAGAGCAAGATCACCCGCACCAAAGCCGGCAGCACGATGAACGCTCAGCGCTACAGCGTTGCAAGTATTCTCGATTGGGGCGGAAACACCGCTCTGGTCCGTGAAAACCCCAAACCTGACGAATTCCTGATCTTTTCCTCCCACCTGATTCATGGTCTCGCCCTGAACAACAACGAGGATGAAACGCGCGTCTCCTTTGAATTCAGACTGTACGAAAAGCTCTGACAAATGGGCTATGGCAAGATCGGGTTTGGTTGCTGGCAACTTGGCGGGGAACAGACCCTCAACGGAATGCAAAACGGTTGGCGCGTCGGTCCCGAGGCGCAACGCATCAAGCTGATCGAAGACGCAATCGCGAGCGGGATTGATGTTTTCGACACGGCGCAAGCCTATGGTGACGGTGTCAGTGAAACCCTGCTGGGGACAGCCGTAAGCCGTTCCGGGCAGAGAGATAATCTGCTGATTGTGACAAAACTCTCGCGCCTCAACGCAGCTGCACCGGACGAGATCAATTGGCAGACATTCCTCTCCTGTCTCGATGACAGCCGCGGGCGGCTCCAGATGGATGCGATCGATGTGGTCTTGCTGCATGGTCCACCGCCAGCGCTGCTCTCCGATAAGATCCGGTCGCTGTTTGAGAGGGCGCAGGAGGAAGGCTACATCGGATCCTATGGTGTCAGCCCGCGCAGCTGGGAGGAGCTGCAACATGCCGCTGACATCGGGTTTGGCAGCTATCTGCAATGGAACTATTCAGCGCTGGAGCGTCGATGCGATGAGCCGTTCTTATCGAGGCTACATCAGCGCGGGCAGAAGTTTATAGGCCGCTCCACCCTATTTCGCGGCCTGATAACCGAGACCTTCTTTCGCGAAGGTCCGGCCTGCCGCTTTCATGACGCCAGAGACCAGCTTCCTCAGGCGCTTCTGGCCGAAATCCACGAGAAAATCTCTGTCTTGCGCCCAGTCGCACAGACCCTTGATCTTACGCTCAGCGAGTTTGCTATTGCTGCGGCTCTGATGAATGAGGTGTCGCTGTGCAGCCTTGTCGGCATTAGCAAACCAGACCATCTGACCTCTATCATCAAGGTCAGAAACCTCCCGCAGTTCAAGCTCGACGAGATCAGATCTGCGCTTGAGGCCCTATAGAGGTACCGCAGCGCTAAGGTGGCGCGCCGCCGGATCCCCTGGGGCGAGCGCTTCATCTTTTTACAAATACCTCGGAGCGCGAGGCAGCGCCTCGCAACAAAAAAGGGCCTCCCGTTGGGAGGCCCTCTCTATTCTCAGATCTTCGCGAGACTTACGCGGGGATCTTCGACACAGTCCGTATGGCGCGTCGATGCGATCCTGGCTTACGCCAGGATCTTGGACACGACGCCGGCGCCGACGGTGCGGCCGCCTTCGCGGATGGCGAAACGCAGACCGTCTTCCATCGCGATCGGCGCGATCAGTTCAACTTCGAACTTCAGGTTGTCGCCCGGCATCACCATCTCGGTGCCTTCCGGCAGGGTCACGGTGCCGGTCACGTCGGTGGTGCGGAAGTAGAACTGCGGACGGTAGTTCGCAAAGAACG